>CAZXFH010000020.1:0-55608 GCA_964640055.1 uncultured bacterium | reverse complement strand
GTTTAGGGGTCAGGCAATAGGAGCATTGATAAGGACAACCCCGCGAAGTTTGTAAGGCCACCGCCTTAAGGTTCTTATACAGGTCCCAGGGTAAAGCCCCGGAATCATCAAAGTCAGGCAGCACCGAATAATCCCGCTCTTTATGGAAAAGACTGTCGAGCAGTTGCAGCACCTGCTTTTCGCCGTAGCCGGTGATCAGATAATCAGGCTGTATCAGCTGGCGGGCATGTTCCGGGTAGACGGAGGCATAAATGCCCCCCAGGATTAAGGGGGTATCAGGGAAATATTGCCGCAACAGCTGGACAGTATATTGCACTCCGGGATACCAGTAAGTCATGTGGGAACTTACTAAAATAGCATCTGGCGATGTTGCTTTGGATAAATGGTTCTGTAGTTGTTCCGGCCGGGCCCCGTAGAGTCCGTATTGCCGGGGGATGTCCTGCAGCGGTTTGGGTTTTGGGAGCGGTGTTTTTAAATATTTTCCCCGCCCGGTAGGAGCGTAGCGCGTGGATTTTTGGCCCCATTTTTCGCGGTCCAGCAGGTCGAGCAGGCTGATCTCATAATCGGCAGCGCGTAAATATTTGGCAATATAGAGCAACCCCACCGGCTTGGCCCACAAATCATAGGCGGCAAAGTCTGCGATCCAGGGATTGACCAGCAGCAAACGCTTGTTTTTCATACAGGGTTATTATCTATGGTTTCTATCGATTGTTGTCAAAAGAGAACGAATTAGTCCTTAACAATATGGATCTGCAGGGCCTGTTCCGCCCGTTGTGAGAGCGGTACGCGAGCCAGCCATTTCTGAAAATCGGCAAAGCTGTCTCCGGGCACGATGGCCCCGGGCACCTGGTCTTTGGGTTGCAGGTTCTGAAAATCCTCGATCCCGGCGATCGGATTGACACAGAAGATACCAAACAAGGTTTCGGTGGTGACTTCAGCGCCGGGCAAGCCATAGACGGTAAAACGATATCCACTTTGTGGGATTTCGATCCATTTCGCGGCCGGGATTTTGTTGTTCTCATCATATTCATTGGGATACATTAGCAAGACATTATTGTCTGCCATGAAATCAAAGAGATATAGATAACCCGCTTGCGAAGCCCGGGCTTTGATTGTCAGGGCACTGCCGTTAGGCAAATAATTGTTATCGACTTGTAATTTGAGAGCCAGAGCCGGATTGCGTCCCCCCTGGGTGGGTTCTACCTTGGCCTTTAATTTCACCCGGCATTGAATGAGATTGTTTTCCAGGGGCATAATGGTCAGATCAAGCACCTTTTGTTCGGTAATATACCCGGCCACGGAGGAGAGGGCAAAGATGCTGTAGGCGGTTTGCTCCTCGCTGAGACCGCCGGTTTCAGCGCTGAAATCAGTCAATAAACTGGTCACAGCCACTTCTTCGGGAACCGCCTTTTGCAGCGCACACCGGCGGGCAAACGCCAGGGTTTTATTTTTGGCGCTGACAAGGGATTCGGTTTCCGGGAAGGTTTTCACGGTGTCTACGGTAATCCAAACCGGCTGCTGAGCGGTAGCCAGGGAAAAACAGAGCGAAAGGGTGATATAGATTGAAAGCGCTTTATTCTTCGGTTGTTGATTCATAGGTTGTGATCACGGCTTGCGGATTCTGGGTTTGTAGCTGTGGCATTTGTTCGCGATCCAGCATTCCGGCGGTATTATTGACATTATCCTTGATGAAATCAAATAACTCCTGGTTGGTAAGCTGACCATCCTGGTTGGTGTCAGCAGTTCCTTGCAGTCCCTTCAACAAGTAATAAGTAAACAGACCGTGTCTCTTTTCCGGCCAGGCGCTGGAGATCTGTTTGGCGCTGGCGGCAGAATAGACCGTGACATTTTCAGGCATGTCCGGTTTAATGGCTTCGATAAAAACGGGACGCGCATCGGCCAGCAACATATCGCTTTCCCGGTCAGCCCCTGAGAAGCAGGCGTCCAGGAAGACAAGGGTGTTTTTAGCTTGTAAGCCGGCCAGGCTTTCATAGAGCCGGTCCAGTGCATACCCGGTTTGCGAGGCGTAGTTGGGGTCTCCGTCGTAGGGAATCAGAAACGCCTGGTTGTTTTGGAGATCCGGTGCGCCATGGCCGGAGTAATAGACGTAGATTTCGGAGACACCGGGTTCCAACCGTTTATCCAGCCAGCCACCCGGAGAGAAGACCTTGTCAAATTCCGCTTTTCCCACATCGGAATCGGTTTTGAAATAGATACGTATTTCGGGGATTCCCAGGACATCTTGGAAATATTGCTTTACAAAAGCCGCATCTCGTTTGGCATAGGAGACATCGGAAACATCTTTATATTTTTCAATCCCGAAAACAACGGCTAGGGCTTTTTCTCTTCTTTTTAGTGTTTGGGGTATGTTTTCCTCCACATCGATAGAAAAATCCCTGATCGTCAGTTCGCCGGCTTGCTTATGGCCCTCCACGGTCAGGGTTTTCATGGTGATGTTCGGCTTGTCAAAGGGCAGAACCACAGGGATGTTCTCATTACCCCACTCCCCCCACAACTCATTTAAAGAAAGATAAACCGGCAAGGTGTCCGGCGCTGAGCTATTGGCCCACAGGTCAAAGACCACCTCTTCTTTATGTTCACCGGGCGCCAGGTCGCCCAGGTCGAAAAATTTGCTCTTCTGGTCTGGGGTATCGGAAAAGAAGACATTTTCACCAATGTTGACACGTGCTTTGACTGCGCGGGCCAGACTGCTTCCCCGGTTTTGTATATAGATCTGCACCGTGACCAATTCCCGGGGGGAAATACGGGCGTCCTGATTATTATCGATTATCTGGCGACCGGCCAGGGCGAGGTCCACATAATACTGGGCAGTTTCGAAATTGACTTGTATGGGCTCGCTTTGCACGTCAACGGCCTGGTCCTTAACCGTGCAGGTCAACGAGACCTGATCTGAGGGTATCCGGTAGCCGGCCTGCAACGGAATTTCCACAGTTTCTTTTCCACCGGCCGGAATCGGTCCCACGTTCACCTGTTTTCTGAAATTCAGATAAGAGGGATAATCACCGGAAAGGAGCACCATGACCTTATGGGCATCGCCTTCGCCACTGTTTTCGATCGTGACAGTGAGTTGACCTTCTTCCAGGGCATCCAGGATATTGTTGCCGGAGGGCTCGTAAAAGGTCAGCTGGGAGTTCAAATTGGGGGGTAGACCACTGCTTTTAATTCCGCCGCTGATATCCCGGCCGGCGCTGGCAAATTCGCTGAATTCATCGTAGCTGACATTCCAGAGCCGGAGTGTTTTATCTGCGCTGCAACTGGCCAGCATTTTACCATTAACATTAAAATCCAGGCCTTTAATCTTGTTCTCATGGGCCTTTTCAATTTTCTTAACCAGAGCGCCATCATAAGTATCCCAGAGCAAGAGTTCATCATCCTCAGTGCTGCCGGCCAAAATATATCCGTCGGGGTAGCTAAAGGCCAGACGGTTGGCGGCGCTGTTAATGCCATCCTTAATGGTGAGCAGGGCGGAAAGGTCCTGAGTGTTCCAGAGTCGTATTTCTTTGTAAATGCCGCTGGTGGCCAGGGTTTGACCGTCCGGACTGATGGCCATGAAGGTTAGAAAGGCGGATTTGGAATCAATGGACTGTTTCAGGGTGTGTTTAAAAGGATCGAACAACTTAACGGTGCCGTCTTCCAAACCGACCAGTAATTTATTGCCGTCAGGGCTGTAGATCACGGAAATCACACTTTGATTGGCCACATCCAGGGTATCTTTTAACTTTAACTCCTGGGTATCCCATATTTTTACCAGTCCGTCCCGGCCCCCGGAAGCGAGTTCTGAGCCATCAAAATTAAAGGAGACAGTTTTAACTTCATCGTCGTGTGCTTTGACCGTATGGCGTTTGGACTGGGTATCAACGTTGTAGATCTGCAGATTACCGTCATAATCTCCGCAGGCCAGGATCTGTTGGTTGGGGTGAAAGTTCAGCGCCGTAACATAGGAATCGAAATCGTCGAGTTTAGAAAGCAGGGTGTGTTTGTTGGCATCCCAGATTTTCACGGTTTTATCATCACCCCCTGTGGCCAGTAGGGTGCCCAGGTTATTGAAAGCCAGGACATTGATGGTGCGTTTATGCCCTTCAATTTGTTGACGGGCGGCCACTTTCTGAACGTCCCGGTCAACCAGGGAGCTAGAGCTGGTTTCATTGTATTTAATTTCCACATTAACCAGCCGCCGGGTACCATCTTTTTGCAACTGAAAAACACCGATCGGATTCAAAGTGTTAAAATCGGTTTTAAATTGTTTGGCAATCTCCCTGGGTATAACGAAGCTGCCCCGTTGCCCGGTGGTGGGTACGGAAAAGGTGAACCGTTCCCGGGCGGCGATATATGAGCCGATTTCCAGTTTGATCGGACTACGGTAGGTTTGGGTAACAATGCCCTCGATTTTTCTTTCGATGGAGGTGCGCCGTTCCTGTAGTACGCGCTCATATTTTTGACGCAGGGCTATACGTGTGCGCTCGTTATCGGCTAAACGTTCTTGGTATTCGTCCGGCCCTTCAAACTCGCCCTGAGGACTGGCATCGATTACCCGGCCCACAGCCGCCTGATATTCCTGCTCGACCTCTTCTTTTAGGTCTTTTTGACGTTCAACCAGGGCTTTTAATTGTCGTTGCTGGCTGTCAAGATCTCCGGCTTCAGTTTCCGGTGCTTTGACCTGGGCGGTGGTATCTCCGGTATCCAGTTGGGCGGTTTTAGTGGCAGACAGACCGGTTTTATCCATAATGGAGCCCAGCTTGTTAATGGTCTGGTCAAAAGTTTTTTTAAGTGTGCCGTCTTCCTTTGCGGTGGAATCTTGGGTTGCGGATTTATCTTTCGACAACAGCCCGCCGATTTTATTCTTTGCTTGACCAAAGATGCTGGCTTTGGTGGTGTCCGAAGGATTATCCGGTTCCTGAGCTGTCAGCCGCGGTTCGCTGAGCGGACTCCAACATAGACAAACCAATAGAGTGCTAATGGTTAGTGATTTGATACATTGCATGCTTCACCCTCCTCGGTGAAATGGATAAAACCCTATTCTTCTTTATAAAAGGTTTCAATGGCATTCCGCAGATCACGCAATGTGGTTTCCGGCATCTTTTCTAATTGAGCCTCTATTTTGGCGGTTTGAGTGGCAAATTGCTGGTCCTGTTCTTGCAGGGCAGCGATATTTTCTTCGATAGTGGTGATATTGTTTTTCAGGGTCTGGTCAATTTGTTTTAACTGGCTGATATAGGTGTTGAACCGCTCCACATTCGCATCCAGGGTATCCGAGACTTCATCCAGGTTATCCATTAATTGGCGGCGGTTATCCTCCAGATCGGAACGCATGCGCCGAAAATGGGCGTCGATGGTCTGGGCTTTTTTATTGATATCTTCCACGGAAGTCAGAACCCGTTCTAATTCCTTCTGCTGCTGTTCCAGTTGAGCGATATAGTCTTTAAACTTTTCCTCGATAGCCGCTTCGGTCTCTTTTTTCACATCCGCTTTAGCGGTTTGAATTTTTTGATCAATTTGTTGGTTGACATAGTCAGCCGTGGCAAGTGAATATTGATCCGGCATAAAACCCATTGATGTGCAGCGTGGTAATATGAACATTATACTGCTGAACAAGATAGGCATAAATATAAACTTTTTCATGGGCACTCTCCTTTGAAAACGATTGTTAAAGACCTTATTGAATATAAAAACAATGTTTATGGACCCGTAAGCCTGTCTCCATCCCGTATAATATACTTTATATGTTAGTTAACACGCGTTAAATAAGCAAATAATTTGTCGGTTCTTTTTGGGAGGAAATTGAACTAAAATATCACTTTGTCTTTATCTTTTTGACGCTGGATCTCCTGGTGCAGCGGACAGTGATCGCTGGGGATGTTCTCCCGGTTGAAGATTTCGGTTTCAATGGGACAATATTTGGAGGGCAAAAGTTTGGTCTCGCTGCAGATTTCCACATCAACAACACCGGCTGGTTGCTTGAATTTTTGATCCGGCCATTCCATGGTACGGTGAAGGCGGCGCATAAAACGGGCCCAGATCGGCAGAGCGGCCCGGGCACCGGATTCATTTTCCCCCAGGGATACGGAAGGATCATCTATGCCGACATAAACCCCGGCTACCAGACGGGGGGTGAAGCCCACAAACCAGGCATCGGAAAAATTGTTGGTAGTACCGGTTTTGCCGGCGGCGGTGTGTTGGAAATTGAACTTCCAGCGGGCACTTCCGCCGGTACCCTCGTCAATCACGGTTTGCAACAGGTTGGTAGTGATATAGGCGGTTTCTTCGCTGAAGACCAGATCCCGTCCCGGGCTGTATTTGGCCACAATATTACCATAGCGATCTACAATCTTGGTGATGGCGATCGGTTCCACCCAGACCCCCTGATTCGCGAAAATACCATAGGCGGCGGTTAATTCGATGGGTTTTACCGAGGCCGAGCCCAGCGCAATCGCGTCTACTGCCGGGATGTGGGTCGTTAAATGCATGCGCCGGGCGGTTTTGACGACGGATTCCGGAGAGATCAATTCCTGGACAATACGGGCTGCGATCAGATTCAGGGAGCGGCGAATGCCTTCCCGCAGAGTGGTCAGGCCGCCGGTAGAGTGATCGTAATTCTCCGGTGCCCAGCGGCTCCCCTCGCTCATATTCAGTACCACAGGCTGATTGAGCAGTTGAGTGGTCACCGGAAAACCGTTATCAATGGCCGTGGCATAGACGATCGGTTTAAAGGCGGAGCCGGGTTGGCGTTTGGCTTGCGTAGCGCGGTTCCACTGGGATTCCTTGAAATTCCGCCCGCCGATCATGGCTAATATTTGTCCGGAGTGGAAATCGATGGCCACAAGAGCCCCTTGGACGACTAGGGATTTGCGCAAAGACTCCTTGAACGGCAGCTCGCCCTTTATCATGGCTTGTACTTGTTCCCGGGTAACTGTGGTGTCGGATATTATGGATTGTAATTTTTTGGGGTTGCTTAACAACCGGCGGTTCAAGACCTGCTGTTGCTTTTTCAAATGAGCATGAAAGGCGGTATCGGCAATGGTTTGGAAGCGAGTGTCCAAAGTGGTATAAATGGACAACCCATCCTTATAAATATTAATATCCAGGCTTTCTTTTTCGCGGCGGATCTGACGCTTAATATATTCCACAAAATAGGGTGCGATAGCCGACGGGGTTTCCGGCCGTTGGATTTGTAAGGGGCGGTTTTTATAGAGCAGGTACTCCTCTTCACTGATAAAATTCATGACCATCATGCGGTTCAGCACCAAATTTCTTCTCTGGAAGGCGTTAACCGGATTGCGAACAGGAGAAAAACGGACCGAATGTTTAATCACACCGGCCAGCAGGGCGCATTCGTCCAGGGTGAGATTTTCAGCGGATTTATTGAGATAATATTCTGCAGCGGCCTGGATCCCATAGGTGTGGCCCATATAGCTGGAATTGACATACATTCCCGCGATTTCATCCTTGGTATACATCCGTTCCAGCTGTAAGGCGGTCAGGAACTCTTTAATTTTACGTGAGATAGTTTTTTCATAGCCGATTTTTTCGTAAAGGATACGGGCCAGCTGTTGGGTCATGGTGCTAGCGCCCTGGGCTTTACTCAGGGTCAGCACGTCAATGACCACAGCTCTGAAAAAATCCCGCAGACTGACGCCCCAGTGTTCCCGGAAGCGGGCGTCTTCAATGGCGATGGCCGCCTGGATCATTTCCGGCGGGATTTTTTCCAGGGGAATCAGAGTACGCCGCTGAGCGCTGATTTCATCCAAAACCACGCCATCCCGGGAAAAAATACGCGTGGTCAATTCCGGTTCAAAGCGTTGCAGTTCTCCGATGGTTGGCAGTTGGGTGGAATAATAGAATAAAATTCCGGTTACTAGGATAATGCCGATACCATAAAGAATCAGGACCCGTTGCAGGGCTTTTGACCAGCTAAGGGGTTTGATATTTTTGTCTTTGCGTCCCATAATTTGACACTAAATTTATAAATTACGTGCTAATTATTCGAAACTATTTTTTTCGGATAATATTGGCGATCAGGGTGTAAATGAACTCGGAATAGGGGATTTTGATGGCTTCGGCGGTTTCCTGGACTTCGGTATGGGTCAAGGGGTGTTGGCTGATTCCGGCCGCATAATTGGTAATCAAGCTGATCCCTACGGTTTGCACTCCCAGATCCGCGGCCATCAGGGCCTCCGGTACTGTGGACATGCCCACCGCATCACCCCCCAGTTTGCGCAGCGCCTCTATCTCAGCAGCGGTTTCATAACTGGGACCGCTAGTCCAGCAATATACACCTTCCGGCAGGGCAAGGTTCCTCTGGCGAGCTGTCTCCAGGGCAATTTTTCTCAGCGCAACAGGAAAGGGGTTCCCTAGCTGTTTGCCTGGGAACAGCTGGATTTGGGTAAAATTAATATAGTCGGCCAAGAGGATAAATTCGCCGGGATGACAGGCCGGATTTATGCCCCCGGCGGCATTGGTCAGCACCAAATGAGTGATCCCGAGCCGGGCCAGGAGTTGGACGGGAAAGGTAATCTCCCGCAAGGATTTACCTTCATAGTAGTGTGAACGCCCCTGAACGGCCAGCACGGTTTCTCCCATGACTCGTCCTAAACACAGCTGGCCGGCATGCCCTTGGACCGTAGGAGGAGGATACCAGGGTATCTCCGGGGCCTTGATTTCGACAAAGGGATCGAGCTGGGCGGCAAAATAACTCAATCCTGATCCCAGGATAATGGCTATCCGGGGCTGTTCGGGGAAATGGTGCTTTAAATAATCCGCAGCTGTTTGCAGATGGGCTGGGTTGGCATAGGGTGTTTGTGTTTGGCTCATAGGGTGATAACTTATAACAAGGTTATTTCTGTTTATCTTTGCCGGAAAGAATTCGTTTGTATTGCCGGGGGTATAATTCCTTGATGCAGCCGGGGCATAACCCGTGGGTGAACTTGGCTTCTGAGTGGTCGGATATATATTCCTCCACGTTGTGCCAGAAACCGGCATCGTCCCGGATTTTTTTACAATTGGCACAGATCGGAAGCAGGCCGCGCAGTTGTTTGATTTCTTCCAGCGAACGTTTTAGTTTCCGGTTCAATTTTTTCTGGATTTCATGGGCACGCTTAAGGGAGATGTGGGTGTTTACGCGGGCCAATAATTCGGTGGCATTAAAGGGCTTGGTGATATAGTCCACTGCGCCGAGTTTTAACCCCTTGACAATATCTTCGGTTTGCCCTTTAGCGCTGATAAAAATGATCGGAATCTGCCGGGTGGCGGCCTGTTTCTTGAGCGTCTTACAGACAGTGAAGCCATCCATGTTGTTCATCATTATATCCAGCAGGATCAGGTCCGGATGAAGAGTTTCCAGGATCTTTAGGGCCTGCCGGCCGCTGGTTGCCAGAGAGACCTTATAATTTTCTTGTTTGAGAATATTTCCCAGAACCTGTAGGTTTTTGGGGATGTCATCTACGATCAGGATAACCGGGATGTCACTGTTTTGTTTTGAGTATGCCTGACTAATCACTTTATGGTTCCTTTCCCATTATTTTCATGCGGAGTTGCCTGAGCCTCGATCTTGGTAAGAATGGTATCAAAATATTCCAGGATGTCGGGAAGGATTTCCATGTCGAAATTCTGGGAAGCTTCGATTAATTTCAACGTCCATTCTTTAAGCGGCGTAAGCTGGAATTGATCGGCCACTTGACCGAGTTCCCGGGCAAAGCCCTCAATGTCATTTATTACGAAATTTTGTTTAATGGTCTGCCACAGGGGTACAAAATCCTGTTGCAGGATGTTTTGCAGACACTTTAATCTTTCGGCTGATTGTTGGTCCAGTGCCGCAGTCAATTTCTCTTCTGTCCGGGAAGCCGCTGTTTTTGCGGCTACTACTGAGGGGCCGGCACCCAATTTTTCCTTCGGGATAAAGTGAGTGATTTTCTGCAACAGTTCTTTTTTATTAATGGGTTTAACTAAATAATCTTGGCATCCGAGCGCGGTTAATTTTTTATTAATTTCGGCGTTATCAGCTCCGGTCAGCGGCAGTAAAGGGATATCCAGACCCGGCAGTACAGATTTTAATTTTTTTATGTCCTTAAATGCGTTTTTATGTTGACCTTGGATATCAGTAATAATAAGATCCGGACGCTTTGTTTTCAGCTGTTCACATGCCTGATTTGAATTGCGTGCGGTTTGCAGCCGAAGGGCTGGATGGTCTAGATAGGCTTTGAGTAGTTCCTGCGCAGCATTCATGTTACTCACAATTAATATATTAAAAGGCCTCGCTAAATTAATGGCTGACGACGGCAATGGTTGCCTTTGATATTCCGGCTGCGTCCGGGACTTTTGTATTTTGGGAAGGGTAAATTGAAAAGTACTGCCCCGGTCCACATGGCTTTCTACTTTAATTTCACCCCCCATTTGGTTGATAAGGTTTTTGGTAATACTAAGCCCTAATCCTGACCCGCCATATTTGGATCTGTCCTGACCCCGCTGCTGAAAAAAGGCTTTAAAGATCAGATTTTGTTGGTCCTTGGGAATCCCGATACCGGTATCGACCACTTTGAATTGCAGATCGATGGCATTGCTTCTTTTGTGTTCCCTGACCTTTTTAACGATCAGCTTTACATGACCGTGATGGGTAAATTTCAGAGCGTTGCCAATCAGATTGTATAAAATTTGGCGTAAGCGTACTTCGTCTACAAATAAATAGGGCGGTAAGGCCGGATCAGTCTGGACAATGATCGCTAGTTCTTTTTCTTGCATTTTGAATTTAAAGGTGTTTTTGATATCTTCGATTATGCTGAAGATATTCACTGGTTTATAATCCAGTTCCAGACGCCCCGCTTCTATTTTTGATAAGTCCAGGATATCATTGATCAGATCTAGTAGCATGCGACCACTGGATTTGATGGCGGCCAGGTATTGCGCCTGGGCTTTATCAGCCACCGTGGACTCTAAAATTTCCGTAAAACCCAGAATGGCATTCATCGGTGTTCTTAGCTCGTGACTCATATTAGCCAGGAAAATGTTCTTGGCTTGATTGGCTTTTTCGGCCTCCTGTTTAGCGGCTTTCAACGCCTTCTCGTTTTGTTTATGCGCTGTGATATCAGCATAGATACCCAGCGAACCGATCTGTTGGCCGTTAACCAGGATGGGGCTGCCGCTGATGGTGACACTGACCGGGGTTCCGTTTTTTTTGTAACGGACGGCTTCCTGGTGAATAATATCACCCCGGGCAACGCGGCGGGTTATCTTTTGTGCTGCGTGGTAATTATCCGTCCGGGCGATCAGAGCGTCAATGTCTTTGCCGAGCACCTCTGTTTTTCGATAGCCGAAAAGGGCTTCAAACTGAGGATTTACATTCAAAATCTTATCATTTTGATCCAAAGAGACAATCGCGGAGGCTGAGCTGTTGAATAAGGCCTCGAAGTATTGTTTTTGGGTGTTAATGGCTTCTTGCGCTTCTTTAAGCGGCGTAATATCCTGTAGGGTTTCGATCGCGGCGATCACCCGTCCTGCTGAATCTTTAATAGGAGCGGCTGTGAAATATAACCAGCGGGCGCGGCCGCCGACTTTAGGTACAAACTCTGTCCCTTCATAAGCCCCTTTGATGACCGGGCTTTTATATACTTTGACTTTCTGGTGTTGATCGATTTCCACTGCTTTTGACCCGTCAATGATGAAGTCGGCCAGGACCGGTTGCTGCTTGGAATAAAAGGGTTCCCAGTGCCGGTTTGTCCCCTGCATTTTTTCGGCACTGATTCGGGTGATGTTTTCCATGGCTTTGTTCCAGTGGGTCACCCGGTGGTCTTTATCGATCACAAAGATTGGTACAGAACTGCCCTGGATTATTTGCTCCAGGTTGTGTTCACTCTGTCTTAAAGCGGCTTCAATATTTTTAATGCTGGTAATATCTTTGCCGGTTCCAAAGGTTCCCACAATCGTACCGTTTTCATCATAGAGCGGCATCTTTGTGGTCAAGGCCCAGCTGACCCTGCCATTCGGCCAGGCTTCTTGTTCTTCTTTATTAATAATGGGTTCACCGGTCTTGATGATTCTTTGTTCATCCGCGTAGGCTTCCTGAGCATGGGTTTCTGAAAAGAAATCAAAATCTGTTTTTCCGTATAGCGCTGCAGGCTGCTGAAAACCAAACCGCCGGGCGACCACTTTATTGGCCCGGATGAAGCGGCTTTGTTTATCCTTGAAATAAATGGCATCGGACAGGTTTTCCATCAAGGTACGAAACAGATAGCGCTCATGTTCCAAACGTTTAAGGGTTTTCTTTTGCTGATCAATATTGCGAATGACAGCAAAAGTGGCGACACGGCCGTTATAATCAATAATCCGGCTGCTGATTTCAACCCACACCGTGCCGCTGTTTTTTTTCTGTAACTGGGTCTCATATCTCTGGGGAACGGCCTCTCCCTGAGCGCGTAGTTTTTGGCGGGCATATAGTTTTTTAACGCCCGCCGGGGTGTAAACTTGTTTAAAATTGGCGCCCATTAATTCCCGATACTGATATCCCAACATAGCCGGGAATTGTCGGTTATAATAGATAAATTTATCTTTTTGGCTGATCACAATAGCATCATTGACATTTTCAACCAGCAATCGGTATTTGCTTTCCGATTCCCGCAAATCCCGTTCGGCCTGTTTCCAAGCGGTAATGTCCAGAGCGGATATCATCACGGCTTTTTGATTTTCATACTGAAAGGGTTGCGTGTATATATAGAGCCATTTCTCCCGTCCGGATTTAGTAATAATTTTAAACCCATAATGGGGTGGGGGTGACTTGCCCTTCTGGCGCTCCAGACCGCGCTGTTTGATTAAGGGCTGAAAATTAGGATGGACCGTCTCCCAGAAATTTTTGGCCAGCAACTCCTTTTGAGAATATCCGGTTATTTTTTCCGCCGCCGGGTTGGCGTAGATGATTTTTTTCCCGCGATAGATGATAATGGCGACCGGAATGATTGCGGTAAAGGTGCGGAAATTTTCCGCCTTGTTCTTTGTTTGTGTTTCAGATTTTTCCCGGGATTGGGGAGCAAAAGGGCGTTGTGCGATGATGGTTTCAATCAGCTTCGGGAGCTGGTTTTTATCAAGGGGTTTCCCTGCCAGGGCACAGGGATAAAAGGCGGTGAGTTCTTTCACCGACTGGGGAGCCTTGCTTTTTATTAAAAACAGGTAGGACAACCGATAGGTCTGCTGTATCTGGCGCAGCCGGGTATAGAATGATGCTGACTGCCGGGAAGCGACATCAACAACCACCAGTGTAGGCCGCGTTTTCTTTATTTTTTTTTCGATATGCCCGGCGGTACCCGAGGCCACAATCATTTGCAGCCCCGCGGCCTGGCAGGTTTTTTCCAGATGCTTTTGCACTGTCTTATATTTGCTAATGACCAAAAGTGTTTGCTTAGACATATCAGTTTGTAGTTTTGCGTTGCTTGGCTCGGCGGTGCTGCCACCAATCCACTAAGGATTTCACCAACAGGATCGGCATGATGATCCACAAAATAGCGTTGATGTATTGGTCACACAGATTACTGGGCCACGGCAAAGGCGTAAAAATAAAATAATCGGTGGCATAACCGTAGAACAGGATTTCCCACACATTGGCACTGGCGCCGATCATTAAGGTTAGAATAAAGGCGTAAATCCGGCGGTAAAATTTGGAATGACTCTCTTTGAGTAGCGAACTGGAAAGGGATACGATCAAGAATAAAACCACGGCCACCCCGAAAAGGGCCCACAGGGTATGATGATTGATTTCACCGAAAAGATAGTGATACCCGGTGTTATGGGTCAAGAACAGAAACAGAAAAGGCAGGGGCGTCTCCACCCTTTGTTGATAGGGCAGGCTGCCATTGGCCAGGTTTTTAATCACGAAATCCAGGCTTAACAATAGCAATCCTGTTGCTATAGGGACCAGTACTGTTTTAAGTTTACTTTTGGGCATAATTTTCCTATTCGTTGTCGAGTTTTGCTGCAATGGACTTCCACAATGCCAAAGCTTCCTCCGGCAACTGTGGTTTATATTTGGCTGCCTGAGAGATGAGGTGTAACGCCAGCGGATAATTGTCTAATTGATAGGCGTTACGGCTCAGCTGGTGATAAAGGTCATAATAGTTTTCGGTTAAGTGTTGACGAAGGCTTTTTTCCCTTTGGCCGGGATACAATTGGGATAGATGGTCATAACTGTTTATGTTAATCGCTTTCTGCAGCAGACGACTGGATTGTTTAATCATAGGCACGGTGTCCAGCTGAAACAAGGCCTCAGCGACCAGGAGATATCCCCGGGGATCAGGCCAATCCGATTGTATCAGCAACTCTGTCAGACGTAGTAGCTCCGCGTGCTTGCAGCTATCGGCCAGGGGCGCTTTCAGAAAGAAATCGTATAAAAATAATATCCTTTGCAGTTTTGCACTTACCCGACGGGGCGCACTGGTATATGCGCGGTAAGCGGTCGCCGGAGAGGACAAGGTATCCTCAAGCCTACGGTAAAAAGAAAGCAGCGCCTGTTGTTCCTCTTCGGTCGGATGGTGGGTAAGCCAGGCGCTCCAGTTTAATACGGCGGCTGTTTTTTGGTTTAGATCATGGTATTGCAACTGTAATATTTTCAGGTAAGCCTGAGGCCGGTTGGGACTATCCGGGTAGCAGTTAAGATATTTCTTAAGGGCGGCCAGGCGCTGAGGTGCCTCCGGCTGATTGAGGGCTGCCACAAACTGTTGCTGTTTAAGGGCGGGTGACAGATAAAAAAACCAAGCTGTGGTAAATACCGCCAGCAGGATCAGAAGAGTGAACAGGATAGTTTTAGGTTTGACACGCATAGGTTCAATAATTTGAGTTATTCGGCATTCTTTAAAGGTCTATTATTCAAATAGTTCAATGTTACCACCCGTGTGAATAAAGGCCACTTTTTCCTGCGGACCGACGCATTTCCGCTGACAGTAATCGATAAGTCCGGCGGCGGCTTTCCCGGTATAAACGTAATCCAAAAAGACCCCCTCTTGTTTGGCAAACAGATCGACTGCTGCTTCACATTCCGGGGTGTGTTTCGCATATCCCGGACCGATATAGTTGCCATCGGTGAACACCTGTGAGCGGGCCACCGTTACTCCAAGCAGATCACCGGCGGCCTGGGACAGCTGGTAGACCTTTTGCTTCAATTCAGGCTCAGGAACATCTACACTGATACCGATGATTTGTCCCGGCCATTGGCTGATGGCTTGACCCAGTACCAGGCCGGCCTGGGTTCCCGCTGAAGAGGAGGCATGAAAAATTTTATCGATAGTCACTTTTTGTTGTTTAAAATCTTCTAACAGCTCCGCAAACCCTGCAGCATAGCCCAGGGTACCGATCGGGGTTGATCCGCCCGGAGGCAGAAAGTACACTTTTTTACCTTGTACACGTAAGTCGGCGGCTGTTTTTTGGGCCGCCTGCCGTCTTATGTCGGCATCCTCGGTATCAACATGGTGGATGGCCGCGCCCAGCATGTGGTCGATTAACAGGTTGCCGGTGGGCCGGGCCGGTTTTTTGCCATTCAGAATGAGATGCACTTCCAAACCATATTTGGCACCCACACCGGAAAGAATCCGGCAGAAATTGGATTGATTGGCGCCAATGCCGATAATGGTATCACAATTCTGTTTTAAAGCATCAGCGACCAGAAAATCAAATTTCCGGGTTTTATTGCCACTGAGAGCGAACCCGGTCAGATCATCCCTTTTAATATAGATATCCCGACCCAGTATGCAGGAGATATTATCCAGATAATGGAAAGGGGTGGGTAAGAGCGAAATTTTCTTTTGTGGGAAAGGGTGTAATAAGGTCTCTATTTTGGACATGTAGGGCTCCTTTTTTTCAACCTGATTTAAAATGGTGATCGCAGTGATAAATATGACAAACAGTATCAAACAACGCCAGGTAAAATATAAGCACTATTTGGCGCAGGAGGTAAACATTTTTCAGGCCGGGGGGCGGGGTTGATCAAGGCTTTTATCTTGATAACTGCTTTAAAAATACTCAAATTAAGCCCTATGAACAGAGTTATCGGCATACTAATAATAGTATTGTTTGTCTGGGGGATAACCGGCCAAGGGTATGGCGCGTCGCCCACTTCTGTTCCCAGTGGATTGCGTTATGAGCAACTGAAGTCTGAGATCCCCAAAGCAAGCCGGAGACATTTTAAAAAAGCAGCTAAGGCCTTAGAGGCGGGCAATTATAATAAAGCGGATCAATATTACCTGACCATCCTGACACAGCAAGCGCTGGGTCATGCCCATTGGGGGCGGGCTTTTTCCCAATGGCAGATGGGCCAGGTCCAAGCGGCGGCCCAGCAGTATACCCGGGCTGCTGAAAAATGTGATACCTTGCCAGCTTTTCTTTTGAACTATGCTGATTTTGCCTATCGTGATTTACAGGATTGCCAAAAAGGGCACCAACTGGCAGCGGCCGCCTATCGGTTGGAGCCTGCGGACAAGGCCCTGCTGAAGATTATTCATCACAGCCGGAAATTGGCGTGCCCGGATGCGACTCTCGATCACTTGCAACAGCTCTATCGTGACCATCCGCAACAGGGGAATATCGCCGTATATTACGCTGTCTATCTGAGTGATCAGGAGCGTCATGCCGCCGCTGCCCGGGTGGCTCAGGATGCGCTGTCCTATACGGGAAAGCCCTTCTTGTTAAAGTTGCTGGCCCAGATTTTGGCCAATAACGGCTATTTTTTAGCTGCGGCCCATGCTTGCGAAAAATTAACCCAAACCGCTAAACGGTCGGCAGATAATTATGAGGCCTGGGGCTATTTAGAATATAAACAGGGTCATTACCGCAATGCGGTGATTAATTACCAGAAGGCATTGCGTTATAAATACCGGCCCAGTACCCTGCTGATTTTAGCCCGACTATATCACTTTTATCTGTCCAATCAGCGCAAAGCACTCCATTATTGTAAGGCGGCCTTAAAAGTAAATAGGGAATATCCCGATGCCTATTATCTGATGGCTGAGATTTACCGGCAAAAGGGCGATTTAAAAAAGGCTTTGCGATATTCTCGCCGACAGATAGACTTGTTACCCGAGCACCCACAACCCTATTATTATCATGGGAAGCTTTATTTTGAGAAAAAAGAGTATGACAAAGCGGTTCAATATTTAAACAAGGCTGTAGAGATGCGGCCGAAGATAGAGCGCTATCGTTTGGTCTTGGCCAAGGCCTACGCCGGGACCGGCCAGAAAGAAAAGGCGCAGAAAATTTATACCGATGTTTTCGAGGAAGCGTTAGATAATTTATGGAAAGAAGAAGAGGCTTTAAAACAAACGCCTCCCACGCCCAGATAAAGCTATTGCTTGTCCTTTGTTTTTTTCTTTTCGGCTGGCCTTCGGGAACAGGTTGTTCCCGGGCATTGGATTATGAGCAGTTACCGCAGCCAATCCTGCCGGACCAACCGGATTTGGCGGCCATGTATTGGGAAGTGTGGGCTCAAATAAACAGACAAATTCAGCCCCGGGAACCGGGCGGAGGGATTGAGCGGCCTTACATTTTTTGTGGGGAAGATGGCTTTATCAAGCAATGGTCAACCTGTTTTACGGCTCTTTTTGCCATGTATGGCGCCCACTATTTTCCGGTAATGTCGGCTCTGGATAATTTTTACCATAATCAACGCAGCGACGGCTTTATACCGCGCGAAATACTAACGGTAGCCGAAAGTCCGGTCAGTATCCCCACGACCCGCGATCCCATGATTCATCCCCCTTTATTTAATTGGGTGGAAAGGAAATATTATTCCATGACCGGTGATACGAGCCGGCTCAGACGGATATACCCGGTTTTGGAGCGTTATTTTTTCTGGCTGGAGGCCCGCTGTCACGGAAAAGGGCAGGCCCGGGATCTTTTTTACTCCACGCCCTTTTGTTCTAACATGTTGAATCTGCCGCGGGGCAATACCGAATATGGAGGCTGGACCGATATGAGCGCCCAGATGGCCAAATTTGCTCAGGACCTGGCCTTTTTTGCCAAAGTGCTGGGCCGCCGCGAGCGGGCTAGATTTTTTAATACCTATTATCAGAATTTAGCCGCGGTTATCCAGTCTAAACTATGGGCGCCTGATTCAGGGTTTTACTATGACCAGACACGGGATGGAAAATTGTATCAGGTGAAAACCCTGGCTGGTTTCTGGCCGCTCTGGGCGGGGATTCCCACCGTTGAGCCGGCCGGCCAGCTAGTGAACCATCTCAGAGATACCACCGAATTTTATCGTCCCCATCTGTTTCCTACGGTGGCCGCCGATGAAAAGGAATACAATCCGGCCGGCTTTTATTGGCGCGGAAGTGTATGCGGTGCTTTGAATTATATGGTGCTTGCCGGTCTGCAGGATTATGGCTATCAAGATTTTGCCACTCAGGCCGCCTGGAATCATCTGAATAACATGGCGCAGATATTTCAAGGTCCCGGCCCCGCAAATGCGTCCCAAGTCGCAGACTTTGCGGCAGAAACCATCTGGCAATTCTATTCCCCGGAAAAGATAGCGCCGGCTACGCGCTGGGATTCTGAGGATTATGTGCAACCGGATGGGATTGCGTATTCCGGTCAAGGACCGGTGGCCATGCTCATTGAGAATATCCTGGGATTCAAGGTCTTCGGCCCCAAACAACATGTCCGCTGGCGAATCAGGTTGTATGACAAGCATGGCATCAAAAATTTACGCTTTGGCTCCTACCAGGTTTCCCTGTGGTGTGAAAAGCGCCGGGAGGGTGAATTTCCTCTGGTAATTCATGGCCATACCAATTTACCCTTAACAATAAGCTTTGAGACTGACACCGATCAGTTTCAGGCTCATTTTGACAGTGGTCCGATCGAGCTGGTGATCATGCCGCCAAAATATATCATGGCAGACCGTCCCCTGCCGGACTTGTAACGGTTGTCAGGAAAAAACGAGTGGTTTAGTTGAATTGCCGGTTTATTTCAGCCGCCGCAGCCAGTACATCCGCTACATAGCGATTACTGTAATTATAGCGTAAAAGGGCGCGTTTTTTGTTGTTGTGGTCGCTGTCCCACCCCTTGGCGTGCAGGTATTTCCCCACACTCATAATAGCATCTGGAAAAGTGAACAGATCAACCCGGCCGTTACGGTCTCCATCAACACCATATTTGTATACGCTGGATGGCATGAACTGGGGGTAACCAAAGGCGCCGGCATAAGAACCGGGTAGCTCGAGGATGTCAATGCTGCTTTCCAGCTGCAAGCGAATCAAGTAGGCCAGCTCGCTGCGGGCCATTTTGGATTTTTGGCTGGCATTATTCTGGAAGTGTCGGATTAACTGCTGCCGGCGCTCATAAGTGAAGTGGTGATATTTACGGTGGATATGGTCGGCGATATAGGTCTGAGAGATCGGGCTGTCCGCCAGTGCCAGTGAACTCAGCACATTAAAAACAGAGTAACGTCCGGTGAGACGACCAAACTTGGTTTCCACGAAAATCACGGCGGCCACGGCCTCCTTTTCAACGCCATATTGCTCTTCTGCTTTTTTTAGATAAGAGTGATAATGGGCAATAAAGTCTTCGGTTCCATGTTGAGCCAAATTTTTATGAAAATAGACACTACTGCTTTTATGCATGGCCGGTGGTGTGTATTTATCAACCACTAAATGTTGATAAAATTCTACCCGGGGATCCAGAAATATGAATTCCAGCTCCTGACGGGAAATATCTTCCTGCTGGGCCAGGGAGGAAATTAAGGGATCGTAGCGATTTAGTTTTTTCCTATCCGAATCCCGATGCTGGGCCAGGTAATCGGAACTGTTGACAGCCGGCCATACATAGATGAGACCGATGATTATCGTGCGAATAAGAAAGGTATATATTTTTGGTTTTTTTAACATCTTGATTTTTCCGATCATCATAAATTGCGCGTAAAATTAATGCTAACATTAGTAATGTGTTCATGTTCTAAATCACAAATTTTAGTAAATCCAGTGATATTAATTCATTGTTATTTATAATCCAAGCAATTTTTGATTGGCATCACAAGTAAACAGTCTCAAGCGTTGATTCTATACTATTTGATAATAAAAGCCAAAAGGGGTTACAGAAGAGATAAATTCCTCGCCATTATTGTTTTTGCCCATGATACTATTTAAATTTCGACAACTGATTTAAGGATTATATATGCAGTATAATGGAATAGAAACAAAGCAGCCCGCAGACGACAGGGGCCATATTTTTACAGCCAGATGGGTGGTTCCGATCTCAAACCCGCCCCTTGAACGGGGCGCGGTGGTGATAGCCGCGGAAAAGATCATCGCCGTTGATACTCTGGAGCGGATCAAGCAGAACTATGACTATCCGGTTATCGATCTGGAAAATGCAATTATTTTTCCAGGCCTGGTCAATGGGCATACCCATATCGAGCATAATAATGCCGCCCAGAAGCTGGCCAATTTTATTGAGTATTATCAAGCGCTGTATATCGATGTGCAACAGACCAGTACCACACAAAAAAAGGAGATCGTCAAATCCAACATTGCCGAGTTAAGAGCCTGTGGCACCATCGCGCTGGCCGACTTCTCTGCGACGGGTATCTCAGGAGAGCCCCTGATTGACAGCCCGTTTTTCGCACGGGTTTTTCACGAAGTGATTGGATTTAAGAAGGCCAAAGCCGCCCACATTTTAAAATACCACCGGGATAGAATCCGTCAATTTCCGGTGGAAAAAACGGTCACCAAGCACCTGGCCCCCTCTTCCCTGTGGACGGTTTCCCCGGATCTGCTCCGGGAAATTAGTGTCAATGAATTGCATACCGCCCTGCATTTCGGGATGACCAGCGCGGAAAAAGATTTTTTCTTAAACGGGAAAGGCCCGCTAAAACAGTTTTTGTTAGCGGTGGGCGATTATGATTACTCCTGGGAAACACCCCGGACCACCCCGCTTCATTATTATTTAGACAACCATTTTTATACCCGGCATAATATTTTTGTGCACGGAATTGATCTGAACGCGGAAGACCTGGATACAATCAACCGGTTCCATACCAAAATAAACATCTGTCTCTGCCCGCGTAGCGCTGACTTACTGAGCTTAAAACAAGCACCGACGGAACTATTCCAAAGTAAAGGGATCAATATTTGCCTGGGAACCGAGAGTAAACTGATCGTACCGGATTTGGATTTACGCAAAGAAATCCGGCACTGTGTTGATCAATTGAAGGTCACTCCGGAGGAGGCTTTAAAGTTTGCCACTCTGAATGGGGCTTATGCAATTGGGTTTCATAAAGAAGTGGGCAGTTTGGAGCCTGGTAAAACAGCCGAGATTCTGGTGTTACAGACCGACGCGGCCGAGACCACTGATCCCTATGAGGCGATTGTTACCTCCCAGGGTCAACTAAAATGGCTTACGGGTTTTGCGGAGTGAGTAAACCGCGGATTGTTTTGCTGACCCATGATAATAATTGTTGATTATTTAATAAAAAATTGTTAATAATAAACTAGGTGATACATTTATTATTATTCCGTTTAAGCACAGCTCTCTTTCGTTTTTATGGGTGTAATTACAGAGGGCGGCGAGCTGATGGTTTGGCCGTGGCAGTCAAAGGCCACTGTGGTCATCGCCTTTGGGCTGCCGAAAACAGATGGCAGGCCAAGTTCTGGTTTGTATTGTGGGTTAATTAGCAGCAATAGAATATTCTGTGAATCATAATAACAGGAGGATTTATGTTGAAAAACAATATGGTAAAAAAATTGGTTGATTTCAAACCGAAGGATTTTCCCATAACCAGTGCTTACTTGACAGTCTCCAATGCTTCCGGTGACTGGAAGAGGCATCTGGTGGAGTTAAAAAAAATGATTCGTTATAAAAAAAATACCACCTACTTTAAACAATTATCCGACAAGGAACAGGCCTCGGTATTGGCCGATTTCGATAAAATCCAGCAATGGTTTAGCGAGGGGTTTGATACCTCCCAATATTCCAGTGGCATTGTTTTCAGTTGCCAGGGGGCTGATTTTTGGGAGCATATTAATTTAAAACATGCATTAGAGAATGAGTTGGTAGTTCAGCCCAAGCCTTTTATCCGGCCCTTAACAGCCATTTTTTCTGATTTCCGGAATTACGCCGTCGTCCTGGTAGACAAGGCCAAGGCGCGTGTTTTTGAATGTCATTTTGGGGAGTATACCGAACAGCTGAATATTGAACATGATAATATTGAGTCAATCAATGTTGGTGGTTTTGGCGGCACCGAGGAGCGGCGCGTGGAGCGTAGCGTCCGCCAAGATATAATTCAGCACTATAAAGATGTGGCTAAATTTGTGTTTAAGTTGAACCAGGAAAAGGATTTTAAATGGATGGTCATTGGCGGCCGACGCGAAACGATAAAAGAGTTTGAAGATTATTTACATGATTATGTGGTTTCCAAAGTCACTGATCGCATTGTCATCGGGCCAGCAGCCCCCTTGAATGATATGCTCAAGAAAGTGCGCGAGACGGAAAAAAAGGCCCGCCAAACGTTTGAGGATAAGCTGCTGGCGGAATATCATGAGCAGGAACAGAAAAGTCTGGGCGTCTCAGGTATCAGGGCGGCGATTCGCGCCCTGCGGAAAAGTCAGATCCAGACCCTATTAATAGAAGAAGGGTATAAAATTAAAGGCGTTTTCTGTCGCCATGACGATTGTATTGATACCGAGATAAAAGCGAAATGTCCTCTATGTGATACACCGTTGGAGCGCACCAACGATCTGATCGAAAATATGCTGCATATCGCGCTCTCCCAGTCGGTGGATATTCAATATATCAGTCAGCCGATGCGGGAATATGGTCATATTGCCGCTATACTTAGGTATCCCATGGCCCCTAAATCGGTCTGATTGGAGTTGCCGGAAAAAGAGGTGAATCAGGTCTTTTTACCTCATGCTCAGCCAGAAAAAGCACCCACTTAAATTAAATATTTAAGTCATAGGGCTAAGTGGCTAATTTACTTATTTTTTCCTTGACATATAGTTATTCAAAAGATATATTTTTTATAAGCAACGCCATTGTGTTAGCTATGAACAAGATAACACAATTTACCTGAGGGGAGCAGAAGTATGAAAACCAAAATCCTTATTTTATTATGTTTCATAATACTATCCCAATGTAGTCAACGGCCACAGACTGTCACCGACGAAGAAGAAACCCAGTCAGCCCAAGATAAAACTGTAGCGGTCACCAGCTCTGCATCAGAGTCAACCCCAGGGACCCATAAAAAAGAGCGGGCACCGCAACCGTCTGCGGTTACCGCTTCGACCTCCCAGGAGGAGGTCAGTCCACCTAATCAAAGCAGTGCCAGCGATAAGGATTATGTGATCAGTGAATTGACCTTTGAGGTGAAAAAGATGTCTGCCGAACTCAAACACCTCAAACAAAAAATTGAGGATCTGGAAGCCCGCAGTCAGATGTGGACCAATCCCCTGGATATGTATGATAAGGAAATTGTAACGGATAACGGCTCTTCTTTCTTTGGTACGGTTGTTTATCAGGATGACAACATTATCAAGGTAGAGACCCTGATCGGTTATCTGGTTTTGAAGAAGGAGAACGTGGTCCGGATCATCACCAATATCCCGGAAAGACCGGCGGAACAGTATGCCCCGCAAGATGTGGCCACTGGCTTAGAGCGGAAAAGCGGTTCGCGGCAAAAGTATATTTCCGAGAAAGACACGACCATATCCAAAATCAAGACTTCTCAGAAAACCCCTAATTGCGTGTTGGTAGGGGATATTAAAGAAAAGAAAGATCGCACGGGCAATACCATATTCAGCGGAAAAATCAAGAACATTGGTTCACGGCGAGCGGATTTTGTGCGCATTAATTTTATATTTCGCAAAAACTGGAGTGGCGATACTCGCACAAAAACCACCTATGTGGAAGGGTCGCATTTCACCTTTGACAACTCGGGGATCACCACCAATAACTCGCTCCTTCCGGGCGCTACCGGAACTTTTAAGCTGGTGCTGCCCCGGGAGTTTGGCAGCTTTATCGGCTATTCATACACCATTGAATGGGAGCAATATCAGGGATGAGATATTTTTTGAACGGGCTATGCCTTTTCCTGCTCAGCGGTGTCACCCTCATCTGGGCTCAGAATGAGGAGCCCCGGGAATTAAGTGACGAATTGCAGGAGAAGAAGGCCGAGATGGTCAGGAAAAATGTCGAGATCCTGGATTTGAAATCGGCCATCACCATCCATCAAAGTGAGATCCAAAGCCTGCAAGCGGAAATGGAGTCCATTAAAGCGCAGAATGATTCCCTGGCCGACTCTTTGGATGCCAAGGAAGGTGAGATCAAGCAGTTAAAAGAGATTATTAAGATATTAAAAGAGGATAAAAAATTATCGCGTGAGATGGTCAAGACTATCCGTGAGGCCCGGCCCAGTACAGACAGTGTACAAAGCAGAGAGGTGTATCCGATCTCCGATGCCGACTTCAGGGCACTCTATACCCGGGCCCTGAATTGTTATTTCGGCCGGAATTATGAGTGTGGTATTGATACTTTCACCTATTTGCTGTCCTTAACAGCTGATCATCCGCTTTCGGATAATTGTCAATACTGGTTGGGAGAATGTTATTATTCCCTGGAAGACTATGCGCGCGCTATCGCTGTTTTTGAGCAGGTGCCCGGAATGGGTGATCAAAACAAAGCGGCGGCCGCCTTGTTCAAGATTGGGATGAGCTATTTAAAAATGGGCGATCGGTTAAAAGCCGGCCAAGCCTTTGAGCGCTTGGAAGCGGATTATCCGCAGAGTAAGTTGGTCGAAAAGGCGCAGGAATTTAACCTGGGTAAGCAAAAGTTCTAGATCAAGGTGATTAAGAAAGCCGTTATATTGATGCTTAGTTTTATGATAGTGGGTGCCCAAACGAACGACAGTACCCAGCAGACCCCGGCATCAGATTTTATGTATGATCTGGGGATAGGTATAGAGCCAGAGAGGGAGTCTTCCCCCCTAACAGGTAAACAAGGCGTTGCTAACCACCAAAGGGTCTTACTCCAAGACCAAATAGACTCCCTCGCTTTGGCCCTATCCAGTCAGCAAAGTCAGTTGCAAAAGCGCCTATTAGCGCTGGAAAGAAAAAATGATTCCTTAACCATCCAATTACGCCGTTTAAAGAATCAGGTTTTTATCTCCCCCTATGCCTCTTTGTCGCCGCGGGTTGAGATTTATACTAAAAAAGAGGGTGAAGCCTATTTTAAAAAAGGCCGCGATGCCTATAACCATCATAACCATGCCGTGGCCATAGACTATTTTAATAAGACCCTTACCAGCACCGTCCCATCCACTATGATCGGGGCTGCCTATTATTGGATCGGAGAGAGCTATATCGCTTTGCAGGATAGCTATTTGGCCCTGGAATATTTGAAGAAGGTAATGGAATATCCACTGACTGAAAAAGGCGACGATGCGCTGTTTTTAACAGCGGTTACCTATCAGAAATTGAACAACCCTGCGCTGGCAGAAATCTTTTTTAAACGGTTGACCACTCGCTATCCAGACAGTAAATTGAGCAAGTTAGCCCTGCTGAAGCTGAAGCGCATAAAACAAGGGGAATAAGTAGGAAATAAGGATTTTTTATGCTTAAAAAAAGTTTGCCTATCATACTCACCCTGTTTCTGTTGAGCGGTTTACTATGCGGCCAGGTGACGCGCGTCTCTTTTACCAAGCCGGGCTATATGTTGAAAATTCCCACCAGCAGTGTTTATCGGACACCCTATGTATTGAGAACCGGTTTTAGTAGCGATGTTTATGGTTTTGCCGACACCCTCTTCTCCCGCGGGGTGTTTATTGAATCGGATTTGACCCCCACGGTCAAACTGGGCGTCACCTCGATCCAGGGGATCGGTGGCAATCCACCGGTTGAATTCGGCTTACATTTTCAAAAACGCTTTTTTGTCTACGGTGACATCAGTTTTTCCGCCGGCATTCACGATCTGGTGATTAAACAAGGTGAGAAAAACGTAGACCTGGACCCCAAAACACTCTCTATCTTTGGGGTGATCAGCAATGAGAAACAATTTGGAGACGCCACCCTGGCGACCTATATGGGTTTTGGGACCGGCGGGCTGGCCACTGGGTTTGCCGACACAACCGCCGGTGTTTTTGCCGGTATGATGCTACAGACCAACATCATGGCTGATAAAGGCGGTGTGGATTTACTGGGTGAATTTGATGGCGGCAACGTCAATGCCGGCATGCGGATTCCGATCAGCAATGATTACTATTTCACCTTGGGCATTTGTAACCTCTTGCGCTTGTATAATTTCGGGGGCAGCGCTTTTCAGCCAGCTGATATCGGTGACTATCCCAGTATAAATCTCAGCCTGGATTTCAGAATTCCACGCATTAAGCCGGAAGATGCCAAACGCCGTATTCTGGAAGGTATGGTGGATGAAGAATCACAGATGATCTTAGACCTGGAAGCGCAATTTGCCGCTAAGCTGGACTCCACCTTAAAAGCAGCCGATGAACAGATCGCCATATTACGGGATTCATTGGATATATATGAAAATCAGATTAAATATCTTACCAGCCAGGTGGCCTATTTGAGACAGAAAAACAGTGTGCTGGAAGATTCAGTGCGGTCGGTCAAACTGGCCAAACACGCCATGGAACATAACATCAACCAGGCCCTGAAACATTTGTCGCGCTCCTTGCGCAATTTTTATGCCGGTGACTACCGAGCAGCCTTAAAAGAGGTGGACGCGGCGATCGCGTTGAATTCTAATCTTGCGCTGGCCTATGCCCGACGCGGTTCGATTTACTATAAATTGGGAGACCTGGAGCGCGCCACTATTAACTGGAACTTAGCCTTGAAAATCGATCCTGATTACGATGAGGTCCGGAACATTTTGCGCGCCATGAATCAGAATCGCTTGCGAAGTGCCGGCGGATATAATTCCAAAGAATAGAAAGGGATAGAATGGATCTAGCAAGTTTACTGGGTATTATTTCGGGCGTCGGACTGATTATTCTTGGTATTATGCAGCTGAACGCTGATTTTGTTATCTTTTTAAGCCTGCCCAGCCTATTAATTGTCGGCGGCGGTTCCTTAGCCGCGACCCTGCTCAGTTTTTCAATGAAAGATGTGTTTGGCTTACTTAAATCTATTCTGGCGGTATTTAAGCGCCAGAAGATCGATATGGTCGGCGAGGTGGAGGAAATAGTGGGGCTGGCCCCGGTGGCACGGAAGAGCATGCAAGAGTTGGAAAATTCAATGGGTAATGTGAGTGACCCCTTTTTAAAAGATGGAATGCAACTGGTCATAGACGGGTATAATCCCAACGACATCCGTGAAATCATGGAGACCCGGATTGCCAACCGTGCTTTTCGGGAGCAATCAGAAGCCAATGTGCTCCGCACCATGGGAAAATATTCCCCGGCTTTCGGGATGATCGGAACCCTGATCGGATTGGTGGTGATGTTATTTGCCATGAGCGAGATCGCAGGGGGCGGTCAGGATCCCATGGGGGTCCTGGGCCGGGGAATGGGAGCCGCACTGATTACCACTTTTTACGGAACCATTTTTGCCAATCTGATTTTCAATCCCATGGCCGTTAAATTCGAAACTCGGATTGATCAGCGCAACACCTTACAAACCATGGTTATTGATGGGGTGCTATTATTGCATGCCCGCAAACACCCGCTGATTGTGCGGGAAAAACTGAATTCCTTTCTGAGACCGCGGGATTGGAAAAGACCTGAGGATGAGGCCTGATTATGGCAATTGGAAGTACGCAGTTTAATACGGGCCGTGAACAGGAAAAGGGCGATGAGCCCTGGCTGGTCACCTACGGGGATATGATGACCTTGCTGATGACCTTTTTTGTCTTATTGTTTTCCATGTCCACAATCGATCCGGTCAAATTAGAGCAATTCACCGATTCTGTTGGCCAAGCACTGGGTAAGAAAAAATCGACTCAGAGGTATTCTCTGGCGGAAATTTACAATGAAGTCGTTGAGGTCATTGAAGAGGAAAATTTAAAGGATCAGATTCAGGTTGAAACCAGCCCCCGCGGGGTTTCCATTCAGATTCCCAGCGAGATATCTTTTCCTTCGGGGAGTGCCGACCTGGACCCCCAGATTTATACAATTCTGAATAAGTTTGAAACCATGATGCGTAAGTCGGTTTATCCGATTGCCATCGAAGGTCACACCGATAATGTGCCCATTTCTTCGGCCAAATATCCTTCTAACTGGGAGCTATCCGCAGCCCGGGCCGCGCAGGTGGTGCGTTACTTTATCCGCCGCGGGATACCACCGGATCGCTTTAAAGCGATCGGATATGCAGATACCCGTCCGCGGTCCGAAGGGGCTAGCATAGCCGATGCCAACGCCACGGCGGAGAAACGGACCCAAAACAGAAGGGTGGAGATCTTTTTCCTTACCATGGAGTAAATAGAGGAGATATACCTATGTCAAGACGATACAAAACCGTAAAAAATTATTTAATACTGGGACTGCTTGTGGTACTGACCCTCACTTTTCTGTGGGCCCAGGAGAATCAATTATCCTATCTGTCCCAGAAATTGATGCTGGAAAACAATTTGCGCGAGCGGATTGAGAATGCGCTGAACAAATTGCTGGAAGATGTCAAATTTGTCGTTGATGTTTCCGTAGAACTGACCTTCAAAACCCTTAAGGAAGCACAGTCCTATTCAACGACCACATCAGAACCGGCGCAGGAGACCGCCCAACCCTCCCGCACAGCCACTACGACTACAACTCAGCCTCCCCCACCGCAGCCATCCGAGAAACAGGTGCGACCGGAAAGTTCCATGCCTCTACCGGGATTTGAAATGCCGGAAGAGCTGCTGACGCAGCAGAGTCAAAGACCGCAAAAGGCCCGGGAAATGCCGACGAAACAAGCGCCGGGTACGGAACAAACCACCCGGGCGCAGAGATCGGCACCTGCCGGCTCGGTTCAGGAATCTCAGGAAACAGTATACCAGAGCTCAAACACCTATCCGGTGGTAAAACGCCAGAAAGTAAAGATCATTCTTGAGGATGGAGTTACTCCGGAGATCATCGAGAACGTCCGCCAGGTTGTCTCAGTAGCCGCGCATTTGGACCGCACACGCGGAGATGAATTGAGCATTATGACGTCACCATTTAAACGGCGTGAACAGAAGGATGAGGCTGAAGCGGTTATCCTGAAAAATATTGCTGAGAAAATAGAGGATTTGGAGGCGCGTCAAAGAGCGGCGGAAAGACAGGCGCAGATTGAAAAAGAGAAGCGCATGAGACGCCAGGCTATCTTACGTGATTCAGCGCGTATCGCCGAGCTAAAAACCCAGATCGCGGAGTTAAAAGATCAGATCGAGAAACCGCAGATAACCGAAGCGGAGCGGACCGACAAGCAGAAAATAACCGATGCCCGCGAAGAAGAATTAACCGCTCTGCGTCAGAAACTGCAAGCCAGCAACCAGCGGTTGACCGAGCTGGAAAAGGGTATTCTGGATACCGCACCGCCGGAATTAAAACGGTCTTTCTGGGAAGAGTGGCTGGGATTAATCATTGCGGCGGCCATTATTCTGGTGCTGTTGGTTATATTAATCATACTTCTGACCCGGCGCAACCGCGAACGACGCCGGGAACTGGAGTGGGGTTACGGTTCAAAGATTCCCATGGGCGAAAAGCCCTCTCCCCCGGCTGAAGAGACTCCGCCACCCACACCTGCTGCCAGCCCGACCGAGGCACCGACCAGACCGGCGACACCGGAGACGGCCCGTCAAACCGCTGAGAAGCCCCACCTCGCAGCGCCCAGTCCGCAAGCCAAGGAAGAACAGGTAGAAGAAATGAAAGGCATCCGGCAATCTGTTATTTCCATGACCGTGGGCCAGCCCAAGGCGGCTTCTCGCATTGTCAAGGATTGGATGGAACAAAAGAAAAAATCCTCAGAATCTGAATTAGGAGGAGAGTAAAAATGGTGGATAAAAAAAACCTAGACGGATTGGATAAAACCGCGATTCTATTCAAAGCCCTGGGCACCCGTTTGGCCTTACAGCTCTTTAAGGATTTAACCCCCGAGGACATTCAAGCCGTACGCCGGCACATGAACCAGATGGGGTCGATACCCTTTGATCTGAAAAAAGAGGTGATGGAAGAATTCTATTTCAACTTTGTATCGGAGAAATTCAAACCGGCGGAAGAGGAAACCAAAGCACCGTTTGATTTTTTACAGCAGCTGAGTGATGAACAGATCACCTATTTGATTTCCACCGAAAAACCGCGCATCATGGCCCTGACCCTGGCGCAGCTCTCGCCGGAGCGACAGGTGAATATTCTGCAGCACTTAGACCCGACGGTACAACCCAAAGTGCTGGCCGAGATCGGGAATTTAAATGATATTCCCCTGGAAGGGGTCACCAGCATTGCCAGCGAACTCAAGGAAAAGTCGGCTTTTTTACCCAGCGCCTCTGAATTTTCCAGGGGCGGTAGCAAAAACCTGGCCGAAATCCTCAGCCAGCTACGCCCCCGGGACGAAAAACGGTTTTTAGAGCACCTTAAAAAAGAAGCGCCGGAAGTGGCCAAAGAGGTCAAACACCATTATTTTTCTTTTGATGATCTGATGAAACTACCCAATGATGTGCTCAGTGATGTCCTGAAAGCGGTGGAGCCTTCGGAAGTGGCCTATGCCCTCAAAGGACAATCGGAAGAGATAAAAGCCCGTTTTATTGATTCCCTGCCGCAGCGCACACAGATTATTTTAGAGGATGAAATGGAATTGTTGGAAGGCCCGCAGCCCCGGCGTAAAGTGGAATCCGCCCAGAAGGCGATCATTGATAAAGCCCGTGAACTGGAAAAGGAAGGCCGTTTTCGTCTGGCTGATTTTATGGAAGAAGACATGGTTGAATAGTCTACTAATGAGCATAATAAATCTTAAAAGCCCCTTGCAAAAGGGGCCTTTTTATTAGCAATGAGACCCTGCCGACTTTTCCGATATAGCCTAACGTTACTCTTGCTGTGCCAGGCCATGGTCTGGGCAGCAGGTGCACAAAAGCAGTCTGCCCGAACAGAAAAGGTGGATCGGGCCTTGTGTGCTATTTATCGTTTGGAATATCCCGCCGCCTTACGACTGTTCCGTGAATTGCAGCAAAATGATTCTGCCTGTGTCTTCGCGCCGCTGGGGCTGCTGGTAACAAAGTGGTATGCCAATCAACAAGCCCGGGGACACCGGCGGGCCAATCAAATATTGGCGCAGGAGATTGAACCGGTGCTCACCGATTATCGGCAGAGATCGCAGGCAGAGCCCCAGGATGGGGAGCTACTTTATTTTTATGGGGTGACCCTGGGAGTAAAGGGGCGTATGCAGCTGGCCCGCAAGGATTGGCTGGGTATTCTCTTAACGGGGTATAAAGCCATCAGTTATGTCAAGAAAGCCGACCGGCTTGATCCCAATAACTATGATATTCTACTGGCCAAAGGGGTGTTTAATTATTATGTGGGGATTTCCGCCGGCTACATGCAACTGGCTTCCTGGATGTTGAATATGAGCGGTTCAAAAGAACTGGGGCTGCAGCAAATCGAGGCAGCGGCGGAACAGGCCCGGTATGGCAAGTATGAGGCCATGGGATTGTTAGCCTTTATCTATCTGTATATTGAAGAACAATATAGGGCCGCTCTGGAATATTGCCAGGCCCTGCACCAACTTTTTCCCGAAAATCCCTATTATACTTTTTTACTGGCCGATGCCCACCTTATCAGCGGCAATACCCGGCAAGCGGCGTATTGGGTGCGGACCCTCAAGGATTCCCTCCCGGGACTAAGGGGGTTTACCAAATTTGAATACGAAATGAAGCTGGCCTATCTAGAGGGCTCCCTGGCGCTTAAACAGGGTAACCTGAAAAGGGCCTGTGACAAACTGGAATATTTCATTGCACAGCATGACCTGGAACTGGACTTTACCTTGGCTTATGCGTATCTGCGTGCGGGCATGCTCAGGGATCTGCGGGGCGACCGTCAAAAAGCATTGGTTTATTACCGTCAAGCTGTGGAGCTGGATAACCGGACCAGTGCCTGCGAAAAGGCTAAAAAATACCTGGAACACCCCTATATACAGCCGGACTATTAACCCGTAACCATCCTAATTCTTCCAGCTGACACATCTGTTAAAAATGCGTGATTGTTTTCGTTCAAGTGTTTTCCCATGGCTTGCTTTCGACCCTAAAGTGTAGACTAATGACAACAATAAGTGTAGACTTAACACTACATCCGAGCGCCCCGGGCCACTCTATAAATTATTAAATAACAATAGTATAGTCCCATGGCACACCGCTTGCATAATAAAGACGTGGCTGTTTGAAAACGAAGTGATAAAATAAAAACCTCAGATAATACCCCCCGTTTCTCTACAACGTTATCACTGTGCCCCAATAACTGGAAAGGGTTTCCGCCCGGAAGTCTCTTTCCAGTTTTTTTATATACAGGCCACGGTGTGCTGCAGAGGAAGCTTTGAAATCCGCGCACCAATTGATATTTTTGGCTGTGTTCAATAGTTGGTTTCACATCTGTTTTTGGGCCCAATATCTTAATCGGGAGCTGCCAGGGGTGGCTTTGGGGCGTCCTTTCACCTACCGCAAAGGGGAACTCCATATTCCTTTACAGGGCCATACTCATCTGCAAAGTTTGCATTTGACACTTCAGGCACCACTGCCCTATTTCATGGTCGAGGACAATTTACCCCGACCACGGGAGCGGGTTCCGGTATTATCGGCTGTGGATGGATATCGTATTATGCAGGTGCGTATGCACCGTAACGACCGGCAGCTGTTAATTGGCTTTGCCGCCCGCCAGGGTTATTTGCTATGGCAACTCTTTGGTATTAATGGTAATGTCTTTTACTTGGACCATCAATTCAAAGTGCAGGCCGCCTTTAAAAGTTCCCGCCGAAAAGCGCTGTCGGCCTTGGAAAATTTTATTATGCCTGATGAAGCCCTGAGGATTAACAAAAAGTCTATTGAGATGGCGCTCAGGCAAAAAAAGGAGCAGAAAATCAAGGCCTTCCTGAAAAGTCTGCCCATCCCGATTTATCCCCGTGAACTGCACACAGAAATCAGATTTCGATCCGGACTGGACCTGTCGCAATATATCATCAATTTAAATCAAATGCAGCAAACCCGCTTGGCCGTGACAACTTATACTGTGCTGCAGGCAATGCAAAAGCCTTCCTTTCTGGTATATCAAACAACACCGCCGGTCTTATCCTTTATGATTTTAACGTCCCTGGATAGCGATTATGTGAGTTGCGAGAATGTACGTATGGCCACTCTGCGCTATATCAGTGATTTTTTTAAGCGGTATAAATTCTCACAAAAGCGGAAGAACCTGCAGCGTCATTTAGCGCGCTATATTGACCGGTTAGAGCGTAAATTAAAACGCCAGGAAAAGGATTATCATGGACTGCCTTCTGCAGAGGACTATAAAATACAGGCCGATACCCTCTTGGCCAATCTGCATCGCCTTGACGGGAAAGTCGGCCAGGTGAATTTACCCCGGGTCGATAATCCGGAGCAAACAATCAGTATTGATTTGGATGTTCGCTTAGCCCCGGCAAAAAACGCCGAAAAATTATACGGCAAAGCCAAAAAAATCCGTCAGTCAAAAGCGGCCCTAACCAAGAGTATCCAACAGAGCCAAAGTTGTTTGGCGGAATTAAAGCAAAAGCAGTCTGCTCTGCAAGCGGCTGATAATTGGATGGCACTGGAAAAGATAGAGAGAACGCTGCCCAGCGATATTTTTCAGTATCCGCAAGCTCCCCAGGACTATGAACGCCTGCCCTATCATTTGTTTTATTACCAAAACTGGGAGATCCTGGTGGGTAAGGGGGCCCAGGATAACGACACCCTGACTTTTCAGGTGGCCAACCCCATGGATTTCTGGATGCATGCTCAGCAGGTGCCGGGGTCCCATGTAATTGTACGCAACCCGGAAAAGAAAAAATCCTTGCCCCGGGATGTGCTGATACATGCGGCTGCCATCGCTGCTGGTTACAGTCAGGCCAAACATGCCGGTTTGGTTCCGGTGGTGTATACCAAGAAAAAATATGTTCGGAAACGTAAGTCAATGCCACCCGGAAAGGTTTTTATGCAATTTGAAAAGACGGTGTTTGCGGAGCCCTTACGGCCCTCAAAATAGAGGGATAAGAGTGATGATTATTCCAGCCACTGTCCGATCCAACGCTGGACCTTGGCAAAATGAATGATCAGCGCTAGGCGATGGGAATTACCCAGCTGGGCATATGCGGATCCCATGGAAAAACCGTAATTAATATCTCCGATCAGTGACTGGAGTCCCAAACCAATGTGAGCGCCATTCAGATCATCCCGGCCAATGCGTAAGGCAATTCTGTCTTTTAGTAAAATTTCCAATCCGGCCCGGTAGCGCAGATTCAATTGGTCATTATCTACCAGGGTCTGATATTGCGCGTCGTCCAGAGCGATATCAAGAGCCAAAAAGGGGTGCAGGTTCAGCTGGAGGGACTGCCATTGGATCAGATAATCGGTTCCCAGGCGAATTAGAGGGGGCATCATCTCCTTAGTACCATCGGTCCAGAAGAGCCAGGTGGTGGTCAAATCACTGATTAAAAGACCAATATTGCCCTGTGAGCTATATTGATAAATAGCGCCCAGATCGAGACCGATCCCCCAGGCTTTGGTCTGGTATAGGTTTTTAAATATGCCTTTTAGGCTGCCGCCTACTTGCAGCTGTGGGGATAATTTTTTAGCGGCTGCAAAATAAAAAGCCGTTTCACTGCTGCCAAAGGTATTAAAAGCATTGTAATTCAGGCGTTCCCCGGGATCCAGTTGTCCGTTATTTTCCGACCCGTCAGCGTCAGGTGTGCGATAATCCGGGTCATTACTGGCCAAACCATCACTGCCCACATCAATCAAGGCCTGTCGGGTGTAGGGAATATTATCCACTCCGCTTCTGATAAGTCCCAGACCATAGCAAAAGGCTTGTTTTTTAGGGAAGACCAGAGAGAGCTGGTCCCGGTTTACCAGGCCGTCGAACTCCTCTGCGTGCATAAACTGCCCGGAGAGAGAATTGACGGAGACCAGGGCCGCGGGGTTCCAAAAATAGGCCGTCTCTTCGGACGGTGCAGCAACTACCGCTCCGCCCAGACTGAGGGCGCGAACGCCACTACCCTGTTTGAGGAATTCACCGGCATATTTGGTGCCCCAGGCCCATACACTATTAACGGTAAAACCGATTAATAATAGAACAGCGAACAGGCTTTTACAAAATTTGGGGGGTATTACTTTTGAATAGATCATGGGATGTTTACATCCGTAGATGTTGCATAATACACGGCAGGCGTCTAAAAAAGTTCCTGCAGAATTTAATTCTCTTCTTGATGGCCATACTCTTTTTTGAGCTCGTCTAATTTATTGAGGGCTTCCAGGGGGGTCAGCTGATCAACATCCATGTCCGCCAATTTTTTGAGCAGTTCGCTCTCCTTTGGGGAGAACAGAGAAAGCTGTTGTGGGTTCTCCGCCGGTAATTTCGCAAAATGTCTCTGATCAGAGGGCAAAACTTTTTCTGTTGATGATAAATTGGCCAGAATTTCTTTGGAGCGATGGATTACCCGGCTGGGGATGCCGGCCATTTGAGCCACATGTACCCCATAGCTTTTATCGCATCCCCCTGGTTTAATTTTGCGTAAAAAGACAACCTGATCGCCATATTCTTTAACGGCTACATTCAGATTGACGACCCGCGACAGGATCTGTTCCAGTTCGGTCAATTCATGGTAATGGGTGGCAAACAGCGTTTTGGCCGCCGTTTGGGTGTTATTATGCAGGTATTCTGTTACCGCCCAGGCAATGGCCATGCCGTCATAGGTTGAGGTGCCCCGGCCGATTTCATCTAAAAGCACCAGAGACCGGGGAGTGACATTATTAAGGATATTAGCAGTTTCATTCATCTCCATCAGGAAGGTAGACTCTCCGGCGGCCAGGTTATCACTGGCACCCACCCGGGTAAATATTTTATCCACCAGGCCGATCTGGGCAGTTTCGGCCGGCACAAAACTACCCATCTGAGCCATTAGGACGATCAATCCGACTTGGCGCAAGTAGGTTGATTTGCCGGACATATTGGGACCGGTAATAATTAAGATCTGCTTTTCCTGATTGCTGATTTCCAGGTCATTGGCGATAAACTGTTCACCGGGCGGCAGCAACTCCTCTACCACCGGATGCCGTCCGGCCTGGATATTGATCGCATCTTTGGTGTTGATTTGCGGCCGGCAATATTGGTTTTGATCGGCCAGTTGTGCCAGACCGGCGATAATATCCAACTGGGCAATCGCATGGGCATTCCGCTGAATGGCGACAGTCTCTTGCAGAATTTTTGTGCGGACTTCCTGAAACAGTTGGTATTCCAGAGCGCTGATTTTTTCTTCTGCATGCAGCAGTTTTTCTTCATATTCTTTCAGATCCGCAGTGATAAACCGTTCGGAATTCACCAGGGTCTGTTTGCGAATATAATCGGCCGGGACCTTATCAATATGGGGCTTGGTGACCTCAATATAATATCCAAAGACTTTATTATAGCCCACCTTCAGGGAGGGGATTTTGAGTTTTTCCCGCTCGGTTTTTTGTAGGTTGGCAATCCACTGTTTACCATGCCTTACCAGGGAACGGTATTCATCTAAGGGGTCTGAATAACCATCGCGGATAAAGCCGCCGTCTTTGATAGAGAGGGGCAGGTCGGTGGGCTTGACAGCCTGCGCAATAAGATTCGTGATGGTTGGCAATTCATCAATTAAGGCGAGGATGTTTTTGAATTCGGAACGTTTGTTAATCTCACGCACCATCTCCGGAATGAGCGTCAGGGACGTTTTTAAGGCCAGCAAATCCCGGGCACTGGCCCGGTTGGTGCTCAAACGGGACATTAAGCGTTCCAGATCGCTGCTATTGGAAAGCTGGTTACGCAGTTCCTTGCGGGCCTGATGGCTATCCACATAAAAGGCTACCTGATCCAGACGGAGTTCAATAGCTGTGGGGTGGCGCAGGGGCCGGATGATCCATTTCTTTAATAGGCGGCTGCCCATGGCGGTAATGGTCTTGTCCAATACACTGATCAAAGTGCCCTGTTGGTCGCGATTTTGAATGGATTGGAATATTTCCAGATTCCGCTGGGTAAAATCATCGATGAGCACCACATCTTCATCGGTTTCCAGGTTAATCTTCGGGATGTGTTTTAGGCTTTGCTGAAAATTTTGCCGCAGATAATGTAAAACCGCCCCGGCCGCTGCGATTCCGGCCGGATAGTCCTCGCAGCCAAACCCTTTCAGGGAGGCGGTGTTAAAATGGTCGGTGAGCGTTTCATAGGCCTGTTCATAGGTAAAGACCCAGTTTTCTACCGGAGTCAGGCGCAGCACCTCTTTTCCAAAAAGTGCCTGAAATTCGTCCTGACGAGTTTCAGGGCAAATGATTTCCGAAGGCTTCAGGGTGCGGACCCGCTCCGGCATGCGCGCCGGACTTACTTCGGTCAGGAAAAATTCACCGGTGGAAACGTCCAGGGCGGCTATCCCGCAAGTCTTTTTCTGAAGTAACACCGCAACCAGATAATTATTGTGCGTTTTTTCGAGAAATTTATCAGAGACGGAGGTGCCGGGAGTCACGATCTCGACCACCTCTCTTTTGACTACCCCTTTGGCGGTTTTGGGATCTTCTACCTGCTCGCAAATAGCCACTTTCAAGCCGGCTTTGAGCAGTTTGTGCAGATGACTTTCCAGCGCGTGGTAGGGAAAGCCGGCCAAGGGAACGGTAGCGGCTTTGCCATTGGCCCGTTTGGTGAGGGTGATATTCAGGATACGGGCGGCAGTTTTCGCATCTTCCATGAAGGTTTCATAAAAATCGCCCATGCGGAATAATACCAGGGCATCCGGATGTTGTCGCTTGACAGCAAAATACTGTCGCATCACCGGGGTGGCGCCTTGCATGGCCTTTTCTTGGGACTTTTTCTGTTGCATATCACCGGCCTAATTTATAAATCATGAGACAATATTGGAATTGCTTTTCCGGGTTCCGATAATCCCGGCAGGCAAAAAGCAGCTAAAAAAGGGGTGATACAAAAGCAGCAGTCAACATTTCAGGTGGTTTCAGGGAGGTGTGATATAAGGATATATATTATTTAATTGTTGTGGCCAATATTATGAAAGCAATTGAAATAATGATAATTTGTATTATTATACTAATAAAGGAGACACATAATATTTTAATATAAATCTTGACAATAATTATAATAAAACTTAGTTTAAAAGAGAATACAGACAACCTTTTTAAGAGGGATTAAGATGATAAGGAAGATAGTTCGTGTGGGTGCCAGTCTCTGTATATTGCTTCCCAAGGAAGTAATTAAAAAGATGGATTGGGATTTTAACGATCACATTGATTTGATCTTAGATGAGGAACAAGAAAAGATCGTTTTGCGTAATCTGCGCAAGAAAGAAAAGAAAAGCACCGAGTTGGCAAACTTCGATATTTTTTTGAATGAATATCAGGAAGTATTGCAAGCCCTTGAAAATTAGGCGGGGGAATCCATGAAACGAAAAATAATCCGGGTTGGCTCCAGCCGTGGCGTACTTTTACCGCGCGAAGTCACCAAGGCGATGAGTTGGGATTTTGGCACCCGTGTTGAATTAGCCGTGGATGAAAAGAAAAAAGAGGTAACCCTTAAGACTATAAAAGTCAAAATTCCGGAAGATTTTAATGTAGACCAGCTGCAGGCACTGGGAAAGCTGGTTAAAAAACATAAAAATCTGCTGGAGGATATCCATGATTGATGATCAACAGCGAGAGATCAAGTTGTTGTGTTATGCCCATTGGTTGTTATGTCGCAAATTCAATACTGAGACAGGCGTTCGTGACTTAGAGTTGCTGAAAAATGTAATTGAATATCCCGGTGATGGTTCTTTAACCTGCCTGTTGGGTGAGCAGTTACCGACTATTATGGATCTGTTTTCACAATTGGGTTGGTTTGTATATTATATGCTGGAAGGGGAACCTTTTAACAGTAAAAACAAGGCCCTGATCATGTTAATGCTGATCTGGTGTTTGAACTACTACCGCCGGGAATATAATGCAGATGAAATCAGAGCGTATATTGATGATCTGGATATCATGCGGCAAGGAAATACGGATATTTCCAGTTGGCTTGCTGATCATTGCAATAACGCTTAAGACCTCTACCCTGACAGCGGTTGTCAGTCTTCACCTCACTTTTTTAAAATCCATGGCGCTAAACGCATACATCGATGCTGCTGGCCTTCACGGGTTGGCTTACAAATCCGCAATGCCCGCTTAATCGATCTATATGCCGGTGAAATTTACCCGGCCGGTGTGGCCGTTTACAGTGCAAAATTTTGGGATCCATCATTATGTGGCCGCCATGATGGCCGATCTGCGGGGCGCATAGCTGGCCCCTGGATCGATGGGTGAGTAGTCTTCTCAGAAGGTTAATAAAGCCGACGCCAACTGACTATCCAGACTAAGACACAAGGCGGTCAATCACCGGATCCTTTTATGACCCTTGCTTTTCTGGCGCTGCCCGTGATTCCGGCCTTGAAGCTCACCGATCAAGGATTGGTTGACGTGAACCGGTTTGATTTTATTCCCCTGTTTACAGCTTAGTTGTAAATCACATTTACGGCATAACGATTTGGATTATCCTGCCGATGCTTTAGCATAAATTAGACTGCTTTGATCAAGGAATTTTTATAATTTCAGTCTTGGGCTATTATGAAGTAGAAGAAGTAAATCCGGGAGGCGGCATGTCCGTTAAAGCACGTATAAAAACGATTGTTTTTGAGTACTTTGTGATTACTGGCGGCGCCACGATCATCTCTTTGGGGTTGGTCCTTTTTCTGGCGCCGGCTAAAATTGCGCCGGGTGGGGTTAGTGGCCTGGCCATTGTATTGCGGCATCTCTGGCATTTACCCATGGGCGTGATGATGTTGGTTTTTAACACCCCCTTATTTGTTTTGGGAATAAAGGTGCTGGGAGGCAAGTTCGGGCCCCGTACCCTCTACGCCTTTATTATTGTTTCCCTGACCACGGATCTGTTTGACACAGTCCTTAAATTCAAGGCGGCTACGCATAACGCTTTGCTGGCTTCTATCTTTGGAGGTGTGGTCTTAGGATTGGGTCTGGGCATTGTCTTTCGCTTCAGAGGGACTACCGGTGGTTCGGATATTGTCGCACAGATCATTAATAGGTACACAAATTTTTCGGTAGGCACCGCTATTATGCTGGTCGATTTCATTATTATCACGATTGCCGGGGCTGTTTTTCAAAGCATCAACCTAGCCCTCTATGGCTTCATTAGTCTCTATTTATCCAGCAAGGTGGTTGATCTGGTAATCGACGGCTTTGATTATGCCCGCTCTTTTTATATTATTACTGAAAAGCAGGCGGCCATTATTAAGGCCGTAACTCAGGAAATGAATCGCGGCGGGACCCTGCTCACCGGGCGCGGTTTTTATACCGGTGAAACACGAGACACACTCTTTATTGTGGTCACCCGCAAAGAGGTTTCCACTTTACGCCAGTTGGTCAAACGGGTCGATCCGCGGGCCTTTATCGTGATTGCCAATGTGCATGAAGTGCTGGGCTATGGTTTTCGCCCCCGGGTTTAAGCATGGTTTTTATTTTTCAAAGGAACGCAGCGTAAGAACCGGACAGTGGGCATGGCGGATGATTTTTTCCGCCACCGAACCAAAGACCAGGTGCTGCAGTCCGGTATGACCATGGGTGGCAAGCACCACCAGGTCAACTGCTTCTTCTGCGGCAAATCTGTTGACCTCCTGTGCCGGATCCCCTAATTTTAATATTTTTTCGGCTTGAACATCCCCTGAGATTTTATTTTTAAGCAGCTTATCCAGGGTTTTTTGAGCGTTCTTTTCCAGCTCTTTCTGATAACCAGGCACATCAAAATCGACCGGATGCGGCGATGTTGGCATGATCGGAACCGGTGTCAGGACATGCATTAAGTAGAGTTTGGCCGAAAATTTGGCGGCCATCTCGGTGGCTGTTTGCAGGGCGTAAAGAGAATGTTCGCTAAAATCGACGGGACATAATATTTTTTCAACCGGAAACATGGTGACTATCCTCCTTTTTAATTTTTGAACCCATTCAGCACCCTTTCAGCAGGTGGCATGTGGGCGTTGTTACAATATTAAAATAGCGATTATCTTCAATAAAATCAAATTATTAGTGGCTGAAAATGAAGCGCGGCTGCTATCATAATAGGGGGTTACCGTATGACCAAGATCATGATTACCAGAGTTGGATTTTTGCGATTTTATTTAATTATAGTTCGGCAGTTTTATCCGCAGTAGCGATGGAAAAACAACGCATCAGCTTTCTTGCCGGAGCGTGTTTTCTTCAGCATACAGTTGCCCGCAGGCTGCGGCAATGTCGGCACCTTTGCTGCGCCGGACCGTCACGGCAAAGGGCGCCTGATAAACGGCCTGAATGAAAGCATCCAGCTGTTTTTCAGTTGGGGCCTGGTAGGGTGAATGGGGGGTCTCGTTAAAGGGGATCAGGTTCAGTTTACAGGGAATTGCACTGAGCATCTGGCGTAAGCGGGTGGCATCAGCCAGGCTGTCATTGAACGCCCTGATCAGCATATATTCAAAGGTGATGCGCCGCTTGAGTTTCCGGGTATAGTAACGGGCAGCTGCCAGAAGATCCTCCAGGGGATATTTTTTGTTCAATGGCATTAATTGCGACCGTTGCTGATTATTAGTGGCATTTAAGGAGATGGCCAATTTAAAGCGTTGCCGCTCATCGGCATAGCGGTAGATCCCGGGGATAATACCGGCGGTGGAGATGGTGATCTTGCGGGCTGAAATACCGGGCCCCAACTCGGTATTGAGGATTTTGGCGGCTTTGATCGTAGGCTCATAATTTAAAAATGGTTCGCCCATGCCCATAAGCACCACATTAGTTATCGACCGATCAGCATGGGAGTCAATCCACAGAAATTGATTCAGTATTTCAGCGCTGGATAGGGGGCGCACAAGCCCCATTTGGCCGGTGGCACAGAAGGGACACCCCAGCGGACAGCCCACCATGACGGAGAGACAGACCGTCACACGCCGCGACGCAAACATCAGGACCGATTCGATATAGTGGTGATCAACTAACTCAAATAGGAATTTACGGGTTTGGTCCTGTTGAGAGACCAGCTGTTGTTTTAAGGTGAGCGCCTGCAGACGATAGCGTTGTGCTAATTTGTGGCGCAGTGCTTTGGAAAGGTCGGTCATTTCACGGAAGGTGCCAACTTTTTTCTGGTAGAGCCATTTATAGATCTGACGGGCGTGAAAATCTTTTTCACTCAACGGCCGGATTTGGTTTTCCAGCTCACTGAGCGTTAATCCTTTAAGGGTTGGTTTTAGTTCTTTTTTAACAGTCATCCCGGGTTAATTTATTAAAAAATCGGGCAAAAAGCTTATTAATATATGCTTTAACGCTATTCAGGGACTGAATTTGAGGTGGAAAGGGCATAAAGCTATTTGACATTGAGTAGGCTTGGTCATAAATTTATCTCAATATGAATGAGTAATAAAAACAGAGGTGTATTTTGCTGTTAGGCAATGGTTATAGAATAGCAATGGGAGTTATATGCTGAATTATATCTGGTTAGCCCTTATGGCTATTTCAGTAATTGTGGGCGCTATTACCGGTAATCTACGTGCGGTAACCAATGCCGCCGTGGAATATGCTGCCACGGCGGTGGAAATTGCCCTGGGGCTGATAGGCATCATGGCCTTGTGGTTAGGGATAATGAAAATTGCGGAAGAGGGTGGAATCATTAAAATTTTATCCCGGGCTATACGGCCCGTGTCCCGTCTGCTTTTCCCTAAAATTCCATCTGACCATCCGGCCATCGGTACGATGTTGATGAACATAGTGGCCAACTGGTTGGGGTTGGGTAATGCGGCCACCCCCCTGGGGCTGAAAGCCATGGAAAATCTGCAAGAATTAAACCCGGAGAAAGAGAAGGCAACTAATGCCATGGTGGTCTTTTTGGCTCTGAATACGGCCAGTATTACTTTTATTCCCATGACCATTATTGCGGTCAGAACAGAGTTGGGTTCTGGTAATCCCTTTGAAATTATCAGTACCGGGGTCTTTGCCTCGACCTGTGCCTGTATTTCTGCTGTGATTGCCGCCAAGTTACTCCAGCGTCTGCCAGGGGTTCGTAAATCCGATCCGCAGCGCCATCAGGATAAAGCCGCCGTAAAGGGAGGTGAATAATGGTAGATACAGTTGCCGCCGCGGCTGATACGGTTGCCCAGGTCGCCCAGAGTAGCACGGGGGGACAGGAGTCGCTCTTCGTTTCTATTATGAAGGGCTTTTCAAACCTGGCGATCCCCTTTCTGTTGCTGGTCATTCCCATCCTGGGCTTCAGCAAGAAGGTCAAGGTCTATGAAACCTTTGTGGAAGGAGCCAAAGAGGGCTTTAATGTGGCCGTGCGGATTATCCCCTATCTGGTCGCCATTCTGGTGGCTATTGGTATGTTCCGGGCTTCGGGCGCCATGGGCTATATGGTCAAAATAATTTCACCCTTAACCAATTTGATCGGTATGCCGGCGGAAGCGTTGCCGGTAGCTCTGATGCGGCCTCTATCCGGCAGTGGTACCCTGGGCATTGCCACGGAATTGATGAACCAGCACGGGCCCGATTCCTTTATCGGCCGGCTGGCCTCGACCATGTTCGGCGGCACTGAGACGACCTTTTACGTCTTGGCGGTCTATTTTGGAGCCGTAGGCATTCGCAATTCGCGCCATGCCGTGGCTGCTGGTTTGATTGGCGATGTTGTCGGCATGTTAGCTGCCGTGTTTATCTGTCATATTGTTTTTGGTTAGACTTTAGGAGCCCAAATTATTTGGAATAATTTCAAAATATAGCAAATATCATATTGACATTATTACAAAAACTGACTATTATAGGTATTGATATGATAGCAACCCATAAAATCGATTGACTGGAGGGAATCAATGCAAAGGTATTTAAGAGCCCTTTTTATTTTTATGCTTGTCTTTTGCCTGGGATATACCGTCTTTGCCGGGGTAACAGGCAAAATAGAGGGCATTGTGACCAACGCCGAGACCGGGGAACCGCTACCCGGCGTGAATGTGGTGGTAATGAACAGTGCTTTGGGGGCTGCCACCAACCAGGATGGCCATTTTGTTATCTTAAATGTTCCCCCGGGTACCTACCATCTCAAAGCCTCCATGATTGGCTACAAGGATGTAACCGTGGAAAATGTGAAAGTTTCTATCGATTTGACGACCAAAGTTAACTTTTCACTCTCCACCGAAGTATTGGATGCCGGCGGTACGGTCACCGTAGTGGCCCAACGCCCTTTGCTGCGCAAAGATGAGTTTGCCTCCCGGCATACGGTCTCGGAAGACGAAATTGCGGTGCAACCGATTGATGATTTTCGGGAGATCGCCCGCAACCAGGCCGGCGTGGTTGGCAATCACTTTCGGGGCGGCCGGACCGGCGAAGTGCTGGTGCTGTTGGATGGCGTGGCTATCAGGGATCCGGCCGGTGAATATTCCGGCGAGATGGGCGGTTTTACCGCCGATGTGCCTGAAGATGCCATTCAGGAAATGGAAGTCACCCTGGGCGGGTTCAGCGCGGAATACGGCAATGTCCAATCCGGTGTCTTGAATCTGGCCATGCGGGAAGGCGGCACCAAATACCATGGGAACGCCAAATACATTTCCACCAATTTCAGTAGCGGAGTGAACGACATATTGATGGGTGAACGGGATCAGTGGTTCAATACCACCTATCAACACAAGCTGGAAAATATTTTTAAATTCGGTTTCAGCGGACCGGAGCCCCTTTCCGCCCTTTTACTGGGAAACCCCAATAAGGTCAATTTTTCATTTTCCGGCGAAGTGACCGATCGTAACCAGGGATATTTTATCAACCAACAGTATAACAATCAGTCCTTTCAGGGCAAAATTACCGGGCGGTTAACCGACAATATGAAGCTAGCCATCGGTGGACTCTATTCCTCCGGCGAATGGGACCAGTTTTACTTTCCCGCGTCCAAATATGGGCCGGGTGATGAATATCTCGAAAATGATTATCACATTATCCAGCGCGAAGGCAGTGATACCCTGTTTGAGTACATTTATGTAGAGGAACCCCATAAAGATAAATATAAGGATTTGCAAGGTGCCAGCCGGGACACCTTCTGGGTTTTTGATGCGAATGCCCACGGCGTTTCTGCCGGCGACACCATCAATGCGATCAAAACCTTTTACGTCGGCCCGATGCAGGATTATCTCTGGGATCGCACCCAAAAAACCAACAATTTGTATCTGCTGTTAACACACACACTGGGACCGAAAACCTACTATGAAGTCCGGCTGCAATCTTTTTACACCAATTATCACTATGCCACCCCGGATGTGGAAGACCGGGATAATGATGGTAATACCGAAGAGGATCTGGAGTGGGATATCAATAAACCCGGCCCCCATCCGATCTACCGGGAACGCGAAAGCAATTACTGGTGGGTCCGTGGTGATGATCCCGGTTACCGGGACCAGAAATCCTGGAGCAAGAGCGTAAAAGCCGATCTGGTCAGCCAGCTGACTGCAAACCACATGATGAAGAGCGGGGTGGAGTTTAGTGTGCATACCATGGATGTTGAAAATATCAGCTGGACCCTGGGAGTTGGGCACGAGCGTAAGGACATCTGGAAAGAAGATTTAGTAGATATCGGTGCCTATATCCAGGATAAGATGGAATTTCAGGGGATCATCGGTTTAGTGGGAGTGCGCTTTGATTATTTTGATCCCAATGGTCTGCAAGGCAATGTCCATTATCCGGCCGATTATACCGACCCGGTGGCCTCCTTTGATACCAATGATGTGGCCATTTTGAAAGATGCCCGGGTACCGGACCCCAAATGGCAGGTCAGTCCGCGGATTGCCATTTCCCATCCCATCACCGACCGCGATGTGATCCGCTTTACATACGGCCACTATTTTCAACGGCCGGACGGATACTACCTCTATCGCAATCTTGGCTATCGGTCTCTGACCAAAACCGGCAATTATGTGGGTAATCCCAGTCTGAAGCCGGAAAAGACCGTGGCCTATGAAGTTGGCGTTGAGCACCTGTTCACCGATAATATCAAAGGGAGTATTAACGGCTATTATAAAGATGTGACCAACCTGATGAATAATACCAAATATGTCTTAAGAACCCTGCAGAATAAGGAAACCCGGATTTATTTCAATGCTGACTATGGCAATATGAAGGGGCTGGAATTTATCCTGACCAAGCAGGTTGGCCGGCTGTGGGGCGGTTCGATCAATTATACCTTCTCAGTGGCCAAAGGACGGGCCTCCTCTTCCGGAGGCGGGTTCGGTGCCTTTGAAAGCGCCCGCCGTATGAACATTTTAAGTTTTGACCAAACCCATACGGTCAACGCCAACGTAACCTTGCTGACACCGGATGAATTCCCCGTGGGATTGAATAACTGGCGCATGAACATTCAGTTTGATTATGGTAGTGGCTTGCCTTATTCCTCCTATGGGACCGGCAAAGTCAATGACCAACGCATGCCCTGGACCAGCACCACCGACCTGCGCTTAAGCAAGCGTTTTCCCGTGGCCAATACCAACCTGGAAGTCATGCTGGATGTGTTTAATCTGTTCAACCGCCAAAATGTGGACTGGATCGGCAGCACCTATTATTATGATGACGTAACGGATGTCGAGGGCGATCCGGCTGTGGTGAGAAGAGAAAGCGCGGGCGGTGATTATATCCGTAATCCCCAGGTCTATAGTAATGAACGGCAGTTCCGCTTTGGGGTCGCCGTACAATTTTAGATAGTATGATATTGTTATAGAGGAGGATCTCGATGTATTTTAATCAGCATAGAAAAGCAACCCTTGGGCAACTCATTCTAATTATTTTATTGAGTGGCGCTCTGTTATGGGGTGCCGACGAAAACCGGCCGGTCCCCTTGACCCGCCAGGGTAGCGCGACCCAAGAAGGACCCATTGTGGACAATAACTATAAATGGCACAAAGTCGGCAATCTCTGGCACCGGATCACCAATTATGGTATGTCGGGCGATGATGCCTATGAGGACCGCTCGCCATCCTGCGATTATCCCGGCGGCTCCGGCAATTCTTACCTGTACCGCGGCTCTCTGTGGCTCTCGGGATTTGTGGATGGCACTTTCCATTGTACTAAGGTTGAAGATGATGAATATTCTCCCATTGATTCTGTCCATGTATATACCGGTCCGGATGCCATTTCAGACAATGATATCTGGACCCGCTATTATGATGTCAAAACCCCGCTGGCACCCGGACATGTACCCTTGGGGGTGGAGATCACCGAACGCAGTTACTCCTGGAGCGCCAGTTATGCCGCAGATTTTATTATCTATGAATTTACCATTAAAAATGTGGGTATTGATACGGATAATGACGGTTATCCTGATACCGAGCAGATAATCGATGATTTTTATTTTACTTTTCGCTTGGATGGCGATGTTTCCAAACTGCCCACCTGGGATGCGGAATACAGGTTTTCCAATCAGGACGACCTGACCATGGGCAATGGCGTGCCCTGGAAAGACTGGATGGATTATGTGCCCCAACTGGCCGGCCGGGATTCCTTACTGGCCGATGCGCCGGTGGATAGCAGCATGGTGATCATGTTTGATGCCGATAACCCGGATTATGATGCGGATGATGGCCAGCCCGATGACTTTGGCAATCCGGGCCCGGATGGTACCTTGCAAACCCCCGGCTTCCTCGGCTTTCGGATTATCAAAACCGAGCCCCAGCTGCCCAAGCATTCCTTTCATCAGTGTAATATCTACAATGATCCGGGCAGCGACCAGGAAACCTGGGACCGCATGATCGGCGATCCCATCTGGGAAGATATCCTGTTGGTGAGTGGCGAGATTTTTCCCTATGATTACCGGGGTATTCTGACCCACGGGCCTTTAGATTCTTTACCACCCGGTGATTCGGTGGTCGTTACCTGTGCACTGGGCGTGGGCTGTGATCCCGACAGCGGCGGCGCTTACAGCCTGGCGGATTTGATGAAAGATATGGGTGTGGCTAAATTCCTGGTGGATAACAATTATGAGATATCTGCGGAAGCACTGTCCCCTGGCGCACCTGTAGTCAGTGTGGCAGAACATGTGGAAGATAAGGTCACCAAGGGGATTACCATCGAATGGGAAAATTCCGCGATCACCCATCCACAATTCCAATCTTATGTGGTTTCCAAGGGCATGAAAACCGCGACCGGGACCATTGACTGGGAAACTCTGGCCACATACACTGATTCCGCCGGTAGCACCAGCTGGCCGCCCCCGGCCTCGGATGAGGCAGACAAATATAAAATTATCGATAATGATATAACTAACGGGTTAATATATTATTACTCTGTCCAAACCTATACCAAGAACATCCAATATCCGATCCCCTTTGGTGTGATCAAGAGTAATATTACCGACCAAAAGAGCTTTCATGTCATTTCACCTGCTAATGTAGAAGCGACCGAGACCCTGGATCGGGTTAAAGTGGTGCCCAACCCTTATATTGGCAGCGCCAGCTGGAATAACCGCACGCCCAGCAGCAATACCCCCTGGGAACACCGCTTGCAGTTTACCAATTTGCCGGGCGATGCCGTGATTAAGATTTTTACCCTGGATGGTGATTATGTGGCCAAAGTGCACGCCAATCAGTCGGTGATTGCCGGAGAAGATTTTGATATCTCCAACGCCAGTGTGGCGGAATGGGATCTGATGACCCGCAACAATCAGGAAGCCGCACCCGGGATCTACATGTATGTGGTTGACTCACCATCGCTGGGGACCAAAACGGGTAAGTTCATCATCGTAAGATAAAAGAGGGGAAAGATAAGTATGTGTAAACGAATTTTTATTACTGTTTTAATGGTCATCGTATTCGCCGCACCGGCCGCGCAGGGCGAACCCTTTTCACCAATTGCTACTTCAGTCGCACAGTTTCTGGAGATCGGTATCGGGGCCCGGGCGACCGGTATGGGTGAGGCTTATACGGTCATGGCCAATGATGCCAGTGCCGTGTTCTGGAACCCGGCCGGCTTGGCCGATGTGAAAACCAATAATCTGTTCACGGCTTACAATCAATGGCCGGCTGAGATCTCCATCGGCGGGCTCTCTTTTGCCCGTAATTTTGGCGGCCTGGGAACCATTGGTATCAGTACGGTCTATCTGATGACCGATGATATGGAAATTACGACGATTGACCAACCCGAAGGCACGGGCGACTATTTCAGTATCAGCAATTATGCCCTGGGCCTGACCTATTCCCGCTATCTGACCGATAAGGTATCGGTGGGGATTACCACCAAGCTGGTGCATGAGGAGTACTATGATTATGGCTATACCACCTGGGCGCTGGATTTAGGGACCCTGTACCGCACTGGTTTCCACGGGTTGAAGCTGGGTATGTCCCTGCTTCATTTTGCGCCGGAAATCCAATTTGACGGTGAATACATTGACTATAGTGATGATAAATCCTATGCAGCGCAACCGGAGCCCGAGCCTAAAACCTTTGAGCAATATTCCCTGCCTATCAATTTCCGGTTTGGTGTGGCTATGGATGTGCTCAGCACCCCCTATCATACTGTCACGGTGGCCTCGGATATGATCCATCCCAATAACAATGTGGAACAGTACAATATGGGACTGGAATATGGTTTCAATGAAATGGTCTTTATCCGCGCGGGTTACAAATTATCGGCCCTGGAAGGGGGACTATCCTTCGGCGGCGGTACCCATTTGAATATCGGATCCCGGTTCGGCCTGAAAGTCAATTATTCTTTCGCCGATATGGGGATCCTTAATAATGTGAATAGATTCGCAGTCAGTTTATCGTTCTAATTTAAAAAGTGAAGCAAAAGTCTAATTAAGAGAAGGAGGCATGATTATGGTAAAAAGAGCTACCGTAATTTCATTAGTTGTGATGTTCGCTGTCGCGCAATTATGGGCAGTGGACGGATTTGAACGCATTGACGAAGTTCCGATTCCCGAAGCCGATCTGAACGACGGCGGGATCGGGAATATGATCGCCGGTGTGGATTTGGATGGCGATGGCAAGCAGGAAATGTACCTGGTGAATGACAACACCTATGATGGTGCTACGGAAGTAATTCCACGAATTTATAAACTGGAATATAACGGCACGACCTGGGATTCGGTCTGGAGCGCGGTCGCACCCGTGGCCTACCAGAATACCTGGCCGGGTCTGACCCTGGGCGATCTGGATGGCGATGGTAAACAGGAAATTATCTGGGGACCGGTGAATTCTTTTGCGGACGAATCCAATCCCTACCGTATCGTGGTCTATGAGGAAGCCGGTGACGGCAGCGATACCCTGGGCGTGGATGACGGCGCCGGTGGTTTTGACCCCAATTCCGTGTGGACCATTGTGGATGTGGATAATGCGAATTTGCGGCCCACGAAATTTGTTATTGCTGATGTTGATGATGACGGAACCGATGAGGTTGTGTTCAACGACCGCAAAGGATACCTGTATTTTGGTGTCGCCTCAGTAGACGACATCCCCGATAACGGTGATGGCTCCGAAACCTGGACTCTGGAAGTCAGCGGACAGGATTTCGAACTAAGCGGCATCGAAAACAAATGGGATGTCGCGGTCGTGGGCAACAATTGTTATTTTCCCTGTGAACTTCAAATAGCTAAGCTATCCTGGGATGGCTCCCAGTGGACCTATGACAGTTTACCGCCCCTGCGTGGCGGCGCCAGTTTCAACTCCTGGCAGACTGTCGACCTGGACGCCGATGGTACCGAAGAAATTGTCGGTATTGAATATTCTTGGGGCAGTTATGGCCCTTATGGTGAAGATACAACCCGCATCGTGCTGCTGCAGGAAGACGGCTCCGGCGGGCTGGTGCATACACCTTTGGTTGTTATGCCGACCAGCCTTATGGGTATCGGCGGCGCCCACGGCGACATCGATCAGGACGGCAATATGGATTTTCTCTTTGGTTCCCGCTATGCAGATCCCAATGCCAGTATTTACCGGCTGGAATATAATGGCGGCACCACGAGTGATGTAGCTGATGCGTCTAACTGGGCACTCACCTATGCCGATTCAGCCTATATGACCTTTGACAACTCCGGTTTTGGTGTTGATGGTATCTGGGATGTGATCAGTATCGCCAATATCGATGATGACCCGGAAATGGAAGTGCTCTATACCAGCAGTACCGGTGTCAGTGCCGGATTGGGTCAGAACGAGTCACCACCGGTGGTTGTCCTGGATTATACCGCTGGAGTAGGCGAACTGGATGAACTGGTCATCGCCGAAGAAGTACTGCTGAATGGATCTATTCCTTCCGGTTATCTTTTCAAACCGGGCCGTATCCTGGATGGTGGTAACACGATCTGGTTTATGGGTGTGGACGGGACCAATAAAGAGACCTATGTCTTCCGTTCGGTAGACGGCGGTCAAACTTTCACCCATAATGCCACTCCCATCGCGGGCCGCGGCGCCCAGATGGATGCCTATGATGTGGATGTCGCCTTGGTATCTACCGCCAATGGAAAGATCTTCAAAACTTCCGACGGCGGCGCTACCTTTACGGAAGTCTATTCTTATTCATTAGGATTAGGTGACGGTTGGTTTGATGGCCTGCGGGTCCTGAACTCCACCGTGGCCGTGGCCTTTGGTGATGAAGCCAGCAATGGCGATATGCACTTTGTACGCACTACCGATAATGGCGATAACTGGACAGAAATTGAAGGCATCGATTATATGAATGCCGCCTATGGTTACTATACCTGGGGCTTGGGCGCTACCAATGTGGGCGAAAGCATCTGGTGTGCCGGACTAACCGCTGAATATGACAGTGGTTATGTCTTCCGCTCCTATGATGCCGGTGAAACCTGGGATAGCTTTCAGATTCCCAATACCTTAATGAATTTATATCCGCGCGCGATTACCTTTCTGGATGATAATAACGGCATGATCACCGACCGTTACGGTGCTATCCTCAAATCCACGGATGGCGGCGAGACCTGGGCAACCGTGTCATTACACCCGAACGGCGGCTGGGCCAATGGGGTCGTAGCGATCCCGGGTACCGGTATGGTGATGGCCATGGATGATAACGGTGTATTCTATACTAATGACCTGGGCGCCACCTGGGGAATGGTCGAGACTCCCGCAGAGACTGATGACGATTATTTCACCAGTGGTGTCTTCCTGAACGATGAATTTGGCTATGTGTTTACCTACAACGGTCAGGTGCTGCGTTTTCAGGATATGGTCACCGATGTTAAAGATGAAACCGTTAAGCAGCCGCAACAGTACCGTCTCAGCCAGAACTATCCCAACCCCTTTAACCCGACCACCACGATCAATTTCGAAATCCCCAGAAACGAACATGTAAAACTGACGATTTACGATATGCTGGGCCACGAAGTTGTTTCCTTAGTGGATCAGAACCTGAATAGTGGTCAATATAATATCCAGTGGAACGGAATCAACAAACATGGTCAGCGCGTCGCTACCGGCGTTTATCTCTATCAGCTGCGCACCGACCATACTGTTAAGACCCGTAAGATGACCTTCATCAAGTAAATACAGAACCAATATATTGCTAATTCGCAAGAGGGTGAGTTCCCAGCTCACCCTCTTTTTTTGCCTGGTAGGATTGGGAACTTACCCCCTAGTTTCCTCTCCTAAGAAGAGAGGGGGATTTTTAATATTAAGGCAGTCACAAATAAGCGGTATGGGAATGATATTTATCAATCTGTCCAACAACGCTTATATAACCACCAGTTTTAACAGGTGTAGTAAAAGGCCAATCGAATACCCCCAGCCCTTTTAAGGGGTTCCCGGAACAGGAAACCGTTAGAATGGTTTGGCCTTTCAGAGTATTTTACTTACCCCCACAAACTGGACGTTGGTAGTGAATCGTTACCCTGACATCTGTTCGCAATGGATTCTAAATAAGGCCAATAGAATTATTAATTTCAATGTGTCTGTGGCGCAGCCAGCTCCCACCCTGGCAACAATTTTTCTATCGGGAAACGAAAAAAAGATCATAAAAAATAAATAAAATAACTTGACAAAAATATTAGGATAAAATATATTTGATTTAAAGGTGACATCCCCAGACAATTGAGCCAAGCATGCTTATGCTTTAAACAATTTTAGTTTAAGGTGTAGAAATGGCTTTTCATCTAGAGAACGGCATTGCTAAAATTCCAGGACCGCACGTTTTTTTCAGAAGAAAATGTTTTCCTTTACCCCTTGTGGTAGACCGGTATCGCTGATGCGGCTGATTTGACAGCCATTTTTCCTGGGTTGCCCTAAGGCAACCGGCTTTAGGTCGAAATCTTACGGAACGGCATGATGCAAATATTCACAATCGCTTTAAAGCGCTCACTGAAGTTGGTTTGGCAGTCCGCTTGGATGTCACCACGATGTACAGGGCTGCCAGCCAACTTTTTTCAAAGGAATTGCCAAGCATGAATACACTATCATCTCGCCGGCACAAATTTCGGCAGCACTATTTCGCTGCTCTGACGACCCTATCCTTTTTTACCATTTTTATGTATTCAGACCGCCTATCGGAGGGCAGTATCACGGGCAAAACTTTTTATTGCTTTGCAGCTGCTGTTGTGGTTTTCATATCTGTGAGCGTTTACTTATTGATCCGGCGGAAACCGCTGCACATATTCCTGAACCATCTAGATTGGTTGCTCATCCTCTTTTATCTCTACACTTTTATTCGTCTGCTCTTCACGCCCCATATGGCCATTGACAACCACAATTTTCTGGGTTTTACGCTACTCACAGGCCTATATATTATTTGGAAACACCTGTTTATAAACTTCAAAAACGAGCCCGAAGCCAAACCGGAAATAATGGTACTGGGTGTATTTCTGCTGGTGGGCCTGGGACATGCAGTTTATGGTCTGCTGCAGTTATATCAATTGATGCCCGGCAATTCCGGCGGGCTATTTAAAGTAACCGGTACTTTTCACAATCCCTCCCCCTATGCCGGGTTTGTCGCTCCTTTTATCCCTTTCGGTCTGGGTATCTATTTATTATGTGATCCTGATCAGCAATTGGGCTGGAAACTGAAATATCCGGGTGCCCTCACTGCTCTTGCCTGTCTGTTAGTGCTGCCGGCTACCACCATGCGGGCCGCCTGGCTCGGGGCTCTGGCCGGAGGATTATGGGTTTTGAATGCGCGCTATAACTATCTGCAGCGCATTAAAAACACGCTCCGTAATGCCTGGCAGAAAGCAGCCTGTATTGGTGTTGTGATAATCTGTAGCTTGGGTATGTTGTTCATTTTATATCAGCTCAAGCCTGATTCGGCTTATGGACGTTTGTTCCAGTGGCGCATCACCGCAAAAATGATCCAAGATAAACCGCTGTTTGGTTTTGGATATGATACCTATCAGCGGTTTTATAATCTCTACCAGGCTCAATATTTTGCTCAACATCAAGGCACTCCCCATGAACGCTGGATTGCGGGTAACAATGTTACCGCCCATAATGAATATCTGCAGCTCTGGACTGAAATCGGTCTTCCCGGACTCGTTATATTTATCAGCCTGATCTATATGATATATTTTCGAGGTCAGGACATCGATAGAAAAGATCGGATTCTGGTGATTCCGGCCCTGGGCGGCCTTACAGTGATTCTGACGGTCGCCCTCTTTTCTTTTCCCCTGCATGTTTTACCGACTTTCCTGCTCTTTTTCTTTTTCCTGGCCCTGCTTTCAGCCGCCAGGCAACCGCGCTCTTCACTCCAGGTATACCCAATTGTATACAAGCCTTTTGCAGGGCTGTTGATCGCCAGTCTGATTTTGCTGAGCTATACGCAATTCAGAGTCTATAAAGCCCATCAGAAGTGGAAAATTGCCCAAGAACTGACCCAGGCAGGGATTTATAAATTGGCCATAGGTATCTATGCCGAACTCTACCCCAGCCTACACAAAAATGGCAATTATCTCCTTAATTATGGAGGCACACTCTATTTATATGGGAACCATGATAAAGCGCGTGAGGTATTATTAGAAGGCACACAATACAGCAGCGACCCTAATGTATTTATTAATCTGGGAAATTGTTATCGACAGCAGGACGATTTTCCGAAAGCCCTGCAAAATTACCGGCTCGCCGGAAATATTACGCCCCATCAAATTTATCCCCCATACCTGATTGCCAAGCTATACCATGAACATGGCTATGATCACAAAGCCCGCCTGCTTGCGGAAGAGATCATCAGAAAGGAGGTCAAAGTTAAATCTTCCGCAGTCTATCGTATCAAAACAGAAATGAAAAAAATGTTAATTCAAATGAAAGGAGTCCGTGATGAGTAAACAAAAGACAAAGTGGTTCAAAGTCGTTGCTGTGTTACTCTTTCTGTTTGTGTTCTTTTTCAATCTGAGCATTTCCCTGGATAAGGATCCAGCTGAGAACCGGGATTTGAGCTTTAAAAACCTAAAGTTCAGTTTACTTGACAAAGCCTATAGTTATGACAATCCATTATGGTGTT
>CAZXFH010000019.1:0-56685 GCA_964640055.1 uncultured bacterium | reverse complement strand
TCCCTTTAAGCGGTTGAAACAAAAACAGTCTCAATCGTAATATTTCTTGATTAAATAATGAGAATTCTTTAAAGTGTTCAGAACAATAATAAGGGAAGCCGACTAATACGACCCCTCCATTAAGCAACAAATCTTGTTTAATATCCTGTGACTGACAGGGCGAAACTTTGTCCGGGGGAATAATGGGAAAAAAGACAAAAGAACAAAGGACCAAAAGCTAAAAAAATGGGAGAAATTGCAAAATAAACCTTCCCAATGCAAGCATCGGGGAATTCTCTTGATTAAGTAAAGAGGCCTCACTGAATACCTGGCCGGCAAACGCGACTGGTACAGTAAACCTAAGCCCTAGAATCAATATTGCCACACTATAAAGAAAAAATAACACTAACCGCCGAGCAGGAAACCCTGTTGATACCCCTCTATGCCAAAGCAATCGAAAGCCAGCAGCCGGAGCCTCTTTTTGTTGATCCCAAAGCAGAGACGATCCTGTCTCAGCTGGAGTATGATTTCAACTCGCTGAAAGTCCCCCGTAAAACCGTCATCATGGTCTGTCTGCGGGCCAAAAAGATCGATGCCGATACGCGCCTGTTCCTGGATAAACATCCTGCCGGGATGGTACTGCATCTCGGCTGCGGCCTGGACAGCCGCTGCCTGCGGATCAATCCCGGTAAAGTGGAGTGGTATGATCTGGATCTACCGGAAGTTATTGAACTCAGGCAAAAATTTTACTCTGAGACAGAATGCTACCATATGATCCCCGCTGGGGTCACTGATCTGAGCTGGATAGACCAGATTGCTGCCCAGGACCGCCCAACCTTGGTCATCGGAGAGGGCCTGTTCATGTATTTAACACCGGAGGAGGTTCAGGCGCTTATTCTAAAATTACAGCGGACCTTTCCCTATTGTGAACTGGTTTTTGATGCCTATAGCCGCTTAACCGCCAAACAAGCGGTCAACCATCCGTCTATTCGGAAGACCGGCGCCCGAATCTTCTGGGGGATCGATGATGCCGCTGCGCTGGAACAGTGGGCGCCTGGTATCCGGCTGCAGGCCGAATGGTATTTCACCCAATCTCCCGATATTAAAAAGCTAAGTTGGCGCTATCGGCTGGCCTTTCGGATCGCTGGCCTTTTCAAGACGGCTAAAAAAGCCCATCGCATTCTTGATTATCAACTGTAACGACAACTATTCCAACATTTTGCACCGTCCATCCCTAGCCACTATTCCACCATTTAATTATCAAGAGTTTTGACATTATCCAACTTGTTAAAATCCAGTTGTTTCAAACGCAATCCTAGCTAGCAATCAACACTTTTCGGCTTTTTTCTTGACAAAGTCTATAACCTATATTACTACAGATGTAGTATGTGAACTAAAAAGGTAGTAACAATGAAAAAACAGAAGACATTATCAAATTTCGAAGGGGAAATCATGGATATCCTATGGGATGAGCCCCATCGCAGTGTACGGGATGTACTGGAAAATTTACCACAACCTCATAAGAAAGCCTATACCACCGTCCAAACCTATCTGGAGCGCCTGATAAAAAAAGGCTTTCTAAGCAAACAAAAAATCGGAATGGTTAATTTTTATCATCCGGTTATCTCCCGCGAAACCGTTCAGAAAAATGAAACCAGGCATTTTATTAATAAGACCTTCCAGGGGTCCCTGTCCAAGCTGGCGGCTTTTTTATTTGATAGCGAGAACCTGAGTACAAAGGACCTGCAGAGCATAAAAGCCCTGATCCGAGAAAAGGAGCATGATAATGACTGAAATTATCACTACTATCAACCAAAGGGCAGATCAATGGTGGCAACTGGTGGTCCCGAATTCAATCCAGCTGTTGATTCTTTTGGTCATTCTATTACTTTTATCAATGCTATTCCGTAAAAAAGCCCCTCTGCTGCATTATTCCCTATGGATGATTCTGCTGATCAAAGCGCTGATACCTTTCCAATTTCAAGTTGATTTCCTTAAACAGCCGACCGTGCCCAATCTCGCTGAGATTTACTATCCAATTATGGTGACCAACAATTCTATCGAGTCCGGTCAACCAATCCTTACAGTCAAATCCCTGCTTTTTATTCTCTGGGGGATTATTTGTGCAATCTTAGTCGGTCGCTTGCTTTATCGGCAAAGGGCTTTCGCTAAAATCCTGAAAAATACACATAATATCGGTTTATACACTTTGCTTGATCCCCTGCAACAGTCCCTGGGAATCGATAGGCAAGTTGAGGTGCGCGCCGGGCCGCAGATACCCTCCCCCTTTGCCAGGGGAGTAAGATATCCGATTATTTATCTTCCGGAAAATATCTTGAGCTGCAATTACCACCAGCTCCAAGCTATTTTGGCTCATGAGTTGGCGCATATAAAACGACATGATATGATCTTGATCTATCTACAGAATATTCTCCATATTTTATATTTTTTCCACCCAGCTGTTTGGATCGGTATAAGGGAAATCAATTTACAGCGGGAAAAAATTTGCGATGAAATTGCCCTGCATACTTTAAAGGAAAATCCCACCAATTACGGGAAGACACTGCTAAAAAACTTGGAATATCTGTTCACAAATCAGCACAAACTTCTGTTCTCAAGCAATTTATTCTGCTCTAAGAAGGTGATTTTAAAACGCTTTGAATACTTATTTAATAAAAAGGAGGCTGTCATGTTAAAATTAAAGAAAAGTCATTATCTGCCTATATTGATGATGGCTGCTTTGACTATTTTACTAACCTGTAATGGTATTATGGAAGACAATACGAAAACAATGCAAAGTACCCAACCCAGTCAAGAGATTACCTTTGATACTCCTCCCCGACCAAAAGGCGGATTTGGCGCAATCCAGAAAAATATTGAATATCCGCAATCAGCATTAAACCAAAAAGCAGAGGGTAAAGTGATCGTAAGTGCTTTTATTGACCAACAGGGAATTGTTCAAGAATGTAAGGTTGCGCATGGTAGTGATAATTATGACTTAAATCAAGCCGCCGTCAATGCCGTCCAAAAGACACAATTTGAACCGGCCCAGATAGACGAAAACCCGGTTGCAGTCCGAATTTCTATTCCGGTGGTATTTAAAATTGAAGCCGCTGTTCCTGAAGATACCGCGAAAGTAGAGTTTGTTCCTTTTGACGCTCCACCCGAACCGGTCGGAGGTTTTGAAGCAATCCGAGCCAAGGTAAAATATCCCCAGCTGGCCCAGGAAGCGGGTATTGAAGGAGCTGTGATTATCCGAACCTATATTACCGAACGGGGGGAACCACAACATTCCAGGATAATAAAGGGAATTCCATATACAGGTCTTAATGAGGCTGCGATCCAGGCCCTCCAAAAATCTGAATTCAAACCGGCCCGGCAAGCTGGTGACCCTGTAGGTGTCTGGATCACTTTACCAATCAAATATAAATTATCTGATAAAGACAAATAACTGGATGTACCCAATATTTGGTTGCGAATCTGATTTTAATTGAGAAATAAACTTAGGGTGTCTATCTATTTTTAATTCAACTTATGATTAAAATAAAATTACTAAACATATCAAGACGCTTTCAAAGCACTGACATATTCCGAAGCGGCCAGGGCGCCGGTAGTACCGTCCCCCACGGCCGTGGAGATCTGGCGGAATTTCTTGGCACGCACATCGCCGACTGCATAAATCCCTTTGACCGAGGTATTCATTTCATCATCGGTGACAATCCAGCCGACCTCGTCCAGTTCCAGGAGATCCCTTACAAAGCCGGTATTCGGTGTCCAGCCAATAAAAATAAAAACCCCTTCCACCTTAATTTCACTTAGTCCGCCGGTTTTTACATTTTTCAACTGCAAGCCTTCCACCTGTTCCTCTCCCAGAATGTCCGCCACCACACTATCCCACTGAAAGTTAATTTTATCGTTAGCATAGGCTCTATCCTGCAGATAGGGAGCAGCGCGCAACTGGTCGCGGCGATGGATTACGGTAACCTTTTGGGCAAATTTGGTCAGATACAGGGCTTCCTGTACCGCGGCATCTCCGCCGCCGACAACGGCGATCTCGGCATCTTTATAAAAAGGACCATCGCAGGTGGCACAATAAGAGACGCCCCGCCCCAGTAATGCGCGCTCCTTTTTGAGCTGCAGTTTGCGGGGGGTACCGCCCGTGGCAATAATCACCGTGCGGGTTCGATAGGTTTCCTTATCAGTGGTTAAATGAAAGTAAGTTTCCTCTTTATGGATATCCTGGACTTCGGAAAATTCCTTGATCTGGACCCCGAATTTTTCACCTTGTTTTTTAAATTGCTGCATTAAATCCATGCCGGTTATGCCTTCGGGAAAACCAGGATAGTTATCGATCAGATCCGTAATCCCGGCAATGCCACCGGAGATCTCCCGCTCCAGCAGCAGGGTGTCCAGATTATCCCGGGCCGCATAGATACCGGCAGTATAACCGGCTGGCCCGCCCCCAATAATAATGGTATCATAGATCTTGTCAGCCATCAGTACTCAACTCCTTCAATGCTTTAAAATTCTTGTCTAACCTGTCTGCTTTTTAGTACTTTTTTACAGCTTAAAGTTACACATAATCGACAACAGGTCAAGTCTCAATTAATTGTCAGCATCTTTTAAAAGTGCCTGCACATTTTGTGCAATTTTAGTAAAGGCCTGGGCTGTTTTTGAATCAGGATGTTCTAGCACAATCGGGGTACCGGCGTCACTGCATTCCCGGCCGTCCTGTTCCATGGGTACACTCCCCAAAAATTCCACATCCATATCCGCGGCCATCTTCTGACCACCACCAACACCAAAAAAGTCGATTTTCTCACCACAGTGCGGGCACACAAAGCCGGACATATTTTCGATCACACCGATTTTCTTGATATTTAATTTTTTAGCCATATTGACTGCCCGCCGGCAATCCAGCAGCGAGACTTCCTGGGGAGTTGTGACAACGATGGCCATGTGGGGCAGCATCTTCTGGGAGGCGGTTAAGACCTCATCACCGGTGCCGGGTGGCAGATCCGCCAACAGCATGTCCAGTTCCTCCCAGACCACATCGGCCAGAAATTGAGCGATGGTACCGGAACGCAAGGGACCGCGCCAGATCACAGGCTGGGCCTGGGGAATCAGAGGCGCAATGGAGATCACTTTGAGCCCGGCTTTGGTCTGGGGCAGAATCTGATGCTCATCCATAACCTGGGGCTGACCGTCCAGACCCACCATCTGAGGCACATTGGGTCCCGTAATATCGGCATCCAATAAACCCACTTTTAATTTTTGCTGGAGCAAGGCATAAGCCAAATTAACCGCCACCGTGCTTTTCCCGACCCCGCCTTTGCCACTGAACACGACTAACCGTCTATCAATCAGTTTTAAATTCCCCTTGATCCGGTTTTCCTGTTCCTGCATCTGTCTTTGGCGATCCTCTTGGGTATCCATATTTGGTTTCCTTTCTGATTAAATTATCAAAGATTAAAATTGATGGAGTTTAATTATATATTGGGTGAGTAACAAGGTCTTTGGTTACAGTCCACATCGATTGAAATAATTAAGGGGAAACAGCTGCCTGTAACTTTTCCCAGATGTGCCTGAGTTTATCAGTCGTTTCATTGGCAATATACTCAGTGATGGTTTGCTTGGCAATTTGCGCGTCGGTAAAGGCGGCATCATAGCGCAAGCGACCCAATATTTCCAGCTGGTGTTGCCTGGCAATGGCTTCAATCCGGGCACTCATTTCCGCATTCAGATCATCTTTATTAATGATAATACCGGTTGGGATCCCAAAATGACGTGCCACATCCAGCACCCGTTCCATATCATGGACGCCGGAAACCGTGGGTTCGGTGACCACCACGGCATAATCGGCCCCGGTCAGGGAGGCGATCACCGGGCACCCGGTACCAGGCGCTCCATCGATAATAATGGCCTGTTTTCCATTTTTATGAGACTCGGATTGCAGACCTGCCGCCATGGCTTTTTCCCGTACCAGGGTTACCAAACGGCCGGAATTTTCCTCAGCAATACCCAGCCGGGCATGGGCCATGACCCCCAGGCGGGTGTCAGAAACAAACCATTCACCATTGATGGCATCGGTGAGCTGCACCGCCTCTTCCGGACACACGATCCCGCATACCCCACAGCCTTCACAGGCCAGCGGATCGATCTTAAACACGGTTTTGCCCTGCTCCCCTCTGGCTGCATCAATAGCCTCAAAACGGCATTCTTCCTGACAAATACCGCAACCAGTGCAGCGGTCCGCTAATATTTTTGCACTTGACCCACCACTGAACAGTCCTTTCTGCTTTATTTTAGGCGTGGTAATCAGATGCAGATCCGCTGCATCCACATCACAGTCTGCAATTGTCGGCTGATGAGCCAGGGCAGCAAGCGCTCCGGTAATAGAGGTTTTCCCGGTACCGCCTTTACCACTAATCACAACTATTTCCGGGGGCTTGGCCTGGCCTTGTGGCTGGTTTTCAATCTGGTTTTTCGCTTTGGATAGCGGCTGACTCTCATAGAACGGTGCTTGAACCGGGGTTACAGCCCGCTGTTCCTGGGCCACATTGATCAAGCGGAAGGCCAGGGTTTGAAACAGATTCTGGTACTCTTCGGAGAATTCAACTGGCAACTCACCCCGCGAATAGATTTCAGCAATTTGTCGGTCGTCGGGAAGTTCACCCATGATCTGCAGTTTAGCCTGTCGACAATAGGTTTTTAAAGGTTTATAATCAAGTCCGGCACGATTAATGATTACCACTGGCTCAGTCCCGATCTTGCGGGACATGTCCACTGCCAATGTAAGATCATTCAAGCCGAACGGGGTGGGATCGGCCACTAAAATTACCAAGTCCACAGCAGAAATGCTTTCCACTGCGGTACAGGCTGTTCCCGGTGGGGCATCAATAATATTGATCCCTGGTCGGGTCTGTTGCTGTACCCGTTTGATCAAACGCGGAGACATGCCCCCTTCACCGGTTTTCAGGAGAGCATAACTGAGGTTCACCCCCTTGCCATACCCCTGTCTGACGATACCAATTTCTCTTTTATCTTCGATAATGGCATCAACCGGACATACCAGACTGCAAGCCCCGCATACATGACATAATTCAGGAAACAAAAGGACCTTTCCTTTGACCACGGCAATCGCATTATAATGACAAGCCGGGACACACTTTTTACAACCGGTACATTTTCGATGATCGACCGCGACCGGTGATTCGATCAGCACTTTCTGTTCCTTTTCAATCTCAGGATTCAGAAAAAGATGTCCATTGGGTTCTTCCACGTCACAGTCCAGATAGGTCACCGACTCCCCCAGCTGCTGCAAAGTCACGGCTATATTAGTGGCGATAAAGGTTTTCCCGGTGCCTCCTTTTCCGCTGGCGATGGCTATTTTCAACATATAAATATGCTTCTCCTCTGTTGGGGTTACTTGATGGTAATGGCTTTACCCACGCCGCCCTCAAGATACTTTTCCGGATGATAATCTTTGATCTCCCTGATATGCTGGGTGCAGTGGGTCGGACAGACTACAGTCAGATCATTTAAAAAGGCATACTGATTGAATCCGTGCAAGCCACCGATCAATGCATAGGGATCACCGTAATCCCTGGCCCGTGCTAATATTTTATTGACACCGGGATGGGAACATCCTACGACAACGACCAGTCCTGACGCGGATTCAATCAGCAGTGATTGCTCGACATCTGCTAACATTCCGGTGGAATAGATCCCAGGATAGATTTTTTTCGGCTCGGAAATATAAATCCGGTCGCTCACATTACGGACGCCCCGTAAAGTGGGTGGTGCATACAAAGTGACCTGATTATTGGCATTTAAAAAAGCCGACAATCCACCGGTATGATCAAAATGATGATGGGAAATAAAAACAGCATCAATACGCTGGGGATCAATATTCAACTGATCCATATTATGCATCAAAATACGACCATTCCCGCCGGTGTCAAATAAAATGCGCTGGTCATGGGCCGCAACCAAAGCGGCAAAGCCCCAGTCAGATTCCAGACCTTGCCGATGAATATAATTATCATAAATTAAGGTAATCTGCACATTCACCTCATTTTAATTTTGAGGGGCAAATTCTCGGGGTATCAGATAAGTCGTCTGACCATATTGATACCTGACAAACTCGCCTTTCCGGATCATATCCAACAGTTCCTGTTCCTGATCAAATTTTTGAGCAATCGTGCGGGCCTGTTCTTCCCGGAGGGGATGGCGGGTGGCAATTTCACGGACCGCTTCCTGCACCCCGGCAAACTGATCCAGGCCGAATTCACCCTGTTCCAGGTCACTAATATTCGCAGCTGAACGGAGGATTTTTTGCGCCTTCAGGATGCGATCAGGTGTCGGCGGCTGAACCCATTTTTCAGCTGGTGGTCTGATCGGAGTGGTAATGTAGATCCGATCCGGGTTAACCTCATCCGCCTGCTCCTTAATGGCTTTTAAAGCCCTCTCATTATCATTCAACCCCTTGACCAGCATCACCTCCAGCCAAAGCTTGCCTGAATATTCCTTGCGAAAATCGATCAGCCCCTGAACAACTTTGGCAAAATCCAGCTGGCCATGGGGTCGGTTGATCTGGCGGAATAAATAATCGGTACCGGCATCCAGGGAAGGCAGGACAATATCGGCCTCAGCCAGATTATTGCGCACCTCCGGTTGTTGCAGCAGGGCACCATTGGTTATCACGGCCACCGGCAATGAGGATACCTGCTTGATCTGATGGATCAGCCAGCCTAAGTCGCGATTGAGTGTGGGTTCCCCATCCCCTACGAAAGTGATCACATCCGCAGTCGCCGGATCGGCCAGAATCAACATATCTCTCAGGATGTCTTCTTTGGGAAAAAATGACTCCCGTTGCAGCTGTAAGTGGTTGGTGCGTCCCAACTGACAGTAGACACAGGAATCGGTACAGGTTTTCGCGGGAATCGGACTGACCCCAATGGACCGTCCCAGACGACGGGAGGGTATGGGACCATAGGCATACATTTCGGCATTTCCTTTCGTATATTCTTAAAAGATTCAGCTGCGCTTAAAATCCCCGACCGCGACCACGACCGCCCATGCCAAAATGGCTGCCCACATTGGCATCCGTCGCTTTCTGAAAGGCGCCGGCCTTAAACGATTCAATTGCATCTTTAATTTGACCACTGGCACCAATATAGATATCAATTCCGGCCTGGGCAAAAACCCGGAAAGCATTCGGGCCGCAATTCCCCGTTAAGACGGCATCTACTTCTTTTTCCGCCATCAGTTGAGCGGCCTGGATACCTGCTCCCCCTCCCGCAGTCGCGTGAGGGTTATCCACAGTTTCAAAATCCAGGGTCTCCAGATCGACAATTAAAAAGGAATCGCAGCGCCCAAATCGGCTATCGACCTGGGCTTCCAGATTATCACCCGTTGCAGTAATCGCTATTTTCATAATAATACCTCTGTTATACAAAAAGAAAACAACTATTTATTTTGAGAAATAGGGATATGGCGAGACCGCCATATCCCTCTGGTTTACTTCTCCTTTTCCAGTTCCGCAATCCGTTTGTTGATATTTCCCAGATCCTGCTTCAGGTATTCAGATTCCTGTTTCAGATAATCCAGCTCCTGTTCCGGTGTCGCGGGGGGCGGATAATTGGCAGCAGTAGGATAGGCTGCTACCGGAGCAGCATAGCCTCTGAAGCCACCCCGAAATCCGCGGCCAAAGCCACGACCGAAACCGCGTCCGAATCCCCAGCCCATGCCACGGCCACCGCCGCGGGGATAGGGATTCATATATCCGGGTCCGTTATAACCGGCACAATATCCGGCGGCCCGGCCGGTCATGGGCCCTAATCCATCTGGACCTGTTCTGTCTCCTCTTGGCATAGCACACCTCCTTTTTTATTTTGATTTTATTTTTCCTTAATGGCAGCGGTGATGTCCGTCACCTTTGCCTTTACCATGCAAACAAAGACTCTCACCGGATTCCAGCTTGCCATTCAGATAGTCTGCAATCACATCTTCGATCTCTCCCTGGACACCAACCATCCATTCAATTCCGTAATCTTTTAAAAATTGTTGTGCCCGTCGGCCCATACCACCGGCTATGATCATTTGGCAGCCCAGCTGCTTAAAATATTCCGGTAAAGCACCCGGCGCATGCCCCGGATTTGGGATGCTTTTTTTCGCTTTGAGCACTGAATCCTCAATATCCACAACCGTAAATTGACTACAGCGTCCAAAATGTTGGGCCACACGGCCATCTTCGGTAGAAATTACAATTCGTTTTGTCTTCATGATTACATCCTTTTCTCAAATTATACCTTGTTTAGTACCACTATGCACGGGTCATCAGGTTGCCACATTCGGGACACTTTTTCTGATTACAGGGTTGGCCGGCGATATGTGATTCCTTATGTCCGCAGGCCGGACAAACACAACGGCCACCCGGACCGGCAGCATAACCACCCATGCGACCACGACCGCTCCCGCGACCGCCGCGTTGACCTCTGCCGGAACCACTTTGCTTGCTATCATTTTGAGTTACCATAATTTCACCTCCTTATTATTATAATCTTTTGCCACGACCCCTATGGCGACCAGGTCCTCTCATTCTATGATGACCTCTGCCGCGACCGAACCATTGGTTCAAATAAGCAATATTCGGGGAGTCACAGCGTGAACAGTTAACCGGCAGTTCCTCAGCCGGCCTCACGGAAATGATCTCTCCGCAATCAAAACAACGCAGTAAATCATTTTGAAAAGCAAATTGTCCGCCTTCAATGGCCAACTCCTTAACACCCACAATTACCTGGGCTGTCTTTTGACGAGCCCGGGTAATTAGTCGTGTAAAGGTCGGCCGGGATATTTTCATTAAGTCAGCCGATTTTTGATGATCAAAGCCTTCATAATCAGCCAGCCGGAGGGCTTCATATTCATCGATGGTCAGTACCACCCGCTCCAGCAAACGGGCCGGAACGCCAATTGGCTTGACACCCCTGATTTTGGGGGGCTCTTTTACATTACGTTGTTTCGTGGGCCTTGGCATTTTACTTCCTTTCGATTTTGAACTATCGTTCATAATAAATATAATGAACATATGTTCACTTGTCAAGGGTTAATTTGCGCTCCGCTGACCAAACCATTGGTAGCCGCGTGAAATTTCTCCCGGAGCCATGTATCCCTGTAAAATTAGCTATGTAATTTGCGCTATGATTCTCTATATTTATATACCATGCGTAAAGGGCGTGAAATCATTCTGGTGGGTGATCGGGTCTTGATTGATCCCGCCCCCGGAGACAACAAAACACCTGGCGGGCTTTATCTGCCACCGGGTGTCAAAGAAAAAGAAAGAATTCAGGGCGGCTATGTAGTGAAAACCGGCCCTGGCTTTCCCCTGCCGCACCAAGAGGACGAAGACACACAACCCTGGGAACAAAGTACTGAGACGCCCCGCTATTTACCCTTACAAGCCGAGGCGGGAGACTATGCTCTCTTTTTGAGAAAATCCGGAGTTGAGATCGAATTGGACGAAAAAACATATATTATTGTCCCCTATTCTGCCATGTTGGTCCTGATCCGGGATGAATTTATGGCCCCCTAATCCCCCGCCCCAGCAGGTATTTTAATCACCTTATCTCTCAATTTCCACCCAAACGGTAATTAATAATTAACTGATGCCTACGACCGCCCTGGTAGCGAATATCCAATCCCGGATGGGGTTCTTGTAGTGACACCCGGCTCTCATCCAACCGTTTAGTTCGGGGAATCAATTGCTTGATTTGATAGGCCAACTCTATTCTTCTAATACTATAGCTAACCCGATAAGAGAGGTCTACCAAAAAAACGTCCCAAATGACCGGCGCACTAAGAGGGGTCGATATCAGGCCAAATTCCAGATGGGCTTCTCCTTCCATGCGCAACCAGTAGCGGGCATGAGTCCAGGCCAGGGCAAATTGATGGTTCAGCTCTCGTCCCTGAAAAAAGAAATCCGCTTTTATCCGTTGGGAAAAAGACGTACTTTGCTCTAAACAACCTTCAGCGGCATGGGAGATAGGTAATATATAGTATACAAAACCCAGGACCGGAGTGTTGACTGTTAAATGACCTGTATAGCGGGCTCCCGCCAGTCCGGCTACCAGTTCTAGATGCTCAGTAGGAGCTTTAGCCTCCAGAAAGATGCCCTGCCGCTGTCCGTCTCCTCGTCCTAAGGAACTAAAATCGGTCGTACCGGAAAAGTGATTATCGATTTCCAATTCCAGCCTGTTTACAAACAGCCCGCCTTCAACGGCTTGTATTCTGCCCGGCAGGTTTTGCACACAAAGTGTTAAGATGGTCTCCCTGCTTTTTAAGGGCCAGCCGATCCGGCGGCGGCCTTGCAGTTCCGGATGATCAGTGCTATTCACGTAGGCGGCTTGCAATTCATGCCAATCCCAATCCGTGGAGAGTGCAATTTGCAGACGCTGTTCAGTTTTCAGGGGAAATGCCCCCCAGAGGGTTAGTTCCACCCCGCTATCTTTCATTTTTCCCTGAATTTGCCGACCAAAGGTAGGTTCCAGCCATTGTAAAAAATACCGGTTCAGAACGGGATCGTCAGAAGTGGGGTATTGGACAATATTAAATTCACTACTGCCTCGATTTTGCTGATATTTTAAACCCGCTCCCCACATATATTGCTCGCGACATACAAACCAATTTATGGCGGCCTGCCAGATCTCCAGCTCGGCTGTTCCGGTCACTGCGTTTACATCCCGGTCATTGCTGAAATGGTGCTGTTCATAGCGCAGCCGGGGGTTGAAGCATTGCTGAATCCCTAAGCTCTTAAATGGAATAACAGCCTCAACCTGAGAAGGTACAACATACCACTTTAAGGCCGTCTGGCGCTCAATCTGTTTTCGGAGAAGATCATCACAGCCGGTATTAATCCGCAGCTGCTTACCGGATATGAATAGTTCTGCGCGGGAGGGCCTAGCCAATCGAGGGAAATTCATGAGATCATAGGCCGTAGAACTCAGCCCTGGCGCGCCCGTGACACGCCCCACCAGAAGAAGACCGAAAATAGAAATAATTTTTGTTAATTTGTTCATAACGCCATAGATATGTTTGCGGTCAGCTCAATTTACAAAATAAAAACGGGGAAAGACACACTGCTTTCCCCGTTTTCTGCCCCAAATTCTGAAACAGCGGTCTATTTCAACAATGTCATCTTACGAACGATCTTTTTATGCGCTGACTGCAATACCGCCAGATAAACACCCGAGGGGAGCTCCCCTGCATTCCAGAAGACTTGCTGACGACCGGCCGGTAAGTAATGATCGATCAGAGTAGCGATCCGCTGGCCATTCAGATTATAGATCTCCAGCTGCACATGGCGGGCTTCGGGCAAATCAAAACTGAGCTGGGCAACCGGGTTGAAGGGATTGGGATAGACCGGATAAAGTTGGAATTTTTCCGGTACGGCCTGGTCATCACCGGCAATGATTTCCACCGTCCCTCGGTCTGGAAATAGACCGCCCAGGGTGCTATCGACCCCCGTAAGATAATTTTTCCAAAGGGTCAGAAAATTATCCGGCGGATGATCAAACCAGGCTGACAAGTCAACGCGCTCATCCTCGAAATAAGAGGTTTGTTCCGGAATATTAAAATCATCCGAAAGCATTTTGACCATATCATCCATGGTTTCCATCATCACCATCATGGCCGCACTGTCCCCGCCAAAATAGGCATAATGGGGTGAGAACTTGGTGGCAAAAGCCATCATTGAATCCATAGTTACCGATGCTTCCTGCAGATTATACCCAATTTCAACTCCCATTTGAGACATCTGATCTTTTCCGTAATCGGTCATGGCCATAAAATTGGGATTAGCCGCTTCCAGCACCTGAATAAATTCCAGCGGTGTTTGCACATCGGAAAAATCCAGATATTCCGGATTCAGATGAATATTCATATACTGACCAATATCTGCCATCATGGTGTCTACTGCTTGTCCGAACTGATGGATCGCCAGACTAAAGGTCCAATAACCTGTAATCATGGCTTGCGCCGTCCGGGGCGTGATATAGAGCGGTAAATATTCATCTCCGCTCTGGATCGCGTCGTCATAATCCGGCGGCAAGGTCGTGAAACTATATTGCCCGTCATTGATTAGGAGCGTGAAAACCGTTCCGGTGGTATCTTGGGCCAAAAAGGTCAAATGGCTGGTGATATCGGCGAACTCGACCCGGTAATCCAATTCGCCGCTATCCAGAAAATAAAACAGGCTGTCGATCCGGCCGCTTTCCAGAAAACGGCCCACATCATCCATTTTCTGTCCCATTTCATCCACCGTCTTAAACAGGGTTATCATAGCAATACCGGCATGGGCATCGGCATTATCCGGATCAGAGATCAGTCGATTCTCAAATTCGACCAACTTGAATCCGTAGTAGGTATCCAGGCGGTCGCGAGTTTCGGTTTTATTAAACACCATATCATAGGCCAGTTGTTCAATGCCGGGCACGCCATTGGGAAAAATATTACCAAAGGTATAACTGGTCAGATCGGGGGCGAGATACATATCCAGATAGACCTGAAATAATCCAAAAGGCAAATTTTCCAGAATACCCACCGGTCGGATGATAAAATCCGGCTCCGGATATCTTTCCTCTAATATATAAGTTTTACCATATAGCATAGAATCAATCTCAGTCAGCACAGCCTGCATTTCACCAATTCCCGACGTATCGATTTCAAAGGGTGCAAAAGGCTGTTCAGTGAAAATAATCTGCAAAGAATCTAAAGCCAGATATAAATTCTCTTCTGCAGCAATAAAATCGTCAATGGCGACCTGCACATCACCGCTACCATTCATCCTAATCATCACCATTTGCTCCATTCCCTTACCTGCATGCTCAGCAAAGGATTCCATATAATCAGTGAAACTCTCCATCCGGTTAAAACTCTGCCGGTCAAACCCAAAAACAGTGGTGTCTACCTGAACCACTGTATCCAACAGAGTTTCGCCATCTCCTGAAGAAGCCGTAAAGATGGAATCAGTGCTGATCCAGTATAAAGTGAAACCAAAATCAGCGGAATTCCAGAAAACCGTATCCAGGTGGCTGAAAAAGGCGTCTAATTCACCCGCCATAGTGTATCCGAAATCATCGAAGATATAACCGGTTTCGGTGGCAATTGAATCGGTATAATCGACAAATTCATTCCAATTTTTTTCCAACATCAGGCGATCTTCCGATTCCAGGAATTCAATCAGATAATCCAGAATAACAAACAGGCTGTCCCGGTTGAAAGCTTCGGTATAGGCACTGTCATTGGCTAAACTATCCAGATGGTTGATATAGGGTGCCAGCAGCGGTTGGGATTCCATTAACAAAGTGTACAGGTTTTCCTCAAAAGCGCCATAGGACTGAGCAAGATCCCTTAACAAGGAATCCACATCCAGACCCGCATAACCCAGTTGTAGTAAAGCAATGCCAAGGTGGCCCTTATTAAACAAATTTGAATCAACACTTTGCTGCGTATAGACGCTGAAAGTTGAATCCTGCTCAAAATAATACTGGCGGATATCTTCCGTAACATCATCAATATCATACAGAATCAGATCAGCGTTTTGTGCCAGTAACAAACCGCTCAACATAACCAGAGACAATAACAACCGTTTCATCACAGAACCCTCCTATTGAAACTGGAACTAATTTACATCAAAAACAAAGAAGAATAAATTGATTTGTATCAAATCAGAGCAACTGCGTGTTCCTGGTCACAGTTCACCCGAATCTGTAAATTCCCTATGATTGACTTTAAAGGTGCCATTTTGTCCAGATTATATTAATTTAAGGCCGGTCAAATAATTGAATGGAGTAATCTTATGGCTCATGAAACCAGTCCGCAGGCGGAAGAAATATTGGATCAAGAATTTAAGGTTCTGGACCACGGTTTTGTGCGCTTAGTGGATTATATGGGTGGCGATCAACGCATTGTGCAGAGTGCCCGCGTTTCCTATGGTCAGGGGACGACCACAGTCCGGCGGGACCGGGCTCTGATCAACTATCTGATGAGTCACCAGCACACCTCGCCTTTTGAACAGGTTATCTTGACCTTTCATTGTAAAGTACCGATTTTTGTGGCCCGGCAATGGGTCCGTCACCGTACCGCGCGCCTCAATGAAATTTCCGGACGCTATTCTATCATGGAAAATGAATTTTATCTGCCGACTGAAAAACAGATCCGGAACCAGAGTAAATCCAACCGCCAGGGACGTGACAGCGACGAGGTACCGGCTGAGCTGCGTCAAAAAGTGCTGGAAATTCTGCTTGCCGGCCAGACAAAAGCCTATCATGATTACAAGGCCTTGATTGAACAGGATATCGCCCGGGAACTGGCCCGCATCAACCTGCCGCTGGCACTCTATACCCAATGGTACTGGCAGATTGATCTGCATAATTTGCTCCACTTTTTACAACTGCGTCTGGACTACCATGCCCAGTGGGAAATCCGCCAGTATGCCAAAGTAATGGCCACCATGACCCAGGCCGTGGCGCCCCTGGCTTATGCCGCTTTTGAAACCCATGTGTTAGAGGCGATTAAATTTTCAGGTAAAGAAGTGGGCGCGCTGAACAAGCTGCTGCAGGGCAAACCCCACGGACTAAAAGGGATCCACAAGACCGAATTTGAAAAGAAGATAGATCAGATCAGGCGCATAGCCTAAGCCTCTTGCTAATAAAATCACCGGCCGGGATGGGCAGATATATTTAAGATATGGTGTTGCTCAAAAAAGGGTGTTATTCCCAATGGCCGTGCGGAGGAGGCGGGGGTGGGGGATGATGATGGCCATGGCCGTGTCCGGTCCACCACCAGCCATAATGACCTCCCTGTCCCTGTAACAAGGAGAAAGACTTGATGGTGGGCACAATGAAAACCGACGAGGCCGCCATCTTTTTCAGAAAGCGGCGCCGGTCAATATTCTTTTCCTTTTTTGCTGCCATTTTCCGATTTACGAATTCCTATTTTGGTGGTGGCGGCGGCGGATGATGATGGCCATGCCCGTGACCGGTCCACCACCAGTTGGATTCGGTTTGTAACAGTGAAAAAGATGTTACTGCTGGCACAACAAAAACCGAAGAAGCAGCCATCTTTTTTAAAAAACGGCGTCGGTCAATATTCTTTTCGTTTTCTTTATCCATGGCTCAATCTATACAATTCTATGTTTAATATACTAATTTTGGTATACAGAATCAATAAATGCTTGGCTAAATCAATTTCCTACAATACTAGCCGCCACATTATTGGCCACTTTGCTGCGCAAGGGGATCACATTTCCGTTCGGTAAAAGGACCCGATTTGTGAGCAATATCACAAAAGTTTCATTTACCGGATCAATGCAGAGCGAGGTGCCGGTAAATCCGGTATGTCCATAGGTTTGGGGTGAAAACAAATCCCCTTGGTTGGAGTCATAAGCTGAGGAGATATCCCAACCCAGGCCGCGTCCGGCAAACTCCAACCCCGGATAAAGACGGGTCATGGCCTTTACGGTCAAGGGTGACAAAATACGGGTTCCCTGGTAAACACCCTCATTGAGCATCATCTGACAAAAAACAGCCAGATCATCAATCGTAGAGAATAAACCGGCATTACCTGATTTACCATCCATCAGCTGGGCCAAAGGATCGTGAACCTGGCCGTGCAGCAGTTCTCCCTCATCTGTGCAGGTCGGCACAATCCAATCCCTAAGCTCCGCAGGCGGACAGAATAGTGTATAATCCATACCCAGAGGGTTGAAAATATTTTTGCGGCTAAACTCATCAATGGTTTCACCCGCAACACGCCGGACAACCTCGGCCAGGGTAATGTATCCCAGACAGCTGTAGACAAATTTTTCTCCCGGCGGGTATCTTTTCCTGATCCTGGCAATCTTTTGAATAACCTGCTCCGGACAAGGACTGCCATATTCATTTTCCAGGACTTTGGCATTGGTATATGCCGGCAAACCCGAGGTATGGGTTAATAAATGATATAAACGGATCGGTGGTCCAGAATTGCCCTGGTCATCTTTATAAAAAGTATATTCGGGAATATATTTATCAATCCGATCCGTCAGTCTCAAGGCTCCTTTTTCAATCAGAATCATAATTGAAGTCGCCGTGGCAACTGGTTTGGTTACCGAGGCCATATCAAAGATCATGTTACTTGCCAGTGGCTCTTTTTTGGGTTCTAATTGAGCACAACCAAAGGCTTTCCGGTATACGATCTTTCCCTGCCGGCCCACCAAAAGAGCGGCCCCCGGTGTTTTTTTCTGCCGGATGGCCTCCTGGATAAGCTGATCCAACTGTTGCAAAGCCTGCTTATCCATATCCACCCTAGCCGGATCTACCTGTCTAAGACCACGGTAATAGTCACATGTAATAAATATCCCGCAAATAAATATTAACCAAAGGCCTTTAATGATTGTGTGCTTCACTTTCCGCTTTTTTACCCCTGATGACCATTTTTCTCAGTTTTCCCATTTTCTGGTCCCAGATAATTTTAACTGGTCAACCGCTGAAATGCCAGTATCTTTTTTAGCTTCACATTATTCTTAAGGTCTTTGACCGCAAATACAGCAGATAGTGTTTTTTAGCGATACTTAGTTGTTTTTGTAAACTTATCTGGTTAATTTTTCAGGCTTTTTCCGATTTAAGATGGAATTCCACTTAAATATTTAAATCGCCTAACTTTGTTTGATAATTCAATGATCTTTACGCTTATTTGGAAAGGAAGCAGTTTTAATGTCATCAGATGACAAAATCAAGCGGGCCAAAAAGGAATGGGCCGCCACAACCTTACAAAAAGTGTTAGCTCGCTTTCCGGAAAGAAAAGCGGCTTTTCAAACCGGTTCCTGGCTTGCGGCTGAACGGGTTAGTTCCCCGGAATCGATATCTGATACAGACTATTTGGAACAGCTGGGTTTTCCGGGCCAGTATCCCTTTACCCGGGGAGTACAACCGACCATGTACCGCAGTCGTTTCTGGACCATGCGCCAGTATGCCGGATTTGGTACGGCCCGCGAATCCAATCAGCGCTACAAATATCTGTTAGCTCAGGGGCAGACCGGTTTGTCGGTCGCTTTTGACCTGCCAACCCAAATCGGATTTGATTCCGATGATGACCATAGTATCGGCGAAGTGGGTAAAGTCGGGGTCGCTATCGATTCCCTGCGGGATATGGAAATTTTATTTGACGGCATCCCTCTGGACCAAGTGTCGACCTCCATGACCATCAATGCACCAGCCGCAGTTTTATTAGCCGGTTACATCACTGTAGCTGAGAAACAAGGCGTATCCAAGGACCAATTACGCGGCACAATCCAGAACGATATCTTAAAAGAATATATAGCCCGTGGCACTTATATTTTCCCGCCCGAACCTTCTTTACGCTTGATTACGGATATCTTTAAATACTGTGCGGCGGAAATTCCCAAATGGAATACCATCAGTATTTCCGGCTATCACATCCGGGAAGCAGGTGCTACTGCGGTTCAGGAAGTGGCCTTTACTCTGGCCAATGGAATCGAATATGTCAAGGCCGCCCTTTCGGTGGGCATGGATATCGATGCCTTTGCCGGGCGCTTGTCTTTCTTTTTCAATGCGCATAACGATCTGTTGGAAGAGATCGCCAAATTTCGGGCCGCCCGTCGGATCTGGGCCAAAATCATGCGCCACCGGTTCAAGGCGCGCAAGGCGCGCTCTCTGAAACTGCGCTTTCATACCCAGACCGGTGGAAGTACCCTGACGGCCCAGCAACCGGATAATAATATTGTGCGCATTGCCGTTCAGACCCTGGCGGCAGTATTGGGTGGCACCCAAAGTTTGCACACCAATTCACGCGACGAGGCTTTGGGCTTACCCACCGAGGAGTCAGTGCAGATCGCTCTCCGCACACAACAAATCGTAGCCCACGAATCCGGAGTTGCCAATTCGGTGGATCCTTTGGCCGGCTCCTATTACCTGGAATCACTAACCAATAAAATTGAAACGGAAGTCTTCTCCTATCTGGATAAGATCGAAAAACTGGGCGGTATGACCCGCACAATTGAACAAGGATATGTACAGAAAGAAATCCAGGACGCGGCTTACCGTTATCAACGGGAAGTTGAATCCGGCGACCGTATTATTGTAGGGATGAATAAATACACCAGTCAAAAAGAGCCGCCTCAGGAAATATTACAGGTCGACCCGGCTATCCGCAAAAAACAAATCCGCCGCATTCAGGACGTCAAAAACGAACGTAACTCCCAACTAGTGCACCAGCGTCTGCAGGCCATCCGTCAAGCTGTCCATCAGCCGGACACCAACTTGATGCCACTTATTTTAGATGCGACCCGGGCCTATGCCACTCTGGGAGAAATATGCGGCGTACTGCGTGCAGAATTCGGTGAATATAAAGAATCAATTATCCTGTAATCAAGCGCTGAAGGAGTCAACAGCATGCCTAAAAAAGTCCGTATTTTAATCGCCAAACCCGGCCTGGACGGTCATGACCGGGGGGCCAAATACATTGCCCGTGCCTTGAAAGATGCCGGATATGAGGTAATATACACCGGTATTCGTCAAACGCCACAAAGCATTGTCCATACTGCCATTCAGGAGGATGTGGATTTTATTGGCCTCAGTCTCCTATCCGGCGCCCACAATGAATTGTTCCCCAAAGTGGTGGCATTGCTCAGGGCCCAAAAGGCATCCGATATTGTGGTCTTCGGCGGCGGGGTTATTCCGGAAAATGATATTCCGCTCTTAAAAAAAAAGGGTGTCAGAGCCCTGTTTACCCCCGGAACCCCGATTCAAAGTGTAATTGACTTTATCGAAGCCGAAAGACCCAAGGAATCAGCCAAATGATAATGCTCAAACAGCTGCTGGTCTGATGAAGGAACTGGTAACTCAGATTCTCAACCGGGAAATGCGGGCCATTTCCAAAGCGATCAGTCTGGTGGAAAACGAACTGGAAGGCAAGGAGGCCCTGATCGACGCTCTTTATCCCCACTGCGGCCAGGCAACCGTCTGGGGTGTGACCGGACCGCCCGGATCAGGCAAAAGTACTTTAGTAGACCGGATGATCACGGCACAACGCACGGCCCATAAACGGGTGGCTGTAATCGCCATTGATCCGACGTCACCCTTTTCCGGAGGAGCTTTGTTGGGAGACCGGCTCCGTATGCAGAGTCATGCCACGGATCCCAGTGTCTTTATTCGTTCCATGGCTTCCCGCGGACACCTGGGCGGTATTGCCGGTGCCAGTGCCGATGCCATAAAGGTCCTGGACAGTGCTGGTTTTGATACCATAATAATTGAGACCATCGGTGTGGGACAAACTGAAATCGAGATTATTGAAATATCCGATATTGTCTTATTAATCCTGGTCCCCGGTATGGGTGATGAGATTCAGGCCCTGAAAGCAGGTGTTATGGAGATTGGTGATATCTACGTGATCAATAAAAAGGATCATGCCGGGGCCGAAAAATTACATGCTGAAGTCGAATATGTGCTGGGGCTGAAAACAGGACCTGAGCTGATCTCCCACCCGATAGTTATGACCAATGCCAACCAGGGCGAAGGTGTTCCGGATCTAATGCAAAACATGGATCAATACCTGCACAGACTTCGTCAGAATAAAAGGTTGCAAGCCCGCCGGCAACAACGTATTGTTACGGAAATTAAACAAATTCTTTCCGGAAAAATTGTTCATCAAATCAGTCACTCCCTCCAGCTGGACGACCATATTGATCAATGGGCGGCTCAAATTTACCGGGGTGAACGCAGTCCTTATGCTTTGATAAATGAGAAATTGAGTGTATTTTTAGAGGAGCTGAAACGATCATGATCTCGCAAATCAATCATATCGGTATCGCAGTCAAATCCCTTGACGAACAGATCCCCCTGTACCGGGACATTCTGCAGCTGAAACTTAAGGAAACCGAAACAATTCCGGCCCAAAAAGTAAAAGTGGCTGTCTTTCAAATAGGCGCGGTAAATATAGAATTATTGCAGCCCACATCAGCCGAGAGCCCGATTGCCAAGTTTATTGAAAAAAACGGCCCGGGCCTGCACCACATTGCTTTGCAAACCGATGATATCACTAAACAGCTCAAAAGGTTACAATCCGCTGGTCTACGCTTGATTGATCAACAGCCACGTCCGGGCGCTCAGGGAACCAAAATTGCATTTGTACATCCGAAATCGACCGGAAAGGTCCTGATGGAATTATGCCAGCAAATTTAATTTTACATAAATAACGGTGGCTGCTCCATCGTTAAGGAGTCCTCATGAGCAGAGAACGTAACATTTTGGAGTTAAAAGAAAAAATTGAAACCGCTCGTTTAGGAGGCGGAGAGAAAGCCATTGAAAAACAACATAAAAAAGGTAAACTCACGGCCCGCGAACGCCTTGCTCTCCTGCTGGATCCCAACAGTTTTGAAGAACTGGATATGTTAAAAACCCACACCTGTACCGATTTCAACATGGCCGAGAAAAAAATTCTGGGAGACGGTGTGGTGACCGGCTATGGCAGTATCAACGGCAGATTGGTTTTTGTGTATGCTTTTGATTTTACGGTTTTCGGCGGCTCTCTATCCAAAGCCGTAGCAGAAAAAATTGTTAAGGTACAGGAGCTGGCCGCCAAAAACGGAGCCCCCATTATCGGTATTAACGACTCCGGCGGAGCCCGTATTCAGGAAGGCGTCGACTCCCTGGCCGGTTATACCGCTCTTTTTTGCAACAATATTCTCTTTTCCGGGGTTATTCCTCAGATCAGCGCTGTAGTCGGACCCTGTGCCGGTGGCGCGGTCTATTCTCCGGCCCTGACCGACTTTATTTTTATGGTGCGGGAATCGGCCTATATGTTCCTGACCGGTCCCAAAATCGTCAAAACCGTCACCCATGAAGATGTTTCGGCCGGTGAACTGGGCGGGGCTGAAGTCCACACCACCAAAAGCGGAATTGCTCATTTGGCCTATAACACTGAAAAAGAGCTCTTTGCTGGTATCCGTCAATTGTTACGCTATATTCCGCAAAACAACATGGAAGAACCACCGGTTTTTGAAAATGATGACCGCCCTGACCGTGTTGACGAGGAACTGAATTACATTGCTCCTGAAAATCCCAACAAGCCTTATGACATGCTAAAGGTCATTAAAAAAATACTGGATAAGGGTGAATTTTTTGAAATACAACCGCTCTTCGCCCCTAATGTTATTGTCGGATTTGGTGAACTAAATGGTCACTCCGTCGGTGTGGTGGCCAATCAGCCGCAATACCTGGCCGGGGTATTGGACAGCAATGCCTCCAATAAAGCCGCCCGCTTTGTCCGGTTTTGCGATTCTTTTAACATTCCCATTATCACCCTGGAAGATGTGCCGGGATTTATGCCCGGAACCGCCCAGGAATTCAACGGAATCATCAAACATGGCGCCAAACTGCTCTATGCCTATGCCGAAGCCACGGTCCCCAAGCTAACCGTGATCACCCGCAAAGCCTATGGCGGGGCTTATTGTGTCATGAATTCAAAAAATTTGCGCGGCGATATAAGTTACGCTTGGCCTTCGGCTGAAATCGCCGTTATGGGTCCGGAAGGAGCCAGTGAAATCATTTTCTCCCGCGAAATCCGCGCCAGTGATAATCCCAAAGAAAAACTGGCCGAAAAAATTAAAGACTATCGCGATAAATTTGCCAATCCCTATGTGGCAGCCTCTAAAGGATTAATCGATGAGGTCATCGAGCCCAAAATTACACGCTATAAATTAATTAAGGCTCTGGAAATGCTGGCTAATAAACGGGATGAAAATCCACCTAAAAAGCATGGTAACATTCCTTTATAAAGAGCATCATCATGATCGAAAACATAATTGATAATAATGGTTTTAATATTGCCCTGAGTGGCATTTTCATCGTTTTTCTGGGACTAGTACTGATTGCCGCAACCATTCATTTGTTTAACCAATTTTTTAAACGCCGGCAACTGAAAGCCAAGCAGTCTATGCCCGCCAAGCGCATTAAACCAACCTTCATCGAAGAAAAATATGATACACCGGCTGAAATACCGGATAACGATCTGGCAGCCCTGGGAACCGCCATCGAACTCTACCGTCGAATTCATTTCGACCAGTTACAAAGCGCCATCACCTTTAGCAAAGGCCGGGCTCGGAATGTCTGGAAAATCGGCACAAAATTCGGGCAAAGACACCCTAGAGCGAGGTAATTTTATAATGAAACCCAAAACCTTAAAACTGGAAATTAACGGTAAAGACTATGCAGTGACTATCACCGAGTTCAGCGCCGAAGATGCCGTTATCACCGTTAATAACAAGGAATATAAAGTCCGGCTTAAAGATCTGGGGATCGAACAGGTCTCCGATTTAAAACCCCAACCGGAAGTGGAAACATCGCCCTCCCCGGTTGAGGAAAGTCCGCCCGCCAAACTTCATCGCCCCAAATCAATTGCCGAAGCCACTGCCATTAAAGCCCCCCTACCCGGACTAATATTGAAAATCTTGGTCAAACCGGGTGATCCGGTTAAAGCGGGACAAAATGTGCTGGTGATGGAAGCCATGAAAATGGAAAATGATATTCAATCCAAGCATGAGGGCGTCGTTCAGGAAATTAAAGTCAGGGAGGGGGAATCGGTGGAAGAGGGTGATCTCCTGGTCGTCTTGAAGTAGCGGAGACACGCATGGATATTATTACCAAAATTATACAGACCACCGGGTTCGCTAATCTGCAATGGCAAAATATCATTATGATCCTCATCGGTGGCATTGCCATTTACCTGGCCATTGTTAAAAAATATGAACCGTTGCTGTTATTACCTCTCGGATTCGGCATCATCCTGGGCAATATCCCCTACATGCAGGGATTACCGATTGGTGTCTATGATAGTGTGGCCCAGGGAGCTCCTCAAAATAGTGTGCTAAGCCTGATTTACTATGGGGTCACCTCGGGTATCTTTCCCCCCCTCATCTTTCTGGGTATCGGCGCGCTGACCGACTTTTCATCCCTGATCTCCAATCCCAAATCCGTCCTACTGGGGGCAGCTGCACAGATGGGTATCTTTGCCACATTCCTAGGCGCCCTGGCCCTGGGCTTTTCCAATGTCCAGGCCGCCTCCATTGGTATTATTGGTGGCGCCGATGGTCCGACCTCCATCTTCCTGTCTTCACAATTGGCGCCGGAACTCCTGGGGCCGATTGCCATTGCGGCCTATTCTTATATGGCCCTGGTTCCGGTTATCCAACCCCCTATCATGAAGCTACTGACCACCCGGGATGAACGCCTGATTCGTATGGACCCCCCGCGCAAAGTGGGACGCACCGAGAAAATACTTTTCCCCATCATTGTGGCTTTAATGGCGACATTGATCGCGCCCGGAGCTCTCCCGTTGGTCGGGATGCTCTGTCTGGGCAATCTGCTTAAGGAAAGTGGCGTCACCGACCGGCTGGCCAGATCCGTCGGTAACGCCTTACTGGACATCTGTACGGTGCTACTCTCCTTTGCCGTGGGAGCCAGTACCCAAGCCAGCCGTTTTGTTGAGGGCGTTAATGTGGGTTTCCTCACACCACGCTCTCTGGGAATTTTCGCCCTGGGCCTGTTGTCCTTTATGGTAGCCACCTTTTTTGGGGTTTTATTCGCCAAATTCATGAATCTGTTCCTGAAACATAAAATCAATCCCCTAATTGGTGCCGCCGGAGTTTCCGCGGTTCCCGACTCCGCCCGGGTCGTGCAACATCTGGCCCGCAGCTATGACGAAGATAACCATCTCCTCTTTCATGCCATGGCCCCTAATGTGGCCGGTGTTATCGGCTCAGCTATTGCGGCCGGTGTATTTATTGGAATATTCTATTGATATAATAACTAGCGATACAACAACTTTTTATTTGATTTCTCAAATTGGGAGGTTTTATTCCTCAAAAGCGACTCACTCAATATAAAAACTGGTTTAAACAACACGTTGACTATTTTATCACAAAATATCCTCGCTATCGTCATAATTTTGAACTCAAGGCCTTACATACCCAAAAGGTGTGCGTCAATATACTTGATCTTTGTCAAAGCCTGCATTTGACTGCTAACGAGCAGTTACTGGCAGAAATCATGGCCCTTTTTCACGATCTCGGCCGTTTTCGGCAAATGGCCCGTTACGGTACTTTTGTGGATCGGCTCTCCACCGATCATGCCCAACTGGGTGTCACTATTCTGAAAGAAAAAGCGATCCTAAACACCTTAAACAAAGGGGAAAAGAACCTGATCCTGAATACTATCGGCCTGCATAACCGACCCGTATTACCGCCGGACAGAGACGAGGAATTGCTCAAATTTGCCAGCTTGCTGCGCGACGCGGATAAGTTGGACATCTGGCGTGTGGTGACCGACTACTATCAGAACAAGCAACAGGGTGTCCAGAATTCGGCCCTGGAGCTGGAATTACCCGACACGCCGCAAATATCGCCGGCAGTCCTCAAAGACGTTCAAAAACGCCGGGTAATTTTAGCCCCGCATCTCAGAACTCTGAACGATTTTAAGGTAATGCAAATGGGCTGGGTTTTTGACTTGAACTTTACACGTAGCTTTCAGCTGGTTAATAAAAGACAATATTTAGAAAAAATATACCAGAGTCTTCCGCCTGGCGAGGCTCGTGATGAAGTATATCAAGCCGTTAACCATTTTCTACACCAAAAACTCAATGCCACAGAAAAAACCCGCCTATCGAAAAATAAAAAAGCCCCGGCTGAAGAGATACTGATCCGGTTAAAACAAGCCTATCCCCAAGCGGCCTGTTCTTTAAACTTCACTAATCCCCACGAGCTGCTGATTGCCATAATCCTATCAGCACAGTGTACTGATAAGCAAGTCAATAAAGTGACCCCCCGGCTTTTTTCTCAATTTAAATCGCCACAGGAATTTGCCGCCGCTCCCTTGGAATATTTGAGTAAAATTATTCGTCCCACGGGTTTTTATCGTAATAAAGCCCGGTCGATCAAATATGCCATGCAAGCTATTGTCGAAAAACACGGTGGACAAATCCCCGATAAAATTGAGGATCTAGTAGCGCTACCCGGTGTGGGACGTAAAACCGCCAATGTGGTTTTAGGTAACGCTTTTGACACACCCGGCGTAGTGGTCGATACCCATGTGCAGCGCCTATCCCGGCGCCTGGGTCTCACCGGCCACAAAAATCCCGGCAAAATCGAACAGAACCTAATGAACCTGTTTCCCCGGAGCGAATGGACGCTTTTGGGTCATCTTCTGATCGAACATGGCCGCGCGATTTGTCGGGCGCGTAGACCATTATGCAGCAAATGTCTCTTGAATGATATCTGCCCGTCGGCTAAATTCTAGGGTTAAGAGGGAGCCATCATGCAAACTGAAGAATTAATCACTCATTTCTTAGCCAACCTGGGGGAAGATCCGCAGCGATCGGGGTTAAAAAAGACCCCTTTACGGGTTAAAAAAATGTGGGCCGAGATTACCCGCGGGTATCAAATTGATGTGGAGCAATACCTGCGCGAATCGATCTGCAACGAGCAGTATAATCAGATGATTCTGGTCAGGAATATCGACTTTTATAGCGTCTGTGAGCATCATTTGATGCCTTTCTTCGGCCAGGTACACATCGCCTATATCCCGCAGGCAAAAATCGTGGGGTTAAGCAAGTTCCCCCGTATCGTCGAAGCCTATGCCCGACGATTGCAGATCCAGGAACGGCTGACCGATCAGATCGCACAACTGCTCCAAAAACACCTGGTTCCCCAAGGGGTTGCCGTGGTGGTGGAAGCCCGTCACCTGTGTATGGAGATGCGTGGTGTGAAAAAATGCGGCAGCCTGATCACCACCAGTGCCATGCTGGGAGAATTTCATTCCGAGGATCAGGCTCGCAATGAATTTCTGCAGTTGATCGGTAAAGCAAGGGAGTAAACTATGCCCGCAATTGGTTGTCATGTTTCTATCGCCGGAGGCATCGAAAATTCACCACAGCGTGCCCATGACTTTAATTGCGATGCCCTGCAAATCTTTACCGCCAATCAGCGTCAATGGCACTCAGCACCCATTACCCTGGAAAGCCAAAAAACATTTCTGGCGGAATTAAATCATTATCAGCTCAACCCCGTTGTAACCCACGATAGTTATCTGATCAACCTGGCCAGTCCTGATCCGAAAAAATTAAAATTGTCGCGGCAGGCTTTTTTGGCTGAGCTGCAGCGCTCGGACTTTTTAAAAATTCCTTACATTGTATTTCATCCCGGCTCCCATATGGGTAAAGGCGATGCATACGGTTGGAAAATGATCGCTGAAAGCCTGGATTGGGCTATAGAGTCCAAACAAGATCTGCAAGCCACGCTTTTATTGGAAATTACCGCTGGCCAGGGCACTAATGTGGGCTATCGTTTTGAACATCTGCAGCGGATTATCGCAATATGTACCTATCCTGAAAAATTGGGTATTTGCTTTGATACCTGCCATGCCTTTGGGGCGGGTTATGATATTCGTACTCCGGACAGTTACCAAGATACCTTTCAAAAACTCGGGGATCGTGTGGGATTGGAGCGCTTGAAGGTATTCCACCTGAACGACACCAAAAAGCCTTTGGGATCGCGCCGTGACCGACATGCTAATCTGGGGGAAGGTTACTTAGGATGGCAGCCCTTTTTCAGACTGATAAATGATGAACGCTTCAGCGAACATACCATGCTACTGGAAACGCCGAACGGCGTGAACTATTATCCTCGCGAAATCAAAAAATTAAAGGCTAATATTAAAACTCATAAATCAGGAAAAACATAATGACAAAAAAATTCGATGTGGTGGTTGTCGGCAGTGGACCGGGCGGCTACGTGGCCGCTATTCGCGCCGCGCAGCTCGGTAAAAAAGTGGCCTGTGTGGAAAAGGCGGAATGGGGTGGTATCTGCCTTAACTGGGGCTGTATCCCAACCAAAGCCTTAATTAAATCAGCTGATCTGTGGCGGGATATTCAGTCTGCAAGTCGGTTTGGAATAAATATCAACAACCCGGGCTACGATTTTAAAAAAGTGGTTCAGCACAGTCGCTTAGCCGCCAAACGCCTCTCCAAGGGCGTGGCTTACCTTTTCAAAAAGAATGATATTACTCCGGTTACAGGGTTTGGAAAGCTCACAGATCATCACAACGTTGAAATATATGCTGAAAACCAAAAAATGACAGCCACCCTTACGGCAGATCATATTATCCTTGCCACTGGCGCCCACCCACGCTCTGTGCCGGGGATTGAAATCGATCACGAACGGGTGATTACCAGTCGGGACGCCATGGTTTTGGAAAGGCAACCCGCTTCCATGGCAATCATTGGTGCCGGTGCCATCGGGGTGGAGTTTGCTTATATCATGAGTACCCTGGGCTGTGAGATCACACTGATCGAGATGATGCCCCATATTTTACCTAATGAAGACAGTGACATTGTCAAAGAATTGACCCGCGCCTTGAAGAAGCAAAAGATCAATATACTTGCCAATACTAAGGTTGACCATTTGGAAACCGATGATGAGGGTGTCAAACTAACTGTGGTGCAGGATAAAACCCAAGAATCTGTGCGTGCGCAGTATGCCTTAATGGCGGTTGGTGTCGCTCCGAATATTAACAATCTGGGACTGGAAAAGACCGGGATTAAAGTCGAAAAAGGAATTATTAAAACAAATCAAAATTATCAGACCACAGTTGATAATATCTATGCCATCGGCGATGTGATCGGCGAACCTTTTCTGGCCCATGTAGCCTCGGCAGAGGGTGTCTATACCGTAGAAAAAATGCTTCACCAGGATCCGGCCCCTGTCAATTATGATGCCATCCCGGCCTGTACCTATTGCCACCCACAGGTAGCCAGTGTCGGCTTAACCGAACAGACAGCCCGGGCAAGAGGCTTGGATCTACGGATTGGCAAATTTCCTTTCCGCGCCAATGGAAAGAGTGTGGTCAGCGGTGAAACAGATGGTTTGGTAAAAGTCATTATGGATAATAAATCCAATCAATTGCTGGGAACCCATATCCTGGGAGCAGAAGCCACTGAATTGTTACCGGAACTCAGCCTGGCCTTGAATGAAAAACTGGGGCGGGACGCCATTAAAGCCAATTTACATGCCCACCCCACTCTTTCGGAAGCCATTCGGGAGGCGGTCCTGAATGCCTATGATGAAGCCATTCATATCTAACCGATCGGGTATATGAATAAGTTAACCTTAAATGTGATGGATCTGGGACGCCGGGCTTATCAAGAAACCTGGAATTTGCAGCAGGAAATCCACGCTAAACGGGTAAAATCGGCGATTCCCGACACCCTGATCCTGGTGGAACATCCCCATGTCTATACCCTGGGTAAAAATGCTGACCAACAAAATTTGATCGCTACCCAGGAATACCTAAAAAAAAGAGGCATTGACGTTATTCAGGTTGATCGTGGCGGGGATATCACCTATCATGGTCCCGGACAGCTGGTCGGGTACCCTATCTTCAATCTGAAAAGTCATATGATAAGCGTCCGGCGGTATGTCGCCACCGTGGAAGAGGTATTGATCAACCTGTTAAAAGAATACCATATCCAGGGCCGGCGCCTGCAAGGATTGACCGGCGTGTGGGTGGACAATGAAAAAGTAGCTGCTCTGGGCATGCGGGTCTCAAAATGGGTTACCATGCATGGTTTCGCCCTTAACGTGTTTACCGACCTGTCCCTGTTTGGCGGCATCATTCCCTGCGGAATTACCACAAAAGGGATAACACGGCTAGCCGACTTGGATCCCACTGTGCAATGGGAGGAAGTAAAATCAAAAGTAGTGGCTCAGTTTAAATCACTCTTTGGCTTTGTAAATGTTCAATTCAAATCCGGTGATCATCATGGCCAATAACCGCAAACCTGCCTGGCTGAAAGTTAAATATACCGTCAATGATAGCTTCCGGGAAATGCGCGCTATCGTGCAAACCTATAGGCTGCATACCGTTTGCCAAGAGGCACGCTGTCCGAACCAAGGTGAGTGCTGGCGCCATCGGACCGCCACCTTAATGTTACTGGGACGCATTTGTACGCGTAACTGTGGTTTCTGTGCTGTCCGGCATGCCAGCCCTGTGGTCCCAGAGAAAAAGGAACCCGAACGGATAGCACAAGCCGTGCAATTAATGGGACTGTCTCACTGTGTGATTACCTCGGTTACTCGCGATGACCTGCCGGACGGTGGCGCGATGCATTGGGCCGAAACCATCCGCCGAATCCGTCAAAAAGTGCCTCACTGCAAAATCGAGGTCCTCATTCCCGACTTTCAGGGAGATCCGCACTCTTTAGAGCAGGTCCTTGCCACCCGGCCCGACGTTTTAGGGCACAACCTGGAAACCGTAGCAGCCTTATACCCTAAGGTCCGGCCGCAAGCCGACTACCAACGCGCATTGCTTCTGTTAGAGCGGGCTAAAAAACTGGGGGCGGTTACCAAAACCGGGTTGATGCTGGGATTAGGCGAAACAACGTCTCAGGTCATCGCCTTGATGCGGGATGCCCGGCAAGTGGACTGCGACCTGCTCACGTTAGGACAATATCTCCAGTCCCGGAGAACCAACTTACCGGTAGAACGATATATCCCCCCTGAAGAGTTTGATGATTACCGCAAAAACGGTCTGGAGATGGGCTTTAAAGCAGTTCAATCTGGCCCCTTGGTGCGCAGCTCCTATCATGCCCGGGAAATGTACGCATCAACTAAAACCCTCTGATATATTCATATCACACATTCTAGCTGAATTTATTATTTCCATTCAAATCAGGAATAAGGCCCTATTCATCGGCAGAAGAGACTAAAGTCCCGGCTTTGAATTTGATCCACCTTTTAATAAATTTAAGTTTGATTGGAGTGAATAGAAATTATGCCTGAACTGTCTGACTTCTTCACTAAAAATGATAAACGGTTAACATTACTGCGCAAGATCGGCCAGGTTGCTGATCAAGAGGGGTATGCCGCTTACTTGGTTGGCGGTGCGATCCGGGATCAATTTTTAGGGCGTCACACCCAGGATATCGATATTACCGTGGAAGGCAATGGAATTGAATTTGCCCATCTGATTGCCAAGACACTGGGTATTAAAAAAGTCATCGAATACACCAAATTTGGCACGGCCATGCTACCCTACTACCAGATGCAAATTGAAATTGCCACAGCCCGTAGTGAAAACTATGCGCCTAATTCACGGAAACCACAGGTGACCCAAAGCGATCTGATTGCTGACCTGGCCCGGCGGGATTTCACTATTAATGCCATGGCCATGTCTATTAATGAAGACACCTTTTTTCAACTAATTGACCATTATGGGGGACTACAAGATTTAAACCAGGGAATCATTCGCACCCCCCTTGAGCCCCGTATCACCTTTGCCGAAGATCCTTTACGTATGCTGCGGGGGATCCGTTTTGCCACCCAATTAAACTTTGAAATCGAACAAGAAACTTTTACCGCCATTCCGGATGTTCGGGACCGCATGGCGATTATTTCACAAGAACGAATCACTGAAGAACTCATCAAAATTTTAAAATCAGCCCAAAAGCCCTCCTGCGGCTTCCTGCTCATGGATCGTTGCGGCCTGCTGGAAATAATTCTGCCAGAAATTGCCCAGATGAAGGGCTTGGATCAAAAAAGTGATTTTCATCACAAAGATGTTTTTAGGCATAGTCTGCAAGTACTGGATAATGTCGCTGAGATGAGTGACAAACTGGAACTACGGTTTACCGCCCTGGTCCATGATATTGCAAAACCTCATACCAAAAAATTCATCGAAGGGCACGGGTGGACCTTTTATGGCCATGAACTACTGGGCGCTAAAATGATTAAGCGGTTATCCCGGCGCTTGAAGCTGCCTAACAAGTTGCGTGATTATGCCATGAAATTGACCCGCTTGCACCTGCGGCCGATTGCCTTGGCTGAGGAGGGAGTGACTGACAGTGCCGTGCGCCGTTTACTGGTGGATGTAGGCGACGATCTAACAGATCTCATAACCCTCTGCCGGGCTGATATTACTACCAAAAACCCGCAAAAAGCATCACAGTATCAGGCCAACTTTGATCGGGTTGAACGGCTGATCGAAAAGGTCAGGGAACGGGACAAAATGCGCGCTTTCCAGTCTCCGGTAAAAGGGGACGAGATCATGTCCTATTTTGACCTCGAGCCGGGCCCTGCCGTCGGTTATATTAAAAATGAGATCGAAGAAGCCATTCTGGATGGCAAAATCGACAACACCCACGCAGACGCACGCGCTTACATGGAAACCCATAAAGATCATTTCCTGGAAAAGATCCAGGAAAAATTGGGATAATTTGACAACCATTCCCGTTTAGTGTCATCTAAAAACAAACTTTTTTGTTGGCAGGAGGTTATATGCCAAATTCAAATCAAAAATCGATACCGTCCAAGATTGTTTCCATTTTCTGGGAACCTTCCAGCACTTTTAAAGCTTTAAAAGAAAAATGCAACTGGTGGGACGTGTTGATGCCTTTGATATTGATAGTGATCGTTTCTTGGATCACGATTCCCTATGTTACCCCTATTGCCGTTCAGGAGCAAATTTCACGCATTGAGAATAGCGACCGGCTCAGTGAGGCCCAAAAAGAAAACACCATCCACCGGATTAAAGATCAGGCCGGTTCACCCTTTGCCTATGTGACCACGCCGGTCATTCTTTTCATCAAATGGGTGGTTATCGCAGCCGTCATATGGTTTGCCGGTAATTTTCTGCTGGGAGGTGAATCACCCTTTTTACCTCTTTTGGGCGTAACCGCCTATACCTCCCTGATCGATATCATTGCCTCGGCCGTTAAAGTCCCTTTAGTGGTTTCCCAGCAAACCACTAAAATTTATACAGGCCTAGCAATTCTTCTAAAACAAAGTGATTCCTTTTTCTTTCGTTTTGCACAGAACTTGGATCTTTTTGCACTCTGGAAGGTGATTCTGCTCAGTATCGGATTGGGGGTTATCTACAAAGTAAAAACGTCTAAAGCCTTTTGGATTGTGTTCATAATCTGGTTAATCTACTGTACTGTTGCCGCCCTTTTTGGTGGATTAGTAAAAATATAATTAGGATTTCATAATGTGTAAATACCTGCTTTTTATTATCATCTTTTGTTCTCAATTTTTAGTGGCACAGGAAAAAATATCACTGGAAACCTGCCTCGAAAAGGCCTTGAAAAATAATCCGGACCTTAATATCTCCCAAAAACAGGCGGAATATACCAAACAGGGTATTCCCGCTTCCTATAGTGGTATCCTCCCCAGTGTTGGGGTCGGACTCAGTTCCGATCATCAAACCCAGGGGGAAAGCGAATATTATTTTCATGGTCAAAGGTATTCTCAGGCAAAAAGTTCCCGCGACTACTACAATCTTGGCTTCCGCTACAACCAAAACATCTATGATGGCGGCCAATGGTGGAATCAGATAAAATTGGCTAAAAACCAATATAAGGAAGCGCAGCTCGACAAGGAACAAACCCGTCAGTATATTATTGCCAATGTCACCGAAAATTTTTATACCCTGATGAAAGCCCAGGAGCTCCTCAGAGTTTATCAGAAATCCCTGGAAAACAGTAAAGCGCAACTTAACAAAACCGAAGAAATGTACAACATCGGCCGGGTGGCCAAAAAGGATCTGTTTAAAGCGCAAGTCATAGCGGGTAACGCCCGTCTGCAAGTAATCCAGCAAAAAAAACAGATCGACGTGGCTAAGGCCCAATTAAATCAGTCCATGGGGAACAACCCCTCCTATGCCTTGCAGATTTATGAGGACAGCTATCAGCCACCCAAGCCCATCGACCGGCGATCAGCCCAGAATTATGCGCTTAAAAACAATAAACAATTGCAGCTTTTACGGGAACAAAAGCAATCGGCTGATCTACATTATCGCCTTGCCCGCGGCAACCTGTTTCCCAGTCTCACCTCTCAGTTCAGCTATTCAAGAGGTGGAAGAGAGTTTGAGCGCACTTTTTCGGAAATGGATAAATGGTGGAATACCTCCTTGTCCTTTAATCTGGGCTGGTCGATCTTCGATGGATTTCGTCGTAAGACCAATATTGAACAAAAAAAGATCCAATATAACCTTTACGATGAAAGGATCCGCAAACAGCGTCTGGAAATAATGAATCAACTGGAAAATCTGTTGTTGAACTTAAACACCTATCGTGAAATGTTGGAAATTAACCAACTGAATATTGCCTCGGCCCAGGAAGATTTACGTCTGGCCCAGGAAATGTATAATCTGAATTCAGCCACCCTTTTGGAGGTGCTGGATGCCCAGGCCAACTTAACCCGTGCCAAAAGTGAGCTTATCATCACAAAATATGATGCTAAAATTGCAGAAATATGGTTGCATTGGAATATGGGGACCCTTTAAAAATATAATTGTGGGAAATAACCAATGAAAAAAAAGAAAAACCGTAAAAAATTATTTGTTTTAATCACAGGCATAGCCATTATAGGAATTATTGTCATTTTTAATCTTAAAAAGGATAAGGAAAACCCTCTTGCCGTAAAAACCGATAATGTTAAACCGATGAAAATTGTGCAAACCGTTAATGCCTCCGGGGCACTAAAACCAGTGGTTCAGGTCCGCAAAAGTGCCAAAGTCAGTGCACGTATCATCAATATTACAATTAAAGAAGGGGACGTGGTTAAAAAGGGCGATTTACTGGTGGAATTGGATCGGACCCGTTATGAAGCAACCCATGAACAGGCCTTATCCAATTTAAAATCAGCCCAGGCCAATCATAAAAAAGTACAAAGTGAGCTAAAAAGAACCCAGGCTCTTTATCAAAATCAATTAACCTCCGAGGCGGAATTGGAAGCAGCCCAGGCACAGGCGGAAATGGCTGCCAGTCAGGTAGAACAGGCGCAGGCCTCATTGAAACAGGTTATGGACGATCTGGAAAAGACGCGCATTGTGGCCCCGATGGACGGCACGATTACTGACCTGCGTAAAGAGATCGGTGAAATGGCTGTTGGCTCTACTTTTCAGGAGGATGTTATCCTAATTATTTCTGATATGTCCCGTATGGAGGTTGAAGTGGAAGTGGATGAAACCGATGTCATCGATGTCAGCCTCGGGGATACAACCAAGATCGAAGTCGATGCAATACCCGACGAATTCTTTACCGGCGTGGTCTCAGAGATTGCCCATAGCGCTACGGTGCGCGGGCGGGGCACTCAAGAGCAAGTGACTAATTTTGATGTGATTATTTCAGTATTAGAACACGATAAACGGTTTCGTCCGGGGATGTCGGCCACCGTGGATATTATTACCGCCATAAAACAAAACGCCCTGGGCATTCCCATCCAGTCCCTGACCGTGCGTCAGCCGCTTTCCGATTCGATCGCTCAAAATAATTCGGGAGACGCTACGGAGCTGACACCCTTAAATCAGGATCCAGAAGAAGAAGTTGTTTTCGTTGCCAAATATCCCCGGAGTGAAGGCCGTGATTCCGGGCTGCTGGAAAAGGGGGCTCAGCCAGTGGCAAAACAACAACCGGTTAAAGTTGGTATTAGCAGCGAGAGCCACTTCGAAGTCCTAACGGGTCTGTCTGAAGGCGACATTATTGTCACGGGGCCTTATAAAGTCATAAGCTCCGATCTAAAAGATGGTCAACCGTTAAAAATATTACCAAAAAAATCTGAAGGAGAAGAAAAATGAGAAAAATAGCACCTTTGCTTTGTATGTTAATGCTTGGTAGCGGGTTGTTCTCACAACCTGCACAGAACCCCGCTTTATCAGATAGCGTACAAACCGAGCCGGGAGATACCCTTAAAACCAAACCTCGCCGGGATTACCGGGTTAAAGATGAAGAGGACGATTGGTTAAAAACCTGGGAAAAAATCCAGCCTAGTATTAAAGAATTCCTGTCGGAAGATGAAGATACAGAAATAGAATGGTACGAAGATGAATCCGGGCGCCGCAAGAAAAGAAAAAGCGGTTTCTTCCGTGGCGGGGCCGGTGGCTGGGATTACTATCTGTTTCCGGAAATGAACCTATCCTCTCTGAACACCGAATTGACCGCCATCGGGTTGGATGCACTGCCTACCAGCCTGGAAATGATGGGTGGCGGCGGCTGGGTCTTTATGGGTAAAAATATCCGCATTGGTGGGTTCGGCGCCGGTGGCTCACTCTCTTCTAATGATAAAAATGCCCAGGATATTGCCCAGGACATAAACTTTCGCCTCAATCTGAGCGGATTCTTAATTGAGAAGGTCTTTCATCCTTTCAGTAAAACCGAAATTTATCTCGGTACCACATTAGGGAGTGGTAAAGCCTCCTTAAAAATCACGCAGCAGAAAGGCAAACCGGATTGGGATGAAATCTGGCAAGGCTTAAACACCACAGATACCGATGAATATTATCAGCTGAAAATGAAAAGCCGTTTCTTTACAGCCATGCCCGCCCTCGGATTCCGCTATAATATCCTGCGCTGGATCGGAATCGGCGCTAATGTTGGCTACTTATACGGAGAGGCCAAAGATTGGTCAACCTCCGGCGACAATGTCAATGCTGCTCCTGAGATGGATCTGTCCAATGTCTTCTACCGCTTCAACCTTTATTTTGGTGGCTAGAATTGCAGCGAATCATAACCAATAAACCGCTTAAAAAATGGAGTTACTAATGCGCAAATTTATGATGTTAATATTGATACTAATCATTGACCTGCCTTTAATGGCCGGAGATTCAGACAGCTGGATGGGGGATACCCATGGATATTTCAAAGGTGGCGCTGGCGGTTTTGAAATGGGTTTTCTTGAATTGGATTTGCCCACACTGAACGATCGCTTGCAGACTATTGGCCTGGCCCCCTTGCCTTCCCAAATGTACCTGACCGGCGGAGGCGGCTGGGGATATGTTGGCAACAATATTCGTGTGGGCGGCCTGGGTATCGGTGGTCAGTGCAAATCCTATGGCAAACCCGGAGAAATTGCTAAAGAGGTCAAACTGGGAATCGGCTTTGGTGGTTTTCTGATCGAAAAGGCCTTTCATCCCTTCAATAAAACCGAGCTCTATCTGGGAGCGGTTTTCGGGGGTGGCAGCGCTGATATTACCATCGATCAATCCTCAGGAGCACTCTCCTGGGATGAAATGTGGAACCGGGGCGTTGCAGCCGACTCGGTTTCATCAGCTATTAATTACCATAATTTTCAAATGTCCATGAACAATGAGTTCGCAATGGTTATGCCGTCGGTGGGCCTGCGCTATAATGTATTAAGGTGGTGTGCCTTGGGCGTGAATGTGGGTTATCTCTATACCTATATGGACGACTCCGGCTGGGAAATGGATGGTAAGAAGATCTATGAGGCGCCTTCTTTTGATTTTTCCAATTTGTTTTATCGGGTTAATATATATTTTGGTGGATAATGGAACATCTGATTGAATTAAAAGAGATAGAAAAAACCTATCACGTGGGCACTGTTGACGTCAATGCTCTCCAGGGGGTTAATCTGAATATTGCCCCTCGTGAATATCTCTCTATCATGGGTCCTTCCGGTTCGGGAAAATCAACTTTGATGAATATTATCGGTTGTCTGGATACGCCCAGCAACGGCCACTATCTGCTGGAAAACGAACCGGTCCATGAAATGGATGACAATCGGCTTGCCAGTATTCGTAACCGGAAAATCGGCTTTGTTTTTCAAACTTTTAACCTGCTGCCCCGTGCCACCGCCCTGCACAACGTAGAACTACCTCTTATCTATAGCGGAATATCGGTTGCTGAGCGGCGGGAACGGGCCGAGCAAGCCCTTCAAAATGTCGGTCTGGCCCACCGGAAAAATCACCGGCCGAATGAACTGTCCGGTGGTCAACGACAGCGGGTGGCAATTGCCCGTGCTTTGGTTAACAACCCTTCCCTGATCCTGGCCGACGAGCCCACGGGCAATCTGGACTCCAAGACCGGAATAGAAATCATGGAGATCTTCGACCGTCTTAACCAAGATGGCAACACCATTATTGTCGTCACTCACGAAAATCATATTGCCAAACATGCCCGCCGTATTATTCATCTCCTGGATGGTAATATTGCCGAAGACCGAAATAATGGGTTCAGGCCGGAGCTAAATTGATCACATTATTTATTAAACTCAAAGAGAGCATCTATATTGCTCTGCGAGCGCTCCGCTTGAATAAACTGCGTGCTATTCTGACTACTTTGGGAATTATCATTGGTGTGCTGACCGTAACCTCTGTTTCCGCCATTATTGCCGGTCTGAACGAAGGATTCGCCAGTCAGATCTCTAGTCTGGGCAGTAACACCCTCTATATCCAGAAATATCCCTGGATGGGCGGTGAAGATTGGTTTAAGTATCGCAATCGGCCTGATGTTACTATGGAAGAGGCGCAATATATCCGCGAACGTCTGCAAGCCGATGCCCTGGTTTCCCCTTCCTCAGGAACATCCCGTGAAATAAAATACCGCGACAATTCACTCACTGATATACGTATCAACGGGGTGACTGGTGAAACTGAGAAAATAGATAATCTGGTAATCAGTAAAGGCCGTTATTTTACCCCCCTGGAGATCCGGCGCCGTAAAAATCAGGCAGTCATCGGATATGAAATCCAGGATAAATTATTTCGCCACCGCAACCCGCTAGGGAAACGAATCTGGATCGGTGGTGTCGCCTATACGGTCATTGGAGTAATCGAAAAGCGGGGCAGCCTGTTAGGCTTCAACCTGGACTCCTTTGTTTATATACCGATCGGCTCACTATTCAAGAATTTCGGCTTTCATCGCAGTGTAAGCATCGATATTAAAGTGGCGGATGCCGCCCAAATTGAGGCCGTCAAACAGGAGCTGACTTTTCTAATGCGTCTTAAGCGTGGCTTACGTCCCAAAGAGGAAGATGATTTTTCCATTAATCAGCAGGAAGTATTAACCAATACCTATAACCAACTCACCCGCGGCCTTTATACGGCCGCCATTGGGATTGGCGCCCTCTCGCTCCTGGTAGGCGGGATTGGTATTATGAATATCATGCTGGTTTCCGTGGCTGAACGTAAGCGTGAAATCGGTATCCGCAAGGCGCTGGGAGCTACCAAAGGGATGGTCTCCCTGCAATTCATTGTGGAATCGGTGCTCATCTGTGCAGTGGGCGGTCTGATCGCCATCTTACTCAGCTATGCCGTATCGCTGGCTATTGATAAAGCCACCCCATTTCCGGCCACTGTTCCGATCTGGTCAATCTTTTTAGGTTTAGGGTTTTCCGCTCTGGTCGGTATTTTCTTCGGACTTTATCCAGCCCATCAGGCGGCTAAACTAGATCCCATTGAATGTCTGCATTATGAGTAAAAAATCATGAATTTCGAAGAAGGCCTGCGTCTTGCCTTTCAGACCGTTAAAAACAATAAATTACGTACTTTTTTAACTGCTCTGGGCATTGTGATCGGAGTTATGTCCGTGATCGGTATGATGTCGATCATTAATGCTTTGGAAAGGCATATGCGTGAAAGCCTGTCAGCCGTAGGCGGTAATACCTTTTGGGTGCAAAAATATCCAGCTGTTCAAATGGGTCGTCTGGATAAAAAATACCGCAACCGGGCGGATATAACTTTTGAACAAGCCGAACGGCTGGCCCGCTTTGCCCACGAGGCAGTCGATAAAGTTTCACCGGAAATTTCCATTTGGGGCAAACAAGCCCGCTATGCCGATAAACATACCAATCCCAATATTTCCCTCTACGGCGGCGATTCCTACTGGGCCTATGTAAACGGACGCCTGGTTCGCGAAGGACGTATGTTTACAGAAAATGATGTCCATCACCGGCGCAATGTGATCGTAATTGGACATGATATCGTGGAGCGCTTATTTCCTTTTAGCTATGCGGTCGGTCAAGAAATAAAGATCGGCAACCGCCGCTTTCGGGTAGTCGGGGTTCTGGAAGAACAGGGGCAATTACTGGGCAATAGCCGCGATAATGTGGCCGCGATCCCCTATACCACTTTTTTGAAAATTTTTGGGGCCCATCGCACGGTCAATATCGGGGTATTGGCTAAAAACGCACAATTGATGCCGGCGGCTATGGATGAAGTGGAAAGCATTCTGAGAATGGTACGCAAGGTACCAGCGGGAAATGAGAGTGACTTTGAAGTCATTTCTCAGGATTCAATCATGGATACCCTGACGAATCTGACCGGTTTTGTATTCATTGCCGCTGTAGTGATTTGCAGTATTTCTTTATTAGTCGGTGGAATCGGTATTATGAATATTATGTTGGTCTCAGTCACTGAGCGCACCCGCGAAATTGGCATTCGCAAAGCCATCGGGGCTAAAAAACATCACATCCTTAATCAGTTCATGACTGAAGCGGTCGGCATTTGCATCGTCGGCGGGTTGATCGGCGTGCTGTTAGGCGTGCTGGTGGGTATTTCAATTGGCAGCGCCCTTAATCTCCCTCCGACCATACCGCTTTGGTCTATATTTTTAGGTCTGGGCTTTTCGGTCTTTATCGGATTGGTATTCGGTGTCTATCCGGCCATGAAAGCCGCCCGGCTGGATCCCATTGTCGCCCTACGATATGAATAACCGCTCAACGGTCGCGGCCCCGCGCTCATGTTCAAACCACACTAATCATTAAATTATTAGAACAAGTATCCTTTTATGGTAATAACCATTGCGCCTGCTTTGCCTGTGGCATGAGATAGACCCCCTTAGAAAACAGCTCGTGGCGGAGATTGGGCCTCCCGGTATCGACCGCTCCCACGGGCCAGCTCTCTCCTACTGATAGCCTCCGGGGATGTTGAAGATTGATACTGATAATGGAATCCGTGGTCCTAAAACAGGTTTCCAGCAAACGGATCGCCTGTGAGCTCAGGGTTTGTTCCTTTTCATGGTTCAGAAGATCAGGTGAGTCTGATATAATTTTTTTATAATCCGATATCAGGGGAATTGAACGGTTAACGATCTGGTGCCATCGCCAGTCCTCGGTGTTCGTGCCATAGTGCTGAACCAGAAAGGTCCGGCTTAACTCAAAGGCACGCCGATAAACGGATTTTATATGTTCGGTTTTTTGCGGAGTGCGCACATTATCAAACCAGCTGGATTCCCCGGCCTGTATAACCATCAAGAGGGACTGCAGGGCGACCGGCTCAACTTCCATAAATTGCGCCCAGAGTGCCGGGTCTGCTAATTGCATCTCATCCTCATATATAATTGAGAGAAGGGCGGCTACAAAATGAGCATAAAGGGTAAGCCCGCGACTATCGGCACTGAAATCAAAATCCCATTGCGCTAACAAGTGGTAGGCATCCTGACCTAAAAATGTATCCAATTCATCTGCTTTTATCAGTTTAAAAAAGGGCACACAAATCGCCTTGGCATACTCCCTGAATTCACGCTGTTGCAGTCTGTAAAAGACTTTGTTCACGCCAAGTTCTTCGCGGCATAGAGAATCCAATATATCGGCCGAACCAGTTTCATTATCAAGACCCGGAAAATGACAGTTGCCATATAGAAAGCGGTTTTGCGGCGGGTTAAAGGAATAGTCGGGCTCTGTTGTCCAAACAGCCGGCTGGTGATCAATGCTTCGTTCGGAAGTGATCAGCGGATAGGCGAAATAATTTGCTGTCTCTGTATTCCAGTTTACCTTCACGTTTCCCAGCTGACCATGCTGATCGATATAGGCCAACCGGATTCCGGGAACCTGCAGCCGGCGGGTTACAGACGTGAATTCCTCCCGATCCCCGACCTGGCCTAAAGCGAGCATCGTTTCAAAAAAACCCTTATAACTAGAGCCTGCCCACTGGACAGCAACGACCTGTTGAGTGTCACGCCTGGAAATGGTGTGCAAATCAATCAGCACGCCCTGTGCGGTTTGGTAAAAAGTAAACGTGGTATCGGCGGCACCTTTAATGGTAAGCATCTCCTGCCGTAGATAAAGGGGGCTCAGAGCTTGAGCCAAATAGCAGCTGTCAACATCACATATCAGCGCATGGGTAGAAAAATTGACATCGTCAACCGCATTCCGGGTCAGCGTCCACGCTATGCGGGCATTATATCCGGTCAGTACGACCGGAAGACCGGGCAGGGTTGTGCCGGTGGCTTGGTAGTGCGGCGCACAGAGCTCAACATTCAGAAAATCAGCCTCGGTTCCGGCTAAAGTGGGATAGGTGGTATTAATCACCGCACCAGTGGCATCACGGGTCATAAACACCGTCTGGGAAAACATTTGGCTATAGGGGAAGAGAGACTGTAATTGTTTGTTACCACGCCAGAAATTGGTCAGGAGTTTAAATAGTCCCGCCTGATAATCATAGGCAATGTCAGTCGGCAATTCGGTTAGCAGTCTGTCGGTTAAGCCATCGGATATCTTCTGACGATCATATATTTCCAAAAGTTTATAAAGTAATATCTTCTGATTCCAGCTCTCAGTATTGAGCCACTGCCAGCAGCGCAGATAGGTTAGACAATCCCTGCCCTGCCAGTGCAAAGGCCGGTAGCCTTGCCGCTTGAACCGCAGGGGTAAATCATAGGGATGCTGATCGATATACTGGTTTATCCCTTGCGCATAAGCCTGCAAAATAGCGGTTGTGATGCTATCCATTTCCTGATAGGCTTGATATCCCAGTGCTTTAAAGTTCAGCAGCCGGGACATACGATCACAGGCAAGGTAATCGCGCCCCTGAACAGCGGCCAACTCACCCCGTGCGATTCTTAAGCCAAGATCCATGATATATAAACATTGTGACGCCTGCAGATAGCCCAGTCCGAAAAACAAATCCGGCTGGTTTTGCGCATAAATATGCTGATTCCCCTGACGGTCACTGATAATCTCTACTCGGGAAGTAAGCCCCGGCAACCGCAACTGGTCCAGGGGCGGAGCACTGCCGGTATAAAAATAGAGCCATCCGGTCAGAACCAACACAAGCATCAAAAATATGATTCCGCTAAAAATATAGGCTGTTGAACGGCGCATCCTGTCTACTCAGTTATCTCCAAAAATTCCAAGGGGTTTATCTAAAATAATCTCTGATAAGTTCAGCCGCAAAGCCGGCACTCTGCTGATCCTGATCCTGCTTTGGGTTCTGCTCTACCCGACTCACCAGAGCGGTACATAGATAATTTTTTTGTACAAACGGCAGTGACGCGGTCAGAAAGAGCTTATTTGACTTGGCTTTAAGGCTGGTGAAACGAGCATCCCCCGCTAAAGTAGCGCACTTGTTGCGTAAGGCCTCGTCTATACGCCAGTGGACCAACATTCCCTCGTCCACGAGATAGGCCGGCTGACCCTGACGCTGCAAGTCAAAATTGATCACTAGCGTATTATCCGGATCCAGCACGCCTGTATAGTGCTTTAAAAAAGATCGGGCGCTCCCAATTCCGGTAGAATGCTCATCACCACAAAGCACGTAAACATCATAATTGCGCTCTGGATCCAGTGTTACACGACTCATTAAGGCCTCCATGGCCATTAAATTCGTCCCGTCACCGGGCTGACTGCGGAGGGGTTTGAAATAAAAAAAATAAAGCATCAGATTGAGGATCTGTACCAGAATTAAAATGACACTTATATTTTGATATCCATTCAGCCGTCCCCAGTATTCACCCAGATAGGTCCAGGGAATCATTAACGCCAGTACAGTCGTAAAAAAAAGAAAATAACCACGTAATCTTTGCTGGGTCACCTGAGGCAAGTTGCAATAGTCCCGCCGGGCCGGATTAGCGAGCAGTACCACATGGCCTTCACTGATGGCTTTTTCAGGGGGGATATGTCCGACGGTATTAACGGCAGATTTATGGGGCAGTAACCACTTCAAAGGGGTGCCCATCCCCATGAAATGGCGAAAAAAAGCCCAGAATCCCAGTAAAGCCACCGCTGCCCCGATAAAAGGTAGTTGAAATAAAGTTAAAACTGTGCCACTTACCGATAGTATGACGCAGAGGGCCACGATAATTGCTTCCGGAGCCGGGGGCGAAAAGGTATGGGTGGTGATTCGGGCGTCGAAGGTGTGTAACCAGTCTGCCAGAAATTCGGTTAAAGGCGGCTTTTTACGCCTGGTTTGCGGACCACTGAAATAAGTCTTTAACTGTTGTCTGAAATCTCCGGCATTCATCCCTGTTAATATAGTTTATTTTCCAGGGAGCTCCAAGCCGGAAAAAACTATTTCGGTTTTGGGATTAATGTTATAAATTTGGAACGCTTTTTCGGGGGCTCGGTAGCTCAGTCGGTAGAGCAGGGGACTGAAAATCCCTGTGTCGCTGGTTCGATTCCGGCCCGAGCCACACCCCCTTTCCCGTCGAGAACCGGCGGGATTTTGCTTTGCAGGGCCCTGAACCGATAACTGTAAATATATCCAAATTTTGGTATATTTTGACACCAGCAGCGGGATACGAAACGGGATACGGAATTTTGCATCAATCAAGCCTCTGAGCGTTTACTGTTTCTATTGGTTTGGTTTAGCTGATTATCTTTAAAAATTTCATTCAAATATTCAGTTGGAAATTGGGTATAAATCTCAGTGACTTTGACACTGCTATGTCCTAAAAGCTCTTTAACAAGACTGATATTATTCAACTCCATCAGCTTTCTCAAAGCAAATGTATGACGGAGACAGTGGATTGTTTTGCCGCTTAACCCAGCCCGTTTACAGGCTAAGCTGAACGAATGGGAGATCCAACTGACCGAATAGTTTAGCGCTTTGGCAACATCATAGTCCGGGATTCTATCGGCCGGGATTGGGATTGCCACGGATAATATGTTTCAATTCCACTGTTGGTCAGATTAATACTTAGTACATGAGGATTTATGTAAACATGGCCGGTGAATTACATTTGATTTTGGATCGGGGTTTTGAGTTGTCATTGGGTATTATTAGGTGACTAAAAATATCTACGCTGGGGCGCTGCCCCAGACCCCTCAAATAGTCAATCCTGTAAAATTTGCGTAGCAAATATTTCACCGGGGTCTAATCTTTCACGCATCGCACCGAATACCCCTCCTGCCTGTAGTAACAATCGATCCAGTAACCTGAACTGCTATATTTAAAGAAACTGCGAATAGAAGCATTATTGCAGTTCGTGGACGACCAGAAGAAGGCGTTTTCATATATACATTCGAAATCACCATTTTCGCCACGACGACCTGCGGGCAGCGCATTTAAGCCGGAAGTGCCAAAGGCTGCGTTGTTTTTCAAAAAGCCATCATCCCATAAGCCCGCCCGGCCAGCCAGCTGACTCCCCTCATTGGTCCCCCGCCAGCCTGTATCGTCTGCCTCTGATTGACTCATACCTAAATACATTTCCAACTGCTTCCACTCCGCATCGCTAGGCACATGCCAGCCTTCAGGAGCGATATTGCGGCTGTCATCTACAACATACCAGTTGTACAACCTGCCATAGGTAGCAACATTGTCGGAATTGTTGTCATATTCGCAGTAAGCGCCGGTCGTGAGATTAGACCATTCGGCTCCATCGGTTACATTAGGAATTGCATCGCCGTTACGGTAATGCGTGACTTTCAGATTCTCAGCCATCCACCATTGATCTCCGATCTTTACAGTTTGATATACATTGCCATCAATATCTGTTAATGTTCCAGTGGTTGAACTGGTAAAGTGGGTGTTTTCTGAAGATGTTTTAAGTTGGGTTGCTGATGTGGATTGTCTCTCCATCTTTACTTCAAGGTCCGTTATCTTATTTTCTAGAATCGTTATAGATCTTTTCTGATTTTTATAGCCATTTGCATTAAAATTCAATGTATATTGCCCAACTTGAACATCTTTCTTGTGTTTAGAACCTGTCCAACTATCAATTTGTTGATTGCCTCTTTTCATCACTACTTTCGTTTCCATGGGCTCTACCACCACCTGCAGGTTTCCGGTCTTTTGTTGCAGATCGAAAGTCTCTGTTTTATTTTGTCCCTTCTCTAATGGCAAAATCCGACTATCACTATACCAGCCCTCCTTTTTGACTTCAACCCGGTACTTACCCGGTGCCAACTCGAGTACTTCTGAGGATTTTAATTCACCATTGATCCATATTTCCGCATCTTCAGGGATAGTTTTAATAGTCAGAATAGCGGTGGTTTTAGCCAGATCAAAGTTCCAAATATTGCGGCCGGATTCAGTTACATCGATTGTTTTTTCAATTGTTTCATATTTATTCTTTATTAAGCGCAGATTGTATTCCCCAGGGAATTTAAATAATTGCTTATTCGTCTTTCCTTCAACCACATCATCGATATAGATCGTTGCACCACTAGGTGTGGATTTTAGGGTTACCATCATTGGTTCAACTTCTCTGAGTGTATATTCGGAAAAAGTGTTATTTTCAGTCACATGAATGGTCTCTTTTACGGGCTTATATCCCGCTTTGCGGACGTTTATCTGAGGATTTTCCTTCAGGCGCTGCACATCCTTATCCAACAGTGTTTTCGCTTCCGGGGAAAGGGTAGACTGATCGTAATCGAAATGCGTATCGCCACAGACGACGCCCTTCTCCTTTTTATAACGGACTTTCAGGGCTGTTCCGGCCGCCAGCGGAATATGCGCACCGACAATACCGTTGCCACCCATCATGTGTTTTTCAACATCGAAAAAGTGCATCGAACCGCCTTTGCCCCGGGAAATACCACCGGCCTTGCCGTAAAGTTCGGCCATGAGGGCATTGGGATCGGAACCCATGGAGATCGAGTGGCCGTGATCGCGATAGGCCGTATAGACATAATCCGATTCCAGATCGAAATTGGCCACGGCGCCGACGGCACTGGCTTCCTGACCGATATAGAGATGCAGAAAGCCACCGATCTTTTTGAGACCGTAAGCCTGTGCGGCACGTTCCTCGAAGCGCCGGATGGCCAGCATTTGTTTGAGCAGATGTAGCAGAAATTCTTTCTTGTATTTTCGTTTATCTATTTTCATTTCGCGCCTCCGCTTGTGAACTTCACCCGTTTCTTCTGCGGCTTCATCGGCAGAAAGTAACTGCCCTCTTCAAGGATAGTCTCCAGGACAATGAAATCCGTCGAAGCACTGCTCTGCTTCCAGAATACGCCCAGGCGATCCTTGATACTCTACATGAGCCGGGATTTCAGCGCCGGGTTATCGATGATATTGATCTTGCCGCGCAGGTTGATGATTTCGCGGATGTCTTTGGTCTGAACCATCCACTCGGCATCTGGATGTTTGTCGATCTGAAGGGTTTTGCGGAAATGCGGTGATGTTACGGTATAGATCGTATTGGCCTGGTCGGGCAGAATGACCGGGCTCATCCAGCGCATCCGGGGTTGACCGTCCTCATCAATGGTGGCCAGAATGCCGACCTTTACCTCACTTATAATATCTTCCAGTTTCTGCATCAGTTCGTTGGGTTTCATATATCTCCTCACTGTTTAGTTATGATTATTTATAAACATTTCATTGCTGATCAATTGCTTTAACTTTTCGATTGAGTTACTGAGAAAGGGTTGATCGATCAACAGTTCCCTGACCCGGTGATTGGCCTCTGCCAACAGATTATTAATTTTTTCAACTTCGGCGATGTGGGCCTGCTGGACGGTCAGTCCCAGGCGGGTATTGACCTTGCCTGCCTGATGCAAAGGCTCACAGTCGATATCAATTTTGAAACCGGAGGTGCGTTCATAAATCCACTGAACATCCCTCTGTTTTTTGATGTAATCGGCGATTGGTTCATCGAAAAAGGATTTTTTAGCAATGACCTCACCGTCTTCATCATCCAGAAAGTTAGCAGCAATGCGCTCCATCAGCAGGTTCATGGATATGTCGGCATTGTAATCCGCCAGATTACGGACCGGCGAGCCAGCTCAATGCCGCGATTGTGCAGTTCCGGCATATTGACCTCTTTCCAGGGATTCTGATTTTTCCCCAATACCACGGCCGGCCGGTTGACGTAGAGCATCAGGATCTGCTGATCATCAGTAAGATTATCCAGCAGGTATTCTTCATATACAAGATTTTCGTACACAGAATTAGTGTGTGATATGATAACGGTTTTTTTCATTTCGGCGTCTCTCTGTTAACAAGTATCGTCATTTTAATAATTCATCAACTTAGAAACAGATTAGCGCCGTTCGGTTACATTTAAAATTGAGGTTCGTGTGCATATTAACACGATCGTTATTGTTGCAGAAATGCAGCAAGATAAGTATATTAAATTGAATGTAGCAAGGCGAGATGATTAAGATCAGTAAATAAACAAACTCAGGAGGAGAGTTGCATAGATATTCCATTAGCAAAATCATCATCTTTATAAATGTCTGTTCCAGTCTGCTACTATCAGCGGAGCGGATCAGGTATTTTGGCATCAACATCGGGGACTATCGCACCGGGCGATACAACGCAATTACCGATGTCCGGGAAGTCAAGGTCGGGCATTACACGCTTATGGAGGGACAAAATATCCGGACAGGTGCTACCGCCATACTGCCGCACGATGGCAACATTTTCCAGGAAAAAGTTCCGGCGGCCATGGTAATCGCCAATGGCTTTGGAAAAATGACAGGCTACAGCCAGGTTGAAGAGCTGGGGAATATCGAAACACCGATCATTTTAACGAACACTTTGTCGGTTCCTGTCGCTGCTGAAGCTCTGATCGATTACACCTTTTCGTATGAAGAGAATTCGTCTGTCCGTTCGGTTAATCCTGTGGTTGGAGAGACCAACGACGGACGTCTCAACGACATCCGTAGCCGTCATATAACAACCGCTCATGTTTTAGAGGCAATTGAAAATGCGGAAACGGGTGCGGTCGCTGAAGGATGTGTCGGAGCGGGCACCGGTACGATCTGCTTTGGCTATAAGGGCGGGATCGGAACCGCCTCCAGAATCCTGCCCGACGATGACGGAGCCTACACTGTCGGGGTCCTTGTGCAGACGAACTACGGCGGAAATCTGACCATCGCCGGCATTCCGGTAATGGCTGAACGTGAAACCGTTGGCAGCAACGATTCAGGTGACGGCTCGTGTATGATTATCGTTGCAACGGACGCACCCATTGGTTCCCGCAATTTAAAACGCCTGGCCCGACGGGCTGTTTTCGGTCTGGCCAGGACCGGGGGAAACTGCTCCAACGGCAGCGGCGAGTATGTCATCGCTTTTTCAACACATAAGGATCTGCGAATACCATACAGCAGCGATTCCATGCTGTTGACGTCGCGGCAGACGCTGCGAAACGGCCACATGACGCCGCTGTTTGAAGCGGTTATTGAAGCGACGGAGGAAGCGGTCCTGAATTCACTTTTCATGGCAGAGACAATGACCGGCAGGGACCAGTACACTGTCGAGGAATTACCGGTGAATGATGTTCTGAAAATTTTGAAAAAGCATAAACGAATTAAATAAACAAGAAATCAATATCAATTCGAGGGCCAGGTTATGAATAAACGACCATTGATCGGCATACTCGGCGGTATGGGCACTGCAGCCGGGCTGCATTTCCAGAATATCTTCTTTGAAATCTGTCATCAAAATGGCTTGAGCAGTGACGCTGATTATCCGGAATGGGTCTATCTAAACGCCAGCCGGACACCCGACCGGACTGCGGCCCTGGCGGGCAAGGGGCCCTCCCCGGTACCCCAGCTTGTCAGCTATTTAAAAATCATGGAAACGGCCGGTGCTGATTTTGTCATCGTTATCTGCAATACGGCTCATTCATTTTATGACGACATTCGATCAGAGGTCGAGCTCCCCTGGATCCATTTGCCCGAGCAAACAGCCGATTATATCCGCCGGGCAGGTCTCCGGGAAATCGGGATTCTGACAACCAGCGGAACTTTACTGAGAGGGATTTACCGGAAGGCATTAAGCCATCCAAAGATCAAGTGTATTGAACCATCCGTCGACTCCGAATTGCAAGCGCGAATAATGTCCCTGATTTATCACCCGGAATACGGAATTAAGTCAAGCGGTCTGCGGATCAGTGAACACGTACAGCAAATGCTGATCAATATTGTCCAAGAACTAAATACCCCGGCGATTTTAGCCGGTTGCACTGAGTTGTCAATCGCCCTGGACCGGGTCGATACCGGTGTCCGGGTCATCGATCCTGTCCGAATTGCCGCCCAGGTCGCCTTTGATATATGGCAGGGAAAACGGTCTATCTGAAAACTGTCATGATTTAGTATTGCCATTCACGATTTTTTCTATTATCCTACATTCACTGAAATGGAGATGATCAATGGATAAAAAAGTCAAAATGTACGCCCTCAGCACCTGCATCTATTGCCAGAATGCCAAGGCCTGGTTCGCTGAACAGAATATCGAATACGATTGCGTGGATGTCGACCTGATCGAAGAGTCGGAGAAATTCACCATACTGAAAGAGATCAAAGAAAAGGCCGGGAAAGTGTCCTTTCCAACCCTATTTATCGGTGATACCATCATCAACGGCTATAAACCGGAACGCTATAAAGAGGCATTGGGCTTATGACAACTGAAGAACTCTATCAAATGATGCGCAAGACCCAGGAACCCAAAGGGTACTATTTTAATCGCTTCACCGAGCATACCTTCCGTCTCCTGGAATCGTTATTGGTCAATAAAGAGCGTTACGGCTACATTGCCTGTCCCTGCCGCCTGGCCGCCAATGACCGCGAATGGGATAAAGACATTATTTGTCCCTGCATTTACCGCGAACCGGACGTTGAAGAATTCGGTAAATGCTTCTGCGGGCTCTATGTCTCGAAGGACTGGAATGAGGGTAAAATCGAAGACCAGTATGTCCCCGAACGCCGCCCTGAAGAAAAACTCTGGGGCAAGTTTTAAACCGCTTCTGTACTGATCGGCTCAGAATATTCCGCCCATAACATTGATTATATTTGCCAGCATTCCCGGATTAATGCGGGGTTTATTTATCCCTATTTTTTTTACCAAAGTGACTTACGATGAATTTATAAAATGGGAAACTTAAGTTAATAACTCATTGATGGATAGCATGACATCGCCAACACTTTTTATGGCAGCACATCGTTTCCAGAATCTCGCAAAATGAATATTCAGGCCACGGCGGTGAAGCGCTTCGTCAGATGGATCGCCATCTACCTCCCCCAATTGCATCCGGAATTATTCACATTCAACTCCTACCGGAGTTGTCACTTTGGCGTTAGTGTTTGACCTCCGGATTTCATCCGGAGTTATTCATGTTAAACGCCTGCGGCGTTATCTACCTGTCGTATAATTTCAGCGATTGCTGCGGAAGAAATCCCGCAGGGATCCAACTTGATTAGCCACGAATTTAATTCATGACTAAAAACTTGGTATATATTCAGATAGGCGCTTGGTTCAGCGATTTTCTGATTATGTTCCGGTAGATTGGATGTCAACGATGGGGTGCTATGTAACAACTCATGATAAGAATTGAACCCATTTCGTGATTATACGACCCTATTTGACTAACAAACATTTCCTGACTTTGCAAAATCCGGCAGCATCAATACGGTAAAGATATAGTCCTGAACTGACATTTCCGGCCTTCCATTGAACCGTATGATATCCCGCATTTCTCCATTCATTTGTCACGTTATCAACCCATATGCCGTTCAGATCATAAATGGATATATTGACTGTTGCGGATTTGGGTAAATGATACGATATGGTTGTGGTCGCATTGAAAGGGTTGGGATAATTCTGTGCCAGCCTGAAATGTTCCGGTCTATTATACTCCCCCTGTACCGCTACGCCGCCTAAATCCTGATAGCGATAAATGCCGGACCCCTTAACTCCGGCATAGATGAAATCGTCAGGGGCACCGTACAGTACCGTGACACTGGAATCCACGGCGTCTCCGGTAAAAACCTGTGTCCATTGATTGCCATTATCCGCCGAACGATACATGCCATGACCGTTGTTGGTTCCTGCATATATGACTCCTCCGCTTGTCACTGCTAAGGAGGTAAATGCCTGCCAATCGTCACCCTGGAACCTCTTCTCCCAGTTATCTCCTTCGTCGTCAGAGGCAAATATTTTAGAGCCTTGGTCAGCGGCGATGATTGTACCCGAGGGAGTGCGTGCAAGATTTAATATGCGACCTGAATTATCGAAACCGTTGGAAGCCTCTGTCCATGTTGAGCCATTATCAACCGACTTAAAAAATGTATTTCCTGCACCGGCAATAATATTGTCATTATCAGTAATCACAAGCACATCCAATGCACCGCTGTATGCCGTTTCTTCCCAGTTATCTCCATTATCTGTGGAACGATACACTTTCTGATACTTGGTTGCCACGAAGATGTCACCGCCTGATGTGAAATCAATCGCTATTGTTCCGCCCAGCCAATCTCCTTTGATTTCTGTCCAGTTGTCTCCGTTGTCGGTTGATCTGAGTAAGCCATTGTTATAGCCCACAAAAAGATCACCGTTACTATTTTTTTTACTACATTCATAATAATTGGAGCTTGATCCCTGGATTTGCGTCCAGGTGTTTCCATTATCAGCAGAACGAAAGATTCCCGTCGCGTCCAGACATACAATCAGATCATCATTGTCATTGATGAGAATACACGTTACCGTATTGGCCGTAATACCATCTCCGGAAAATTCCCAGCTATCACCACTGTCAGTTGAGCCGTAGACATTGTAATTAGTAGCAATAAATAGCTTACCATTTAATTCAACAATGTTATGGGGATATAAGAAAGCATACCCTGTATCCGGGAAGCCATTATTGATCTCCGTCCAGGTATCTCCATTATCGGAAGATCGATATACGGTACCGGATGTCGTGGCATAGATCTTATCATTTGCATCAAAAAACAGATCGGTTATATCGAAATCCAGAGCCATTGTAGCCCAGGTATTCCCAGCCTCTTCGGAGCGGTACAGGGTATCATCTTTGGCAGCAAAAATGACGCCCGCGTCGTTAATTTCGATTTTTTCCACATCTTCAGTCAGGGCGCTTACCGTCCAATTCTCACCATTGTCAACGGAAGTAAAGACTCCAGCTTCGGTTGCCAGATAGAGCGTATCATTCCAGATTGCGAGAGCGTATCGGTCACTGGCAGTAATTCCATTATTGACTTGTGTCCAGGTGCTGTCATTTGAATTATAGTGATTCACATTATCCCCGTACCACATAGAACGGGTTACCATAAAAATATCATTGTTGGAATTATACACAGCTGATACGCCACCACCGGGTCCCTGTGTCCATTGCCACGAATTGCCATTGTTTTCAGAAACATAGGTGGCAGTCTCACAATAAAATAGATTTCCGTTGGGCGCGATTACCAGGTCGCTGCCGAGACTACTAAAATCTCCCCCGGTAAAATCTCCGCATGCTCGCTGCCAGTTTTCACCATCATTCTTTGAAATATAAACACCGTAGTTCCAGCAAAACGCCAGCAGCTCATTTTCTGCATTTACGATAATCTTGTGGACACTTCCGGAAGAAGGAACATTAATATGCTCCCAGTCCTGCGCACGGACAAGACTGATGCAAAACACACCTGTGAAAAGTAGATAACATAAGTGCTTCATCTCGGCCTCCTGTTATTATATGCCTTATTTTATTGCTTATAAAATTTCATTAGCCGTTTATACGGGAGTAAATAGGTGAGTCCGAAAGTCTGTTGGCTGGCCAACGCGGCGGAGGGACTGACCGCTACTTCCCACGACAAGGATATCGATGCCAATTCAATGGTATAAAAAAGAGAAAACAGCACGCCGGCTTCCATTTCCCGGGCGTCGTATACTTTTTCCAGATCGGGATGATTTTGGTAAATAACATCCAACTCATCACCGGCTTCTGACCTGTCGAATTTGACATCACCTACCAGGGAATATCCAAAACGCACACCAAGATAATTTCTGAACATGGGCGTCAGCTTCGCCCCTTCGACTTTTGATAATGATCTCGGGCGAAAAACCGCCTTAAACAAGTATATCGGACTGAAGCCGGCACCGATAAAGAATCTGGATGCGAATACCTGTCCATTAAATTGTTCTTCACTCGTGTTGATATTGTATTCCTCCGGAAATTCCTTGGTGAGGACTGTCAACGACCCGAAATCAATTGACGCATCAGCCATCAGCGCCCCGGCGCGTCCCGAAAAACCAATCCCGCCAATGCCGGTGCCGATACATGGACCGATTCCGGTTAACATCCGGGGTGTTATTGCCCAGAACGGTCTGACATCGGAAGAAAAGTCATCGGACGTGCGTGTGATTATATATGTACCACTTCTAGAAGTTGTACTACTTCTACCGGTCTTTACTATTTTGGGATTCCAGAGATCAAAAAGGCCATCCAATTGAAACGTAATTTCCGGCGTCAGCATGAATCCTTCGACATTTTTCGCTGCCTCGTGCCCTTTATCCGTGGTGAATGTATAGCCCATATTCATTCGCGCATCGACAATCACATAGGGAAATTGAAACGTCAAACCGGGGGAAAGACTGGCTGCCGAAGCGCTACCTCCCAGTGTGTACATACTGTAATGAATACCGATGATAGGCTGGATCAGGATACCCCAGACGCCCAATTCACGGTTTCCGAATTTCAGATATGAGACGGGGATATTCCATCCAACAGAGAATATCCCACCATCCGCGGTTGTATCCGGTAATTCATCCCGTTCATACTCAGCAGCGCCGGTAAAATAACTCGTTTCAAACCATTTATAGCGAAAGTGAATTCCCGTCCAGGGTCCATCCAGAGTGGTATTTTTAAAAGCCGGAACCGATAATCCATACCCCCCGGAAATCTTGGCAAAGCCAGGGCTATTTTTGTACTGAGCCGATAAAATCAGTGGCAAAAAAACAAGTATAATGGCAATCATTTTCCATACATGAATCTTATTTCCATGTCTATTCAAAGTGCAGTGGTTAACCATTTTAATCTCTCCGTTTTAGTAATTTTTAAAAATGTTGCCGCTAATCCATTGATAATCTCAATTCTGTTCAAGTACCTTTTTCCATATCCTCAGTCATAGTATAACATTGACAGGGAGATAGCTCAATACGACATATGCCCTATTTTTCGTATTTAACCGTTATTACTTGCTACCTTGAAGAATTATATCAGGCGGTTTTGTGCTGCCCGCTGAATAGCCTGGACCTTATTGTGGACCTGGAGTTTATCGTAGATATTTTCAATATGTTTTCGCACTGTCGCCGGTGAGATAAAAAGATTTTCGGCAATCGTTTTATAACTGAGTCCCTGGCTCATCTGTTCAAGCACCTCCATCTGCCGGTCAGTTAATTCGACTTTTTCGCTTTCCTCAGTACCGTAAAATAGCGATGGCTTTCTCAATAATTCTAGGGTCTTCACGGCAATCGATGGTGACATAGTCGCTCCACCATCCATAACATGTTTGATCCCTTCGAGCACTTTTTCCGGTGTCTCATCCTTTAATAGATAACCGGTTGCACCCGCCTGGATTGACCTGAATATTTTTTCATCATCGTCAAAGACAGTAAGCATAATGATTTTTATTTCAAGGTAAATCAGTTTTACCTTTTGCGTAGCTGCAATCCCGTCCATCTCAGGCATTTCAATATCCATTAATATCAAATCGATATGAGGGTTTATTTCCAGCTGTTCCAGGAGATCACGCCCGTTGGAAGCCCGGAAAACAAATTGTATGTCATCAGAAAGTATTTTTAATTTATCCCGGATGGATTGAGCCAATAATTCGTTGTCTTCCGCCAGTGCTATTTTGATCGTTTTCTTTTTCATACAACCTAAAAATCCCATTTATGGATCAGAAAAAGGTAGCTAAAGGTGTCCCTATTT
>CAZXFH010000018.1:0-58389 GCA_964640055.1 uncultured bacterium | reverse complement strand
TATTTTGGGAAATATTATTAATAAAAATATTTTGATTAATTCACAATTTGGTGATATAATTGGCCGATTTTGGACTGCTCGCCATTTTAACTGGAAATTGCACTCATATTTAAAAGCCAAGGAGAAAAATCAATGAGTTTAAAAAAACGTTATCTTAAATCTAAACCGCTCTGTAAAGTCACCTTTAAATTACCCGGGGCCGCAGCACCGCATGCCCGCCATGTCCATCTGGCCGGAGATTTCAATGAATGGCACAAAACCAATCTGCCCATGCAAAAACTGAAAAGCGGTGATTGGTCCCTGACCCTTGATCTGAAACCCAAACGGGAATATCAATTCCGCTACCTGATCGACAATCAACAATGGGAAAACGACTGGCAGGCAGACAAGTATATTCAAAGCCCCTACAGCGATACTGAGAATTCCGTGGTAATGACTTGAGGGAAGCGAGTTGAACCGCTCTCCTGTCTTAGATATCATTGAGGGTATAGTGGTAAATCTATACCCCCAATGTAATTTTTTAGTTGGCTTTTATTGCGTCAATTCAATTGATTGCTGAGTGGCATTACCGGCCACGACTTCCACGTTGCTGACCCAGGTGGTATCATAGCTCATTTTGTAGGCACCCAGCGAGTAAGTACCGGCTGGTATCCCGATCAACGCATATTGCCCCAGGGAATCGCTGAAAGTAAAAGAGATCACGCTGTCCTGTTCCACCCAGACCTGTGCATCGGCAATGGAAACCGAAGCGGTATCACTGACAGATCCGGTAATCCGTCCGGCCTGAGACAAATTAACAGCGCGGATGACCGGTTGAAATTTAAATCCATTGATACCGGCAGGTGAATCCGGATTGCCCATTACACGGAAAGACTTGCTGACATCAAAATCTATCAGCAATTCAGACGTGAGTCCCCCACGCACTTCAATATCCGGTGCAATAAAAAGTTTGATGCCAGTTTGGGCACCACTAGGAACTGTCAGCTCATAATCTTGCCCATTATCTAAAACAACGCTGGCTTCGGCCACGTAAAGACGGATTAAATCGTAATCGCCAACGGGTAAGTCAACTTCCGGCAACGAGGCGGTAATTCCATTCCGTAGTTCCAGGAGATTGAAGCTGTTTGAGTCTTCCGACACAGTTAAAAAGGGTGATGTTTCCGTATCTGTTTGCCTGACCTCGATCTTGTTGATCACAATATTGGCTTCTGCAATGAACTCGGCCGGAAAGGGATCATCAGAAATTTTGACCAAAAGCAGACCGTCTTCTGATTCGGGATCGTTGGTTGTTTCCTCACATGCGAATAGCAGTAAGGCAAGTAGGATCAGCCCGCTGATTAGCACCGATCTGATATACGTTTGTGATTTCATTTTAGACTCCTTTTTATCATCATTTATCTGAGCTAAGTTATTATATTTCAACCTAGTAGAATGTGGTAAATATCACATTTTATGGAATTAAATCAGGTCAGATTGACCGAAGGAGTTAAAGACCGCTTTTAGAATATTTGAAATATAATCTATGTCACAACACCTAATACAAAAGCAAAGCATATCAAAGATCATCTGTGTTGAATAGAATTGGCAGGGGGGAATCCTGTTCCCCGGTTATTGATCGAAAGGGAATTCAAGCCGAAATAATTTTTACTTGACATCTTTTAGCAAAGATGCTAATATTAGCCGTGATTTAACCATTTGGTTAAATATATTGGTTAAACTAATAGGTTAATCAAAGGTGAAAAAAAATGAACGCAAAAGAACAGAATACTGAAGAGAAAATCCTGCAAGCGGCGGAACAGGTCTTTACCGAAAAAGGACTCTATGGCGCCCGCATGCAGGATATTGCCGATCGGGCCGGGATCAATAAGGCCCTGCTGCATTACTATTACCGCAGTAAATCCCGGCTGTTTATGGCCGTATTTAAAACCATCTTTCCCCGCGTCATCCCGCCGGCCTTCCGGATATTCAAGACAGATCTTCCCCTCTTTGAAAAAATCAGAATTTTTACTGATGCTTATATCACTATTCTGCTCAAAAACCGTAAATTGCCCCTATTTGTCATTGCTGAATTCACCTACAATCAGGCAGAATTCGTGCAATTTATGAGCGAGTTCGTCAAAAACTTGGATTTTGATCTTGTTAACAAATTTAAAAAAGACGTTCAGACAGAAATAGAAAAAGGCACCATAATTGAAATTGATTATCGCGAGCTTTTCATCAATATGCTCTCCATGTCTGTTTTTCCTTTTGTCGCTCAGCCGGTCATCCAGCGGATTGGATTTGAAAATAATCAAAAAGCCTATCTCCGCTTTTTAAGAGATCGTAAAAAGAATGTGGCTGAATTCATCATCAGCGCAATTAAAAAGAACGCTTAAGCCAACAGGTGATCATGATGAGCCCTAAACCCATTCTGTATTTCTTCGAAATTATACTCAGTTTTAATTTGCTCTTCGGGCAAACAGACTCGGTCCTGAGTCTGCCGGAGTGTTATACTGCCGCCCGCCAAACCCATCCCCTGGGACGACAGACACAGTATTGGTCAGAAATCAATCGCTTACAGCTGCAGAACCTACAAACCCAATGGTTACCGCAACTCAATCTCAATGGTCAAGCCAGCTATCAATCCGATGTCCCTCAGGTGGATCTTGAAATCCCCCCAAATCCGGTTTTACCACAAATTGAGATACCTACACCCGATCAGGATCAATATAAAATTGGTCTGCAAATTAACCAGTTGATCTATGACGGTGGTCTGACTGCCCGGCAAAAAGAATTACAACAGATTGAGACGGCTGTCTCCCAACAAGAGATCGCCGTTGAATTCCACCAACTTAAAACCCGCATCAACCAGGTTTTTTTCAACATTCACCTGCTGAAAAAGAACCGGGAGATCATCAAGTTAATGCTCTCAGATCTAAGGAAACGCCGTCAGACAGTCGCTGGTGCGGTCACCCACGGTGTTCGCTTACCTTCTGATCTGGATCAACTGGATGCTTCCATTCTGAAGACAGAGCAGCAACTGGATGACATCGCTGCCACTCTGAGCTCTGCTTATGAGATCCTTTCCGAACTGATTGGCCAGTCTGTTTCCCCTGATATGCAGCTCAATTTACCTGAAATCGATATTATGGCAGCTGATACACTTAATCGTCCGGAACAAGAGCTGTTCCGGATCCGGTCTCAAAAATTGAGTGTTTTACAGGGATTAAATCGTCATGCCAAACAGCCACGCCTGGTCGGATTCGGACAATTCGGTTATGGTAAACCCGGTCTGAATATGCTCAGCAATGAATTTGACACCTATTACATAATCGGTCTGCAACTCCAGTGGAATCTCTGGGACTGGCAAAAAAGCAAGCGGGAACGCGAGGCTTTGGCCGTGCAAAAAAATATGATCACCAATCAGGTGGAAATTTTCCGCAAAAATACCTATCTAGCTTTGCAAAAGGAAACGGCAAATATCCGTAAATACAAGGATTTCATCAACAAAGATCAAAAAATAATCAACTTGCGGGATAAAATTGCCCGACGGGCCGGGACACAGCTGGAAAACGGGGTGATGACCACGACCGATTATATTAATCATATCAATGCCTTGAGCCGCGCCCGTCTCCAGCTCGAAATGCACCGCCTCAATCTGGTACAAGCCAAAGTGAACTATGCCATACTAAAAGGTGACTTATGAAAACCAAAATTCCATTGTCTTGTCTGATGCTCATAATCTTTGCATCGGCCTGCTCAGACGGAAATTATACTGCTGATGCCTATGGCAACTTCGAGACGCAGGAAATAATAGTTTCCGCTCAGGCACAGGGTAAATTGTGCTCTTTTACGATAGAAGAAGGTCAAGACGTAGAGGCCGGTCAGTTCGTCGGGTTAATTGACACCATCCAGCTGACGTTGACCCGGCAGCAATTCCAGGCACAGTTCCAGGCCAGCCGGGCGAATATTGAGAGTATTAATCAACACATCAAAGCCCAGCAGGAAAAGCGCCGTAATCTGGAACAGGAGGTGTGTCGGGTGCGAAAATTGCGGCAGGATCAGGCAGCCACTGCGCGGGAGTTAGACCAGTTGACCGGCCAGCGGGATGTACTTGACGCCAATATCGCGGCAATGCGCTCCAAGAGAGACGGTGCCAGATACCAATCACGTGCCCTGCAAAAGCAAATTGACCAGGTGTCTGATAAATTAAAAAGATGCCAAATTGTTAATCCCATCGAGGGAACGGTGCTCGCAAAATATGTTGCCACCCATGAACTGGTTACACCGGGTAAACCGCTTTTTAAAATAGCCGATCTATCAATAATGATTTTGCGGGTTTATATCAGTGGTGCCCAGTTATCACAGGTTGAATTGGGCCAGTCTGTGACGGTTTTAATTGACCATGGGACTGATGATTACCACCGTTTACCCGGGAAGGTTACTTGGATTTCTGATCAAGCTGAATTCACCCCCAAAACTATTCAGACCAAGGCTGAACGGGTAAATTTGGTTTATGCCGTTAAAGTTCAGGTAAAAAACGATGGAAAAATTAAGATCGGCATGCCCGGAGAAATTTTATTTTAAGAGAACCGAACTGGAATGTCTTGCCCTAAATCAAACGCAATCAACGTTCAAAATATTTCCAAAAGTTTCAAAACCAGTTTAGCGGTTCATGATATTTCCTTCCAGGTCGATAAGGGTGATATTTTTGGATTGATCGGTCCTGATGGAGCCGGCAAGACCACCTTAATGCGCATCCTGGTAACACTATTATTGCCGGACGAGGGACAGGCTTTCATTGAAGGTTGGGATGTGGTTCAGAATTTTCGCCAGATCCGACGTATTGTGGGTTACATGCCTGGCCAATCCACCCTTTACCCGGATCTTTCTGTAGCGGAACATCTGCAATTCTTTGCAACGGTTTACGGCAGCCAGATTACCGCTAATTACGATCTGATCCAGCCGATTTATGAGCAACTGCGTCCTTTTAAAAAGCGCCGGGCACAGGCCCTGTCCGGCGGCATGAAACAAAAACTGGCGCTCTGCTGTGCGCTGATCCATCGTCCCCATTTATTAATTCTCGATGAACCGACAACCGGTGTGGATCCGGTATCCCGGAAGGAATTCTGGGATACCCTTAAAATCCTGAAAAATGAAGGTATTACCACGGTTGTCTCTACTCCTTATATGGACGAAGCCAGGCAATGTGATCGCATGGCCCTGATACAGGCCGGCTGTTTTTTATCGGTCAATACCCCGGCTAAATTAATTGCCGGTTTCCCCAAGCAACTTTACAGTATCCGCAGTCATAACCTGCACCGATTAATCCACGATCTGGATGTCTATCCCGATCGTGAAAGCGTTTATCTGTTTGGTCAGGATATGCATTATACTGACCGGAAGTCAGCGAATATAATAAATCCTTTAAAAACATATTTACAAAAAAAAGGTCATCAACATATTCAAATCCGGGCCATCCGTCCTGCCATTGAAGACTGTTTTATTAATTTGATGCAGGCCAACCCTAATTTGCAAAAGTCAGTCAGCAATGTCTAAGCAGCCTATCATTCAGGTTCATAATTTAGTTAAAAAATTCGGTGATTTTGTCGCCAATGATCATTTGAGTTTTCAGGTAAACAAGGGTGAAATATTTGGTTTTCTGGGGCCCAATGGCGCTGGTAAAACCACAGCCATTAAAATTCTGTGTGGCCTGTGGAAGCCGACCGCGGGCGATATCAGTGTTGCAGGTTATAATGTGTATCATGAAACCGAAAAAATAAAGCAGACCATTGGTTATATGAGCCAGCGGTTTTCACTTTATGAGGACCTGAGTGTGTTTGAGAACATCCGTTTTTATGGGGGTATTTACGGATTGTCCCGGAATACGATACAAAAACGGTCCGAAGAACTTCTGGAGCGACTTGATCTGATCCATGCCCGGGATAAATTGATCCAGGAATTACCGCTGGGTTGGCGTCAAAAACTGGCTTTTTCGGTTGCCATGCTCCATCGCCCAGCAATTGTTTTTCTAGATGAGCCCACCAGCGGGGTTGATCCTTTAATTAGGCGTCAATTCTGGCGCATGATCTATGAAAGTGCCCATCAGGGACTGACCGTTTTTGTGACGACCCATTATATGGATGAAGCCGAATACTGTCACCGGATTTCAATTATGGCCCGGGGAAAAATCAAGGCAATTGATTCACCTGAAAAGATCAAAGCGCGTTGTGGAGTTGATAACATGCACGCTGCTTTTATCAAACTGACCAGAGCGGACTGAACCGAGGTTAGATTCAATTATATGCAACGTTTCAAGCAATTTATAATTAAAGAGTTCCATCATATCCTGCGTGATCCGCGTACTCTGGTGATTATTTTCGGCATACCGGTTATTCAGATTCTGCTCTTTGGCTATGTGATTACGACCGAGATCAAAGATGCCAAAATCGCGATTTACGATAAATCCAAGGATCACATTACGTTGCAACTCACCCATAAACTGCTTTCCTCCGGTTATTTCAAACTAGCTGGTACTATCCGCCACAGCGATCAGATCGAAACCCTTTTTCAAAAGGGAAATATTAAAGAGGTTATTGTTTTTGAACCGGACTTTGCTGACAAATTGGGGCGGGAAGGATCAGCGACAATACAAATTATCGGTGATGCCTCGGATCCCAATACTGCCAGGATCCTGGCAAATTACACTCAGGCGATTGTCCAGGATTTTATCCGGGAACAGCAGCCTTTACAAAAAACACCCCTTAACATTGTACCGCAGGTCCGTATGTTCTATAATCCTGAATTGGAAGGGACTTATATGTTTGTACCCGGGATCATGGCCCTCCTGTTAATGCTGATCTCTGCTATCATGACCTCGATTTCAATTGCCCGTGAAAAGGAAATGGGCACCATGGAGACCTTACTGGTGTCACCATTGCGACCGGCACAAATCGTTATTGGCAAAGTCATCCCCTATCTTCTCCTGGCCTTTATCAATACAGTCGTGATTATCTCGCTAGGAAATAGGGTTTTCGGCGTTCCTATCCGGGGCAGTGTCATCCTATTGCTTACAGAAGGTCTGCTGTTCACGATTACGGCTTTATCCCTCGGTATTCTGATCTCAACAGTCGCCGATAACCAACAGGTCGCCATGATGATCTCGATGGTTGGACTAATGTTGCCAACTGTTTTGCTCTCCGGATTTATTTTCCCGATTGAAAATATGCCGGTTATCCTGCAGTGGCTCAGCAACATTGTTCCAGCCAAATGGTTTATCCGCATTATAAAAAACATAATGTTAAAAGGGACCGGAATCCAGTATTTCTGGCGGGAAACACTCATTTTGGTTCTGATGACCCTTTTATTTATTGGAATCAGTATCAAGCGCTTTAAAATCCGTTTAGAATAGGACATGAACTGATGCGCATCATTTTCTACATCCTCCAAAAAGAATTTCTTCAGGTTTTACGTAACCGCTACATGATTCCAATTATTTTCGTCATGCCGTTCATCCAGTTGCTGATCCTGGTGCATGCGGCGACTTTTGAAATGAAAAATATCGATCTAGGTATTGTGGATCAGGATGTTTCCATGACATCCCGGCAGTTAAAAAGTAAATTCATAGGCTCGCCTTTTTTTAAAGTCCGGGATTTTCAACAAGCTTATGCGGCTGCTCTTGCGGAATTAACACAAGGCAAACTGGATGTTATCCTGCGAATACCGACCCGGATGGAAAGGGAATTAAACCGCGAAAACAGGGCCGATATTCAAATCATTGCCAATGCCATCAATCAAAATGCCGCCAGTCTGTCCTATGCCTATATTAGTGCGATTCTGCAGGATTTTAACCAAGGATTGATCCGAGATTTCAGGCTCGCTCATGGCAAAACCATTGCCCCGGCTCAAATCATTAAAACTACCGTGTCCTACTGGTATAATCCCTTGCTGAATTACAAAACTTATATGGTGCCCGGTATTCTGGTCATTCTGGTTACCGTGATCGGTATGTTTCTTTCCGGTATGAACGTGGTCCGTGAAAAAGAAATCGGTACCATTGAGCAAATTAATGTAACGCCGATCCGGAAACATCAATTCATTATCGGTAAGCTCATGCCTTTCTGGATTATTGCACTGCTTGAACTGGCTTTTGGGCTGATTCTGGGCAAACTGCTCTTTCAGATCCCTTTGGTCGGTTCAATTCCCCTTATTTTCGGAGTGGCAGCGATCTATTTACTGGTGGTGCTGGGTTTTGGTCTTTTTATATCCACCATCACCCATACCCAGCAGCAGGCCATGTTCATTGCCTTTTTCTTCATGATCGTTTTTATCCTGATGAGTGGTCTGTTCACCCCTGCGGAAAGCATGCCGTCCTGGGCCCGGGTCATCAACCATATCAATCCTATTTATTATTTTATCCGTGTAATGCGCATGGTGCTGTTAAAGGGAAGTCAGTTTGGTGATATCCGGATAGAATTTTTTGCCCTGTTGATTTACGGTGTGATTATCCTCAGTCTATCAACCTGGCGGTATCGAAAAACCACGTAAGTACTCCTCCCGGACCCTTTTTTTGAAAAAGCGGGAGAATTTTAGGCGGAACAATAATCGGAATTTAAAGTAGCGTTCAATTTTACTTCCGAGTGCCAAACTATCTTAAATCAAGTTCCCGATACTATTTATTATTCTGCCATGTATTTTCTTAAGGTCGAACGGCTGATGCCGATCATTTTGGAGGCCAGCGATTGGTTGTTATTTGTCCGTCGCAGGGCTTCATCAATTAATTGTTTACGGATCTGATTGATAGTGGGCAGTGTTTCCCATTCTGACATATATTTTGAACCCATGGCATTATCGTCGGCTAACAAGGGCTTTTTCATTCTTTTAGATATCTGTTTTTGGAAACTGGCGATGCTCAGGCTGGAAGAATTCAATTTAGTCACCGCATCAAATACCATGGCGCGTAACTCACGAACATTCCCGGGAAAATCATAATTTCTCAGCAGGTGTATCAATTGTCGGGGATACTGGGGTCGCTTTTTGTTCAGATGCCGGGCCGCTAGGTTCAGAAAGTGGTCGAATAAGAGAGGCAAATCATTTTTCCGCTCCCGCAAAGGAGGCAGATGAACATGGTGAGTATTCAGCCGGTGAAAAAGATCTTTACGGAATTTGCCGGCGCCCATCTGTTTTTCAAGATCATGATTGGTGGAAACCACAATCCTAACTTGTGCTCTTTCCGGTTTATCGGCTCCCAGGGGCAGGTACTCCCGCTCCTGAATCAGGCGCAATAATTTAACCTGGCTGGCAATATCCAGGTCTCCGATCTCATCCAAAAACAGGGTCCCCCCTTTCGCCTGTTTGACCAAGCCTTCCCGCTTTTCAATAGCCCCCGTATAGGCGCCCTTAACATGTCCGCAGAGCGTATCAGAAAATACATTGGCATCCAGACCGGCAACATTAACAGGCACAAAAGCCCGTTGGTAAGGACTACAGGTATGCAAGGCTTTGGCAATTTCTTCCTTACCGGTCCCACTTTCACCGGTAATCAGAACCGGCTGATTGGATTGCGCAATGGCTTCAACATAGCGAAATATGGAACGCATTTCTTCATTTTGAGTGATAATTTTTACAAAGGAGTCCGGATAATTTAACTGTTGATCAGAAGCTTTACTTTTAGGAGCATGAACCTCCGTCTGGATATCATGGAACTGAATGGCATTATTAATGGTAGATAGCAGCCGCTTATCATCCACCGGCTTGATCAAATAATCAAAAGCACCAATTTTCATACAATTAACGGCCTGCTCCGCTTCATTAATACCGGTAATAATGATAATCTGAATCTGGGGATATTGTTGCACAATAATTTCAAGCAATTCCTTACCGGATATATGTGGCATCACCAGATCCAGAAGCAGGATCCCGATGGGCTGCTGTTTGATAATCTCCATTACGTTGCGACTATCCTGACAAGTTATGGTATTATTCATGCCGTTATATTTCAGGGCCGCAGCCAGGCTTTTGAGAGCATAGAGTTCATCATCAACAATTAGAATTGGTAAATTTGGAAAAATATTTTTCATGTCCGGACCTTTATTTATTGCTGTGGTTATGACTCTCTATCGGATACACCTCTTTATCCATCTGCTATGCTATTGACCGTCAGGTAGCGGCAGCCGACAAGTTACCGTTGTCCCTTTACCTGACTTGGAATCGATAGCAAAGGTCCCTTGGTGGCGTTCAATAATCTGCTTGGAAATCGACAACCCCAGTCCGGTACCGCCCTGCTCACGTTTGGTTGTATAAAAATGATCGAATATTTTTGAAAAATCTTTCTTATCAATTCCGCAGCCTTTATCGATCACCTCAAGTTCGATATATTCAGGCTCGCTATAGAATACAGTTTTAACCCTGATGCTCTGCTTTTTACTGGTAAGGGCATCACAACTGTTCTGAATGAGATTAATAATAACCTGCTCCAGCTGCTGAGTATTACCTTTAAAAATAGGCAAATCCTCATCCAGGTCAACTGCAAATCGATCTGTGGCTTTTTTAATTTTATTATTGAGCAAAGTAGTGGCGGAACGCACCACTTTATTCAGATCAACATCCTCCTGGTAATTATTAGTGGCCCGCTTGGAAAATTGTTTAAGGTCATTGACTATCTTTTTTATCTTGCTGGCCCCGGATTTTATATATTGACAGATTTCCTGGAACTCAGCCCGCATCTCCGAATAACTGCTGCCGCCAATATCAAAATCTCCTTTTTCTTGGTGATAGTGATCTAAAATGGGTAGAATATCATTCCAAACGCCTTCCAGCAGGGGTATATTGAGAAGAATAAAGTGATTGGGGTTATTAATCTCATGGGCAATACCGGAAATCAGCGTTCCCAGGGCAGCTAATTTTTCGGTTTCCATCATCTGCTTTTCTCTTTCGACGGCTTGTTTTCGTTTAGTAACATCGGAAAGGATTACAGCCAGTCCCAGAATTTGATTTCCTTGTTTGCGGATCGGCAAAGCCTTTAATTCAATGGGAATTTTCTTCCGATCCGGATCTGTTAAATAAAATTCACTGATATATTCAGATTTTCTCTCTCCTTTCAACGCTTTATCGATCAAATCTTGAGTAAAAGAACGCGCCTCTACACCTTCCAGGTGCATTAGATCTCCCAAATGAAGACCTACAATAGGCTTATTGGAATCTGCTACCAGCTTATGTGCGGCCGGATTAGCAAATCTGATCTTGCCATTCAATTCCAGGGCAATTATCCCTTGATTAATACTGTTCACAGTGGTATGTAGCCAGGCCTCACTCTCTTTCAGGGCCTGCTCGAATCTGCACTTGTATAATGTGGTCTCGATACTGCCAATTAATTGAGCCTCGTCAATGGGTTTGGTAATGAATCCATGGGGAGTGGTTTGGGTGGCCCTTTTAATAGTTTCTTTATCCGCGTAGGCGGTAATGAAAATAACCGGTATATCATACTTCTTTTGAAATACATCAGTGGTTTTAATCCCATCCAATTTCCCTTTTAAACGAATATCCATTAAAATTAAATCCGGTAATTCCTGTTCAATCAATTGCAGGGCTTTTTCCCCGGAAGCAGCAATCCCCGCAATAGCATAATTATTATTTTTTAGTAGGCTACTGATATTTTTAGCCTGGACAACCTCATCTTCGACAATTAATATTGCGGATTTTTCAACTGAAATATTCATAATGATTCCTGAATTCTCGCGCTGTTAAAATGCAAATATCTCCTGAATTATATAATATGCCATCCCCTGGCACTATTTCCAATCTCCGATTGATTTTGTATCATCCATAGACCGTGCACTAGTGATAGCATCATAAAATTGCACCGGTTTTTATTATCCTGAAAGGCGGTACCGTTTTCAGCCAGAGCAGTCACGACCACTTTCACGCGATATCGGCTGTTTGATGTTCAATAGCTGGCATACCGTAATACTCAATCCCTTCCCAATAGGATTATTACAAACATTAGACCAGTAGTTAATGATAGGATATATGCTGGAATGAACTACTTTTTTATTGGATTAGGCAAAAATAAGAGGAAATTTTTTCCGGTCTGCAACTAATTTTTTCAGTTTTGGTTAGATGTCTGGTTATGAAGAACTCGCGCCCGGGTCTCATGCAATTTAATATCAAATCTAAGAATAGCCCTCGGTTTTAATTGCTGGCAAGACGATCAATCCCCCACCAGACCATTTCAAGGGCCTCAATAGTAAGAGGCCTTTAAAATCTTTCTATCCTCTGGAGAATATTTATCTTAAGACACAATGGGATCAAATTGTATAACCAAGAGCAGGTTGGGAAAGCTGTTCTTGGAAAAAAATTATCGAATTTAGAACAAAGGTCAACCTTTGACACCGCCCAGCATAATGCCTTTAATATAGTAGCGCTGCAACACCATAAATACGATCAAAACCGGTAAGATGGTAATAACCGCGCCGGCCATCATCAATTCCGTATCCTGGGTGTGTTCTCCCATCAGATTGGCCAGGGCAACCGGCAGGGTATACATCGAATCACGGGTCATCACGATTAAGGGCCACAAAAAATCATTCCAGGAGGTCATAAAAGTAAAAATCATCAGGGTTACCAGGATCGGTTTACACAGGGGCAGGATAATCCGCCAGTAAATATGGAAATCACTAGCGCCATCCATGCGGGCGGCTTCGATCAGACTGTCAGGTATAGAAAAAATATACTGCCGGATCAGGAAAATGCCGAAGATACTGGCCATTCCCGGGATAATCACCCCCCAATATGTATTAACCAATCCGAATTTATTTAGCATTAAAAAGAGAGGTAACATAGTTACCTGGGCTGGAATAACCATGGCGGCCAATAGTAAACGAAACAATTTATCTTTGCCCGGAAAGCGGTATTTGGCAAAAGCAAAGCCGGCCATGGAGTTGAAGAATAAGGAAATCAAAGTAACGCTCACTGCGACAATACCACTGTTCAATATATACCGAAAAAGGTTCAGATTTATAAAAAGTGTAATATAGTGTTGCCAGCTGGGTTGATTCGGTAAAAATTTCGGTGGATAGGTACTGGCTTCCCCATTAGCCATAAAAGAGGCTGAAATCATCCAAACCAGAGGCGCCAGCGTCAGGAGGGAGAGCCCGATCAGACATAGGTATAAAACCAATTTATTCAAGAATGTAGTTTTATAAGGCATGGCTCTTCTGAATTTTTAACTGAATGATTGTAACCACAAAAATCATTGCGAACAACACAAATGCGATAGAGGCGGAATAGCCCATACGCCACCAGCGAAATCCCTCCTGATACATTAGCAGAACAATACTAAGGGTGCTATTCAGGGGGCCGCCCTGGGTCATCACATAAGGCTCGGCAAAAAACTGGAAATACCCAATCGCCGTAATAATAGTCACGAAGACCGTGGTAGGTGCCAGCATGGGCAGGGTAATATTCCAGAACTGCTGAAACTTACCGGCACCATCAATATGGCTGGCTTCATACAATTCCTCGGGAATATTTTGTAAACCGGCAATAAAGATGATCATATTGTAACCAAAGTTTTTCCAAACAGCCATGATGATCAAAGCGGGCATAGCCCAGCGTGGATCACCCAGCCAGTCAACCGGATCAATTCCAAATAGACCGATGAAATAATTCATAAGGCCAAAGCGTGGGTGGTAGACAAAGCGCCACAAAACTGCCACCGCCACCAGAGTCGTAACCACCGGAATGAAATAGGCCAAGCGAAACAAGGACTTAAACTTAATTAGTTTTGAATTCAATAAAAGGGCCGCCCCCAGAGAAGTGGCTATGGATAAGGGGCCGCCCAGTAAAGCAAAATAACAGGTATTCCGCAACGCCTTCCAAAACTTAGGATTATGGAATAGGTCGATATAATTTTTTAGCCCCACAAAACGAGCCCGGCTCATATCGGCTAAAGAATAAATATCAAAGTCAGTAAAACTCATTAAGAAAGCCGCCAATATTGGAATAAAGAAAAAGAGAAAAATAGCGGTGAGTGCCGGGGTTAGGAAAAGATAAGCAGCACTCATTTTGGGGTTATAGATGCGACTCACTGGCTATTCTCCCTGCTCTTTTGAGGGGTTCAATAACCAACGTCTTTTTTCCAGGATCTGGTTGACTTCCCGGTCTAATTTTTTCATGGCCTCTTGGGGAGGCATTTTGCCATAGGCCGCGACTTCAACATATTGTTGTAATTTCAGAGCGATCTGTTCCCATTCAGGAATCCGGGGTGTGGATCTGACATGTTGCAATTGCTTATAAAATGCGCTGGTATAGGGATTATTGAGTATTACGGAATCCTGCCAGGCCTCCATACGCGCCGGCAGATCACCGGTTAATTGATAAAATTCTACCTGCATAGCCGGACTTGAAAGGTATTCGAGCAATTGCCAAACCTGATCTTTTTTATTTGATCCCTTATAAATCACCAAACTCGAACCTCCGGCCAGTGAGACGCCCGGATATTTCTTGCCCTGGGGTGCCGGTAACGGAGCGGTCATCCATTTGGATTGATTCTCCGGGGCCAGGCGACGGGTAAATTCACCGATATTCCAGGGGCCAGTGATCAACATGGCAAAATAGTTAGTTTCAAAGCCTTGATAGATATTGGTGATAGCGGTCATACCTACCGGGCATAAGTTTTGTTCATAAAAGCTCATAAAAAACCGGAAGGCTTCCAGAAATTTTTCTCCGGAGAAATTGGCATAACAATTATTCCGTCTTAAAAGCTCCACCTCTTTTTGCAGTCCGAGAATAACCGGGCCCGCCCATTCATTGGTGGGTAATAATATTCCGTATTCCGCCTGACCGGTGTGCACTAAGCGTTGGGCCGCATTCAGCAATTGGGACCAGGATCTGGGAAATTGATCATAGCCCACGGCGGATAACAGGTCCCGACGATAAAACATCACCCGCGTATCCACATACCAGGGAATGCCATAAAGAATTGAATCCAGATAGTTGGTTTCCCAGATGCCCGGAAAATAGCTTTCCGCATGGACGAGTCGGGAACTATCCAGATAGGATTGCAGTTTTTCTAAGGCGTCCAGGGCTTCGAATTCCGGAATCCAGGTATTACCCAGCTGGAATATATCCGGCATGGTATTACCCGCAAAAGCGGTTAATAATTTTTCGTGAGCGGCGGTCCAGGGGATGGATTGGACAACCACCTTCAGGCCGGTTTCTTTTTCAAAGCGGGGCATTAACTCGCGCACATGCTCCCCCTCCACACCCATGGCCCAGAATTCCAGGGTTTTCGGATCGGAGGAAGAATCGCATCCACTGATCAATCCGACCAGCAGGATGGGAATGCCAATCAGTCTGTGATATTTAATTATGAAGAAAAATTCCTTTAGACTCACAAGTCATAATTAAGTAGGCTTAATGGATCCAATCCACCATCTATTAATATTACTTCGTCAATAGCATTTTTCCAACTGCGGAATGGTGAGCGGTCTGTATTGCATAAAAATAGATACCACTACCGACCGCTTCTCCGTGGACATCACGGCTGTTCCATTCAATTTCCTGATAGCCGGCAGGGTAATGTCCGCCGGCCAACCGGTTTATCATTACGCCCCGTACATCGTAGATGGTAACCTTAACCTCGCTAGTATGGGGCAGATAGAACCGGATCCGGGTCTGAGGATTAAAGGGGTTGGGATAATTTCCCAGCAACTGAAATTTCTTGGATTTCGGCATAGTCAGCGGATCAAGCGTAGTGACTGTATCGGGTACAAACCCGATGGCATCCAGCATGGGTTGAATTTCCGGATTGGCCATAAAGTGTTCCCACAGTAAGCTGGTACGATAATTTTCGATCATGACAATGATCGGCCCCTGATCAATAGCCAGATAGGAGCCGGCATACCAATCATGAGCCATATTAAAGGCGTCTTTGAATCCGAAAGCCCCCCACAATTTTTCACCATGGACATTATAGAAATGCTTCAGAGCGTCCATGGACTCTTCCGGAGTATAGGGAAATGAAGAGAGGGCTGCTGTCGGAGTAATGGTACCATTATCCCGGTCACTGGTTGGTTCGTGGGCTAAATAGCCAAAGGGATCATCGCTGGCGGTCAACCCCCAGCAACTATCACTGTAGCCTTCATAGCCACCGGGATTATCTATACACCAGGCCCGATTGATCAGGGTATGGTTACGATTATTATTAAAATAATTGCAATGACTGTCCTTTTTCTCACGGGGATCAAAGCCTAAAAAAGAGTAATGAGCAAAAAACAGGGGCCCACCATAATCCCATCCCACCCATAATTTATAGCCATAAAAGGTATCACCATTCTCATAGTTGGAACTACTGGCCCAGCCATCTTCATAGAGCTGGGCGGGAATACTATGGGTCGGGGATGCGATTCCCAGAAGATAAGTGATCATGGTTTCATTGGGACCGATCAGCGGAAAATTCATTTCCCACCCGTAATTGGGCGACCAATGCCAGTACAGATAATTGCTGGTAGCACTGCGGCGGTACCAATCCCACTCCACACTTTCCCAGAGATCAGTAATCAGAGAATCAATTTGTTGTTCGTTCTCATTTTCCCGATTAAAATATTGACGGGCGGCCAGCAAGCCCTGGATCATAAAGGCGGTCTCTACCAGATCACCTCCATCATCATATTGACTAAAGGGAATTACTGCGCCGGTATTTCCATTCATCCAATGGGACCAGACACCATGAAACCGGTCTGCCTCAGAGAGAAAATTCACAACTTTTAATATCCGTTGGGCGCCCTGTTCACGAGTAATGAATCCCCGTTCAATCCCCACCAGAACTGCCATCACTCCGAAACCGGAACCGCCGATAGTAACCACATTGGTATCGCCAGGTGTCCGCTCCCGGGTTAGCCCGGAGACCGGATGGGCAAAATCCCAGAAATAACGAAAGGTCGCTTCCTGAACCATGGTTAACAATTCTGCATCGCTGAAATCCCGGGTAGTGGCAGCGACTTCCCCGGAAAAATCGGACTCATTATAATTTTCATCCATAGCCGTGATCTTATGGCTGACACTGACACCGCTTTCACCGATAAAATCACTGTACATCGGAATATCTTGGGATACATAGCCTACTTGTTCATAGTTACCCCCATTCAGGGACCGATAGATATTATAGCCTTTCAGATCTGTTTCCGAATTAGCATCCCATTGTAGATCAACATGTTTAAAATAGCCCTCTGCGGCCAAATTGGAGGGTGTATCCGGAGGCGTGGTATCATTCTGAGCACCGATATACATACGGATTTCATCAAGGTATAAGCGGTGCTCAACACCATCGGCTTCATCCTGTCCATAGAAGATTGTTTTAATCCGCGTCAGATCAGCACTGCTCGGATTGTTTTTAAAAATGTCCAGCGGGACTTTAATTTGTGTCCAAAGACTATCCGTAATATCATCAGTATAATCAGAAAGACCAAATTTTTCGGTCTTTTCATTGGAAAGATCTTCCAGATAAATTAAAGGCAGATTTTGATCCGGTAAGATTGTATCGGAATAGACCCAGAAAGAGAGGGTATCGCGCAAGTTGACATCATGACCCGGCCAGCCGACGGCTGCCACAGCAATCCCCCAGTCGCCCCCGGACCGGGAAGTCCAGTGCAGTTTCAGACAATTATCGCCCTGAAAAACTGGATCGGTGACCACCGGAAATTTTTCACCTACCCGTTCCAATTCACTGGGCGCATTCACATAGCCCCAACTGGGATCATAGGAAGTCTCCGTGGGACTGTCATCAAAAAAAACATAATCTGCATAGTCATCCTGGGCGGTCAGCATCAGGGTAAATATAAAAATACATACCAATATTTGAGCGATACGCTTCATTTTATGACCTCTTTTTTTCTATTTATCATCATTTGCCCCTTAATACCACTTTAACACGGCAGCTATTTTGATCGCACAGCGGAATCCGGTTGGTCTGCAACACTTCTCCATTAACTTCAATCTGCTCAACCCCCCCGGAACAACCATCTGGATTCTCTACAGAGATTAAATAAGAACTACCCCGAAATAATCGTTTGACTTGAAATTTCTGCCAGGTCTTCGGAATACAGGGATCGATAATCAATCCTTTTTCAGTAGCCCGCAGACCCAGCATCCAGTCCACAATCACCTTTTGCAGCCAGGCAGCTGAACCGGTATACCAAGTCCACCCTCCCAAACCGTAATGGGGTGAATCCGGCCCATCAATATTACCAGGTGTTACATAGGGTTCACAGCCATACCGTTCAGGATCCATACCATTCTTGATGGGACATATTTTATGATAAACAGTGTAAGCCTCAGCCGCCTGTCCCAACTTTGCGGCAGCCCAAATGGTCCAGCAGGCAGCGTGCATATAAACACCACCATTTTCCCGGGTTCCGGGTGCATAGCGGGATAGATAACCGATATATTCATCACTCTGTTTATAGGCGGGATACAGTAAAAGGGGTCCAAAGTCTTTTAGTAACCGGTCATAAACTGCTTGCATGGCCTGATGTTGTTTTGATGAAGAAACAGAGTCACTAATCACACTCCAGATCTGGGTATTCAAGAATATCTGACCGTCCCGATTGATATGGCTACCGACCATTTCACCGGTATCCTTGGTCGCGCGAATAAACCAGCTGCCATCCCAGCCATATTTTTCGATATTTTGACTTAAAGCGCAGGCGGCTTCTTTATAGCGGCGGGCGATCGGATCCTGCCCGTGTTGACGGGCAACTGCTGAAAAACCATTTAAAAGATAATAAATAAAATGGGCTAACCAGAAAGACTCTCCCTGCATATTCAGGCCAACACCATTCAGCCCGTCATTCCAATCCCCACTACCAATCAAGGGGATTCCACGGACACTCATCTTCTGTAAAGCGACATCAATGGCCCGACAGCAATGTTCAAAAATTGAACCGGATTCTGATAATTGATAGTATTCCACAGACTGATCCAAAAATTCATAATCAGCGGTCTCATCCAGATAATTAAGCACCACAAAAGGCAGCCATAACAAATTATCTGAGATGGCATTTTTTAAGCCTTTATCGGTAATGGGATGCCACCAGTGTAACACCTGCCCCTCTTTAAACTGATGGCGGGCGTGCAAGCGGATCTGTTCCTTAGTACATTCCGGCCTAATGGGTAAAAAAACCTGGCTGTCCTGTAATTGATCCCGAAAGCCAATCGCTCCGCTCTGTTGATAATAGGCGGCCCGCGCCCATAACCGGCCCGAAATAGCCTGGTATTTCAACCATTTATTCACCAGGAGATTTATCGAGGGGTCAGGCGTTTCCACTTCCAGGGTATGGAAGTACTGGTGCCAATTCTGTTTAACTTTTTGTAGTTCGCCTTCCACTTGCTCGTTATTTTGATAGTTCTGCAACACTTTTTTTAACTGGTCTTTTTCTTTTTCCAGTCCTAGGAAAAAGGCCAATTGATCTGTACTGGCGGGTTTGAGCCGCAATTTGACGTGTAAACCGGCAATGGAATCATTCCAGGCTCCGTCGGTATTGGAGAGCTGTTTATATTTCAATGCTTTGGGTTGGCCGAGATGACCGTATTGTCCCAGAAAATTTTCCTTGCTCCCCTCAAAACTATGCACTTTACGATTGCAGGCATGATAGGCATAATAAGGATAAGCTTTATTCCAATGTCCCCGTTCGCCTTGGGCAACTTCCCAGATGCGCTTGGTAGCAATTAATCCGTTTATTTCTCTATCAAAATGACTTTCCAAAAACTTTTTGTGGAATTCGCGATGCTGATCATTGGCCGCTCCCAAGCACCATTCCAGGTAGGTAACGATAGAGAGCCGCCGGGTATGATCGGATTTATTCTCCAAATGCAATTGCCAGATTTCATGATTGCTATCCGCCGGTACGAAAATAGTAACCGCTAGCTTTATTCCGTGATATTGATTTATCAAGCAGCTATACCCGAATCCATGCCGGCAGCTAAAATGATCGGGAACTGTTTTTGTGGGAAGCCAACCAGGGTTCCACACCTCTCCGGTATCATCATCCCGGATGTATATATATTTACCCCAATTATCCTGAATCAGATCCTGGTGCCAGCGGGTTATGCGATTGAATTGTGAATGTTCATACCAACTGAAGCCTCCTCCTGTTTGGGAGAGAGTCAATCCATATTTTCCGTTGGAAATTACATTGATCCAGGGCTTGGGAGTCCGCGGGGTTTTGATCACATATTCATTACCATCCGGGCTGAAATAACCGTATTGGGTTTCGAACATTCTGGGCATGAGTAAATTCCTTTGATTGCTTAAATATTATTTATATTAGAAGCTTAGTCCGATATCAAAGCGATCCACATAGGCAAAGCGCCCAAAATCCGCATATCCGTAATTGGCATTCAGGATCAAGTTACCAATTTGATAGCGCAGCCCCAGTCCGGCAGTTAGTCCCTGTTCACCTTTTGAAATAAAAAGGGATTGATATCCCAGATTAAGATAGAACATCTTATTGATCTGCCATTCAGCACCGATGTTCAGGTGTTCGGTATTATCATTGGGATGAATGGCGTCGGTTTCTAAACGCAACACCCCCCATTCACCGGTAGGAAAGTCCACTGCGATACCCACCTGAAATGTCAGAGGCAAATTCCAGCTATCAGTATGCAGGCGGGCCGGAATATGTTCGTTATCACCGTAGGTGTCTTCATCCAGATCATGGTCGAAACGCAGATCCTTACCGCTATACTGCAGCTTATTCCCGAAATTGGAAACCGCAGCCCCCAGATGAATACGATCGTTATCAGAATGATAGATAGTTCCCAGGTCCAGCGCCATACTTGTGGCTGAGCAATGCCATATCTCCTGACGAATATATTTCCCGAGGAAACCGATACTGAAAAAATCTGTTAACCGACGGGCGTAACCGATCCCAAACGCCAGGTCGCGGGCACTGAAATATTCTCCGGTGCCTTCCGGCCGCTCTACGGTTCTGACCTTCATATCGCCCATATCTAAAACTGTGGCACTAAATCCGATACTGCCCCATCGCGTAGCAGGCAGCGTCAGCGCTACATACTCAAAATCAGTATTTACCAGCCAATTGGTGTGGGACAGGGCCACATTTCCGGATTTAAACTCTGCGATACGCGCCGTATTCCAATACAGGGCGGTGGCATTATCCACGCTGGCCACTACCGCTCCGGCCATGCCCATCTCCCGGGCCCCCACTCCGATCTTCAGAAACTGGGCCGCAGTTGTACCGGTTTTAGAGATCCCAGCCAGGGATTGAAACAAAAAGATAAAAATCAATATGGTTAGATAAATATGTTTAAGTAATTTTAGCAAGATCATCATTTCTCATTTTATGATTGCAAATTTGCCCGTGGTGGCTCCCATTTTACCGGCATCCACATGATAGAAATAAACCCCTGGAGCCAGATCAAGTCCGTCTTTGGTAAGCATATTCCACTGCTTGGCACCATTATCGATAGCGCTCTGATGATGCAGGGTTTTGACATGCTCCCCACTCATGGTATAGATTCGGATCATGGCCTGACTGGGTAGATGAATAAAATAGAGCAACCGATCACCCCGGCCGGAAGCAGTCAGCCGCGGAGGTTCCCAGCTGGCGGCCGCGGTGTAAGGATTGGGTACCACGGCAACCTGATCCAGTCGTGATTTTGCCTGTTGTATGTCTTCACTCGCTGATCGGGTCCTGAAATAAAATCTATCTCCAGACCGGAAGGGAATATCAATCCCAATTTGGGCCACATCTCCGGAATCGGGTTGCAGGGGAATTTCATCTTCGGGAGCAACAAAATATATATTCCAGGTTTTTTTCCAGCGACCCTCTACATTGAGCCACAACTCGATATGATCACCGGCCGTCAAGACGCTATCCACATTATCCGCGGGCTCCCACAGATAGTAACGGACATCCCGGTTCTCCACCACATCCCAGACCTGAAAGTTGGATTCATATAAAGCGCTGGAAAAAATAAAAGAGGTATCCGGAACTCCCACCCGCACTTCATATTGTGAGGGAAATCCCGGTCTTCTTGACTGATTGTCTTGCCAATATGAATACATCTCCGCATAAATATCCAAATTCGAATCCCCGCTGATCCAACCGGTCTCTGCATTATTATAAGCCACAGAATCATCTTTCACCTTCACCCGCATGCCTTTTACCAGCGGATTGGTATCCTGATTATCAAGGGCTCTAGATTCCTCGAAAATCGCAATACTATCACCGTCCCGCAATTGATAGAGACTGTATACCGTGGAATCCTGATAACTAGTATCATCAAAAACGATCAAATACTCATCATCCGCTACCAACTGCGGATCAATAATCTCAACCGTAATATCCCCGGTGCCCGGTCCCGATAAATGTTGAATACTGTCCGTAATCTCCGGTGCCTGATAACCGATCGAAGGTGCATTGGGCACGACCTGCGCTGTATTCTGATCCAGGACAATATCCCCGTTTTCATCTCTGAAAACAACTTTGGTACAGGTGGATGGTAAAATATGTTTGTCCGCCCAGCCACGGTCGTATGAAACGACCGCATAATAGTAGGTTTCCCCGTTCCGAACATCCCGGTCAGTCCAGGAATGCTTTAATCCCGTATCATCGCCCAGATAAAACTTGATACCGTGAACATCAATAGGGAAGAAACCGTGAATTCCGTTCTTTTTATCAAAACGGGCGACCGGTTTATGGAAGGTCGCCTCTCCGTAACCATTGGTGATCACATAGGCATCGTTAAAGGCCGCATCCGTGGCTTTATAAATGGCATAGCCTTCAAAATCATAGCCGCCGGTGGCCGGATCAGCAAACTCATCATAGGAACTCTCGGCCCGGTTGTCCCAGTAGAGCGTAACCTGCCGGTCACCGGCTACCGCGTTGACCATAGGCTTGATCGGGGGACGGGCAAAATTATAATTGGCATTATAGATATCCTGGACAACCATTTTATTACGTTTTATATCCGCCAGGTTTTCGCCAAAGACTAAGGCCAGGGAAAACCGTTCCGCGTGTTTGGCCGGCATAATAAAAGGACCGCTACCAAAAAGGAAAGCAATATTACCATTTTGGGTCTGCGTATCAAAGTGGTAATTGGATGTCCGGTTCCAAATCCGTTCGTCATAACGGTATTCAACACCGGTTCCGATATTAAAGGAATCAAAAGCCGTTAGCCCAATCTGATCGGATTCATCTTTATCCGTACTATCAAAATGGGGTTCTCCGGGTGTTGGCTTGCCGTCTCCTTCCCCCGGGTCACCTGTACCGGCCACCCCATCGCGACCCACATCATCCAGTTCACTATCCCAGTCATTATCATTATCCACGCCATCGTCCCGGGCTTCGTCGATCAGAGCATTGTCAAAACCCTGCCGCATGATCCAGTCGCGGTATTTCAAGCCGGTATGAACTTCCTCATTTTCGTCAATCAGACCATTTAGATCATCATCAAATCCGTTAAAGGGTTTTTCACTAACCGTTTCGCCTTTCCGGAAGGTATAAGTGGTATCCCTATAATCCAGTCGCAGGAGATCTTTCTCAAAATGCCAGAAGGAACCACTTCCCCCGGTGGAAAAAGAAACCACAACCCGTCCCCAATCATTCGCGGGAACCATCTTACTATAATCGATAACCACTACTTTGTCGGGTAAGGGTCTCGGCTGAAAATCATTACTGTTCAATGTCGGGCCGGGGCCGCTGCTGCCATCTTCGTCATTATCAATACCGTCAAAAGGATTTCCCGGGCTTTCCAGAAAAGCATAGCCGCAATAGCCGGTTTTCCAACCACCTTCGCCAATGCCGTTGTAATCCCAGGTATAGGCAATATCATAGGTCAGATCATAATTGGCCATATCATCATTGGAATCATTCTGGCCACCCACCCCGGAATCACAATACATGCCAAACACGGATTTTTTATAGTGAGTGGTGCTGATATTGGTAATATTGTAATGCCAGAAAATAATGTCTTCCGCTAATACATTGGACCACTGAAAGCCGCGCACCCCCACCCGCATGCCAATACCTCCCCGTGACCGGTCAGTACTGTCGCAATAAAACAGGCCATAAAAATCACGACCGTAATCCTGATAATCATCCATTACGAAATAACTTTCCTGGTCAGCATTGGAGCGTTTGCCAAAATAGCCGTTCCAGGCCCCCCCCCAGCTGGTCGGTTTGTCGGGCCAGTATTCCGGCCAGGTGGTGGGCGCATCATTCATGGCAATATAATCTTGATCCAGATTAGTGAATCCGGGTAAGGGTTGCCATCCATATTCAATACCGGTTGGTCCGGATTCATAATGCTCGCGATAGCCCCCCTCCACAATATGAAGTGTATCTCCGGTCATCAAGGTCACTTCAGCCGCTACGATAGGATAAATACCGTCCATATAGGAGTGTTGGGTACCCCGCGGCCAGACCCCTGAAGGCATCTTGCCCCACCAGCCGACCTCGCCAAAATTCCAGAAGAGCGTCTCTACCAGATTCCCATTATGCAAGCCAACTTTCCGATATTTGCGATTACCATGGAGATCATCGATATTGTTTTGTGCTATAAGGAAGGTTAAACTACCAAATAAAACCGGCACCCAATATTTAAATTTATCTATTCTCATAATCTGGCTTTGACTCCCAGAATAATCTGCCGCGGCGGTGCAAAGAAATCCGGCCGGGTTAGATAGTCCTCCAGCGAATGGAGCGGTTGTTCAGGGACATACGTAGGTACCAGAGAATATTGCGGACTGCCGGTATCATTAAAAACATCCCTGGCATTCAGACGGTCAAATAAATTTTTAACCTGGGTATATAATACCAGGGTACATTCGGCTATCTGAATATCATAGTGGGCATTCAGATCAAAATTAATGGTTTCCGGCATCCGTTCACTGTTCTCAAAAGCAGTGCGTTGATTCTGATATTCCGGCGTATAGGGTAAGCCACTACCATACCTGCCAATTAAACCAATTCCCCATTGGTTTCGGGCGATGCTAAAAGTTAAATTAAGCGTATGGCGCTGATCCCAATCCAGCGGAACCACCTGTATTTCAGGGGCACGGGGCGGATCGGATTGACGGTCGTAAAATACAGCCCGTGGGTCAGAGGCATTGCCTTCGGCAATTTGAAAGGTGTAATCCAGAGAACCGGTAAACCAGCTTAGGGGTTTTTGGGTCAGTGATACAGCCACACCGCGCACATTGCCATAATCGCGATTTTCATAGCGGGCATATCTGTCACCCAGGATATAGAGTTCATAAATCTGAGTGCCCACCAGGTTACGCATATCTTTGTAATAGCCAGTAATATCCATCACCAACCCGCGGGCAATCATCTGTTGCAATCCCAATTGATAGATCACAGTTTTTTTCGGTTCAAAAGCGGCATTCCCCATAATGGTATTTAAGCCACCGGGCTGCACCTCAAACTCAGAATTGTGGTACAGGTACTCATAGTTGGGAATCTGAAAAAAATGGCCATAAGAGATATGGATGGCGCCCTGATCAGTAATAGGATAGGAAATTCCCAAACGCGGACTCCATTGCATGGTGGGGGCCGCCTCCTTATAAGGATCCGCCAGGTTCTGATAGGAACCATCCGGATCCCTTAAATCCCGGGGTACTTTTCCATCGGGAAAAAAATAATCAAACCGCAGACCGGCTGACAGAATAATGCGGTTCAACTCCAGTTTATCTTCAATCCAGCAAGCCATTTCCTGCGGCAAGTGACGGTAGGCATTATTATGAATGCTCTCCCGGGGAAATTTTTCCGGTTTCCAATCCGTGGTACGGTCCAGCCGTAAACCAAAGCGGTGGAGCCACAAATTACTGTTGCGATACTCCATTCCGGCTTTTATTTCATGCTTGCGGTTGGGCTGGGCTTTTAGGTTGATTTTAAGAGCATTCACTCTTGAATTGCGATAAAAATGGGACATATCCATGCCCCCGGTGTAGAACCCGTATCCCAGGCGCCGCAGGCGTTGAGGACTAACATACTTATCGCTATAGGGGTCTGCATTTACATATGATTTATAATTGGTATCATACTGGATCGCCTTTACCGTATAAAAATATTTTTGGTTGGGCGAGTGAGTCAGGGAAGCTGAGATTTGATAGCCGTCCTGGTACTGGGTGGGAATACCGTCCGGGTTATATTTAAACAAATGATTATAAGACTGCCACTTCCGGGTGTGGTAGCTACCTTGGAAATGACACTTAATCTTAGGTGTGATTTTAAAAGAAAATTTTCCCTGTAAGGAGGTCTTGTGGTGGTCATTCATGGAAACATAGTTACTGTCACCGTTGCGTTCAATATACCAGTTTTCCGGATTGGGATTATCCATATTACTCGAATCTGCGGGCAAATATTCGCGGATGCCATTAATATAGCCACCTGAGTTGACTCGCCGACCGGTTAAGAAGAAAGCCCCAGACGGTATGCCAGGTAAGGGACCGGTAATGCTGAATTCACCATTATTAATATGAGTCGGATCTAAATCATCAATATTGGGAAAAATATGATCGTGTGAACTCAGGAAGTCACCCACATAGAAATCCGTATTCAGATGAAAATTTTCAGCACCGGTTTTGGTTACAATATTGACTACGCCGGACATGGCCTGCCCATATTCCGCACTGAAAGTACCGCTGATCACTTTGATTTCCTGGACGGCACTGTTTTCCACTTCAACCGCCATCTCACCATTATAGGGATCAGAGACAGACATGCCATCTACCATATAGGCGACCTCACCATGGCGCCCCCCTCTGAAATGCCCATTAACCACGCCGGCCTGTAATTCAATAATCTCGCTGACTTCCTGGACCGGCAAGCCGGTGATTTCATCGGCACTGACTATCGAAAGGGTTGAGGTGCGATCCCTCTGTATATCCGGTTTACTGCCAAGCACCACTACTTCATCTTTCATCTCCAGGGTTGTGGGTTTTAATTCAAAATTCTGGCGGGTGGTAAAATCTGTTCTTATCTGTACATTTTCTACTCTCACCTCCCGATAACCGATCATGGAAGCGGTTACGGTATAGCTGCCCGGCTGCACATTCAATATGGTATAATATCCTTCGGAGTCAGCAGCCGCGCCCTGGGAAGTAGCTGCAATCATTACATTGGCACCCGGAAGAGGTTCACCGGTTTCCTGATTGGTCACCCGACCAGCGATTTTGCCAGTTGTACCCCCCATTAATAATGAAAAGACAAAAATAACAGCCAGGCAGAATAAAAATAAGTTGGGTCGATACATGGATATTAATGGTTAAGGCGGGCGGTCTGTCAAAAACAAACCGCCCACCTGATTTTAGTTACTTCATTAAAACCATTTTATTAGTCTTAACAATCTCTCCGGAAGTTAATTGATAGAAGTATACGCCGCTGGTTAAGGCATTCTGTTGATCGTTCAAACCACTCCACTCAACTTCATAATGTCCGGGATGCAATTCCTTATCCACCAATGTTCTGACTTTCTGTCCTAAAATATTGTAGATTTCCAATTTAACCGGTGCTGTCCGGGAGATATCAAAAGCGATGGTCGTGGTCGGATTAAAAGGATTAGGATAGTTCTGATATAGTGTAAACCGTTCGGGAACAGCTGCCTGCCGGTCGGACAGACCAACCCCTTCACCGGTGAGGATCACACCCCGGTACATAAAATATTTTTCGAAATTCGGATCAGCCCATTGCGTACCCCACCAATGTGCCGTATAATCGGAGATATGTTCACTGTAGGCATCAGCATCAGCATAATCCAGATCCCAGATACAGGCACTCAAATTGACGGTATCACCTACTGCATAACCGAACATATCCGTATGCACAATCAGCTCGATAGAATAGCCAGCATCCGCTCCGTTGGTCTCAGTGTGCGTAACCGTGCCCTCGGGTTCATAGGAAGCTGCTTCTGCAGCCCCCGTGGGTACGTTTGCATTGGTTTCAAAAGTAATCCCGTCTCCCTCTGTACCGGAAAAGTACATGGCCTTGATCTCCATGCGTTCACTGCCTGTCGGGATTGACCCGTAATTGGTCATCCACAGAAATAAACCGTCGGCTTCCCAGCCGGGTGACCATTTACAAACCGAGGAGTCATCTGATGTCAGGCCGAGATATAGATCTGTCCCGTTGTGGACGAAGCGAATCTTGGCCATGCTCTGATCGGTATAGGTGTTCAGGGTATCTCCGTACTGCATGTAAAATCCGCCGGTACTGGTGTTACTTCCCTTGCCAATCACAACATATTCGGCATTGTCCCAAAAAGATTCATTCAGCTGTCCATCCACAGTGATTGCATCGGTGGTTTCGTAGGCCGAGCGTGTGGGCGGATCAGCCAGTCGCAGGGTCCGGAATTCTGACCCCCATTCACTGCCCCACCACATTTTGTGAAAGGTACCAACATCCCAGCCCTCACCATCGGCACCGGTATAGCCATCGGGATCAAAAATATTGATCATGACCGGTATATCGGCATAGGGATCGGTATAGCCCAATTCATCCAAATGAATGACCAACTCCGCCGTATAGCCGGAATCAGGTGCCGTCGTATCATTAACGATGGTGCTCGGATGTTTCCAGGCGGCCGCCGAACCGGAGCCAGGGTAACCGGAGGGCTCTTCATAGTGAATATCAGGATCGTCACCGGTTAAGTTGAAGTACATCTTATATTCTACCGCAGTACCACTGGCATCTTCGATCTTCATGAATAGTCCATCACCTTCCCAGCTGCCATCAAAACGACAAACCGATTGATCATCAGAAGTCAAGGAAATATAGAGATCCAGTCCGTGATGCAGAAATTTTACCAGAGTGGTGGTAGTATCTTCATAGGGCGCCTGTACTTCCACATCCCCAGTGACAGCATATTCCACATCACCGGTAATGTAATCGGCATTGAATACCAGATAATCAAAACGCCGTTGCCAGTCGGTCTCATCCAGTCGGCCATCAATAGTGAGTTCATTTTCAGCGGAAGTTACCTGAATGTAACCAGGATCTGTATGACTATCGGGAATTAATTCCTCGATGTTCAAAACGGTAACCACAGCTGTATCAGGCTCAGAATCAAGTTCGCCGTCATTTACTGTTAAAATAAATTCATAATCTGTGTTGGCCTCTACTTCCGGAGCCTCAAAAGTAGGATTGACCACTGCCGGATCGGAAAGGGTGATACCAGCCGGAGCAGTCCAACTATAAGTGAGGGGATCATCATCCGGATCACTGGATGCCGAACCATCTAAAGTAACTGTACTGCCTTCTTCCACTGTCTGATCCGGGCCGGCATTCGCAACCGGGGCCTGATTGACATACTCTTCACCACTCAGGACCACACCACGATACATAAAAAATTTCTCAAAGTTCGGATCAGCCCATTGCGTACCCCACCAATGTGCCGTATAATCAGAAACATGTTCACTATAGGCTTCTGTATCCGCATAATCCAGGTCCCAGATACAGGCACTCAAATTGACCGTATCACCTGCGGCATAACCAAACATATCCGTATGTACAACCAGCTCGATAGAATAGCCGGCATCCGCTCCGTTAGTCTCGGTATGCGTAACCGTGCCCTCAGGTTCATAGGAGGCGCCTTCGGCTCCTCCTGTAGGCACGTTAGCATTGGTTTCAAAAGTAATCCCGTCTCCCTCTGTACCGGAAAAGTACATGGCCTTGATCTCCATGCGTTCACTGCCTGTCGGGATTGACCCGTAATTGGTCATCCACAGAAATAAACCGTCGGCTTCCCAGCCGGGTGACCATTTACAAACCGAGGCATCATCTGATGTCAGTCCAATATAGAGGTCTGTACCGTTATGAATAAAGCGTACTTTAGCCATACTCTGATCGGTGTAACTGTTCAGGGTATCCCCGTACTGCATGTAAAAACCACCGGTACTGCTGTTACTTCCTTTACCAATGACGACATACTCAGCACCATCCCATAAGGATTCAGTAAGCTCTCCATCCAGGGTGATCGTTTCCGTGGTTTCATAGGCCTTTTTTAAGGGCGGATCAGCCAGTCGCAGGGTCCGGAACTCAGAGCCCCATTCACTGCCCCACCACATTTTGTGAAAGGCAGCATTGGGCGTTGCCCAGGGATCATCGCTATCGACATAATTGTCCGGATCAAAAATACAAAGCATCACCGGAATATCAGCATAGGGATCGGTATAACCCAGTTGATCCAGATGAATGACCATTTCGGCTGTATAACCGGAATCCGCGGCAGTGGTATCATTTACAATCGTGGAAGGATGCTCCCAGGCAGCCCCTTCACCGGAATTGGGATATAATCCCGGAGTTTCAAAATTAATATCCGGATCCGTACCCCCCTGATTATAATACAGTTTGTATTCCACGGCAGTGCCACTGGCATCTTCGATCTTCATGAACAGACCGTCACCTTCCCAACTGTTGCCAAATTTACCTACATACTGATCATCTGAGGTTAAAGAAATATAAAGGTCCAGACCATGATGCATAATCTTTACCAATGTGGTCGTTGTATCGGCATAAGGTCCGGTAACCAGGACACTATCTGTGGGTGCATACTCTACATCACCACTGATAAATTCAGCATTAAAAACCAGGTAATCAAAACGCCGTTGCCAATCGGTCTCTGTCAATTCACCATCAATAGTGAGTGGCGCTTCTGTAGAAACTATTTGCAAATAGGCCGGATCCACATGATCTTCCGCGATTAATACGTTTGCGCCCAGTCCTAACCAGCCTGCGCAAACCAAAACAATAAGCCACATTTTTGCTAACTTATTCATTACTTCCCTCCTTTTTTTAATCCTTGGAAAACGTGCGTTAATTTTAACAAGTCCCACTTTATTTTTTCAAAGCTGACGGTTTACAGAACATCCACAGGATTTCCTCCGCTTCAGCTTCAAGGGGATAACGATTTGACTTTCAGTACACTCCTCCGGCTGATTATTTAATTTGTTCAACAAACATTGACCGACCACTTTCCCGACATCATAGCTAGGTACCGTGACAGTAGTGAGTGCTGGTTCGATGTACTGGGCAGTGGAAATATCGTCAAAACCGACTATCGCAACATCATCCGGAACCCGCAAATCCAATCGCCGGGCCGCTTCGATCGCACCAATCGCCATGGCATCATTGGCCGCGAATATGGCTGTCGGACGCGAATTCTGGCCCAATAGATCCAGGGCACATTTAAATCCCGTAGCTTCATTAAAATGGCCATGGGCTTCATATAAAATTGAATGTTCCATTTCTCTTTCGCGTAACGCCTGACGGTAACCGCGGTAGCGTTCCTGGGAATCATAATTATAGGGTGAGCCATGGATAAAACCGATCTTCTGATGTCCGTGATCGATCAAGTGGCTGGTAATGTCTTTGGCACCTTGATAATTATCTATGACCACCGTAGTCGTTTTGGGAGTGGTAATACCGGTACTGAGGTAAACCACTGGCGTTTCTCCCAGTGAAGAATTGAAAACGTTTACATTCTGGATCGACGGTAGCATCAGTACCATACCGTCCACCCGACCGCTATGCAAAAGACTGATCAGGGTGCGGACCTCATCTTCTTCATCGTGGGAACTGGCCACAATAATCTGATAACCCACCTTTTTTAAACGATTGGAAACCCCGCGAATGATTTCCGCAAAATAATAACTGCTGGCATCGGGAAAAATTAAGCCGATCGTGCGTGTGACCTTCTTTTGTAGTCCTTGGGCATTGAAGTTGGGCATAAAATCCAGCGCCTTAATAGCCTTGAGGACTTTCTCTCGGGTTTGCGGTCTAACTTTATCACTGTTATTAATCACCCGGGAAACGGTTGCAATGGAAACACCAGCATGCAGGGCAACATCTTTAATATTAGCCATTAGTTCTTTACCTATCCTTTTTCCATGCCTAATTCCGGCTCAAAATGTAAACGTTTACATTACAAAATAAAATATGCCTCCGTTTTTGTCAAGCTTTTTTTTTGAATTATTTCTCCGCTACCCCTATATTATTGATAACAGCTTTTAAGGAGTAACAATGATGGATATCCCTAAAATGACGCTGCACAGGCCAGCAGTTGCTCTTGGTACCCTCCTGCTGATCAGCATATTAGTATTGATTTTTATTGCGCCCCTAAACGGACAACCGCAAGACCAACAGGCCACTGCTTTATTTAAAGCCCTTTATCAGACCGCCCTGGAAGACGATCAAATCAGCGCTCAGGAGCAGGCTCTGATCGATACCCTGCAGGATCAGCTGAAACTCTCTGATCAGGAGATCAGTACCATTATCAATCAACTGCAAAATCAATACCTCCGTAAAATCGATCAATCCGGACGCTGGCAATTCGTGCTGCAGAATATGGGCTACGGATCCGGTATGTATGGGTGGATGCTGCCCTATGTATTGGGTGTAAAAGAAACCAAATGGCTGGTGGCTTCTGAAATGTTCTCGGTGAGTGCTTCCTTTTATCTTACTTATCGGTATACCGAAAAAATGCCCATTTCCCTGGCCCGGGCGCATATGTTGTTAAGTGGCTCTACGCTGGGCTTATTGTATGGATTTCAAATCAATAATCTCTTAGATCTGGATCGTGAACGCGGTAAAAGCTGGGCCTACGTATTGATGGGTTCCGTGCCTCTAGGTTATTACCTGGGTGACCACTTATATCACCGCTGGCAGCCGGACCATGGTTTTGCCTGGGTACTTTCTCTCGGAGGTGAGCTAGGGGGAGCAATCACTTTTGCACAGCTCCATGATATCATAGATCCGAGACCTGTTGAGCCGCTATCATCTGAACCCTCTTTCAGCCACTCTGATTATTTAATTTATCAAGAAAAACATGAAAAATGGGAAAAAGATTATACCCGCTGGCAAAAGCACCATGCCCTGTTTGTAATGGCTGGTTATCCCCTGGGATTATGGCTAACCCAACGGTATCTAAGTCACCGCCAATATTCTTTTGGTGATGCCCTGATGTTAGCTCAGGGAGTCAACCTAGGATTTATATATGGGTTGACCTTAGCAGATATTATTGGTTTTGACTTTGATAAAAGTAATTACCAATTTATGACCATGGGCGGGGCCTATGCGGGCGGATTTGTATACCACAAAATGATCCAGGGATATGACTATACCTTCGGACAATCCATGCTCACGGCTCTGGGGACGGTATCCGGGGCTGCTTTTGGCGTGGGTTGTGTGGCAATCCTGGAACTGGAATCCAATGAACTGAATGAATTCATTGCCATGTCCAGCAGTATGGCCGGTACTTATTTCATTACCAGGATTTTGGAACGGCAACCGGAGAGACGCCCCCCGGCTGAATCAAAAAATATCAGCTTGTCCCTCTATCCGCAATTTCGCCTGCAACCTTACCCTGATTTGTCAAACAGGTTTGTGGCTCAGGCAGGTATCTCCGGAAGCATCCGTTTTTGATCATCAGAGGGCGTAGGAAAGCGCAAGATAGGCATTCCGCGTAGCTCCCGGCCAGTAATAGCAATCCCCCCACTTGGCACCATGGGTGGCATATAAGACATTGAAGACATTGTTTACTTTACCCGTAATGGTAAAACCGTGCCAATGCAATTCAGCACCCATATTGACCAGGGTATAGCCATCAATCTTAGTCCTGTTGTCCCGATCAATATATTGTTGTCCCACATATTGAACCGTCGTGTAAAGATGTAATTTATCCAGTGGTTTAGATTTCAGAATCAAATTAGATAAAACTATTGGATAATGCGGCAAAATATTGTTTTTGTATGTTCCGCTGGAAAAATAATTCTGATTAAGAGACCCGTTCAATTTGAGCCCGATATGGGTTCCGGGGCTATACTGGAAGCTAAATTCCAGTCCGCGATGGATCGTGGCCTCGGCAGCATAATAGGCATACTCCCCTTCCTGTTCAATATCAATATTTTTCAGCTGTTCGTTGAAATATTGGATATGATAAAGGTTACAACGGGCTACGAATTCAGAATGATTGTATTTTACGCCGGCTTCGTAATCATTGATCACTTCTGCCGCGGCTTTTTGAGGTTCGCTCCAGACATCATCGGCTTCAATAATCTGATTGTCAGCCGGTTCTTTCTGGGCTTTACCATAATTCGTGAACACGGAAAATTGTTCAGTAAAGTTATAAATCAATCCGATGCGGGGATTTAAAAAGTCCCAGTTGGCTGATAGCTGATAGCCGGGGGCGTGGCCAATATCCTGCTGGTCCAGAGTCCAGTCAATGGTTTGATACTGCAAATCACCGGTGATGCTTAATTTATCAAAGGGCGTATAGGTCACATGCATGAAAGCGGTCGCTAAAATTTTCTGTCCCAGATATTGATAGTAGGTATACCAATCCTCACCCAACAGCACGGTCAGCTCGCTGACCGAAAAATCAGTCACTTCTCCAAAATGATCCCCCTGGTAGCGCCGCAGTTCCCCGCCGATATCCACCCGACTGCGGGATCGTTTCCAGGTCAGGGTAGGAATTATTCCATAGTAGTGATTGATGATCCAGCGACGCCTCAGCATCCGGGTGGTCATGGTATCTTCCGCAACATCAGGAATTGTATTCATAATATCCAGGTTATAACTGTAATAGTCTCCTACTTCCTGATTCTCATAATAACCGGAACCATCGACCCAGTAAACCACATTACGCAGAAAAAGATTATCCTGCAAAATATAAAAAGAATTCAGGGAATAGATCTGTTGCAGAAAATCATCAGTGTAGGCCTGATATCCCTGACGCCGTTGCTCACGATCATTGATATGCTCGGCAGGCACACCCCACCAGTTCAAATCAGTATTTTCATACCCCACCAGGGCTCTGAATTGATGTTTCATCCGATGGGTACTATGTTCTAAGCCTGCAAAAAAAGCATTTTGCCGGCTGTTATGGTATTCACGGTAGCCCTGCGAGGTAATACGCGAAGCCCGCAGAGTCGCATTAAAATTATTCCCCAGAAGATCACCGCTGTGACCTTCCAGGCGATATTTGCGGGTGTTATAAGAGCCGGCACCCAGGGTAGCACTTAGTTCCGGAGTTTGCGACCCGATTTTAGTAATCACGTTGATCGAGCCCCCAAAAGCCGAAGAGCCGTACAGACTGTTACCAATCCCACGCTGAATTTGCACATCCCGGGCATTGCTTAAAATATCGGCATGATCGACCCAATAGACCTGATGACTTTCATTGTCGTTTAGGGGAACATTATCCAGCATCACTGCAATCCGGCTTTGATCAAACCCCCGGATATTCACATAAGAGTAACCGGTGCCGTTACCACTTTCACTATAGGCATACACACCTGGTTCGGTCGCCAATATCATCGGTACATCTTCTACAGTATAATGAGTCTCAATTTCCCGGGAGGTCAGGGTCGAAAAAGCGGCCGGGGTTTTGCCTTCAATCGCCCGGTTGGCCGAAACAATGACCTCTTCTCCGGTTAACACCTCAGACGCCAAACGAACGATCCCTATATCACTTTGCTTAGCGGTCAGTGTTTTTTTCTGGTAGGCAATATGTAAAAATTTCAGTTTGACCGGTAAAGCCGGGACAGCAAAGGAAAATTGTCCCTGACTGTCACTGACCGTGCCCCGTTCACTTTCGGGAACCGTAATCTGCACCAGTTCGATGGGCTGTCCAGTTTTTGCTGAAACAACCTGGCCCTTGATTACCACTTGATCCGCCTGTAGAACTCCCCAGGCAATCAAGCTAACTAAGACTATTTTAAGACATAAAAAAAATAGTGAGGTACGCATATTTTCCTCCTTTCGCTGGCATTATCCAGAGCAAGTTTAAAGGGTATGTTCTCAGCTGTCCCGTTGGATAGGGCGGGACGAGCACCCCTGATTTTTCGCTCAATAAATAAGCGGACTAATTTAGGTATGAACCACTCAAATTTCAAGCTGTTTCCCGGCTAGGGAGCGGAACCCCCTAGCCAGAGCTTTCCTTTGCAACTCATCAAGTGCTTATTATTTTATGAAATAAATCTTATATTTAAAGTAGATGCCGAATTCAGGATTATTCTGAGAATTTTGAAAACGTAAAATGTCACTGGAAATCGAACGTAAATTTTTAGTCACCTCCCAAAAGTATCGATCCGCGTCAAAACGGATCTATATCCGGCAGGGGTATCTTAAACTTAACCGGGATTGCGTGATACGCATCCGGTTGAGCGGTAACCAACACGCCTTCCTAACCATCAAGGGATTGCGTTCAACTCAGTCCCGTTTGGAATATGAATATGATATTCCCTATACCGAAGGTAAAGAAATTTTAAAGTATTTCAGTATTCCGCCACTTATTCAAAAATATCGCTATTATATTCAGTATGAAGGCTTCACCTGGGAAGTGGATGAATTTCTGGCCGAAAATAAAGGTTTGGTAATAGCCGAGATCGAGCTAACTGAAGAGGATCAGGATTTTCCCCGCCCGGACTGGATCGGTCAGGAAGTAACGGCTGACGAACGCTATTACAATTACAAGCTGGTTAAAAACCCCTACCGGAATTGGCCTGACCAGCCACATTGATCAGTTAACAAAATCATTAACAGGAAATAAAAGATGATTTTAAAAAAAACCAAAGCTTTGGAAAAAAAGGTAGATACTTTCCTGGACATCATCAGTCAATCCGGATTGACTCTGTTACAGGGGGTAAAAGCCTACCTACAAGATGATTCTGCACAGAGTGAACATTACCACAACAAATTATCGGACCTGGAATCCAAAGCCGATGAAATCCGCCGGGAAGTGGAAGCCCAACTCTATGAGAAGACCCTGATTCCTGAATCCCGGGGGGATGTACTGGGATTACTCGAAAATCTGGACCGGATTATCAATCTGGCCAAAGAGATATTAACGGATTTTATGATCGAGTTGCCCCGGATACCCGGCGACTTTCATGCTGATTTCATTCAACTAACGGATTACGGTAGCCGGACAATTGATGAGATTGCGACGGCCACCCGGGCTTTTCTGCACCAGCCCCTGCAGATCAAAAAAACCCTGCATAAGGTCTATTACTGGGAAAAAGAATCTGATAAGCAGGCGGAAATGCTCAAACGTAAAATATTCCGCCATAACTCCCTGAAAGATCTGAGCCATAAAATCCATTTGCGGAATTTTGCTTTGAACCTGGATCGGGTGGCTGATCGGGCGGAAGATGTGGCCGATCGACTGGCCGTCTACTCGATCAAACGATCCATTTAACATCCATTTAGTCAATGATCCTGTTATACTTATCAAGCGGTTTATTTCTGGGATGGTCCCTGGGAGCCAATGACGCCTCTAACATTTTTGGGACTGCTGTGGGAACCAAAATGGTCCGCTTCCGCATCGCTGCTGTTATTGCCAGCATTTTTGTGATCCTGGGTGCGGTACTTTCCGGATCGGGAACCAGTCAAACCCTGAGTAAATTAGGTGCTGTAAACCAATTGGGAGGATCCTTTATGGTGGCCTTGGCAGCTGGTTTGACCGTATTATGGATGACCCGTTCCAAAATCCCGGTCTCCACTTCCCAGGCGATTGTGGGTGCTATTATCGGGTGGAACTGGTTTGCCGGTAAGGCGACGAACTATCAAACCCTCACCAAGATCGCACTCAGTTGGGTGCTGAGTGTGATTCTGGCCGCTTTATTTGCCTTCCTGCTTTATCAAATTGCCCGAAAAATCTTATGCTCAATCAATATCGGCCTTTTCCGGCTAGACGTCTATACCCGTTTCGGTTTGATCCTGGTAGGCGCCTTTGGCGCCTATTCCCTGGGGGCCAATAATATTGCCAATGTGGTTGGTGTTTTTATCCCGGCCGCGCCCCTTAATGATATTCAAATTGCGAATATGATCACAATTTCAGGGATACGCCAGCTTTTCTTTATAGGCGGCCTGGCCATATCCATGGGCATTTTCACTTATTCCTTTAAAGTGATGCAGACCGTAGGAACCGGCATTGTGCCACTCTCACCCAATACTGCTCTGCTGGTAGTTCTGGCCGAGGCTCTGGTGCTCTTTCTATTTGCCTCGCCCGGTTTACATCACTGGCTTGTGGCCCATCAGCTGCCGGCTTTCCCGTTGGTACCGGTATCCAGCTCCCAGTTAGTCATCGGGGGTGTTATTGGAATTGGTTTATCCCAAGGAGGTAAGAATATAAAATACAATATTCTGGGGCGGATCGCCCTGGGCTGGATGACTACACCGGCGGCAGCAGCTGTGCTGACCTATATCGCACTTTTCTTTTTACAAAACACCTTTGGTATGCAGGTTTACGCCGCAGCCATGTGATTATCATTTTAATCCATGCCAAAAGAACCAACCATAAAAGAGATCCAAGGTGCCCATCAGCGGATCACGCCTTATATCAACCATACACCTCTGTTAACTTCACACACATTTAACCGGATGTGCACGGCTGAACTTTTCTTTAAATGCGAAAATTTTCAGAAAACCGGTTCTTTCAAAATGCGCGGCGCCAGCAATGCAGTTTTTAGTCTTCCAACCGCTCAAGCCAAACATGGTGTGACTACCCATTCTTCTGGTAATCATGCGGCGGCCCTGTCTCTGGCCGCCCGAAAACGGGGTATTGCCTGTCATGTGGTTATGCCGGGAACTTCACCCCGCATAAAGGTAAATGCCGTCAAAAATTACGGCGGCCAGATCACTTTCTGCCCACCCACCCAAAAAGACCGGGAAAGGGAACTGGAAAAAGTACGGCGCCAGACCGGAGCCCGTTTCATCCATCCTTATAATAACTACCGGGTCATTGCCGGTCAAGCCACGGCTGCTTTGGAATGTTTACAGGAAATACCGGATCCGGATTATATTATTGCTCCGGTCGGTGGCGGCGGATTACTCAGCGGTACGGCTTTAACCACCCGGTCCCTGGCACCGCAAACCAAAATTCTGGGCGCTGAACCCCGGGGCGCTGACGACGCCTATCGTTCCCTCAAATACAATAAGATCATACCTTCTGTTAATCCACAAACCATTGCCGATGGTCTGCTCACTTCTTTGGGCAGCCGCACCTTCCCGATTATCACCAGACTAGTATCAGCAATCCTGACAGTTCCTGATGATCAGATTATTCGTGCCCTGCGCCTGATCTGGGAACGTATGAAAATAATGGTGGAGCCCTCGTCCGCCGTTTCCTTGGCCGCCCTCCTATCCTATCCCACCCGGTTCACCGGCAAGCGGGTAATTCTTATTCTGTCCGGAGGGAATGTTGACATGGATAATTTGCCTTGGTAAGAAATTAAACTCTATTTTAATGGTTTTTTATAATGAACTCACCCCCCTGGCCCTCCTCTCTTAACGAGTAGAGGGAATATTGGTTTATAGTGTCTAAGTAGAAATTTAGTGGACAGGCTGGTAAGCCTGTCCTACAGCCGAACATTTAAATTAACCTTCGGATTTTTAATCCGCTTGGCTGGTGAAATACGAAATAGATTTCTACGGGATGAAATGTAGTAACTATTTCAAGTTGGCTGGTTATTTTAAAGGACTGATGAAAACGAGTGTTAAAAAATGTATCCAGACGTTAGCCGGTTAATAAGATTACCACATCCTGGATCTCCCCAGAGGAGGAATCTGTAGTGAAAGAATGCTTGTGCTACGAGTTAGATTGCCGCGCTTGATACCATAAATAGTGATCACAGAGTACCAGGGCTACCATAGCCTCTACAATGGGCACAGCCCGGGATACCACACAGGGATCATGCCGCCCTTCCGCTTGAAAGGTCACGCTCTCACCGGATGTAGTAACTGTTTCCTGAGATTTTCCAATGGTGGGTGTGGGTTTAAAGGCCGCCCGTAGTATGATCGGCATGCCGGTGGAGATCCCACCCAGAACACCTCCGGCATTGTTGGTGCGGGTGGCTACTTTGCCTTCCTGCATGTAATAGGAATCATTGATTTCACTGCCATAATGATTGGCGCTGTCAAACCCCCGTCCGATCTCAACGCCTTTAACCGCATTGATGCTCATGACAGCCCGGGCCAGGGCGGCATCCAGCTTATCGAAGACTGGTTCACCCAGTCCGGCCAGCACATTGCGGGCCTGGCACTCAATGACGCCACCAACGGAATCCCCTTCAGAGCGTACTTTTTCCAGCAGGGTCTGCATACGCTGAGCAGCCTTCTGGTCGGGACAGCGGACAGGATTACTTTCCACTTGTTTACGGGTAAGCTGTTCGACATCAATCTCAGCAAAAATATCCCGTATCTGTTGCACATAGGCCAGGATCTCGGTCTGCATATTACGCCGTAATATTTTCCGGGCAATCGCACTGGCAGCCACATGTCCGGCTGTAATACGGGCAGAGCTACGCCCTCCTCCATAAGGGTCCCGGATACCATACTTGGCCTGGTAAGTATAATCAGCATGGCCGGGTCGTAAGATTTCTTTCAGCCGACTATAATCTTTTTGTTTTACATCCCGATTATAAATGATCAGAAAAATAGGCGTTCCCGTTGTTTGCCCTTGGTAAACACCGGAGAAAATTTCCACCTGGTCGGATTCTTGTCGGACAGTGGTTACTTCACTCTGACCGGGCCGTCGGCGGTTCAGTTCGCTTTGGATCTCCTTAGTCGTCAGGGGTAGTTTGGCCGGACAGCCATCTACTACCACCCCAATGGCCCGGCCATGGGATTCACCCCAATTAGTGACTCTGAAAATATGTCCAAAAGTATTACCTGCCATCTTAGCTCACCCCGATTTAATGTATTTATAAAAAGCTTTTTCCAGAAGGTGATATTCCGGTTCTTTCCCGGTCCAGATTTTTAACTGTGCCAGGGCCTGATAGATCAACATTTTTTCTCCGGTGACTACCTCACACCCGGCGGCTTGGGCCAATTCAATAAAACGGGTTTGCAGCGGGTTGTAGATGATATCCATCACCAGTTTTCCCCGGGGCAATTTATCAACAACCGAGCGATTCGTATCCGGATACATGCCCACATTAGTTGTATTGATAATGATATCCTGAGCATCCATCAGACCAGGTAACCTTTCAAAAGCAGCGACTTCGGCATCAAATTTTTCCGCCAATTCTTTGGCTTTCCGAAAAGTACGGTTGACAATTGTAACCTTTGCCCTGGCTTGAACCAGACCATACACTACCGCCCGGGCCGCACCTCCGGCCCCGATCACCAACACCTTTTGCGAACTCAACTCAGTCTTTTCCCCGAGTGCCTGCACTGCCCCGATATAATCTGTATTAAAGCCGCTGATCCGATTTGCGGTGTAACACAACGTATTAACGGCGCCGATCTCCAGGGCTGTATTATCCAGTTCATCACAATACTCCTGTATTGCCACTTTATGGGGAATTGTCACGGCTGCCCCCTTGAAATTGAATTCCCGGAAATAGTGCATAAAATCAGCCAGTTCTTCACCTGCCTCTACTTTAAAGGGGACATAAACCATATCCGTTTTTTCCGCTTGAAAAGCCTGGTTATGCAGGTACTTGGATTGTGAATGTTCCGCCTGGCTGCCAATAACGCCTAGAACCGTAGTATGCGGATTAATTTCATTAAAATTAAAGACTTGCTTCATTTCAGTGACTGTGAGTTGCCCGGGTGCTGAGGTTTTCGTGCTTTCCAGGGAAGCAAATGAGATCAGGGAGTTGTATTTGGGAGCCAGCAGACGGGAAATATGGCCTTTTACCCCCATATTAAAGCTGATCAGACCGGCTTTGTCTTCTAAAAATTGAAACAAGGTAAAATTATCACTGATCCGCTTGGCATAGGTCACTATTTTGACCAGATCCGGTTTACGCCGCATGATCTTTTCATAAACCGAATTCAATACTCTGAGACTGGGTGTCTCCTGAAAATTGTGATAGGACAGAATGACGCGTGTACCCCGGGAATAGTCTAAAATGGAGTCCACAAACTGGGAATCATATTCAACATCTATATAATCGTATTGCTGGTCAATAGCGGCTTTAAACAGAGCTGCCCGCCGGGCTTCACTGTGCTTATATTCACCGCCGTAGCTGACCGTTCGGCAGGTTAGAATGACCGGTTTCCGGCCAGCCTGGATAAAGTTCTCTAAATCGGTCTCATCAGGATTTTTGAAATAATCGAGGCGCAATTCAATTATATCGGCCAATTTCTGGGCCTTTTGTAAATCATGTCGGGCTTGTTCCAGGTTTTCAGCGACTATGGGTACACATAATTTATTATTCACAGCCATGCTCATTGGTTTAAATGCTGGATAATTTCAGCTGCAAGGGTTTCAACTGATTTCTTCTGAGTGTTCACAATATGATCAGCCGCTGTTCGGTACATAGGCTCCCGCCGGGTAAGGATATCCGGTACTTCCTCCCAATAACTTTTTCCATCCGACAAAGCAGGTCGGTTTAGGTTATTTTTAATGCGCTGCTGGAGCTGTGCAACTCTTGCTTTCAGCCAAAATATAATTCCTAAATGCTTTAGTATTTTAATATTTTCAGACGACTCAATCACGCCGCCGCCACAGTCAATAATCGCATTCTCCGCCTTAATTTCTTTGATTATTTGCTGCTCTATGCTCCGGAAAGCCTGCCAACCATGTGTTTTGACAAACTCTTTGATCGGTCCGACCTTATCTTCAATCCTTTCATCGGTACTGATAACCGCACGGTTCAATTTTTGCCCCAAACGGCGGGCTACTGCGGATTTTCCACTCCCACGATAACCGATTAAGATAATATTATCAGACATCCTGAAACTCAACGCCTAATTGTGCAAGATGCTTCCAGAATTCGGGAAAGGATTTGTTTACACAATCAGGTTCCCGGATGAGTATCCCGGCAATTCGCAAGCCGATCAAAGCAAAACTCATGGCCATACGGTGGTCATTATAGGTCGCTACCTCCCCACCCTGTAAAATCGTCTCGCCTTGGATTTCTAAGGCATCCTCACCAACAGTCACCTTGGCGCCTAAGTTACGCAGCTCCTGTGCCGTGGCTTTTACCCGATCACACTCTTTATATTTCAGATGGGCGATATTGCTGATCCGGGTCCTTCCCCGGGCAAAGGGAGCCAGCACGGCCTGGGTTTGCACGGCATCCGGCATATCCCCCATATCCACTTCCACTGCTTGTAACTCACCTGATGAACTTATTCGGACAGCTGCGTCACTTCTTTCCACTTTACATCCCATGCTTTCCAGAATATTCACAAAACGGGCTTCTCCTTGCTGTGTTTGGGGATCCAGATTAGTTATCTTAACGTCACCCCCTGTCAAAGCGGCACCGGCTAAGAAATAATTGGCTGAACTCCAATCCCCTTTGATCGTAAACTCTTTGGCTTGATACTGTTTCTGATTATCCACCGAAAAACGGCGGTAGCCTTCCCGCTCTACCGGTACACCAAAAGTCTCCATCAAAGCGATGGTCAGATCAACATAGCGGCGGGATACCAATGCGGAACTTAATTCAATCTCAACCGGTTGTGATGCATAGGGTGCAATGAGCAACAATGCACTGATGAACTGACTGCTGATACAACCGTCGATAATGGTCTTACCACCCTTAAATTTGCTGGGATGGATGACCACCGGAGGATACTCAGCTTGCCAGGCACGATTTTTTATACCCAACTCACCCAGACTGCGCAAAAGTGTACCTACCGGCCGTTGCTGTATCCGTTGACTACCACTGATAATGGTGAGATTTTCGTGTAAACTTGCCAGCGCGGTAATAAAACGCATAAGCGTGCCTGATTCGCCCACATCAATGTCAACTTTACCCGGTGTAAAATGTCCGCCACAGCCGGTTATGTAGAGATCGTTTTTCACCCGTTTCTGGGTAATGCCCAATTGAGCCAAAGCCTTCAAGGCATGTCGAATATCATCATTAAAGGGAATATTTTTGATCAGGGATTTCCCCTTGGCCAGCGCAGCGATCATTAGCACCCGGTTAGCCACATATTTACTGCCCGGCACACTGAGTTCACCGGATAATTTTGCGCTCGGTTTGATCTCTCTGAACATTAAACTTGTTCCTTTTTGGTATCAATGGCCGCCAGAGCCTGTTTAATTAACCTGTTCTCACAGGTAAAAGAGTAGGTATTGCCGGTCTTTTTGACCTTACCAAGCCCATCCAGCAAAACAAAGCGCGGAATCTTATTGACAGCCTTTTTATCGGAGCGCATACACCCAATCAATTGGTCGTAATCATAAGTCCGGTCCAACTGAGTAGGTAAATTGAGTTCTTTCTGCAGATAAATGAACCGTTGCGCTTCAGCCGGTTTGAGGTCGTTAATTAAAGTCGCCAAATGGGTCTCGGCCGCCATGCCGCGACTGATAGAAAAGCCGTGTTTATCCCGAAAATTGTTTACCGCTTCCAGGGCATGACCGATGGTATGTCCAAAATTCAATATTTGCCGGTATCCCGCCTCTTCCTCATCAGCCTGCACTACTATACGCTTCAATTCAATACAGCGGGTTACTATACGAGCCATGACCGCCCTGTCCCGGGCCATAATTTGGGCTACTTTCTGTTCAATAAACTCAAATAATTCCCGGTCCAGAATAGTAGCAATCTTCAAGGCTTCAGCCAGTCCATTCAGATATTCCTTTTGCGGCAAAGTCTTCAGACAATCCAAGCCTACAAAAACTCCTGCGGGCTGCCAGAAGGTCCCCAGTAAATTCTTGCCAAACCGGGTGTTGATCGCGGTTTTACCGCCCACCGAAGAATCTACCATAGCCAATAAAGTGGTGGGCACCTGAATGACGGGTATGCCCCGCATATAGGTCGACGCTAGGAATCCGGCCAGGTCGCCAACCACGCCGCCACCAAATCCAATGATCAGAGAATCCCGCCCGTACTGCATTGCTAGCAACTGGTCTTCCAAACAGGCCTTACTTTCCCGGGATTTACTCACTTCACCCGGTAAAATTGATAATAAACAGGGGTTGAAATCACTAAACGTTTGCCGGAGTGTTTCACCATAGGCCTGTTTTACCGTGTCATCGGTAATGATGATCAGCTTTTTATGATCATATTTTTCTTCAATAAAACGCTTTAACGCGGTATAAATCTGGCTGTCAATATGAATACTGTATTGCCGGTCGGCTTTCTTGATATCCACTTTGATCTTTTTGTACACAATTATACCTGTATTTTACTCAAAAGGAATTCGGGAAAATTTAGGCTGCGTTATCCCTGAGAATTATACTCCCCTTCATTCAATGTTTTCACGTAATTTATCCAGAAAATCCTGCATGACTTCATAGTCACGGCTGCGGATAATGTGTGTCAGGTAGGACAGCTGTGAGTTGATCTTTTCCACCTGACTGAGGACGTGTGGGTTGAACATGATCTCTGAAAGCAGATAATCGTCTTCGGATAAGAGTCCCTTGGCAATTTCCATATGCTTCTTAAAGGTAGTGCCCGGGGCTTCTTGATTTTTCAAACAGGCACTAAAAACCAGGGAAGCCGTAAAAGGTGTACCCAGGGAATAGGCTGTTACCTGATCATGCTGGTCAAAACTGTATTCATAAATTTTCAGATTCAGTTTTTGATACAGGTTCTTAAAAAATTTTTTACCCTCCGGATCTGACTCCCGGATAATGATCGCATTTTCATCACTCAGGTCACGGATGTTGGCAAAGGTAGGACCGAACATAGGATGGGTTGAAACAAACCGTTTACCGCTTTTTTTATAATACTCATTAATACCATTCTTAACCGACATGATATCGGAGAGCATACAGTTATCCGACAGGTGGGGTAAGACCGCATCAAAAGCATCCCTGGTTTTCTGCAAGGTAACCGCATTCAATAGCAGCTCGGGTTTAAAGTCGGCAACTTCTTTGATCTCCATAAAACGGGTCACATTTACAAAATATTTCATCTTGCGGGGTTCCACATCATAAACCGCCACCTCGTGATCATGACAGAGTTCCTCCACAAACCAGGTCCCCATATGTCCGGCTCCCAAAACACAGATCTTCATTTTACTTTCCTTTCCTTATAACATCCCAAAACCCGAACTTCCCGGGTAATGTCGCTCATCTTATCCAGCACATTTTTTACTTTTTGATCTTTATCTGACCCTTCGAAATCCAGAAAAAACGCATAGCTGCCCGGTTCTTTGGGCATAGATTCGATGCGGGTCAGATTAATATTAGCCTGGGCAAACAGATCCAGTACCTTGAATAAAGTACCGGCCTTGTGGGCCGTAGCAAACAAGATCGAACATTTATCTCCGGCTTTCGCAGCAGATTCCTTAGCCAGAATGAGGAAACGGGTGTTATTCGTCTTCAGATCTTCGATATTCTCTTTGATTATTTCCAGGTGATATAAGCGGGCAGCCAGCTGACTGGCAATGACAGCCGCTGTGGTTTCGCGTTTTTCAAACAGATTGCGAGCGGCCCCGGCCGTATCATAAAAAGGCACGGCTTCCAGTTTATTGCGCTCCAGAAAATTTTTACACTGGGCAATGGCCTGGGAATGGGAATAGACCTTACGAATCTCCCGATGGTCAGCGCCCGGAAAGGCCAACAAGCAGTGATGAATGGGTTGTTCTACCGCACCCACGACCTGCAGTTCGGTCTGCATGAGCAGCTCGTTAACCTGGCCAACCACACCACCAAGAGTATTCTCAACCGGCACAATTCCATAATCATAGAGTCCCGACCGAATACCGGCAAAGACATCGGCAAAGGCATCACAAGGAATCGTGATCAGCTTTTTCTGCCAGTTTTTAGCCGCCATCTCACTATAGGCCCCGTGCTCACCTTGAAAAGCGATTACCTGAAAATCTTTCTGTTGCAACCGTTTGCTTTCCTTGAAAATTGACTTGAATAAGGTTTTACAGAATTCCGGTTCAATCAGTTCACCAAAATCCGCTTCAATACGGGCCAGAATTTTGCGTTCTCTTTCACTATCTTCAATTTTGGATTTAAAACGTCCGGCAATAATAGCCTGTTCCATACGTTCGTTGAGGAGTTTTAACAGCTTGGAATCAATGAGATCTATTTGTTCACGAATATCTTTCAACATGGTCTTTATCCCCTATTTTGATGGTAGTGCTTTTATACAATCGGAGATTTTGTGAATGGCTTGCATATATTGCTTGAACATCTCAGGTGTCATCTGCTGATGTTTATCACTGAGCGCTTTTTCCGGATTAATGTGGACTTCTACCAGAAGTCCATCGGCGCCGGCGGCCACAGCCGCCAGGCTCATGGGCCGGATTAAACTCAGTTTACCTGTACCGTGGGAAGGATCAACCATGACCGGCAAGTGGGTCTGCTCCTTAACAGCAGGTACAGAGCTCAGATCCAAGGTATTACGTGTGTAGGTTTCAAAAGTACGAATCCCGCGTTCACATAAGATCACATTCGGGTTACCTTCCGAAAGAATATATTCTGCACAATTAAGCCATTCTTTGAGGGTTGAATACATGCCCCGTTTCAACAACACCGGTTTATTGGCCCGCCCCACTTCCTTAAGAAGTGAAAAATTCTGCATATTGCGGGCCCCGATTTGTAAAACATCGGCATATTCGCAGATCCAGGTCACATCCCTTGAATCCAGTACCTCGGTGACAATCGGTAAGCCGGTCTCATATTTGGCTTTCTCTAATATTTTCAAGCCCTTTAGTCCCAGCCCCTGAAAAGAATAAGGCGAGGTCCGTGGCTTAAAAGCCCCACCCCGTAACATCTTGCCACCGGCAGCCTTTACTGCCTGGGCAGTCGCAATGGTCTGCTTTTCATTTTCCACGGAGCAGGGACCGGCAATGACAACCAACCCCTGACCCACTTTTATACCGTTGACATCAATAACGGTTTTAGGACCTTTTTTCTTGGCCGCTAATTTTAAATCCATGATACCCCTCTCTCGCTATAGCTGTGCGCTACGGTTGTATATGATTAACAAATATAATCACGCCGGATGGTGAATACGTGTAGCGCCGTTTTAATTTATTACAAAATCAATTTGAAACAAATAGCTGTGTCGGGCATATACCCCCTTTATTTTAACTCCTTCTCACCTTAATTAAAACTATATTTTAATTTAATATGGCAATTTAATAAATTAACAGGAGAAAATTAGGTCCTTACTTTAATCTAGTGACATCTAGACAAGCCAAATATTTATGACAGCACTCCTGATTATTTTTGGAATAATTTTATTAATTAGCCTGCTCTATGCTGTTCTGGTAGCTCATCGGGAAAATGAACCACGTGCCACACGCATGTTTTGTGGCTCAATACTTTTAATCCCCTTGCTATACTTTATCACCGCTGCATTTAGTTTCCCCGGTAAACTGGCGATTGCCCTTATTCTTTTGTCATTTCCTGTGTTGGGTTTCTTATTGCTTTTATTGCCTATTTCTTTTACAAAAAAAATTCAGGATAGTAGGCCCACCCTGCGGATCGACGAACGCGATACCATGTTCTCACGACAAGAATTGCATCCGGGATCGCCCCGGTATAAAACCTACTACCGAACACATCCCAAAGAAAAAGCAGCGGATGATATATTTCGCAGCCATCCGGGATTACTCAGCGCCGGAACCCGCTGTTATCATTCCCGGGCTTTTGCCGCAGCTGAGGCCAGTTTCGATACAATTAAATATTTAAGAACCAAGGTTGACGGCGAATTTGCCGGCCACCCTGTTGATCTTGACCCCCAAGAAATCACCCTTTTCCTTAAGCATTGGACACTTCAACTGGGCGCCGAAGATATTGGAATCACCCGGCTGCACCCTTATCATCTCTACAGCCGTGGTGGGCGAGATCAGCGTTACGGACAGCCAATCGAACCACAGCATTCCTTTGCCATCGCTCTGAGTGTTCCCATGGATATGGAAATGATACACCACGCTCCGCAGGCCCCGGTAGTCATGGAATCCGCCCGACAATACCTTAAGGCCGGAGTGATCGCTATCCAACTGGCCGCCTGTATACGCCGTCTGGGGTATACTGCCCGGGCCCATATTGACGGCAATTATGAAGTAGTTTGCCCCTTGGTGGCCCGGGATGCCGGCCTGGGTGAAATCGGTCGTATGGGACTCTTGATGACCCCCAGGCAGGGACCGCGCATCCGGCTGGCGGTCGTGACCACAAATCTGGCGCTTGTAACGGATTCCCGCACCTTTGATCCCACAGTGATTGATTTCTGCGAACACTGCCAGAAATGTGCCCATAATTGTCCGGCCCAGGCCATTCCCACTCATACCCGCCAACAGATAGACGGGGTGCTACGCTGGCAGATCAATTCAGAAGCCTGTTTTACCTATTGGGCCAAAACCGGGACAGATTGTGCCCGTTGCATCCGTGTTTGCCCCTATGCCCATCCCGATAACTTATTCCATAACCTTATCCGGCGACTGATCAGACATTCCGGACTAGTGCGCCGCTGGGCAGTGGTTTTGGATGATTTCATATACGGAAAACGACCCACCCCCCGACCGTTACCAGCCTGGATGCAAAGAGAAAAAACACTTTCTCCCGATGATAAAAATATAAATGCGGAATCATATCATTAGAGACTTGAATCTGAGATGGAATTTTACTATTTTGCTTTGACGAAGTATTATGTTGATGAAATATTTAAAATCCATATTACCTTTCATTTGTCTGCTGCAACTATTACCGGCGCAACAGGATCTGGACAAAAAAATTGAATACAGATCCGATGAATTGAATAAAATCCGGAAGGAAATCCGTGAATACCAGCAAGAACTGAGAACCGTTGAATCCGAGGAAAAATCGCTTTTAACCCGCCTGCATGAAACGGAAAAGAAAATCAGTCTGACTGAAAAACTTATTACCCAGCTGCAGCGTGAACGGCAACAAAAGGAACGCCAGATCCGGGAAACAGAACAGTCCATCAGCACACTTGAAATGAAATTGAAAGCATTGAAAGCGGAATTCGCCGCCCGCTTAGTCTATGTCTATAAAAAGGGCGACTATAATGATCTGGAACTACTGCTGACCTCGCAATCGCTGAATCAGGCCATCTATCGCCATAAATATCTGCGCATTCTGGCCGATATCGAAAAACAGCTGGCCTTTGATATCAAACACAATATTAGCGAAGTGGATCGCAAAAAGCAGCAACGGCTTAAAGAATTGGAGGAAAAACGACAGATAATCGATGAACAGATCAAATATCAGCGCAGCCTGGCCCAGCAGAATAAAAAACGGAATCAACAAATAGCCGCTGCAAAACGCAATAAAAACTACTTAGCGACGCAGATTAAAGAAAAACAAGCGGCCGCAAAACAACTTTCTCAATTAATTGCCAATCTGGAGGAAGAAAAAGCCGCCCGGGAAAAAGAATTAGCCCGGCAACGCGCCCTTTCAGGAATTCGGGGTAAAAACCTGTTTCCGAAAAATAAAGGCCATCTGAACTGGCCGGTTAGCGGGGAGATCGTCTCTAAATTTGGGACCCATAAACACCCTACCCTGAAAACCATCACTGAAAATTCAGGTATCGATATCAAGGCCTCCCGGGGAACACCGGTACGGGTTGTCTTCGACGGTGTGATCACCACCATCACCTATATCCGGGGTTTTGGGAATACCATAATTGTGGATCATGGTTCAGGATATTATACCGTCTACACCCATGTTAATAACGTGCGTGTTTATGAAAACCAGTATGTCTCCACCCGTACCGTGCTTGCCGAAGTAGGCGATTCCGGCTCCCTGAGCGGTACCCTACTCCATTTTGAAATTTGGAACAAACGCAACAAACTGAATCCGGAGGAGTGGTTAACTAGAGCATCATGAGCTTATTTTCATTGGTCAATCAGAACAAAAACCTGGAATTTATCCAGACAGCAATAAAGAAAAACCGGCTGGCCAATGCTTATCTTTTCTATGGACCCGAAGGCAGCGGTCACGAGGTCCTGGCACTGGAAACAGCGGCCCGTTTAAACTGTTTTGAAAAAAAGCGGTCCGCTCCTTGTGGTAAATGTCATGCCTGTCAGAAAATGAAGCGGCTGGAACATAGTAATCTACAACTGGTTTTCCCGCTACCTGGTAAGCGCACCAAATCGGTCAGTAATCCCTTCCAGAGTCTGTCTGACAAGCAGATGGAGGAAATCCAGAGTGCCATTCAACAAAAAGCCCGGCATCCCTATGATAAATTTATGCTGACCGGTGCCAAGCACATTCCCATCGATTTTATCCGCTATATCAAAAAAAACATTTATCTGAAATCCAATGAAATCGGTTGGAAAGTGGTGATCCTGCTAGACGCCCATCTGCTGACTTCTGAAGCGGCCAATGCTTTTCTGAAAGTTTTGGAAGAACCGCCGTCGGATTCCACATTTATCCTAACTACCAATCATCCCGACCGGTTATTACCCACTATCAAATCCCGCTGTCAGCCCCTCTATTTTCCACCGCTCTCCGATACAGACATTAAAAGTGCGCTCACAGCCCGGGAAGAACTGTCCGAACCGGTCCTCAAGGCCATTCTGCATCTGAGCGGTGGTAATCTCAGTCAGGCCCAACAGCTGACCGAGACCTATATAAAAAAGATCAAAAAGCAAACCCTCATTATTTTACGGGCTGTGGCTGGCTGGGACGTCAAGAAGATCGTAAACCTGATCGAGCGGTTGATTACTATTCAACGTGAAGACCCTCAACTTTTCCTTATGATCCTGCACGCCCTGCATGCCTGGTTTCGCGATGCCACAATCATCAAAACAGGCGTTGAACCGCAGTCATTGATCCATTCAGACCAACAGGAAACTCTTAATAAATTTGTGGCAGCCTACCCTGATCTCGACCCCTTTACACTGAGCGATGCCGTCGAGAATTGTATTGATTTCATAGAACGCAATGCCTATATTAATCTGGTCCTTTTAGACATGTTCTTTAAAATTAATAAGGCGCTGCGCAAAAAAAGAATATCGCCGGAACAGTAATAAACTATAAATCTAATATCGTTATAAAATCCGCATTATTGAATGATCAACCGGGCATTAAAATATATGTGTTTTTCTAAGCCTTTCAGATCACAAAGGAGTTTGCCATTAATACCCAATCACAAAATAAACCAAATTCGGAACAAACCATAAAAATAAAATTTCGCGGCCCGCGGACTACTTATTATCGTAATCCTATGGAATTCCCCATTCGTCATAAAGACCTGCTTATCGTCGAAGCCGACCGGGGTGAGGATATCGGTATGGCCATCCTGAACTGTCACAAGCAAAGCTACACGGAAAATAATGATCTGCCCAAAATATTGCGCAAAGCCAGCCAAAATGAAATTCTACGGATGAAAGAAAACCGCTTAAAGGAAAAGCAGGCCTTTTATTTCTGTAAGGAGAAGATACCGGAACTAAAAATGCAAATGAATCTGGTGGATGTGGAATGCCGCCTGGACCGTAAAAAGATCACTTTTTATTTTACCGCCAACGGCCGTATTGATTTCCGTGAATTGGTAAAGATCCTGGCGGCCGAATATAAAACCCGCATTGAGATGCGTCAGATCAGCACCCGGGAGGAATCCAAACGGGCTGATGGCGTGGGTATGTGCGGATTGCATCTTTGCTGTAGCCGCTTTATTGATGATTTCGAACCGGTCAGTACGCAGCTGGTAAAAGACCAAAATTTGCCCATGAATCCGGCTAAAATTTCCGGCTATTGTGGAAAATTAAAATGTTGTTTCCGCTATGAATATGACAGCTACCAGACCATCCTGCAAGAATATCCGGAATATGGCACGGCCATAAAAACCAAGGATAAACAAGCAGTTCTGGAAAAAATCGATATCTTTCAGGAAACAGTTACTCTGCGTTACGATGAAGAACATACTGAAGATATGTCCTTAGCTGAATTCAAAAAAATATACGCACAGCAAAAGAAAGAATCCTGATTTCTGCGAAAATTAATGACCTAAATTAAACGGATAAGTTTATTATGGCTACTGACGGAAAATTTTATGTCACCACTCCGATCTACTATGTTAACGATAAACCCCACATAGGGCATGCCTATACCACGATCCTAGCCGATGTGCTGGCGCGTTATCATCGTGAAAAAAAAGAGGCAACCTTCTTTTTAACCGGCACCGACGAGCATGGTCAAAAAGTTCAACAAGCCGCCCGGGAAAGAGGCATAGATCCCAAGAGCCATTGTGATGAAATGGTGATCTATTTCAAAAAAGCCTGGCAACGGCTGGAGATCAGCCACGATCGCTTTATCCGTACCACCGATAGCTACCATATCAAAGTTGTACAGCAAGTACTGCAGGATCTCTATGATAAGGGTGAGATCTATGCGAGCGAATATGGCGGGTATTATTGTGTTGGATGTGAACGATTTCTTACAAATAAGGAAATGGAGGAAGGCAGCGGCAAATGTCCCCAGCATGATAAAGAGCCGGAATACATTAAAGAAAAAAATTATTTCTTCCGGATGAGCGCTTATCAGCAATGGCTGATCGATTATATAAACCATCATCCCACTTTTATTCAACCGGAACACCGCAAAAATGAAGTGCTCGGATTTCTGAAACAGCCCCTCAATGATCTGTGTATTTCACGACCCAAATCCCGTCTGTCCTGGGGCATTGAACTCCCTTTTAACAGTGACTATGTCACCTATGTCTGGTTCGATGCTCTGCTGAATTATGTGACCGGTATTGGCTATAAACAAAGTCCAGAACAGTTTGATCAATGGTGGCCGGCTGATTATCATCTGATCGGCAAGGATATCGTAACCACCCACTGTGTTTACTGGCCCACAATGATGAAAGCCATGGGGATTCCGCTCCCCAAAACCATCTTTGCCCACGGCTGGTGGATGATGGACCAGGCCAAAATGTCCAAATCCCTGCGCAATATCGTGAGTCCTCTGGACCTCATCGATCTTTATGGCGTTGACTCGGTCCGCTATTATCTGATCCGCGATATGGTCCTGGGCCAGGACGCCAATTTCAGCGAGGAATTGTTTATCGAGCGTTACAACGCGGAATTGGCCAATGACTTCGGCAATCTGGCCAGCCGGATAGCCACCCTGATCCATAAAAATTATAATTCAGCAATTCCCCAACCAATGCAATTAAATTCCGATGACCAATATATGATTGACCAGGCCTGCCATTTACCGGGAAAAGTGCACCGCCGTATCGATCAACTGGATCTGAATAAAGCCAGCGATGCTATTATTACCTTCATCCGGGCGATCAATAAATATATGGAAATCCGTAAACCCTGGAAATTGGTTAAACAGGATAATCAGGAAACCGGTACGGTTTTATATATAGCTGCCGAGGGTTTACGTATCGCAGCCCGCTTACTTCACCCCATAATGCCGGGCAAGATCAATACCTTGCTGCAGAATTTACCCATAGATGAATCCGTAAAAGATAAATTTAGCTGGGGATTGCTGCAATCCGGTCAGAAATTAGGAGAATTCAAAAATCTGTTCCCCCGTATCAAACCCAAACAATCCCCACCACCCAAAACAAAGGAAAAACCCCCAAAAATGGAAAAAGAAACCCAGCTTTCCATCGATCAATTTGCTAAGTTAAAATTGCTCACCGCCAAGGTACTGGCTGCCGAAACCGTTCCCAAAACAAAAAAACTGGTTAAATTACAAATCGATACCGGTGAAGATCAGCGGCAGATCGTGGCCGGCATTGCGCCACATTACGAGCCTGAGTCATTAGTAGGTAAAATCATCATCGTGGTCGCCAACCTGAAACCGGTAAAAATCCGCGGTATCGAGAGCCAGGGTATGCTGCTGGCCGCTCAAAATGATCAGCAGTTAACCCTGTTAACCACGCTGGATGAGATCGACGCCGGCGCCCGGGTGAGTTAAAGCGGTTTTCAACAGACTATGCATGTATATTGATACTCACTGTCACCTGAACTATGATCCCCTCTATAATCAGGCGGATGCGGTTATTCAAAAGGCTCATCAGGCCGGTGTGATAAAGGTCATCTGCGTGGGAACCGATCTTGAATCTTCCCGCCGGGCAATTCAGCTGGCGGAAAAACATCCGACAGTTTTTGCCACCGTGGGCATTCATCCTCATGATGCCCGGGATCTTCCCGGTGACTGGCAAGCGACGCTAAAATCACTCAGTCAACATAACAAAGTAGTGGCTTTGGGTGAAATGGGGCTGGACTACTATCGCGATTATACCCCTCGTGAAAAGCAGCAGGAACTTTTTGTTCACCAAATTTTACTGGCCCAAAGCCTGCAATTGCCCATGGTGATCCATAACCGCCGGGCAGATGATGATATGCGCCTCTATTTACAGCAGGGAGGGTATTTCAGAGGAGTGCTGCACTGTTTCAGCAGTAAAGCCGGTTTTGCCCGCGACATGCTGACCCTGGGCCTGCATATTTCCTTTACCGGCAATGTAACCTATGGAAGTAGAAAAACCGAGCAGGCCGTCAAAGCCGTTCCCCCGGAGCGACTCATGCTCGAGACTGACGCCCCCTTTTTAACCCCGGCATCCCTGAGAGGACAGACCAATCAGCCGGCCAATATTCCCATTATTGCTCGTCGCATCGCTGAAATAAAAAAGATCGAATTAAATACCGTTGCGCAGCAAACCACAGCCACAGCAAAACAATTTTTTCAGCTGCCAGGATGAACGGCTACCCTAAAAAGCGCTGGGGCCAGAATTTCATGATCGACCCCAATATGCTGCGCAAGATCGCTCGTACCATCGCTCCCCAACCCGGCGACTCGATTTGCGAAATCGGACCGGGAAAAGGGGCACTGACCGCATACCTGCTGCAATCCGGTGCTACCGTTCACGCCATTGAGATCGATGCCGCTCTATTGAGCGCACTCCGTGAAAAGTTGGGTAGCCACCCTGATCTGCACCTCTATCAAGCCGATGCATTACAATTCGATTATAGCGCTCTCGCTAAAATAAAAAAAATACGCCTGACAGGGAATATCCCTTATAATATCACCAGTTCACTCCTGTTCAAGATCTTTGCCATGCATGCAAAGATCAAAGATGCTTATTTTGTGGTCCAAAAGGAACTGGCCCAGCGCGTGGTGGCGACGCCGGGTCATAAGGATTATGGCATCCTCTCTGTGGTTTGTCAGTTTTACGGTCCGACCCAAAAGCATTTCGATATCAGCCCCCAGGTGTTCCGCCCCATTCCCCGGGTCACTTCCAGCCTGATCTCGCTGGAGATCAATCCTTTGATAAAGGAACTGAAGGAACCGGAAACCGAAAAATTTTTCATTAAGGTTGTCAAAACCGCCTTTAATCAACGCCGCAAAACCTTGCGCAATTCCCTGCATGCTTTGCTCCCGGCCAATACTACCGAAAGCCCCATTGATCTCTCCCGCCGCCCGGAAAGCCTGACAGTCAGCGAGTTTCTGCAGTTGAGTACCTGGCTAAAAGGCTGCTCATGATCCCTTTTTACTTGTAAAAAAGAGAGATAAAAAATAAATTTAACCGCCTTCTGAAAAAGGGCCTCTAGCTCAATGGTTAGAGCGCCGGACTCATAATCCGTCGGTTCGGGGTTCGAATCCCTGGAGGCCCACCGTCTAAATCCCCAATTTCCCGTCGAGACTTGGGGATTTTTCTTTTTTTAGTGATTGGTCTGTATTGGTCTGGTTTTGTCTGTAAATTGCAGATTAATTGCAGATTCGATTTTAAAGTATTTTCAAACATCTGTGAATATTCTAATTCTAAGGATTGTATTAGTCCGGCATAATGCTTTTCTGTGACGCTAACACTTGAGTGGCCAAGGAATTTGCTTGTTGCAAATATGTCACGGGTTGCCATATAATACCATGCACCTGCTGTTTTCCTGAGCGTATGGGGTGATACATCACGTAATTGTGCTTTATTAACCATGTATTTAACTCTCTTATAAACCTGATCTTTGGAAAATGGAAATGGACCTTCTTTTATGTTATATCTACTTCTTAAAATATCATCAACAATTCCTAATTTTGGGATTGTACGCCCTTTTAATGATTTGGTTTTTGGAAACCGTATATAATTTTTACCAATACAATCCCATTTAAAAGATGGTAATAATGCTTCACTCTCCCTTGCACCAGTAAAAAGATAAAATAATACTAAATCATGTGCATCTCTTTGGAAAGTATCACTAAAATTAGTTTTTTTTAGTATTTTATCCAGTGTATTTAATTCACTATCATCCAAAAACCTAACATCTGATCTATCAATACTAACAAATTTAACATCCTTTAACGGTGATCTATACAATAATCTCATTTTAACTGCATAATTAAATATTGTCCTTAAACTCCGTAAATCAGTGTTAATTCCCTCATCAGTAATTCCAATTTTTCTACGATAAACTTTGAACTTTTCAAGGTCAGAAGGATTAATTTTATCTATGGGTTTGTTCTCAATATTTGGATTATATTCAACAAATGCATTATATGAATCTTCATATCTCTCCAAAGTTCGTTGACTCAAACTCCCACTTGATATTTTCAATCTTTTCTCATCCTCAAATTCACTCCATAGATCTCTGAATGTTAATACTGATTTTTTCAGTTCAGGCGGTGCCTCAATTCCTGCTTTTATCCTGCTAACTTTTGCTAATATTTCCCTTCTTGCTCGAACTGCTTCTGATTCAGTTCCATAAAAAGTCTTCTGACGCCTCTGTCCATTATGATCTATATAATCAATTATATATGAGTTGGTCTTTTTCCAGGGTCTAATTCCTGGATGTCGGTGCTTTTTGTATTTTCTGTGTTTTGAATTACTATCCATTTTTTATTAGTTCTTCCACCTTTTCTTCTAGTGTTGGTATATACTTGGATATTTTATTTAATTCTTCCATCGGTATCCTCACCAACCGACCAATTTTAACATAACCAATTTTTCTGTCACGTACAAGATTTCTAAAGAACTGAACACTACAATCAAACATCTCGGCACAAGATTCCAGGCTATAATGTTTTTCAATTGTACTTCCACAATAAGGGCAGTACTTCCTTTCATATCCATTCTGGTTTTTCTTATTAGGTTTCACCTTCACAATTAATCCGAAATCTGGTTTTATTAATTCAGTCAAAAACCAAATCACCCAGTAGTTAATCATACTTTTAAATCCACAGACCTGATTGCATAACTGATTGTTAACCTGATGTTTTGCCTGATTGTCAATAACAACCAGGTAAATTCTCTTAAATAACTAATAATTATATATTTATAAAATTTATTTAAGCCTGAATATCCCCTCACCCCCGTGTTACCTCCATTCTTATCCTCTTTATCTTTCTTTTTTATTAGATCTCTGCTACGCAAGTAGCTACCCCACACAGTTCGCCCGCAGGGCGAACTGTGACGCATGTCCGGTTTTTTTCTGGTAGAGGCTGGCTTCTCCAGGTAAAGTCTTTGACTTGTTTGTTTTTTATTTTTTGGTATATTTTTATACCTAAAAATCCCATTTAGAAAAGTCAGTTGCAATTTTCCCAATATTTTTC
>CAZXFH010000017.1:0-62174 GCA_964640055.1 uncultured bacterium | reverse complement strand
CAACCGATTATTCGCAATACTTATTTATAGTTATTTATGCACTGTTACTTATGATAAACGCCATGCCGGTTTCGGTCAAGGGCATAAGTTTCCTGCGCACACCACTTTGCTCTATCTGCTTTATCATCAGGTGGCTCAATCTGATTCCCAGGCTGAGCAGATGGTCAGGGAAACGCTAGATCGGATGGCTATTTCCGGTTTACGCGATCATCTGGCGGGTGGCTTTTTTCGGTATTGTGTGGATCGGGAGTGGCAGATTCCCCATTTTGAAAAGATGCTTTATGACCAGGCGCTCTTACTCTGGATTTACAGCCTGGCTTATCAGCTTTTTCAGGATGATCACTATCGCCAGATAGCGGAAGGGATCATTAAAAACCTGCAGAATGAATTTTATGAGCAGGGCCTCTATTTTTCCGGTATCGATGCTGACACCAATCATGTGGAAGGTCAGACCTATGTCTGGGATTATGAAAAACTGGAACAGATCCTGAGTGACAAAGAATTGGCGCAACTCAAAGAGCGGTATGAAATTCAGCCCCAAGGTAATTTTCAGGGTAAAATTCACTTGATCAGAAAAGGCCGGGGTGGATTGCCGGAAATTGAAGGTAAATTGTTCGCCTATCGTCGTAAACGGTCCCAACCAGATGTAGACCGCAAGATCATCAGCAGCTGGAATGCATTGCTGGGCATTGCCTATCTCCAGACCTATCGTTATCTGGGTGAGGAGTCTTATTTAACCGCGGCCCATGAAATTTATGCGCAATTATTAGATCAACATTACAACCAAGCACAATTGGTCCATTCTTCCTGCGAGCAACAGATTCAAGAACAAGAATTTTTGGAAGATTATGCGGCATTTTTGTTATTGATGACCTATCTTTACGAGGAACAAAAAATTGAGACACAGGCGCTGCATACTTGGCGGGAGAAGTTAATGCGCTTTAAGGAAGATAGCTGGATTGCGAACCAGACCATAGATTTTTTCAAGATCCCGGCCGGAGAACGTGATAATCCCTTGCCGGCACCGGTCTCGACGGCAGAATTTGCCCTTTTGCGCAGTCAGATCCTGCTGGATGAATCCTTTTCCAAAGCTGCCTTCAAACAACCCCTAAGCCATGATTTCTATAATCTCTATGCCTTCTGGTCGCAAGCGTATGGTCACCTGATCCACACCCCGCAGAAATTGCAATGGACTGATATTCCTTTACACAGTATGCAAATTCCGGCAGATTCCTTCCAGGACTGCTATAAAGGTCGCTGTGCCGCTGAATTGATCACGGATTAGACCATGAAAACAATCCCTGTTTTCGTACTGCTTTTAACCCTTTGTCTGAGCACGATCCATTTGCATGCCCATCAGCCCTTTTATGTTATGGATCAGGAGCTGAGCAAAGCAGCGCCTTTTGAGGTCCGGCATCCCAAAATTTCCCAGGTTTTCTATGGTGAACTTAACGGACAATCGGAATATTTCCATTTGGCATTCCGGAAAGCTCATGAACTGTATGTTAATATTCTGGTTCCGGACATTGATGATTATCGGCACTACCGCTTTCTGGTGGAGATTGCCGATCAGAATTTTTATCCTCTGGATACGCTGGATGGTACTCAGGATAACTGGGAGTCATTTTATGAACCCTTTGGCAGGGATCATTATCTCAAAGGACCGGATCTGACCCTACCGGTTCCGGAAGGATTCTATTATCTACGGGTATTTAATGCAGGGATGCAGGGTCGTTATGCCCTGGTGACTGGCAAACGGGAGTGGTTTGGTCTCCAGGCCATTATCCGCACGATCCGATTGTTACCCAAACTCGACTGTGATTTTTTTAATAAAGAGCAGCAGACCGTACTAAAGAAATTTGGTGAAAAACGGTAGTTACAACCATGTAACGGTTCATCGTTGAGAGCATCTAACAAACTAGTGAAAGGAGTAGTGTCAAATAACAATAAAATATACACAATATGTTAATCAATTAATTAGTAGGAGTTTATTATGCTTAATATAATAAGTCAATTAATCAAATTTGAATCACCCGTAACAGGATTACAAGTCAGAGGCTGGCATCATATGTCAGGCTGGGGAGGCGGCTTTTTTATGTGGATCGTTGTTGTCATTCTGGTGGCTGCCATTATTTATCTGGTTTTAAGGCAGCGGGATATCACCAGTGGCTCCGGTAAAGAACAGGATGCTCTGGAGATACTGAAAAAACGCTATGCCCGCGGGGAACTGACCAAGCAGGAATATGACCGGATGCGCAAAGATTTACTGGAATGAATTAGATGTCGCAGGCAAGGGATCAGGAAGCCAAAAAATTACAGGCCAATATCAGTGGCATGCACTGCGCCCAATGTGCGTTGACCATTGAAAAAGGATTGCAGAAAAAACCGGGCATCACTGATGTGAAAGTCAACCTGGCAAATGAGACCCTTGCTGTGCGCTATGTGCCCGGATCAATCCAGCCGGCAGAGATCGACCAGACCGTAAATAAGCTGGGCTACCAGCTGGTGGCTGCGGAAGCCGCGCTTAAAGTCGGTGGTATGACCTGCGCCAAGTGTGTACAAACCATTGAAAAACAGCTGCAAGAGCAGGATGGTGTTCTGGAAGCAAAAGTTAATCTGGCGACCGAGACCGCTCACATCCGTTATTATCCGGATGTGGTCTCTCTGGATGATCTTGGCCGGGTGATTGAATCAGCCGGCTATCAGTATTTGAGCCCTGAAGAGCAAAGAGCCCCGGAAGATGCCGAGGAAATAAAGGCCCGGGACCGGCGGGAAAAACGCAACCGTTTTATCGTTGGTTTTATCGGCAGTGCGCTGCTAATGGTATTAACGTTTGCTGGCCTTTCCTGGCCGATTGACAAGACCTATATTCTTCTAGTGTTATCCCTGCCCTTTTTCGTCTATGTCAGTTATCCGATTTTCATAGCCGCCTATCATGCCCTGCGTAATAAGACGCTGAATATGGATGTAATGTATGCCATGGGCATTGGTGTGGCCTTTATTGCCAGTATTCTGGGGACCTTTAAAATTGTGCTGACCCGCGAATATATTTTCTATGAAACCGCGGTGATGCTGGCCTCCTTTTTAATGTTAGGGCGTTATCTGGAAGCCCGGGCCAAAGGCAAGACTTCGGAAGCGATCAAAAAGTTGATCGGTTTGCAACCCAAACAGGCTCGCATTCAGCAGGATGGCCATATCCGGGAAATACCGATCGAAAAGGTTACGCAAGGTGATATAGTGGTTGTCCGTCCCGGTGAACGCATACCGGTGGATGGGGTTGTCAAAGCGGGTCAGAGTTATGTCGACGAAGCCATGATTACCGGAGAACCAGTGCCCAAGAAACGTAACCCAGGTGATCAGGTAGTCGGCGGCACGATTAATAAAAATAGTGTTTTAACTCTTTCAGCGACTGGGGTGGGTAATGACACAGTATTGGCCCAGATCATCCGGCTAGTGAAAGCGGCGCAAGGCAGCCGGCCGCCAGTGCAGCGCCTCGCGGATAAAGTAGTCAGCGTTTTTATTCCGGTGGTGCTGGCAATTGCTGTCAGTGCTTTTCTCCTCTGGTACGTGATCCTGGGCAGTAGCCTGTTATTTGCCCTGACCACCCTGATTTCCGTACTGGTGATTGCCTGTCCCTGCGCTCTGGGTCTGGCCACGCCTACTGCGGTTACCGTGGGTATCGGACGGGGAGCGGAGCTGGGTATTTTGATCAGAAATGGTGAAACTCTGGAAATTTCCGATAAAATTGATACGATTGTACTTGATAAGACCGGTACCCTGACCCAGGGCAAGCCACAGGTCACGGATTTGCAGGCTTTTGATGGAAATGAGACAGAACTATTGCGGCTGGCAGCCAGCCTGGAAGAAAATTCACAGCATCCCTTAGGCCAGGCTGTGGTTGCAGCGGCCCGTCAGAAGCAGCTGCCATTAAAAGAAGTCCGTCATTTTGATACGGTGGAAGGCAAGGGCATACGGGGAGAAGTTGAGCAGAAAAAATTTGTTCTGGGCAGCCGCAGCTTTCTGAAGGAGCAGCAGGTTAAAATTACCGAGCAACAGCTGCACCAAGGGCGTGCACTGGAAAAGAAAGGTAAAACCGTTATTTATCTGGGTGATGAGCGCCGGGTGCTGGGGTTGGTAGCCATTGCCGATCCCCTCAAGGAGAGTACGGCTACCGCTATTAATTCTCTGCGCAAGGCTGGATTTCAGCTCGTCATGATCACCGGCGACAACCAACATGCGGCGCAGGCGGTTGCGGCTCAGATCGGTATCGATAAGGTCATTGCCGAAGTGTTACCCAAGGATAAAGCCGCGGAAGTGGCCCGCTTACAACAGCAGGGACACAAAGTTGCCTTTGTCGGGGACGGGATCAATGACGCTCCGGCCCTGGCTCAGGCAGAGGTTGGCATTGCCCTGGGCAGCGGCACAGATGTGGCTATGGAAAGCGGCGCCATTGTACTGATGAAAGACCGGTTGACTGATGTGGTGGCAGCCCTGCAGCTCAGCCGTAAAGTCATGCAACGCATCAAACAAAATCTGTTCTGGGCCTTTGCCTATAATACCCTGCTGATCCCAGTGGCTGCCGGATTGCTTTACCCATTGTTCCGGTTGACTTTTCGTCCGGAATTGGCCGGTCTGGCGATGGCCCTGAGTTCGGTAACGGTGGTGAGTCTCTCGCTGATGCTGAAAAAATATACACCTCCGATTCAAAAAAACAGGAGGCACAATGATTAATTATGGTTTTACCAAGAAATTAGATAAATCCTTTGAACAGGTATGTACCGAGCTGCCGGGCTATTTAAAGCAGGAGGGCTTCGGTATATTAACTAAAATCGATGTACAGAAGAAGTTCAGGGAAAAACTGGATCTGGATTTCAAACAGTATAAGATCTTTGGAGCCTGTCATCCCGGTCATGCCTATCAGGCGCTGACTGTGGAAGAGAATATCGGATTGATGTTACCATGCAATGTGGCTGTTTTTGCGGATAACTCTGGAACAAATGTGGCCCTGATCCGGCCCACAGTAGCCATGGGTATGATTGATAATCCGGAACTGGCAGAGATCGCCCGTATTGTAGAACAAAAAATCAAACATGTATTCGAATTAATTGAGTAAATTGCTCCGTTAATGAAAATACAATCCTACTAATTGTTATCACAACTCTGCCGCTGTTTTGTCACTCTCTGAAAGGATTACTGTAATTATTTGTATTCTGAATAAGCTCTTCAGATAAATGTTTTAGCAGGCGCAGACCATTTTGTTGTCCTGTTATGGCCAGGGCTGTTTGAAATCTAGAAACATTTTTATATATTAAAATGAAGCAGATCGATACTAGATCTGCAAAAAGTGATCCCTATGAAGCGAATTATTTTGACCTGTTTGATAATCTGCACAGTGATCGGGGGTGCCGAAACGCCTTTTCAGCGGGGTATTAATCTGACTAATTGGATGCAAACGTCGAGTGCACAGCAAATTCAGTTTACAAAATACACCCGCCAGGATTTGATGAATATCAAAAGTCTGGGATGTGATGTGATCCGGCTTCCTGTAAATTTACATGCCATGACCGATGGTGCACCGGATTATACGATTGATTCGCTCTTTTATTATTTACTTGATCAAATCGTGGATATGGCGGAAGCGCTCGAACTGCATCTGATCATCGATAATCACACCTTTGATCCAGCTGTGGCTACAGATCCCAACATTGTGAATATCCTCACCCCGGTTTGGACCCAAATTGCTGACCATTACCAGAACCGATCAAATTATATTTACTATGAAATCCTCAATGAACCCCATGGCATCGCTAATATCGCGTGGAATGCGATCCAATATACTGTGATTGAAGCCATCCGCGCTGTGGATCAAACCCATACGATCATTGTGGGTCCAGCCGGATGGAACAGTTACCATAATCTGCAATATCTACCAGAGTACGATGATGACAACCTGATTTATACGTTTCATTTCTATGATCCCTTTTTATTTACCCATCAGGGAGCCAGTTGGACGGACCCGTCTATGGTTGCCCTTTCCAATGTTCCTTTTCCTTATGATTCTGTCGGTATGCCAGCCTGTCCGTCTGAACTGCAGGGTAGCTGGATCGAAAGTGAACTGCAAAATTATCAACATGAGGGCACGGTTGATCAGGTGAAAGCTTTGATTGATATTGCGGCTGAATTTCAAACCGAGCGGGATGTGCCGCTGTTTTGTGGGGAATTTGGGGTTTATAAACCGAATAGCGATCAGGCGGATCGTGTTTATTGGTATCAAGTTGTCCGTAATTATCTGGAAGAAAAAGGGATTGCCTGGACGACCTGGGATTATAAAGGCGGATTCGGCCTTTTTGAGGCCGGCACCAGCGAACTATTTGATTATGACCTGAATATACCCCTGGTAGAGGCTTTGGGATTGAATGCACCTCCTCAGTCTGACTTTAGCTTGCAACCGGATACCACCAGTTTTGACCTCTACCGGGATTTTATCGGAGCGAACATTCTTGAATCCAGCTGGATTTCTGATGGCCAGCTGAATTACTATGCCGCTGATAATCCTGTGGCCGGGAATCACTGTATTTGCTGGGCAAATGGGGAACAGTATAATCAGATCGGTTTTACTTTTAGGCCCATCAAAGATCTCTCGATTCTCGTTAGTCAAGGTTATTTGCTAGATTTCTGGGTGAAGGGCGATACACCCGGCACCAGATTCGATATCCGCTTCCTTGATACAAAAAGCGATGATCTCAATGATCACCCGTGGCGGATGGGGTTAACGATCGATGAGACTTTGGCCCAATGGAATTCAGAATGGCACCATGTACAGATTCCCCTGGATGATTTAATCGAAAAGGGTTCCTGGGATAATGGATGGTTTGATCCCCAAGGTGATTTTGACTGGACCACTGTGGAGCACTTTCAAATTGTAGCCGAACATCATGATCTTGTCGGTCAGTTTTGGTTTGATGAGATCCGGATTATTGATCCGCAAGAAGCTTGGTCCCAGAGCAAAGCTACCAGAAAAAAGGATTTTAAATTACACCAGAATTTTCCCAATCCCTTTAATCCCATAACCACTATTGACTATGAAATACCGCAACAAACGCATGTCCTGATTTCTGTTTATGACCTGCAAGGGCGCCTGGTTGAGACGCTGGTAAACCGGAATAAGCCGGCTGGTTACCATTCCATAAAATGGGATGCCTCACAGGTGAGTTCCGGTCTGTATGTGTATCGAATCAAGGCGGGATCATTCACGCAGATACGCAAGTGTGTGGTGATTAAGTAACCCAGACCCGCCGGCTGATAGGGTAGTCCAACAAATAATCTCTTCCCTGGATCACCAGACGCGTAACTGATTTCCAAATTCAATTTGGGAACCAGGAACGGCTGTGCTCCTTTGGTTCACTATAGATGTTTGTCAATCACCCAAATCCTTTTTATATTCCAATAACCTTACCAGCCGATTGATGATCCTGTTGAATTTCATATAAAAACAAATAGTTCCGATTGTACCGAAGGTGCATAGGAGGGGGTAGCAATGTATAAAAAGAAGTTGATCCGGTGTGTGATTGAGCTGTCAGCTATAATCTTGTTAGCCGTTCCCACTATGGCGCAACACGGATCGGATCTCTCCGGATTGGCTCGGCTCAAAACGGGGGTCACCAGCCAGCGGGCCAGCAGTTATGATCGCAGCGGCGGCAACCAGGATTTCCTGGCCCATATTAAACCGGGTGAAACCGCGGTGCTCTTTGATGTACAGGGCGCCGGCATGATCAATCATATCTGGATTACGATCGCACCGCCACCCGGGCAATTGAGCCGCAACAATATCATCCTGAAAATGTATTGGGATGACAATTCCTTTCCATCGGTAATAGCGCCAATCGGTCCCTTTTTCGGTCAGGGCTGGGAGGAGAGTTATCTCTTTACCAGTTTGCCCTTAGCCGTGGGTCCTACCCAAGGCCGCGCTCTGGTCTCTTATTTCAGCATGCCTTTCAGCGAGGGGGCCCGCGTTGAGATCACCAATGAAGCAGATCAGGAGATCACCAATTTTTATTATTATATTGATTATCTGAAATTGGAGCAATTGCCGGATAACATGGGTCGTTTTTGTGCCTGGTATAACCACACCCTAACCAAGGCCCTGCCCGAAGGTGAGAATGAATGGGCGGTACTGGATCAGCCGGGCAAGAATCCCACCGGACAGGATAACTATCTGATCGCCGACATTCAGGGCCGGGGTCATTTTGTTGGGGTGAATTATTATGTGCATGTGCCCACACCCATCTGGTATGGAGAAGGGGATGACATGATCTTTATCGATGGTGCGCAGCGACCGACGTTGCATGGGACCGGTACCGAAGATTATTTTAACACCGCCTGGTGTCCGAAGGTAGAATTTTATCACCCCTATTTTGGTTATGCCCGGGTCAATCATGATATTGGTTGGCTGGGCCGCACCCATCTTTACCGCTTTCATATCAGCGATCCGCTCTACTTTAATCAATCCCTGCGGTTCACCATTGAGCATGGACATAACAATTGTCTAACCCTGGATCTGGCCAGTGTGGCTTACTGGTATCAGGCCCCGCCGCTGAAAGAACTGCCACCCATCCCGGATAAAGAGAGCCGCCAGCCACGACCTTTAATTAATTATATTGATATCCACAAATGGCGGCAGCAGTGGCGCCAGAGTCAGGGGAGTGACCGGCAACTATGGGGCGATGAAGATTAAGATGAATAAAATTGAACAATATGCGGCCCGCAGTCGCTTACTGAACGACAAACCCTTAAAGCCCGGCAAACTGGTTTACTGGATGAGTCGCGATCAGCGTGTGGCGGATAACTGGGCCTTGCTGTATACCCAGGCTCTGGCTCAACAATATCAGTGTAGCTGGGAAGTGGTATTTGTGCTGGTTCCCCAGTTCCTGGGCGCGACCATGCGCCAGTATGATTTTATGCTGCGGGGATTGAATGCAGTGCAACGACAACTCAATGAATGGGGTATTGCCTTTAAAATATTTTTGGGAAATCCGGCCCAGGTTCTCAATGAGTATACCCAAAAAAACAAGGTGGGCGCTATTATTTGTGACTTTGACCCCTTACGTATCAAGCGCGACTGGAAGAATCAGCTGGCTAAGCGATTGGATTGTGCGCTCTATGAAGTAGATACCCATAATATTGTTCCGGTCTGGGTTGCTTCATCCAAAGCCGAATATGCAGCCCGTACAATCCGTCCCAAAATACAGAAACAGTTGCCTCACTTTTTGACCGATTTTCCGGAAATCGATTACTTTCCCTCCCCAAAGGTTGAAAATAGGGACTTTAACAAAGATAAATTAATCCAAGCTCTGGAAGTTGAACCCACAATTCCGCCGGTTGATTGGTTAACACCCGGGGAGAGCGGGGCGCGGCAGGTGTTGCAGGAGTTTTTGGAAGATAAACTGGCCCGCTATGCCGAAGAGAGCAACGATCCCAATAAGGAAGCCACCTCCAATCTTTCTCCTTATTTGCACTTTGGACAGATAGCTGCCCAGCGCGTTGCGCTTGAAGTCAAAAAACAAGTGGTGTCGGCGCCAGCAAAAGAGGCCTTTTTAGAGGAATTGATTATCCGCAAAGAGTTGAGCGATAATTTTTGTTTTTATAATGACGATTATGACCAAACTTCAGTGTTTCCCGGGTGGGCCCAAAAGACTCTGGCTACCCATGCCAGCGATCCACGTGAATATTTATACACGGCAGCCGGGCTGGAACAGGCCCAAACTCATGATGAGCTCTGGAATGCCGCGCAAATGGAAATGGTCAAGACCGGTAAAATGCATGGTTATCTGCGCATGTACTGGGCCAAAAAGATTCTGGAGTGGAGTCCGGATACAGAGCAGGCTCTTAAAAGCGCAATTATTTTAAATGACCGTTATGAATTGGATGGCCGCGATCCCAACGGCTATGCCGGAATTGCCTGGGCCCTTGGCGGAGTCCATGATCGGGCCTGGCGGGAGCGGGACATATTCGGGAAAATTCGCTATATGAATCAGGCGGGTTGTCGCCGTAAGTTTGCAGTGGATGAATATATCGCCAAAATAAATCATCTATTCTAAACGGTCGTAAACTATATTTTTCCGACAGATTTAAGTATAAAAAAGGCCACTGAATTGCAGTGACCTTTTTTGGGTGTTGCGCCGATTATCTCGCTAATGGAATTTTATTTCTGGTTATAACCAAGAAGTCAATTAGCGACGCATATTCTGCCGGATAATTGTTGGGATTTCCAATTGTTCAAAGGGGGGTTGATTTTTATCAATCTCTTTATCCGGCGGTAGCTCAATCTCATCAGCAGTAATTTTCCGGCTGGAGCGCTGGCTTTCGGTTTTAAAGGGCGAACGGGTGGAAAGGGGCGGGATCTCCTTGGCCGTGGACGCGGGGGAGGTTTCTTCAGCAAATACCTCAGATTCATCTGCTTGCCTTTCCAGAACGGCGTTGCCGAATCCGGTCGCAATGACTGTGATCATAATATCGTCTTGCAAATGCTGGTCTTCAACTGTTCCCACGATTACATCGGCGTCCATATCAGCCTGTTCGGTAATGATTTTACAGGATTCATCCACCTCCATGAGTTTCAGATCCTGACCTCCGGTAATGTTAATCAATAAACCCTTAGCGCCTTTGATATCTTTATTATTCAGCAAAGGACTGGTAATGGCTTGCTCAGCAGCCAGGACAGCCCGTTCCTCACCGGAAGCAATGCCAGTCCCCATGATGGCTTCCCCTTTATTTTTCATAATGGTGCGCACGTCAGCAAAATCCAGGTTCCAGATGCCATGATTGTTGATCAGGTCTGAGATTCCTTTGGTGGCTTGGTAGAGAATGCTATCCGCAGTTTTAAAAGAATCGGTCATCAGGGTATTCTGATCGATCAGATTGATCAAGCGCTGATTGGGGATCACAATCAAGGTATCCACATAATCGCGTAATTCTTCGACCCCTTTTTCTGCCTGACGCATACGCTTGGGACCTTCAAAGATAAAGGGTTTGGTTACAATGGCAACTGTCAGACAATTGGATTCACTGGCCATTCGGGCGATTGTGGGTGAGGCCCCGGTTCCCGTACCGCCCCCCATACCAGCCGTGATAAAAACCATATCAGCCCCTTTTAAAGCACTATTAATGGGTTGCATGGATTCCTCAATGGCATGCTTACCAATGTCGGTATCTGCACCAGTGCCCAGACCGCGGGTCAATTCCCGGCCGATTTGGATTTTGGTTTTGGCTTTATTATCCTCCAGATCCTGAGCATCGGTATTGACCGCAATAAAATCCACGCCTTTTAAACCGGATTCGATCATGCGGTTGACTGCGTTACCGCCGCCGCCGCCAACCCCGATCACTTTTATGCGGGCCTTTTGCTCAGCTAATTCATCAAATTCAAATAACATATATACCTCCCGAATACTCTATTTACATTACTTTTTCTACAAATTGTTTTATCTGTTGAATGACACCCCGTGATGATTTCTTTAACTGAGAATCATTCTTAGGTTGGTTTTGCATGGCAAATTTTATCAGACCGATGGCCGCTGTATAGGCCGGGTTGTACAATCCTTCGGGTAACTCCTTAATTTTATGGGGGTAGGCAACCCGGGAACTGGAGTTAAAGGTCTCGTCGGCCAATTCCTCACATCCCTGCAGCAGCGCCCCGCCGCCGGTTAGGACGATGGGCGGTGTCTTCAGAAAAGGGATATTTGTTTTCTGGGACTCGATAAAGGCATCCTGATATATTTCCTTCATGCGTGCTTCAACATACTGGGCCAGTAGTTGTTGCGAGATCTCTACTGGCGGACGACCGGACAAACCTTCGATCTTAATTTCCCGACTGTTATCAACCAGTGATTTTTTCGCCAGGCCATACTCTTTTTTTATTTTTTCGGCACTGTTCAAAGGCACCTGAACCAGGTAGGCGATATCATTAGTAACGCTGGCACTGCCGTGGGAAACCACGCCGGTGTGATAGACATTATCATTATAATAGACGATTACATCGGTAGTCCCACCGCCAATATCGAGCATAATGGTGCCCAAAATTTTCTCATCGGGGTCCAGACAACCATAGGCTGAGGCCAGGGCGTGCAGCACAAATTGATCCACCTTTACCCCGGTATTATTAATGCAGCGGGTTAAGTTGGCTGTGGCCGTGGTACTGTGAATCGTCAGATGAGCACGGGCTTCCAACCGTCTTCCCGATAGATTCAGCGGATTTTTGATCCCCTGTTGATCATCCACAATATATTCTTTGGGGAAAAAGTGCAGAATTCTGCGGTCGATGGGCAGAGGAAAAGACATAGCCTGTTCCATCACTTTTTTAATAATGGTATCCATATCATGCTGAGATATGATCCTGGGTTCACCTAGCCCGGGCCGATTGTGATTGGCAATCGAAAGTCGGCCGGTGGTATCCATCCCGCGGATATGATCGCCGGTCAAAGTGGCATAACATGATTTCATATCCAGCCCGGCGTCTTTTTCAGCAGCCGAAACGGCCTGAGCAATGGCCTGGGTGGTTTCCTGAATGTCGATGATCTGGCCCTTTTTCATACCTTGGTGAGAGACGATCCCGGCCCCTCTGATCACTGGTTGCTGGCTGGTGGGCTCTATTTCCGCCATGAGCGCGCAAATTTTGGTGCTGCCTATATCCAGGGTGTTTATGGTGTTGATGTTATTTTTCATGTTATGAATTGTTCTCCTTTACTACAATTTGATTGGCCCAGCGCAGATCAAGATAATCAAAATCACTGAGTTGTTTTTTATTGTGTAACAACTGCTGAAAATGAGCCAGAATGTCCATTTTTTGAAAAAGGTTACGGCGGCCTAGATAGATCGGCGCTCCGCCGTTCACATGGTAGATCAGGAAATCCTGTTTGTCCTGCCGGTAATGCAATTCAGATATGACACGGAACAAGTCCGGGGCATATTGATAGGTTTCATGCAGCAAATTGACCCCCTGGCGGAGCTGGGATTGGGGGATAGACTGACCCACTTGGTAAGTCTGACCATTCTTATCAAAGCCCGATAAAACCGGTAAATTAGAAGTTAAATAGGTGTCAGGCAGGGGTAAAACGATACCTCCCCGGTCAATTAAATAGAGCTGGTCGGCATTGAAATAGCAAATGGGCACCCGTTCCTTAATCCGAATTTTTATTTGGGCCGGAAAGTGCCGACTGACCAGCGCTGCTTTTACATAGGGTAACTCTTCCAGCCGGTTCTGAATCGGTTGGATATCCAATTGGCGTAGATCAGCCTTATTTTGGATATCAGCCGCCTGCAGCAGGTTGGTTCTGGATAAAACTGTATTTCCGGAAACCGCAATCGTATCGGTTCGAAAGCAACCCACATAGGCACACCAATCCATGGACTTGATCCAGGTTAGCCCCATCAAAAGGATGATAATCACTGTCGAAAGAGCTCGCTTAAGATAGCGAAAAATGGTTTGCTTCTTTTTAGTGGGCAATTTATTCACAAATATTCCTGAAAAATAACAGGGTTCCCTGAATACAAGGATTTCCGACAAAGGCGTTGCTTTAAAATACCTATAACGGGAGCTCTTCCCGGGCTGATAGATCTCGATTTAGTGAAAATTTGCACTAAAGAGCCAGCTAGGAATTCCCCCCCCTTATCCAGAGAACCCTGAAAGTTTAATTGAGTATTATACCGAGGTTTGTATCTACACATCATTTTGGCTGTCAATTGACTTTAATATATCGGTTACGATAGCCCGGGCGGCTTGCGGATGGGAGAGCGCCCTGGCCCGGCTGGCCATTTCGGATAGTTTTCTGGGATTTCCGATCAATCTTTCTAAAATATTCAGAAAACTATCGACGGCCAGCGATGACTGCAAAACAACCTGACTGGCCCCTTCTTTTTCCATAACCCGGGCGTTGATCTCCTGGTGGTTTTCAGCGGCTGTCGGTAAAGGAATCAGAACCGAGGGCTTTCCGAACAGACACAATTCCGACAGGGTTAAAGCGCCAGCCCGGCAAATTACCAGATCGGCGGCTGAGTAAGCTAGGCCCATTTCATGAATAAAATCGGTAATCTGCAGTCGCGGATCATCGATAAAACTCTCGGCAATGGAGTCATATTCAGATACGCCGGTTTGCCAGATACATTGGCAGTCCAGTTCAGCCAGGAAAAGATCCATATTGGCCTGCATAAATTGATTGATGGCCAGCGAACCCTGACTGCCACCGAAAATAAGGATTGTGGGTTTCTCCGGCTGTAGCTCGAAATATTGTCTGGCCTGTCCCTGCGCAATGGATCTCAGTGATCGTCTCAAGGGTGTGCCCAAGGGAACGGCATTTTCCAGATACTTGCCAGTATCAGCGTAGGAAACATAAATTCTACGTGCATATTTTTTTAGCAAACGGGTGGTGGCTCCGGGAAAAACGTTTTGTTCGTGTAAAAAGACGGGAATCTCCATACGACCCGCTATATAAAGAGCTGGACCAGCCGCATATCCGCCGGTACCGATGGCAAGATCGGGATCGAAATTTTTAATAATGAAATAGGAGTGAATCAGACTAACCACAATGCGGAACGGGGCCAGGATATTAATCAGGATGTCCCGTAACGAGAAGCCACGCTGGATGCCTTTGATCCAGATGGTTTTCAGGGGATAGCCCAAGCGTGGGAGAACGCGGTTTTCAAGCCCTTTGCGTGTTCCGATGAAGAGCAGCTTTACATTATCCGAACCCAGCTGTGCCTGAAATTGTTCGCATAGGGCGATCGCAGGGTACAGATGCCCTCCGGTGGCACCTCCGGAAAACAGGATTCTCAAATATTTCTTCTCATTATCCATGAATGATCAATCCGGTTTTTCGAAATTCAGTTCGAGGCCGATGGATATGCCGGGAAATGTTCAACAGTATTCCAGCCCCGATAAGATTATATAGCATGGTTGAGCCCCCATAACTCAAATAGGGAAGGGGTAATCCGGTGACCGGAAAGACTCCGCACACCACGCCCACATTAATCAGAACATAGCTGAACATGCTGATAGAAATGCCAATTCCCAGGAGAATACCAAACAGATCGGGCGCCCGGAGGGAGATCCGGACACCTCTGATTAGAAGTAGTAAAAAGAGCGATAGCAATATTAATACTCCCAGAAAACCAAATTCCTCGCCGGCAATAGCAAAAACGAAATCGGTATGGGGATCAGGTAAAAAAAAGTTTTTCTCCACACTATCAGCCAATCCCCGCCCCCAAAAGCCACCATTGCCCAAGGAAATCAGGGATTGATGGATTTGGTAACCGGCGCCCTGCAAATCCTTTTCCGGGTTGAACAAGGTCATGATGCGTTTTAGTTTATAGGGCGACCGGAAGATAGTGATCAGGGACAACCCCACAAAGATAGCGAAGAAGATCGACAGGTGGCGTAAGCGGGAACCGCCCACAATCATGATCGTGACTGCAATGCCCACAATCACAGCGCCGGTACTGAAATCGGGTTCGATGACAATCAGGAAAATGGTGATCAATATGAGACTGGCCGGGGGTATAAACCCTTTTTTGAAATTATCCAGATCTGCCTGATGGCGATCCAGAAAAGAAGCCAGATACATGATCAAGGCCAATTTAGCAAACTCTGAAGGCTGGATGCGCATGGGGCCCAGATCCAGCCAGCGGGCTGCTGAATACTGCCCGCTAATATTGTTGTAGACCAAAGTGAAAATCAGAGTCAGGTTGGTCAGTAATAATAGCCAGACAGCCAAATTTTTCCAGTATTTGTAGTGGATTAAAAAACAAAAGCTGCCCAGGAGTGAGCCCATAAAAATACGGATTAAATGGGCGCGCATAAAATGTCCGGGATCGTTATATTGGGCAGAAGCCAGTGATGAACTGGCACTGTACTGGATAACAAAACCCAGCCCTAATAACACGGCGGTTAGCCCCAGGTAGACTTTATCTACTTCCCGCTTTTGAGGGCTATCGACTGAGACAGCCGTCGGGGTTGATGATGCTATGGTGGACTTTAAGAACATTACAGGACCTTAAAACTACTGAGACTTAGGATAGCCAGTAAAATACCCACGATCCAGAAGCGGATCACGATCTTGGATTCGGGCAGGCCTTTCATCTCATAATGGTGATGCAAAGGCGCCATTTTAAAGATACGCTTGCCAGTACCGGTGCGCCGCTTAGTCCAGCGATAATAGCCGATCTGGGTTAAAACAGAAAGGGCTTCCACCACAAAGATACCGCCTAAAAAGATCAACAGGATTTCCTTGCGGAGCAGGATGGCAATCGTGGCAATTGCGCCACCCATACCCAGGGATCCGACATCTCCCATAAAAACCTGAGCGGGCTTGCTGTTATACCACAAAAAGCCTAGCATGGCGCCGGCAAAGCTGACGCAATAAATAGTAAGTTCGCCTGAATTTTTCAGATAAAGAATATTCAGGTAATCACTGAAATCTACCCGGCCACTGACATAGCTGATCACGGCAAAAGCCAAGGCGACGATACCCATTAGTCCGGCGGCCAGTCCGTCTAGGCCGTCGGTCAGATTAACGGCATTGGAAGTCCCGCTAATAATCAGAATGACGAAGGGAATATAGAACCAACCCAGATCAATCTCCAGATTACGAAAAAAGGGAACCGAGATGAGTGTATTGTAACCTAAAAATTCAGGGGATAAAAAAATGTAGAGCCCTACCAGAATGCCCAAAGTAATTTGACCTAAAAATTTGTAGCGCGCTATCAAGCCCTTTTCGTATTTTTTGACCACCTTCAGATAGTCATCCAAAAACCCGATACCGCCCATCCAGAGAGTAGCAAAAAGGATCAGTTCAATATAGGTATTGCTCAGGTCGGCCCACAATAAAAGTGGTACCAGGAGGGAGGTTAAAATAATCAAACCGCCCATGGTAGGTGTGCCCTTCTTGGCATAATGGGTTTGCGGTCCGCCGGACCGGATAACCTCTCCGATTTGATGTTTTTGTAACAAACGGATAATGACCGGTCCTACTAAAAAACTGATTAACAGGGCGGTAATGGCTGCCATGGCCGCCCGGAATGTGATGTACTGGAACAGATTAAAGGCAGAGTAATGGGTTTTTAAAGGATATAAAAAATGATAAAACATCAGCCTACTATTCCTTTTGTTATTTCCTCCATCCGACAGTCCCGGGAACCCTTAATTAGGATTAGGTCGGAGGGATTTAATTGTCTTTTCAATTCATCAATCAATTGCGCTTTACGTTCAAAGTGGAATACGGACTGCATGCCCAGGGATTGGGCTTGTTGCGAGGCTTTGTGTGCCAATTTTCCGTAGGTATAGAAAACATCAATCTGTTTTTTAAACACCAGCTCGCCGATCTGGGCATGATATAGATTTGTTGTCTCACCCAATTCCAGCATGTCACCAAAGACAAAAATGCGTTTTCCACTGGTATGCATTAGGGTCAGTGTCTCCAGAGAGGCCTTCGTGGAATCGGGATTGGCGTTGTAAGTATCATCGATAATTGTGCATGGTCCCGGTATGATTCTGAGACGTTTATCGACACTCTGAAAATTTTCCAGAGCGGTCTTGATCTCCATCAAAGGAATTCCGTAATGATAACCGACTGCTGTGGCTGCCAAAGCATTGTAGGCCGCGGTTATCCCGGCCACTTGCAGCTGAATTTCAACAGTGTCGTTTACCATTAGTACGGGACACCCTTTGGGATTGATCTGCTTGACGGCACCTTTCAGCTCGACCCCGTTGGGCTCAAATCCATAGGTAAAGGACTGACTTGACAGGGACATGTTAGCAATATAGCCATCACTTTGATTTACAAAAGCAACTCCGTCCTGCGGAAGTGACTGGAATAATTCACCTTTGGCTTGGGCCACTCCCTCTAAAGTATTAAAAAATTCCAGATGCCCATGCCCGATATTGGTGATCAGTCCGGCGGTTGGTTCGGCCAGTTCACATAAATGTTGTATTTCTCCGAAATGATTGGCCCCAAATTCCATTACCGATATCTGGTGAGCGGGATTGAGCGCCAGCAGGGTTAGGGGTACCCCGATTTCATTGTTAAAATTGCCATGGGTGGCGTGGACCTTAAATTTCTTACGGAGGATGGCAGCAGCCATGGCACGCGTAGTGGTTTTGCCGTTGGTACCGGTGATACCGATCAGGGGAATTTGAAATTGACGGCGCCATTGGTGGGCCAGATTCTGTAAGGCCTGCAGGGGATCCTCTACGATCCAGAGGGGTAAGCCGGCGCACTTCTGGGGATGGTGGCGGGCCCATTCCTTGGATACAATCGCCAGGGCGGCTCCCCGTTGAACAGCTTCTGATACGAAGCGATGACCATCGGTATGTTCGCCTGTGAGCGCGATGAAAGCCATACCGGGCTTTATCTGCCGGCTATCAATGGCTGCCGAGCTAAACTGACCATGGAAATTAATTAGTTCCCCCTGATTGAGTTGCTGGATAAAGGCGCTGTTAATCTGTTGCGTCATAAAATTCTATGATTCCTTTTTAGGCCTTAATACCAGAGAACAGCGGGTATCCGGCTTTACAATGGTTCCCTTGTAGGGATATTGAGAAATCACCCGGCCAGATCCTTCAATTTTTATCTGCATACCCAACCGTTGAAGAATGCTGATCGCTCGCCGGGATGTCATCCCGATCAGATCCGGCATCCTCAGAGGATAGTCGCCATCCTTGATAACCTGCGGTACATAACTGGCGGTTAATATACCGACCTTGTTATCTGTCTGGTCCCGCTGTGCGATGCGCTTATTCTCGCTCGACTTCTGCTCAAAAAAGAAATCCTCGGATACATTCACGATCCGTTTAAAAACCTCACGAACCACCGGGGCACATACTGCGCCGCCGGTATGATTATCACCTTTGGGATTATCCAGGATCACAGCGCACAACAGCTTCGGTTGATTGGCCGGGAAGAACCCCACAAAGGTGGCAATGTAATCGGTCTTACTGTAACCCTCCGGTGTCACTTTTTGGGCCGTACCGGTCTTACCGGCGATGGCCATGCCATAGACATTGGCTTCCATAGCAGTCCCGCTCTTTACGGTGAGCCGCAGAAATTCGCGCAGGGTCTGCATGGTCCTGAAATCGGCTACCTGTCGGATGATCTCTTTTTTGCTGCGGTAAATCAGCGCTCCGTTTTGGGTTTGGATATTGCGTATCAGCCGCGGTTTCAATAACCAGCCACCGTTGGCAATAGCCGCATAGGCATACGCCAGCTGCAAAGCCGTACACGAGATGCCCTGACCGATGGCGACCTGGGCTAGGGTCAGCTCCGACCATTTATGTAATGGATGCAGGATTCCGTTTTCTTCACCCGGAAAGCGAATGTTACTTTGATTACCAAAGCCATATCTGACCGCATACTGAAACAGATTTTCCCGGCCGATTTGTTGAGCCACTTTAATCGTACCCACATTACTACTGTTTTTGATCACTTCTGCAAAGCTAAGCGCACCGTAGGTTTTGTGATCATGAATGGTCCGGTTGGCCACCCGGATGTAGCCCGGACCACATTGAATCGTATCGCCGGGGGCAATACGTTGGGATTCAATAGCACTGGTAGCCGGTACGATTTTGAAGGTGGATCCCGGTTCGAATATATCGGTAACCACCCGGTTTTTCTGAGCCGAAAAGGGAAATTTTGAAGGCGAGTTAGGATTAAAAGGAGGAAACGAGACCATGGCTATGATCTCTCCGGTCTGGGGATCGATCAAGATTCCCATGGCCTTCTCGGCCTGACTGGAAATATAGGCCGTTTGTAATTCCTGATGCAGTATGGTCTGATGCTCAATGTTAATTGTCAGGGTTACATCGTTGCCGTCCAGCGCTGGTTGGAACGGTAGATCCAGCCGGGATACCAACCGACCCAGCCCGTCTCTTCGATGGATCCGCCAGCCCGGTTTGCCGGCTAACTGGTGATCCAGGGATAATTCCAGTCCACCCATGCCTTGGGTATTATCGGGATCGGTAAATCCCAATACCTGGCCGCAGATTTCATGATAGGGATAATAGCGAACCGTCTTGCGGGTAAGCACCAGACCATTGCTGGATTGGTATTTATCTTTTATCCCGGCCACTTTATCTTCGGGAATATTGCGTTCCAGCCAGCAAAATGTAGGCTGTGTCTTGAATTGATTCAAATAATAGGCTCTGTCATGGGTAAAATCTTTGCTCAAGGCTTTGGCCAGGGCCTGTTGATCATCCAGTAGATAGGGGTGTACACTAAAATCATATTTGATCAGATCCATGGTCAAGTGCTTACCGTGGCGGTCGTAAATCGTGCCCCGGAGGGGTTTGATCTCACGTCGGGAGACGCTCTGTTGTTTGCATTTATGGCGGTAATGTTGACTATTTAAGACCTGGATAGAGAACAGCCGCAAAATTAGAAAACCCCAGAAAAGGATCATCGTCCCGGAGATCATAAAGGTTCTGTTTCTCAGGGCTGTAAAATGCTTTTTCATGGCTTAATAATATCCTGCTCGATAATGACAGCCAGGGTTTCCGGTGCCGGCGTGACCATGTTCAGCTCTTGGGCTGCGATCTTTTTGATACGGTCGGCACGATTTAAATTTTCTATTTCCGCTGATAACATTTTATTCTGGTTCACGAGCAAAACCTCTTCATGACGCAAATCCTCTACTGAGGTCAACAACTGATTGGTGTAATTATATATCCATATATAAAAGACCATAAAGACAATTAAGCAAAAAAATAATCCCAAAATGACCATTTGTTTGTAGGATTTTTGGCGGCGTTGGTTTTTCATTTTCACCTTAAATTTTTGCCGCAGCACGCAGCTTGGCACTCCGGCTGCGCGGATTGGATGCAATCTCTTGCTCCGTGGGAATAAGCGGCCGTGCAGTCAACACTTCCAAAGTGGGCTGATGATCACACCGGCAAACCGGGAATTCCGGCGGACAAATACAAGTTTGAGATTCTTTTTTCATAAATTGTTTTACGCGTCGATCCTCCAGCGAGTGATAGGTGATGATCACCAGGCGGTCCCGGGCGGATAGGAGTCCGGGAACCTGGGACAGCGCTGCATCCAAGGCCTCTAATTCGCGGTTGATATATATCCGCAGAGCTTGAAAAATACGGCTAAGTGTTTTCCGTTGATAGGGGGGCGGCACGGTCTTCTTGATGATTGCAGCTAATTGCGTGGTCGTGGTAATTGACTGTGCAGCCCGCGCTTGACTGATCAGACGGGCTAATTTACCAGCCTTTTTTTCTTCTCCGTAGCTGGAAAAAATTTCTTTTAATTGTTGTGGACTGGCTGTGTTTATCAATTCCCGGGCATCCGTTTTGATCTCCGGAGAAAAGCGCATATCCAGGGGACCGGCCTTGTCATAAGAAAATCCGCGCTGAGGATTATCCAGGGCAAAAGAAGATAAACCCAGATCCATTAAAATCCCATTAACCTTGGGATAGCCTAAACGAAAACAATATTTTTTCAGGTGTCTAAAATTGGTATTGACCAGAAAGCTTTTTTGGGGCAGATCCAGGGTCTTTTGGCAGTATTGGATCGCCTGGGGATCGGCATCCAAGCCGATTAAAGTCGCCCGGTGGTCTAAATGCTCCGACATGGCCTGCAAATGACCTCCGGTCCCCAAGGTAGCATCAACATAGACTCCCCGGGGATCATTTATCAAATATTGCATGGCCTGGTTAACCAGAACAGGGGTATGTCGGGTATTCACCATGGGCTTCCTATTGCTATTGAATCAATTCATCGAGACCTTTAAAGAACTCATCGTCCGGACGCAGATGAGAGGGCTTATGCTGCTTGTACTTAGCGGAATCCCACAGCTCCAGACGATTGATCATGCCGATTATAGTGACCTCTTTATTGATTTCGGCATAATCCAGAAGCGGCTGGGGAATTAGGATGCGGCCCTGTTTATCACATTTCAGCCGGGATGCTTCACTGCAGTAAGCGCGGACATAGGCAGTGTGGCGAGTGTTGAATTGTGAAAGATTGGAGAGTAACTTTTTGGCAATTATATCCCATTCAACCGACGGATGGGCTATCAAACAGGGATCCGGACCTTTGGTGACAACGAAAGTGTAATCGGAGTTTTCCTGCTGCCAGCGACGGTAGATAGCCGGAATACTGAGTCGATTTTTTGTATCCAGCGTATGTTCGGATTTACCAGAAAATGAGATAATCATGGTTTTAACTTATCATTTCATGGGAATTCATAGGAAATTTCCCCACATCTTACCACAATTATAGGGGTAAAAAATTTTATTGTCAAGCTTTATCCTGTAATTTTTTTACCGGATTGGCCGTGATAATGACTGTTAGGGGCCTAATTGAAAAAAAATGGCCTTTATGGGATTAAAAATGGATGCAAAATTTATGCCGCTCCGGACTGAAGATCAGACCATGAAGTTCGGTTATCTCAGGTTAAGCGAGCTATAATAAAGGAATATTATCTTTTTAGAGGCTCGAGCGCCGGATAATGCCATCAGCGGTAATAATGAGGCGCACTGGAATATTACCATTGCCCACGGGCCCCAGATCTTTACCGTTCAAGAACAGACTTACTCCTGCCGGACGACCGAGACGTAAATCAAATCTTTGGTCTGTTTGCCACCGGGCCTGACTGTTGGGTGGATAAATAGCTTCACTGGTATCCGCTTCGTCGCGGATAAGTCTTACCCAGCAGGTATCCTGGGTGCTCATAGTTAAGGTCAGCTCAGGGGAGATAGCCTGTACCTCAGCCGGCGGCTCTTGTGGAACCGGGGTGGTTGGTTGGGTAGACTCATAAGAGGCCTGTTGAGTGGTATCTTGAGGCGGTTCACTTTCATTGATAATTTCTGTGGGACTGATGGGCACGGCAGTGGTATTTTGCTGTTTTTCCATTAAGACCTGTTTTAGAATGATAATAATAAAGATAAGAATTGCAAAACTCAGTAGTATGCCAAAGAGGCTCTTTTTATTGCTTTTGGGGAGTATATCCTTATCATTTTTTTGATCGGTTTTCGGGGCCTTGGTTTGTTCTATTCGATTTTGATCCTGAGGCTCCTCCTGGCGATAGGCGTCATAATCCTCCAGGATTTGTTCGGCGTCCATATTGAGTTCCTGGGCATAGGCTTTCAGGAAGAGACGCACATAGGTTTGGGGTAATTCGGCAAAGTTACCACTCTCAAAAGCTTTTAGGAATTTAATATTTATTTTGGTTTTATTGGAGACCTGATCCAGGGTTAAGCCCAATTCGCGCCGGCGCTTTTTTAATTCCTCATAGAACATATTTTTCTCTCAGCTCAACTTATGATAAACACTTATCCGTTGAAATATGCTTAAAATTCACTTAAAATTCAATATAAAGTTATCGGCAGGTATGTAATTTTTTTATTATATGCTGGTAAAAGGCAGCTAGGGGGAAGCCTACCACATTATAAAAACAGCCCTGGATCCCTTTAACAAAGAGGGCGCTGAAGTCCTGGATGGCATAGCTGCCGGCTTTGTCCTGATAATTTTCATGGGTCAGGTAATAGTCAAGCATGGCCGGGGTAAGTTTTTCAAAAGTCACGTCGGTAACATCATGACCTTGCAGGTATTTACCATTGGCGGCGTTCATGATACAGTATCCGGTGAGCACCTGATGGGTGGCGGCACTCAGTTGTCGAAGCATCTTCCGGGCCGCTAATTCACCAGCTGGCTTTCCGAACTGTTTGCCCTCTTTTACCACAATGGTATCGGCCCCGATGATCCAGCTGTCCCGATAATAGGCCGCAACCTGTTGGGATTTATGAAAGGCATGTCGTCTGACGATTTCCGCCGGTGAACATTCCGGGGAATCTTTTTCGTGATAGTCAGAAGGATGCACGGTGAAGTTCAGTTTGATCAATTTGAGTATTTCAACCCGCCGGGGAGATCTGGAAGCCAGTACGATGGGTTTGCCATACCAATCAATGAATCCGCGCTTATTGTTTTGTATGGAGTTGTTCATGATCTCCGTTATTATGGATATTAGCCGGTTTTAACCATTTTACCGATATAACTACTTTTTTGGTCCGATTGCAGAGAGCGGGCCTGTACCTTATACAGATAAATGCCCCGTGAGACCACATCATTGAAATCATCCCGTCCGTCCCAATGCAGATACTGGAAGCCGGGGGACAAGACAGATAGGGAGCGCATTTCTTTGATCAGCAGACCTCTGATCGTGAAGATCTTCACTGTCACTGTGGCCGGATGATTCAGGAAAAAGGTGATATCGGTTTCTGATTTAAATGGATTGGGGTAATTGACCACCCGCTGCAATTCCAACTCTTCTGCCGTCGTTATGGTGAAATAGGTTTCTGCCAGATTAAAATTATTAGCATTGTCCCAGGCCGTTAAGCGGCAGTTATGCTCACCTGGTTCCAGTTCCGGCAGGGAAAAGACAATGGAGCCGGAAGTATCACTATTAGCGTCATAGGAGAAATATTCGGTTAAAATGTAATTGTGCCTGGCATTGTCATCGAATTCCAACACAATATCATGCCCCAGTTGACCGGCGACATTAATACCATGCGGGTCTTTTAACTGAATATGCATTTCTGATCCGGCCGGGATTAGATCGCCGGAGCGGAATTGGATATCCTGGAATCCGATCTCAATCCTGGGACCGATAGAATCAGTTATTTGAGTGGAACCGGAGAAAATAAGATTATCATAAGCACCGCCCATTTCAATAAATTGGGTTGCATCCCAGCCGTAAAAAGTGATTTTACCGGTCCGTCCGGCATAATTCAAGTCCTTGGGGACAAAAAAGCCAGCGGTGAATCGGCCGTTATCAATATTAATGCGGCCTTTGAAAATATTTTGCCCCGGTAAAACATAGGAGATGGTATGTTCATGATTGTATTTATCGGTGTAAGTCCGGGTGACTTTGCGTTTACTGTCAAAGACCTTGAGGATTCCGCTGCCCACAATTCCGGGGAGCGTTTCCCCGGTCGATCCTTCCAGGGAAACACGTTCTAATGCCGAGAGAGTATCATCAGGTAAGGGTGTAAAATGGATATCCTCATAGGGCAGTGCTAAATAAAGGGCCGGATCGCCGAACAGGATATATTGTTCGTTGTTTGACTCATCCCCATCTAGTGTGTACTGTAATACCTCTCCCAATCTGATCCGGTTGATGCCTTGAGAGAAGAACCATTTTTCTAACAGAGATTGTACGAACTTAGAATTGGGATCGGCGTATGCGGCCCGGGAGGCGGCCAGGGCGGCAATGGCGCCATTGGACGGTTCATTCAGCAGCGCTTCCGGCATACATTGTCCCACGATATCATCGAAATAGCCCCAGCTGCATGTCGCGGCGATCCAGAAGGGTAGTTTCATTCCGGTATTAATTTTACCAAGATCCCGCTCCATATTAAGCACGTGTTCCTGGGCCCAGATGGTGGGGCTACCATGCCCCAGATAGTTAATGATCGTAGTGCCTTTTTCCAGTTGGTCTAAAATAGCCGCGGTGGCGGCCGGCTTTTTGACCCCATAGGTAGAGGCATCCTGGACTTCGGGATATTCCAGTAAATAGAGTTTTTTTATATCAAACGAGGCGGGCAACACGCTGGCAACCCGGTTTTCACTATCCTCGATGTGCTCTTCTTCCCGGGTATTCGGGCGTTCCGGGTCATCGGCCACCAGAGTAGCCGTAGCGCGCCAATCATCATAGATAGGCTCGGTGAGATATTTGCGGATTTTATCGGCGGCGATAAAGGCTTGTTCACTGGTGCGCACCGGAATACGTCCGATACCCATATCCATAAGTTTTTCATCACCATGGACATAGGTATAGCGGGCGTCAGCACTATAATTAAACTTTGATCTTACCTGATAGGTCATAATGTAGTTACCACCCTGGGAGGCCAAGTTGCGATGGTCATATGTTCCGTCTCCCAGCAAGAGGACAAAACTTGGTGTTGGCTTCCAATTATCAAAGGCATATTTTAAAAAGAAACGCAGGGCATGGGGATCGGGAATATCGCCATTAAATTCACGCAGGATTTGGTCCTGGGTGGTTATGATGGTAGATAAGCGGTCGGCCTGAGGTACCCGTATGGAATGGGTGTGCGCTATTTCCTCAGCAGCCGCTTTAAAGTTTTCCCGTGTAATGATAATATAGTCTGCCCCGACGCCGGTTCTGCGCAAGGTATTCCATTGAGGATCTTCAATTAAGTGCAATTCCGTCGGGGTTTTATACTGTTGTGGGGTGGTGATCCAGAAATGATGACGCAGGGAGTCTTGTGCCAGGCGCCAACTGAGAGTGGTGCTATTATCCTGCCGAGGGGATTGGACTGTCACATTTTCCGGATCGGTTAGATTGTATACTACTGGATTTTGGACCTTATTTTTCAAAATTTCGTAGGCAATGCTGCCGGATTCTTTGGGTCCCCATACATGTAGAGGCTCCTCAGTCAATGTTAAGGGGTGTTGATAGAGGCATTGTGCATAGTCCAGATAGGCCTGTCCGTTACTGCTGTTTTTATACTTGATTTTCAGGATATTCATCCCACTCTGCAGCTCGTAAGAGACGAGCCTTTGATTAGGGGAAAGGTTATAAGCCGCCCAGGAGGCCACAGGATTCAGGGAATTATTGATGAAGAGTTGGAATTGATGGGTGCTATGGTTTTTAGTACCGATGGTCCGCAGTGTTAGTTCAGCCGGAAATTGCTGAGTGGTTTCATTTTCAGGTAATCGGAAAATGACACTAACACTAGCACCCGGCTCAGTGAACTTCTCTCCATACCAGTCATTTCCGGCATGCAGAAAGTTCTCAGCTTCAATTTCATGGCGCAGTAAACAATCTGTTTGCGTCATAGTTAAATCAGGAGTCGTATTCAGGGAGGGTGTCTGCGTCATGGCCTTGGGGGGCCGGGATGGGCTTACAGCTATGCAAAGCCAGTAATAGTTTTTTTGTGAAAAAGGGTTACGCACAAAAACCAGTTCCTGGGCGTTGTCCAACTGAATACCGGAGCTGGCTTGTCCCCAGAAAAGAAGGGAATCATTATTGTTGAACAGACCGTCCTGATTATGGTCATTAATCCGCCGGTTGTTTTCCACCAAATTTTCAGGGACGGAGGCCCCGATTTTGGCAGGCAAAGGACGTCCGGCAGTCGCATTGGAAAACAAAAAGAGATTCTCGGTGCTGATATTATCAGAGGTGATTCCGGCGGCTTTTAGGTCCTCTGGGGTCACCTCGTGGATTCCTTCTTCCATAACAGTCATGCGCAGCCATTGCCCCTCTGGATAGGCAGGGGGTTTGGACAGGGACTTTGGAAGCTGGTAGCGCCATTGCTCGGCTGATTTATGGTTAATGAAGGTTGCTTTATAGACACTTTTTTTAGTCGGGAGCGGAGTGGCCGGCTGTGGTTTTTTCTGATACCGGATAATGAGTTCCACTGATCTTAATTGTCGGACCTCATTGGGGGTACTTGTGGCTTGCAATGGATATATTTTCAGAAGACCGGCAGGATTGAACCGCATGAATCCGGTATTGGTCAGTTGGACCGGATCAATTTGCCGGAGTTGAGCGGCATCGGCCTCTGTAAGTGCTTTTCCCAACGGTTTTGTTGTGAAATTGATATTACGAATTTCCAGCTGCGGTTTATGCGGTGTAGGCAGGGCCAGGCGCCATTGCCAATAGGGCATTAAGAGATGATCGGAAAAGGCAAAATAGCGTGCCCCCGGTAACCGTAAAGTGGTAAGGGAATCCGGATAGTGGCTATCGCTTACCCCGTTAAGTTCATTGTCATCGGAAATCGTGATATGGAGATAAGCTTCAGTTTCGGCAATAATTTCTAATTGGGCGCTCCGGAGTGGGATAGCGCTGAACAGAAGGATTAAAAAAAATATTAAGGCAGAAAAGCTGGATTTTACCATTAAAGTTCTCGTCCAATTTGGTTGTGGAATTTAAAATAAATGCACTTGAATAGCAATTTATGGGTCTTTACACTGGGTTCAGTTAGCAAAAAACACCTTTTTAAATTTCATAACCGACGGATAAGTTCCTTAATTTTAGTCATGACGGAGAATAATTAAATATTTTTCGTGTATTTGGCTTGCATTAGGCTTTTTAGAAAATTAAATTTACCTGCTTTAATAAAAGTGATTAAAAAATGTTAGATCAATTACAAGAAGGTTTCGGACAGATAATAAAGTCACTGAAGGGTGAAGGCAAAATCACGGAAAAAAATATCCGGGATACCATGCGACAGATCCGTCGCACGCTGTTGGCCGCCGATGTGAATTATAAAGTGGTTAAATCCTTTACGCAGCGGGTTCAGGAAAAAGCCATTGGTGTGACGGTAACCAAGAGTCTTTCTCCCGGACAAATGGTGGTGAAGATTATTCACGAAGAACTGGTAAATTTACTGGGTGTGGATGCCTATACGCTACAAATGTCTTCAGTACCGCCTACGGTTATTGTTTTGGCCGGCTTGCAGGGCTGCGGGAAAACCACGCTGGCCGCAAAATTAGCCCAACATTTTAAAAGTAAAAATAAATCGCCGTTACTGGTTACGGTTGATATATACCGCCCGGCCGCTGTTGAGCAGCTGGAAATATTAGGAAAACAGATAGAAACGCCGGTTTATACCCAAGGTAAGAAAATAAAAAAACGGGTCAAAGCTGCCGTTAAACATGCGCAGAGCAATGCTCATGACCTGGTGATCATTGATACCGCCGGTCGTCTGCATATCGATGCGGAAATGATGCAGGAACTCCAGGATATTAAAAAAGCGGTAAATCCCGATGATATTTTATTCGTGGCGGACGGCATGACCGGTCAGGATGCGGTCAACACAGCCAGCACTTTCAATGCTAAAATAGATTTTGATGCCATTGTGTTGACTAAGATGGATAGTGATACCCGGGGTGGCGCGGCACTTTCGATTGTCGAGACCTGCGGCAAGCCAATTGCTTTCATCAGTACCGGCGAAAAAGTCAGCGACCTGGAAGTTTTCCATCCCGATCGGATTGCAAATCGCATTTTAGGCATGGGTGATATTGTATCTTTAGTCGAAAAAGTGCAAGATTCCGTCAATGAAGAAGAGGCGGTCCGTTTAGAGAAAAAATTAAGAAAGCAACAATTTTCTCTTGAGGATTATCTCTCCCAGATCAAACAGATGAAAAAAATGGGTCCGCTGGAGAATATATTGGAAATGATTCCGGGCGTGCCGCGTTCAAAATTAAAAAACATGACTATTGATGACCGCCAGTTATTTAAAACCGAGGCGATTATTCAATCCATGACTCCTGAAGAGCGACAAAAACCGGATATTATCAAGGGCAGTCGTCGCAAACGGATTGCCCGCGGAAGCGGTACCAGTACAAATGAAGTGAACCGATTATTGAACCAATATAAACAGGTTGTTAAGATGACCCAACAAATGGGTAAAATGAAGATCCCGGGCGATCTGTCCGCCCTTAGAATGGGTCTGTAAATAAAGGAGGAAACTTTTGTCAGTAAAAATCAGAATGTATCGTGTAGGAAGGAAAAAGAAACCTTTCTTTCGTATTGTGGTAATTGATTCTCATCGTCGTCGCGATGGGTTATACCTTGATAAAATCGGGTCTTATAATCCCCTTAAAGAGCCAAAAGAAGTAAAGATCGATAAGGAAAAAGCCATTGAATGGCTCAAGAAAGGGGCAAAGCCAAGCAATAGCGTCTTCAATCTTTTCCAGAAAGAGGGTATTGCACTGGAGTATCACCTGATCCAGAATAAGGTCAGTGAACAGGCCCGTCATATTGAAATGCAAAAGTGGGAGTTATCCAAGAAAGAACGCACTACCAAAGGAGAACAGCCGGCAACAGAACAAGCAGCGGTGAAAGAAAAAGAAACCACTGAACAGCCTGAGGCAATAGTTAAAGCGGAAAAGGCTGCGGAAGATAAAGAAAGTAAAGCAGCTGCTGAAAAACCTGAGGCGGCGGCATCTAGGGAAAAAAAGACTGCCGAAGAAAAGGAAACTACAGCAGAACCTGAAGCCGCTGATGAAGAGAAAAAGGCTTCTGAAGATCAACAGCCTGCCGAAGAAAAAAAGGAAGCGAAACCAAAGGCAGCAAAAGACGAGCAGCAGGAAGGAGAATCCGCCACCGCGCCGCAAAGGGAAGCGGGACCGTCAGAAAAGGAAAAGACGAGGGGAGAGACCGTAAAGGACACGAAAAAGAGCGCTAAAAAGTCAGGTTCGGAAGATAAAGCCAAACCAACTGTAGAATCCACGTCAGCAGAAGCAGAAGACAAGTCAGCATCCGACCAAGACAAACCGGAAAAAACCGAGGAAAAGTTGGCAAAAGAAAGTGCATCCCCAGAAGCCAAGGAAGACGAAAATGAGACTGTTGATGATAAACCGACCCCTAAAGGTGATCAGGAGAATGACCAAGAGACAAAATAGTGATCGGAAAAATACTTTTTCTCTCTTGTTTTTGCTATATTTATATACTACTTTTTGAATAGTATGCTAATTGCGAGTAGAAATGACTAACGAAGGAGTGAATGTTATGCAAGAATTCGTCGAGTACATTGTTAAAAAGTTAGTTGATCATCCGGAAGATGTTAAAGTGACACAGGTTGATAGTGAAAAAACTATCATTTTGGAACTGCAGGTTAAAGAAGGAGATCTGGGAAAGGTAATCGGGAAAAACGGTAGAACAGCAAAAGCAATCCGTACGCTACTGACAGCCTCCGCAGCTAAACAAGGACAAAAAAGAGCGATCTTAGAAATCGTCGAATAATTTCCTTGAAATGGATGGAGACAAAGCGTGCATTCTTGTGGGACATATTATAAAGAGCCATGGCTTGCACGGCCAAATAGTTGTCTCCCTCACCTATCCCAATATTAAAATTACTCCCAAATTAGAAAAAGTATGGTTAGGAGAAGATCCTGACCATACTAATTTTTGGGAAATGGAACATTTACGGGTTAGGCGAAGGAGATTATATTTGAAATTGAGAGCGGTAAACTCCCGGGAAGAAGCGGACTATCTAAGGGGGCTCCGGCTTTTTTTGCCCAAAGCAGCGATCTTAAATTATTCCTGGCTGAAATTGATCGATCATCGTGTTTTTTCCTATCCCGATAACCAATACATTGGTCAAATTGTCGCCGTTGATTATTCCGGTCCCCAAGCCCACCTTAAGCTTTCCACGACCCGGGGAGAGGTATTAATACCTGCCGCTGAAGAGCTTATTGTGAAGCAAGATGAACCGAAGCGCCAGGTTCATGTCAAAAATATCAAAGGCCTATGGAACCAATGAACATATATATCCTGACCGCTTTTCCGGACATGATCAAAGCCTGTTTGGCCCAGAGTATGTTCCGCAAGGCCATGGAAAACGGGTCTGTTAATTATAATGTCTGGGATTTAAGGGACTTTACCCATAATAAACACCGCCAAATCGACGACAAGCCTTACGGGGGTGGCGCCGGGATGATATTAAAACCGGAACCTTTCTTCCGGGCCTATGATAAATTAGCAGCAATAATTGATCCTGAAGAAGCCAGAATTCTGTTTCCCTCACCACAAGGAGAACGGTTTACCTATGGGCTCTCACAAAAATTATCCAGGGAAAAAGATCTGGTGTTTTTCGCGGGACATTACAAAGGTGTGGATCAGCGGGTTATTGATCAATTGGTCACCGATGAAATCAGTATTGGTGATTATATATTAACCGGCGGGGAATTACCCACCTTGGTTATGCTGGATGCCATTATTCGGCATGTGCCCGGTGTTTTACATGCCTATGAATCGGCCGAATCAGACAGTTTTGCCGATGATTTACTGGAAGGACCGATTTATACCCATCCTCGCGAATATCGGGGGTGGGAGGTACCCGAGATTTTATTATCCGGAGATCACGGTAAGATCGCCGCTTGGCGACGGTCGCAGCGGGTGAAAAGAACTCAGGAGCGCAGATCAGACCTTTTAAATAAAAATATAAAAGATAAGAAATCTATTGGAGGAAATAATGGATAAAGTGGCTTCAGCAGTAGCCGATCAATTGCGCCAGGATCAGCCCGATTTTAAAGCGGGTGATACAGTGGCTGTGAATGTGAAAATTGTGGAAGGTAATCGGGAACGAATCCAGCGGTTTCAAGGCGTGGTGATCGCGCGTAAGGGATCCGGAGCCAATGAGACCTTTACCGTCCGTAAAATATCCAATGGAGTTGGAGTGGAACGGGTATTTCCCTTGCATTCTCCTATCGTAAAAAATATTGAACGGATTTCAGAAGGCAAGATCCGGCGGGCAAAACTCTATTATTTACGGAAATTAAAAGGCAAAGCTGCCCGTATCAGGGAACGCAGAAAATAAATCGCCGGTGATAACGATTACTGCGAGTATTGCTTAAAATTTTAGAGATTTGTTAATAAACAGAACAGGCATCCACTGTTTCAGAAAAGCCACCCATTTTTTTTGGGTGGTTGTCTCTTTTATGTCCTTGCGCGGTAAATGCGAACAAACAAAGGAATTGATGCATATATAAGCTGCTTGAGGAATAAATTTTTATTGAAATTATTTGATTAGTTTAATAAAGTATGCCATGCCTTTGAAGCGACTCAAAAAAATTAATGCCCTGTTGAATCGGTTCACCGACCATCCTTCGCAAATGATTGTTACCAGTTTTATACTCGCTATTTTGATTGGATCAGGCCTCTTAATGCTGCCCCAGGCGACGAGTGATGGGGATAATTTATCCTTCATCAATGCCCTTTTCACCTCAACGTCTGCGGTTTGTGTCACCGGATTGATTGTGGTCGATACGGCCACCAAATTTTCAGTATTCGGACAGCTGATTATTATGCTGCTGATACAAATCGGCGGGTTAGGCATCATGATCCTCTCCTTCTTTGCAGCCTTTATTATCGGAAGAACCATTAGTGTCAAAGAGAAAATAACCCTCTCTTTCATGTTAAATGAACATGATATGCGTAAGTTATCCCGTTCTATTTTCAAAATTATCTATTTTACTTTTATCATTGAAGCCATCGGTATGCTCTTCTTCTTTATAAAATTCACACAGATCTACGGGGTCAATGGCAAGGCCCTTTTATTTTCTGTTTTTCATGCCATCTCAGCCTTTTGTAATGCTGGTTTTGCCCTCTTTTCAGATAGCTTCGAGGGCTTTCAATCGGATCTATTTGTGAACTTTGTACTGGCCATACTGATTATTCTGGGAGGCTTAAGTTTTTCCGTTATGTTCAATGTTTCTGATAATTTGAAAGCCGGTGTTAAGAGCGGATTGTTCAGGAAGCGCACGCCATTGTATAAGCTCAGTGTGAATACCAAGGTAGTCCTGGCTTTGACCGGGATATTGCTATTTAGCGGCACTCTAATTATCTATGGTTTCGAGCACGCCCGGATTCTGCTGGACCATGATTTAAAGACCCAGTATTTAGGCGCTTTTTTTCAAGCGGTGACCTTAAGAACGGCCGGCTTCAATACTCTCAATATTTCCGCCTTGGGCATTAACACCTTGATGATTATGATATTATTTATGTTTATCGGCGGTGCTTCCGGATCAACCGCCGGCGGTGTCAAAGTCAATACGATAGCGGTAATCTATGCCTATTTCAAAGGGATGCTGGGCCAGGAGCGCAATGTGACGCTGATGAAACATCATCTGAAAAAGGGACTGATCAACAAGGCTTTTATGGTAATAACCCTGTCTCTATTGTCTATATTTTTTGTGACGCTAATATTGTCAATGACTGAGGAATTTGCGATTGAGAGAATATTATTCGAGGCTGTCTCAGCCTTTGGAACAGTCGGTTTATCTACTGGAATCACCTCTGAATTATCGACAATCGGCCGATACCTGATCAGTATTCTGATGTTTGTAGGTCGGATCGGACCGCTGACCTTGATAGTAGCGCTTTCACAACGGGAAAAAGGAGTTGAGATTAAATATCCTGAGGGCAATATCATGATTGGCTAAAATACAAAAAATGAGCCTTTTCAAAACAAAATATAAGAGGAAAAATCAGCATGGTAAAGGATAAAGTATTTGCAGTTTTTGGTCTAGGGACCTTTGGTTACGAGGTATGCTCCTCTTTAGCGGAAAAAGGGGGTAAAGTAATTGCCGTCGATAACAATTCCGATAAAATCGAACGGGTAAAAAACATTGTTACTCAGGCGATTTTGATCGATAGTACTGATGAGGAATCGCTGAACAATGCCCCTATTGAAAATATAGATGTGGCCGTGGTCGGCATGGGAGATGATATTGAAGCCAGTATCCTTACTACCGCGATTCTGAAAAAATTAGGAATACCGTTCATTATTTCCCGGGCCATCTCCGATATTCATGCCCGGGTCCTCAAGCAGGTCGGGGCGACTGAGGTTGTCAACATCGAAATTGAGGAAGGGAAGCGGGTTGCCAGCCGGCTGTTGTCACCGGAAATTATCGATAAGATGTATATCGGTCAAAATCAGATCCTGGCAGAGGTAATCACACCGAAAAGATTTATGGGCAAGACCCTCCAGGAACTGGATCTGCGCCGCAAATCCAATGTGAATGTGATCTCTATTAAACGCCTTGAAACCGACGTGGATGAAATGGGGAATCCGGTTGAGGAAGAGGTGGTGACCGTCCCGTCACCTTCCACGGAATTGAGGGATAATGATATCTTGGTGGTCGCCGGTCCTGAAAAAGATGTAAAAAAATTAAAGGAAGCCTAAATGTTTCTGGTAAAAAAGCGGTGGTTGTTATCTATTCTGATCCTGGCTGTTCTAATGATCATCAGTTTGGGTATCAATTATTATTTGTCACTGAGCAAAATTACGAGGGGAGCAGAATCCACAATTAAACTGCTTTCGGAAAATTTTATTTATCTGACGATTATATTCGTGGCGGTACTTATCGGATTCTTGATTGCCCTGTTTTTAAAAAGTAACAGTGTCTTAAAAGAATTGGATAAAATTGCCGAATTGAGTCGTCAGGGTGTTGCCATACCCTATGGGTCTTTAAAACGGTTAGGCGGCCTGGGCGAGAAAATAATGGTCATTAATTCAGGGCTTTCCAGACTAAATGAAGTTAAGTCAAAGAAAATCAGTTCCCTCAGTAAAATAAACAATTTTATTTTTAATATTATTGATTTGCGGGTGTTTATCACCGATGTTAACGGTCAGATAACCAAAGTGAGTAAGGGCTTGTTGGAGTATTTAGATATTGAACGTAAAACCATCCTGGATAATAATGTTGATAGTATCCTGGATGATTTCAATTTTTCAGCGTTGGCTCAGGAATTGCGTCGCAGTCAGCATGTGCCGATCAAACGGGATATTCAAGTGAAGCCGGATGTCACCCCGCATGAAGAATATTTTGTCTTTTATCCGATTTTTAATTACCAGAACAAATTGGCCAACTCCCTTTGCCTTTTGGTGGAAAAAGCACTCTATGATAAGTTAGCCAGCAAAACCCCCACTGAATCATTACAGTCAAAAGAGGCGCATGTGTCACCGCTGCTCAAGCGGCTTTTGGACCTGTTTAATGCTCCGAAAGAATAAATAATTTTAATCTGCAGCGCAGTTATCTTTCAGTTCATCCGGGATTTTTGCTGCTGATGGTATTCCAGTAAAATTTCCCGGAAAATAATATAGCTGACCAATTCATTCATATCAAAAACCACATGGACATGAAACATATATTCCGGCGGTTCAAATTTTAACTCTTCCGGGTTAACCTGCATGGAACCGTCAATATTAAACTGCTTAAGAAAACTTTCCTTTTTTAAGGCCGTTGCTGGAAAGTAATGCACCGCGAATTTCCGATCCATATCGTGATACAAAAAGGGTACCTGGATCAATGAATTATGGGCGCAGTGCGGACAATTGAAACGGTTAATCTTCCCGTCAAACAGGTCGTTTTTGAGTTCGGGATTAAGGGATATATTCAAGGAATTGAAAATTGTCATGGTTTGTTTCTGACCGCAATTGGGACAGGTTATTTCCCTTTGTTCTTGGATTGACAAATAGACCTCCTATTATTATTGATCACGAAAATTTATTTAATGAATGGTATGCTACTCATTTATCTGCAGACGATCAAAAATGAACGCATATTGAAAAGCAATCTCTTTCAGATAGTCATACCGTCCGGTGGCCGAAAAATGGCCTTTGCCCATATCAGTTTTGAGTAATACCAGGTTATTATCGGTTTTATTCGCCCTTAATTTAGCCGTCCATTTGGCTGGCTCCCAGTATTGGACCCGGGGATCGTTCAATCCAGCAGTAATCAGGATGTGCGGATAAGCCTTGGACTCTACATTATCGTAAGGGGAGTAGGATTGAATGTATTCATAAAATTCTTTTTGATTGGGATTGCCCCATTCGTCATATTCGATGACGGTCAGGGGGATAGATGGATCCAGCATGGTATTGACCACATCGACAAAGGGAACCCGGGCGATCACAACTTTAAAAAGGTCGGGTCGCATATTGGTGACGGCACCCATGAGCAAGCCACCGGCGCTGCCACCCGAAATAACTAACTGCTCCGGATTGGTGTAACCGGACCGGATCAGCTGCTCTGCACAGTCAATAAAATCATAAAATGTATTCTTTTTGTGCAGGAGTTTGCCCTGTTCATACCATTCCCGGCCCATTATGCTGCTGCCACGGATATGAGCAATGGCATAGATAAACCCCCGGTTCAAGAGGCTTAAACGGTTCGCCGAAAAGCGGGGCTCAATGATCGCGCCATAGGAGCCGTAGCCATATAGGAAAAGCGGATTGCGGCCATTTTTCCGGATGCCTTTTTTATGGACCAGGGAGACCGGTACTTTGGTTCCGTCCCGGGCCGGGACCAAGATCCGTTCCGTGTGGAAATTTGATTTATCATAGCCACCCGGAACTTCGGTTTGTTTCTTTAAGGTCTTGGTTTGGGTCTGCATATTATAATTATAGACCGACTTCGGTGTGATCAGAGAGGTGTAGTTAAACCGAAAAATGTTGGTATTGAATTCCGGATTTTTACCGGGACTTAAAGCATACACGGATTCAGGAAACACTACATTTTGGCTTTCCTGGTGACGCAGATCGGTTACGATCAGGGTCCGTAGGCCGTTTTCCCGTTGAGTGGTCACCCGGAAATTTTGAAAGAAATCAAAGGCCTCTAATTTAACCTGTTTGCGATGAGGGATGACTACCTGCCAATTATCAAGCCTCGGGTTTTTAACGGGTACGCTGATCAATTTGAAATTTTTGGCCTGATCATTAGTACGGATATAGAAGTGATCATTATGATGATAAACATAGTATTCAATGTCTTCACGGCGCTTGTAAAGCAACCTGAAGTCTTCAACTGGATGATCGGCTTGCAAATAGCGGACTTCACTGGTGACCTCACTGTTCAAATTCAAGAGAATGTACTTACCATTCTTGGTCTTATTCAGAGTAAGGTAATAGCGGGGATCCTTTTCGTGGTACATCAAGGCATCCTTTTCAGGGTCGGTGCCCAGCACATGGCGGTAGCATTTGTGAGGCCGCTGGGTTGAGTCCAGGGTGCTATAAAAAAGGGTGTGACTATCCGCGGTCCACGCCAGGCTGTAATAGGTATGGTCAATTTGATCCTCAAAGAGACGCCCACTCTTCAGATGCTTAATGTGGATAGTGTAGTGTTCATCACCTTGATAATCAACCGAATAAGCCAGTAATTGATGATCGGGACTGACCTTAAAAACACCGATGTGGCAGTAATCGTGTTTGCGGGCTAATTTATTCTGATCCAACAGAATTTCTTCAGGGGCCTCCAGTGAATCCTTTTTACGGCAATAGATCGGATATTGCTTACCCTTTTCCAAGCGCTGGTAATAGTAATAATTACCAATTCTAACCGGTACCGACAGATCTGTTTCCTTGATGCGGGCCTTCATTTCCCGGTACAATTTTTTTTGTAATTTTTTGGTAGGTTGCATTTTGGCTTGGGTATACTCATTTTCGGACTCCAGATAATCGATAACGGCCGGATTGGACTTTTCCCGGAGCCAGTAATAGTGATCCACCAAGGTATCTCCATGGATTACAGTTGTATCGGCTATTCTGTATGCCAGGGGTGGGTTGGCCGGTTTGTCCTTGTTGCAGCTTAGCAGTGACAGACCCAGCACATAAAGTGTGATGAGCATCAGTAAAATAATTACATTGGATTTGGGCATCAAGAGTCTCCTTAATCACAAAGGGTTGTTATTAATATGCGAGGGTTAAGTGATTGTTTCCTCAAATATTTTATAGTGAGTTGCTTGCATGCCCAGATTTTGATATGTTTTCTGGGCAATGATATTGTTTTTTTCCACATATAACCGCAGACCGCATACCCGATCATTTTTTTGAGCCAGTTCCCTGATATGAGTGTGCAGCCGGCCATAGATTCCCTGGCGCCGGAATACGGGCTTTACATAAACACTCTGTATCCACCAGAATAACCCATTCCGCCAGTCACTCCATTCCTTGGTGATCATCAGACAACCGGCTAGGGTTTTGTCTAATTCGGCGACAACGTAAAAGCCCAGCTGCGGCTCTTGTAACACTTTACGGACGCCGGCCGTGATAATATCCCGGGGCAACCCTTTGCTTTCGGTTTCCATGGCCATTTCAATGTTAAAATCAATGATGCGCTCAGCATCTGCTTGAATAGCCGGACGGATTTTTATTTGATGTTGCACAGTGCTCCTCATTTTTAGACAACAGGTTTCCGCTAAATAGTATAGGCCCCAAGGGCATGAAAATCAACCTAAATCAGGGAGAACCAGCCGTGGGCGGGTAGGTCACCTTCTTTTACGTCTTGAGGGGCAGATCGGGGAGTACAAATTAAAATATCCATGACATCCACCGCAATTATTAATTGCATTTAGCAGTTAGACTCAAGATATTATCCATGAGACAGTTTTAAGGATGAAAGGAAAACTTTATGGCGGATATATCACAACACATTGACCCCGTAATGTTAGATAATCTTCAGCGCATCGGCGGTCAGAAATTGTGCAGGGAAATGCTCAGCATTTTTCTTGAACAACTCCCCCAAAAAATGGAAGCTGTGCAGGCAGCACTTGACAACAAAGACGCCTACAGGCTGGAGCATGCCGCCCATTCGATCAAATCCAGTGCCGGGAATTTGGGGGCTGTGCAATTGCGGGAGATTGCGTCCGGTATGGAGGAGTCCGCTGAGCGAGAAGATCTCGATGTCCCGACACAATTATGGAAAGATTTGCAGACAGAGTATGCCATTGTGGAAAAAATATATAAAGCCAAACTGAAGGAATTATCATGAAAAAAATCGCTGTAATTGAAGATAATGAAGATAACAGATTACTAGTGAAAACCATTCTGGAAGACCAATATGAGACCCTAGAATACGCCTGCGGTAAGGAGGCCCTTGAAAACCTGGTCAAAGACAAGCCGGATTTGATTTTAATGGACATTTCCTTACCAGAGATGGATGGTACCGAAGTTTTAAAAATAATTCGTCAACAGGAGTCTCTGAAAAACCTGCCGGTGATCGCCTTGACCGCCCATGCCATGAAAGGGGATCGGAAAAAATATTTAGACCTGGGATTCAATGATTATATTACCAAGCCGATTATTGATGAAGACATTTTGCTAAATGCAATCAAAAAGCTGCTATGAATGGAAAACCTTTGGAATGCAATATATTTTACTGGGTGTGAGGTGAAATCGTGATAGTGGAAACCAACCGTTCGCCATCAGATTATATCCCTTCCGCGGCCTATATCAAAGCGCGATTGGAACAGATCGTTTTGGACACTCTAAAACCGATCGCCCTGACTCTGATCATACTTTACACTTTATTCACCATCAGTCATTTTCTGGTAATGACCGGTGAACCGGCCATTATCATGGGCATCACTGCCGGAATCACCGTTCTTTTGTTTCTGGGATTATATCTCATTACCCATTTTTGTGTTCTGCCCAGCAAATGGGGGCATCCGATAATAGGACTGGTGGGGATGCTGATTTTGGTGAACAGTTGGCTGCAATTATACTTAACCGGTGATCCTCTGGAAACCACCAATATTCTGTTACTGCTCATAGCCGCCGGTATCTTTGTTTTATCCTGGTCTTATTTCATTTTCATTCTGGCGATAACGGTCAGCAGCTGGTTGTATGTGGCCTGCTTATTCTCCTTTGGTATGGGTTGGGTTCATTTTGGCTTTGCCCTCATCATCACGGCCACTTTGGCCACTCTGATTTTTCATTTTCGTAATAAAAATTTAAAACGCATCATACAGGCTCAATATCGTGATGAAAAGGTGCAGCAGGAGTTGCAAACCGCTTTGGATCAGGTTAAGGAGAGTGAAGAGCGGCTCAAGGATTTCTTTGATAATGGCAGTGAACTGATCCAGATCGTCACACCGACCGGTCATTTCTCATACGTCAATCGTGCGTGGCAACAAAAGCTTGGTTATGATCAGCAGGATCGGGAAAACATGACCGTTTTTGATATCATTGACCCCAAGAATTTAAAAACCTTTCAGAAAGCCTTTCAGAAGGCCATATCCGGAGACCCGGTAAAATACCTGGAGACGAGATTCATTTGTAAAGATGGCGCTAAACTGATCGTCTCCGGCAATATCAACTGTAAGTATAAGCGGGGGAATCCTCAATACGCTCAGAGTATTTTTACGGATATTTCTGATATTACTTCTTACGCCATGGAGCTTTCTGAGAGTGAGAAGCGCCTGGATGCCATTCTGAGTAATGTGGTCGATGGAGTGATCACCGCTAACTCCCGGGGTATCATAGACACGATTAACCCGGCGATCGAGCGCATATTCGGATACAAAAGTGAGGAGTTGGTAGGTCAATCCATCAATATGATCATTCCTCATCCACATCGGGAAAAGCATGATGGCTATGTCGATCGATATGTCAGAACGCGGGAAAAGCGAATTATCGGAACCGGACTTGAATGTACCGGACTTCGTAAAGACGGAACCGTTTTTCCGATTTATTTGGCAATCGGAGAGTTTGAGCTAGAAGATGATCTCTATTTTACCGGCGTGGTACGGGATATCACTGAGCGCAAAAAAATTGAAGAGGATCTGCAGCATGCCAAAGAAGCGGCAGAGGCAGCCAATCAGTCCAAAAGTGAATTTTTGGCCAAGATGAGCCATGAATTGCGCACTCCCCTGAATGCGATTATTGGTTTCTCCAATATCCTGCGTAAAAACAAACAGGCTAATCTGACGGAGCAGAATCTTAATTTTTTGAACCGAATTGTAAAGAACGGGAAGCTCTTACTGGAATTGATCAATGATATTCTTGATCTGTCTAAAATAGAGGCCGGCCGCATGGAATTGAATCTGGAGACTATCCATTTAGAGGAACTGATCCAGGAAGTGATTGAAAAATTGGAGAGCCAGGTGGCTGATAAAGATGTTCTTCTCAAGGCGGATTATCCGGCCAAGATAAAACCAATCCAGACTGATATGATGAAATTAGAACAGGTGCTTAGTAACCTGACCAGCAATGCCATTAAATTTACGGAAAAAGGTAGTGTTACGATCCGGGTGAATATCAGAGCGAATGATGTTCCTTATGCCATTGATGTGATTGATACCGGTATTGGGATTCCTCGGGAAAAATTGGATACTATTTTTGATGCCTTCCAGCAGGCAGACGGGTCGACCGCACGGAAATATGCAGGCACCGGTTTAGGGCTTTCTATTTCCCGTTCCTTGTGTAATTTATTAGGGTATACCTTGGATGTATCCAGTGAGCCGGGTAAGGGGTCGATATTCACGGTCTTTTTAAATTCTGTAACATACGGCAAAGATAGAGCAAAGCAATGAAATCCCAGCAGCCTGAGCAACCTCAAAAAAAGCGCTCTTCGGCCGGTAGAGGGATCCGACTTTTTATTGTTATTCTACTGCTGATTCCATTTTTCATGTGGGGATTATGGCAGCTCAAGCCCAAAAAATTCCTGAATCTCTTCATTTTGGATAAAAGTTCCTTAACCATAGAAGGGAAAGAACGTTATTCTCTGTTTTGGGCTTTGAATTATAATAAATATGTCCAGCCCGACGGCTCCCTCTATGATGTGACCCGGGATTATTATGGATTTTTTTCCGCAGAGGATCAAGATTACGGGGTCGCTGATTTAAGCGCCTATACGTCTGCCCAGTTAGATAGTCTTGCAAAGGTTTATGATATGGTCTATATTGCTGATACCTATGGGATCTATCAGCGGGATTGGTTTCGGGAGTCATGGGATTCATCGCCGGAACAGGCCGGTGATTTGCTCTACGGTGGTCTCGATTCAACTGAGTTGACTTTTCTAACGCTTATGAAGTCCCGACAGAAACCGATGATAATAGAATTTTCCACTATGACTCCGCCAACGTCCAGAGAGATACGCCACGCACTGGAACAGCTTCTGCATTTGAGATGGAGCGGATGGACCGGGCGCTATTTTATCAGCCTGGATACTTTAAGAAATCCGGAAGTTCCTGGGTGGGCCATTCGCATGTATGAGGAACAGTATAACCGCTGTTGGGATTTTGAAACCAGTGGTATTGTGCTGGTCAATAACCGTCAGGGGATTGTGGTTCTGGAGCATAAAAGACACCTGGTGCGCGAGGTACCTCTTATCCAAGCCACTGAGGCAGGACGGGCAGACTACGGACTCCCCCGGGAACTCCCTTATCCATTCTGGTTCAATATTGTCCGACCGGTTAAAGGCCAGCACCGCAGGCTGGCCAATTATTTGATCAAAACCACTCCTCTGGGAGCACAATTATTGGATAGATATCACATCCCGGCCGGTTTTCCGGCGGTGCTGGCAGCCCGGGGAGACGCTGCTTTATATTATTTTGCCGGTGATTTTGCCGATAATCCCATCCGGGATATTTCCATAAGCCGTTTTCAGGGTATTACTATCTTTCGGGGCGCTTTTTACAATAAACATAAAATTGAGGATCGCCGACAATTTTTCTGGCGCTTTTACCTGCCCCTGGTGAGTCGGATATTAGCAGCTGAGTATTAATACCATATCAGCATAAATATAAAAACGGAATTTACTTCTTCAGAAAGCGCTGAATTCTGGCCAATAATTCGACCGGAGAAAAGGGCTTCAGGATATAATCATTGGCGCCCAATTCCAGTCCGTGGACAATATCTTGTTCTTTACCCATGGATGTTAATATAATAACCGGAATGTCTTCCAGGTCGGGATGTTTTCGCAGGTTCTTTAGGACTTCAAAACCATTCATTTCCGGCATTTTCACATCCAGAATAATCACGGTAAAAGCACTATCTTGCTGTAACAGTTCCCAGGCACTCTTGCCATCTTCAGCATGGGTTACCTCATAGCCTTCGCGTATAAGACGATGCTTGACGATGGAGCTAATCAGTTCATCGTCTTCAGCGATAAAGATACGCAAAGGGAGGGGCTGGGTATATTCCTGGCTGGTAATTATCTGACCGCGCCTTCTTTTTTTAGCCGTGACCAGCCGCTTTTTAAGTTCCACATAGGCGTCTTCATGGTCAGTTTGCCAGTTGAATTCAGCCACAGCCGCGGAAAAGCTACTTTGGAAAGATTCATTTTCTGGTGTGGTGAATTTATATTGGCTGAATTGCTCCTGCAAGTATTGCAGTTTTTCAGCCACCTGTGATTCCTCTGATCCGAAGAACAAGCCGATAAATTCGCCTCCTTCCCAACGGGCGAGCAGTTCTTTTTCCTGGTAGTAAGCCGCCAATTTTTGTCCCAGATAGCGGATTACCTGAGTCCCCATGGCCGGGCTATACTGCTGATTGATCTTATCCAGTTGATCGATATTTATAAGAGTTATCACAAAGGTCTGGTCGGTTTCTTCATAGGCAATTTGATATTCATGATATTTTTCATGAAAAGCCGCCCGGTTGAGTAAGCGGGTTACTGGATCGGTGTCCCGCTCCCGGCTGATTTCTTTCTGTTGATGCAATTTTTTTTCTACCAAATTCACCAGTTCATCAGGATCAAAGGGTTTTTCCAGATAAACTTCAGCTCCAAGTGCCAGACATTCGGATTTGGTAGCAGTACTGGTTTTAGCCGATAATATAAATACGGGAATAGAGCAATAAGCCGAGGTCTCTTTCAGTTCCACTAAAAAATTGCGGCCGTCAGCGTCCGGGAGCAAGAGATCCAGAATAATGAGCTGATATTTTTGCTGCTGCATTTCCAGGCGGGCTTGGGCGGCACTTGCAGCTACAATAACCTGATGGCCGGCGTTTTCCAGAACTGATTTGATCAAATGGGTGATTAAGGGGTCATCATCGATAACCAGGATATGCGCTATGGTGGCTTTAGCATCCTTACTCTGTTGCAATGCTTCCAATCGGGTCAGGAGTTGCCGGGTTTTTTCCGGTAAATCCTCGAGAGATGTCTCTTCAACAGTATGAGCAAATTCACCGATTTCCGGATAGCCATACATTTTGGCTGATCCCTTTAAGCTGTGGGCAATACGACGGATAGATTCTTGGGCTTCACCGGATTCACCCAGTTCGTCTAGGGCTAATTGGAGGGCTTTGATCCGTGAAGTAAGCACCGCCTTGAATATTTTCTTTAAATTCTGCATGGTTACTACCTATGAAAATATAAATCTATTAACACAATATAAAATAAGTCTAATTAAGCATAACATAAACGTTTTATTTCGGTTTATGGTTGTTAAATAGAGTGTTTTCACTTACTTTTTGGCAGAATTGAATTGCAGATGTATTGGTCAGATATCAGCTTTGAGTATAAATATTAAATAGTTTCGTTTGACAAATTTGAAAACAGAGCAATGAATTTTATCCAACCGTGGTCTGATATTCTAAGCGCTTATCCCGGAAGTCAACGGATATTGGTTTTTCTGATTGTATTTATTTTTCTATTATTTGCCTTTTCCTTTTTCTTTGCGTTTTATGCCCTATTATTGCGGTTTATCAATACCCGTAAAGCTAAAAAATGGCAACGGCTGGAGGATAGCTGGGAAACTTTGTTACTGGATATTTTAGCGCGCGATGTTGCTCCCGAGGTTTTAATAAAAAAGGTTCAGCCCGATGAACAATTATATTTCGTTGACTTTATATTCCGCTATGCCATTCAGGTCGCTGGCAGTGATCGACAGCTATTGGCTCGCTTAGCAAAACCCTTTACCGGTGTATTAAAAGAGCGTTTAAAGACAGGTGATCCGGAACAAAAAACACGCGCTATTCTGACTCTGGACCGCTTACAGGTGGCTAACATTGGTCATTTGGCAGTCACCCTCCTGGATGATCCTTCACCACTGGTATCTATCGCGGCTGCCAGAGTCCTTTGCCGGCCGGAATACAGAGCTTATGCTGCGGAGGTGGTACAACATTTACACCGTTATCAATCCTGGAGTAATAATTTGCTATCTTCCATGTTAGCTGCGGCCGGCAGTTACATGTTGCCCCATCTGCGGAACACACTACAGGATGAGAAACAGCCGATCAAGGTGCGGGTAGTGATCGCGGATGCCTTGAATACAAAGAATGATTTCGCAGCGGCGGATGTGGCCGCGGAAGTTTTGCAAAAGGCTCAAAATATGGAGTTAGTCGCGGCCTGTCTGCGGCTATTATCTAACATGGGGCTCCCCAAACATCGGGATGTTGTACGTCAATATATTAATGCGGAGAATTTCATTCTAAAGGCCTATGCGGTCGATGCCTTGGGCACGGTCGGATCGCCGTCAGATATTTCCACACTCCTGGCCGCCGTGTATCATCCCTCCAATTGGGTTTCTTTTCGTGCCGTACAGGCTTTGAAACGGATGCATCAGGAGGTGACCTTAAAAGATATAGCCCACTCGGATCATCCAAAGGCCGCCGTGGCACAGCAAGTATTACAGGGTAATGCATGATAATTGAGCTAATCAGATCCATCCTAAAGGTTACAGGAGCCTTTCTCACGGGTTACTTTTATATTCTGGCTGTGATTGTCAGCATCCTGATTATGACCTATTTTTTACTGCTAAATTTTAGTTATTTGTTCACTATTATAGTTGCCTTCCGCGCTTTAAAACGCTACACGCGGCGGCTAAAAGCCATTGTGGTTCAGGATTTAGTTCGCGTGGCAGGTGCACCGCCGGTTAGCTTGTTGGCCCCGGCTTATAATGAAGAGACTACATGCGTGGAATCAATCAAATCCATGATGTACCTGAATTATCCGGAATATGAAATTATTGTCATCAATGATGGTTCCCAGGATAAAACCCTGGAGCGTATGCTCACGGCTTTTAAGATGGTCAAGGCGGTCCGGGCCCCCACTGCGCAGCTAAACACAGCCAGAGTAAAAAATATCTATCGCAGCACGCGCTACGGCAATCTTTATGTTATTGATAAGGAAAACGGCGGGAAAGCGGACGCTTTGAATGCCGGAATCAATTATTGTCGTACGCCCCTGTTTTGTGCCATGGATTCTGATAGTTTACTGGAGAAAGATGCGCTGATCCGCATTGTGCGACCTTTTCTGGAGGATGAAACCACAGTGGCGGCTGGTGGTATTATTCGCATTGCGAACGGCTGTACTGTGGAATCGGGCATCGTGAAAAAAGTGAGATTGCCGGGCAATCTCCTGGCCAGTTTTCAGGTGATGGAATATCTGCGGGCCTTCCTGAGTGGACGCATGGGCTGGGATGCTCTGAATGCCAACCTGATCATCTCGGGTGCTTTCGGTATTTTCCGGCGTTCTATCTCTGTAAAAGTTGGCGGATATGCTACCGATACAGTGGGGGAGGATATGGAATTAGCGGTTAAATTGCATCACTATTGCAGCGCCAATCATATCGATTACCGGATCGCTTTTGTGCCTGATCCGGTGGCCTGGACCGAATGCCCGGAAACAGTCAGGGTTTTGGGTCGCCAGAGAGACCGCTGGCAACGGGGCCTGTATGAAGTCATGACCCGCCACAGTTCCATGTTATTCCGGCGCAAATACGGGCTCGTGGGAATGCTGGCTTACCCCTACTTTTATTTTCTGGAAATGTTGGGTCCTTTGATCGAGTTACCCGGATACCTGTTTTTTTTGGGTGCTATTATTTTGGGCCGCATCTCTTTTTTGTTTGCCGGCTCTTTTTTAATGGTGGCCTTAGTTTTCGGGACCACCTTGTCCATTGCCACGGTGGGTCTGGAAGAGTTAACGTTCCGCAGATATACCCGTTTTCGTGATCTGCTGAAATTATTTGGTCTGGCAGTGATCGAAAATTTCGGTTACCGCCAGCTAACCACCTTTTGGCGGATTCGAGGTATGCTGGCTGCCCTGCGTGGGAAAAGAAGAGGCTGGGGTAAAATGGAACGCAAGGGCTTTGTCAGAGATAATAAAAAATAAGTTGAATGGTGAGATATGTTTAAAAAGCTGAAAAAATATGTATGCAGTGATGATTGGGGAATCATTTTACTGCTAAGCATCCTGGGATCTTCCATGCTTCTATATGCGGAAACTGAGATCAATCCGGATGAATTATTTACCCAGGCCCGCAGTTTGGCTTTTCAAGGCGAAAGAGCAACGGCGCGGGAATTATGTCGCACAATCCTGGCTGAATATCCCGACTATCACGATGTAAGAATCCTCTTAGGGCGGGTATATGCCTGGGACGGATTATATGATTCAGCCCGGGTACATCTGAAACAGGTTATAGAACGGAAGCCACAATATAAAGATGCCTGGTATGCTATTAGTGATCTTGAGATATGGGCTCAGCAATATTCCCAGGCTCTGACCTACATTGACCGGGCACTCCAATACTATCCTAATGATAACGATCTATTATATAAGAAAGCCCTTGTTTTGAAAAATTTGGATCAATTATCCCAAGCCGCCACGATTCTCAATAATCTGTTACACCTGAACCCTTCCCATAAAAAAGGGCGCAGTCTGTATCGGTCAATAGAACGGATCCAAAAACAATCCAAGCTAACGCTGCGCTATACTTATGATCGTTTTGAAACGGCAGAATCGGCCTGGCGTTTGGGTTGTCTCCATCCCGACCGTGATCCCTGGCAGATGGTCTCTCTTGATTATGAACGCTTGATTTCACTGGGGACCCTGATTGCACGCCTTAATTATGCCCGGCGGTTTGATATTTCCGCTTATCAACTGGAATTGGATGCCTATCCCTCCCTGCGGGCCGGCACTTATGCCTATGTGAGCCTGGGATGGTCAGCGGAAAAAATATTTCCCCGCTACCGGGGTGGGCTGGAGTTCTACCAACAGTTACCCTATACCCTAGTGGGATCCCTGGGCACCCGTTACATGCAATTTGATAATCTACAGGTGGTGGTTATGACCTGCTCTGTGGGAAAATATTATAAAAATTATTGGTTCAACTTGCGAACCTATCTCACGCCGCAGGAGGTTTCTTTTTCCCGTTCGGTTTATCTGACGGCCAGATGGTATACGGGGCCGGAGCAGAGTTATGTATCCCTGTTGATCGGCACAGGGACCTCTCCGGATCAATTACTGACCAGTAAGGAGGCGGAATACCGCGGATCCCGCAAAATCGGCACCAGTGGACAATATCTTGTCCTGCCAGATACCTTTTTCCAGTGGAATATAAACTGGGAAAATTATGAAATCAGTCAGGACGATTATTTAAAAAATTGTCAATTAATCCTGAGTGTCTCAAGAAGATTCTGAATGTGTTACACCTTTAATTTAATAGGGGCTTGTGATCCGTGTATAAAAGCACTTTTATCTTAATTTTAATCTTGGCTTTTTCCTTGAATCTGTTAGCACAGTCCGGACCGGTAAAAGCACCTAGGATTATTCAATTTTCCGGTCATCGGTGGTGGGTAAAACGGGCCCCGCGGCCCACTACGCCGGGATACAATTATTTTGGGGCGGATACACACAATGTCTGGATCGATCATAAGGGGCAGCTGCATCTGAAAATTGTCCATCGTGATCAGCGGTGGTACTGTGCAGAAATAGTATCTAAAAAAAGTTTTGGCTACGGTGACTATATTTTTTTAATCGATGCCGAGCTGGAAGAGATGGACCCGAATGTAGTCTTTGGTTTGTTTACCTGGGATACTCAACCACATTTTAATAATCGGGAGATCGATATCGAATTTTCAAAATGGGGTAAAGCCCTACCACAGCAGCTGCAGTATGTGGTACAACCCTATACCATACCGCATAATATAAAACAGTTCGATTTGAAACTGGAGGGATCATACAGTTCCCATGGGTTCCGTTGGCAACAGGATCAAGTATTATTCCGCTCCTGGCATGGACATATAGACTCCTCACAGTCGCAAGAACCGGGGATCGCTCAATGGCGCTATACCGGTAATAGTATCCCACCCCAAGGTAATGAAAAAGTGCGCGTTAATCTGTATCTTTACCGTGGGAAACCAGCCGCCGATCGCCGTGAGACAGAGGTCATTATTAAGCAGTTCATTTTTATACCAGAATAGACCCTAATTATGCTGAATAAAATATTTATTACCGGCCGTCCCGGAGTGGGTAAAACGACCTTGATCAAAGGCCTGGCAGAAGAATTGTCAATCCCGAAAAATGGATTCTATACTCAAGAGATCCGCAATGCACAGGGTAGACGCACAGGATTCAAAATCAAGAATTTCAGGGGACAAGAAGGGATTTTGGCTGCGGTGCACATCGAATCCCCCTATCAGATTGGCAAATACGGGGTGCAACTCAACGACCTGGACCGAATCGGCGTGGCAGCCATTGAAAGAGGACTGCAAGAAAAAAATCATCTGATCATTGTAGATGAGATCGGCAGGATGGAACTTTTTTCATCCCAGTTCAAATCTACAATACAACGGGCACTGGATGCTGAAAATTTAATGGTAGCCACGATTAAAGAGGGTAAAAACCCCTTTGTGCAAAATCTAAAGGTAAGAGAAGCTGGCCGGTTGTTCACTCTGACTCCTGGCAACCGCGATAACGTATATCAAGAACTTTTGCGCATCATAAAAGCCAATTATCATTCGTCAAATCATTTCACAACAAAGCACAACCGCTATTAAGGCCTGGTGTTCAAGTGATTTAGAGCATCGTACTTTGGCAAAGCGCTGAATGGCGGATTAAATCCGCGGGCAATCCGGATCAATATTATTATTGTTCTGTTTTTAGAGGGTTTTGCGCCTGTTTGAAAAAAGTCTCCTGCAATTCCATCGCCTTCTGATCGGCTTTGACAGATTTAAGCATGGCTACAAAATTTTTAACTTTATGCTCAAGCATCAAGGAGCCCAATTCTTGGCGGGCAGCGCTGGCATCCCCGGCATAATGATTGGGGAAACGGGCATACCACCAGATACCGGTAAGAGCATATTGTAACTCTCTTAGCCGATTCAGATCCGCGCCGCTTTGTTCGTCTGCAATCTCCAGATTAACCAGATCAGGACGGTGAGCCAGCATTACCGCGGTTTCCACTTCACCGCCATGATAATCAAATTCGCTTTGCTGTTGCTGTTTCAGTTGCTCCTGGAAAGCGGCATCCTCCGGTGGTGTGTGGAGATAGACGACATAATTTTTGGGAGATTCCAGTTGCGCCTGACAGAAGTATTTCAGGAAATTATTATTACCGCCGTGACCGTTCAGAATAATGATTTTTCGTAAACCATTACGGGCCAACTCGGCGCAGGTTTCCTGTAACAGGTTCCAGATTGCCTGCCGGCTATAGGCCAGAGTTCCGGGTTGATGTTTCGCCTCAAAAATTTGTCCGAAATAATAGGCCGGAAAAACGACGGCATATTCCTGGTGGGCAGCCCGCCGGGCCAGTTCTCTGACATTGATCAGATCAGTACCCACCGGCAAATGAGGTCCATGTTTTTCCATAACACCAAAGGGAATGATACAAGTGTTTTTAGCTGCTTTGACCGCGGCTTTAAACTGTAGGGCGTTCAATTCCTCATACTGAACGGACAGGTTTTTTGAATAGTCCTGTGCCTGCATAATACCTCCTGATAAATAAATGATGAAAAACATCAAACTGATGAATCTGTGATAAATATAATGCATAATTCCTCCTGTTGATAAGGATCGGTTAATGAGTTGCATAAGGTCTTGCATGGATAATAATTTAGTCAATTGAAAGTCAGGATCAAATGATGAGATATATAAGGCCAGCAGACTGGTTGGTAGACAAACCATCATTTTTAATAAAATATGAAAAAAGACTTGCATTTTTGCCAAATAATGTGCAAATAAAAATTAAGATTAAACATGTCTAGTTATCAGAAAGGAAGTGTAATCGGATGCATTTATATTTAATGCGGCATGGAGAGGCTACCGATAAAAACAGCGATCCCCAGCGTCCTTTAACCGCAGAGGGGCGACAAGCGGTCGCGAAAGTAGCCGGTTTTTTCAAAAACTACTTCAGGATACCTACGGCATGGCATAGTTCGAAATTGAGAGCCAAGCAAACCGCCGAGATTTTTAAGGATTGTAGAGTGGTGCAGCTGCTCAAGGAAAAAGAGGATATCCAGCCCCTGGATCCGCCGGGAGAATTGGCCGTGGAACTTAGTTATCGCGATGAAGATCTGCTGATAGTGGGTCATTTACCCTTTTTACAGAAATTAGTTAGCCTGCTATTAACCCGTAGCGAGCAGTATGAAATGATCGATTTTAAGGCCGGTGGCATTGTCTGTCTTGAACGCAATAATCACTGGTACATCACTTGCATCATCTATCCGAATCTGCTATAATATGCTGAAGAATCCCCAGAGAGTTAGCAAATTTCCGAGCTATATATTACGTCACAATCCGCAGCAATTCGATCTGGAGTTGGATCCCGATGGCTTGGCTGATTAACTGCTGTCCTGACGGTATTCCAAAGCCACTTTGGTCAAATTGAGCGCGCTGATATTTTGCGGTTGGTCAGAGAAGATACCAAGGGACGCTTTCAAATTAAAAGAGACAAGATCAGAGCAGCCTATGGACATTCAATTAATATCCGGCCTGGGAGCCCACGTGTACAGCCACCTGTGCAATTGTATCATGGCACCACGCCGGAGAAAGCATTGCTTATTCTGAAGGAGGGACTCAGGCCCATGGGCCGTCAATTCGTCCATTTGAGTCGTAATAAAACTGAGGCCGTGCAAGTTGGGCGTCGCCATGCCCGGCATCCGGTCATTATCAGGATCCAGGCCCAAAAAGCACACCGACAGGGTGTCACTTTTTATCGGGCGGCTAATACCTACCTGACTAAATTTATTGCTCCAAAATACATAGAATTATGTAAACCGTTGCCTTAGTTAATAACTTAAGGTGATACTGACTCTGCATGATTGCATTGATAGTATGCAGATAAAACTTTGTCCAATCGGGAAAATAGAAACGACTTTATTGACGGGTATCAGTCAACATTTGGCTGAAATATTTGTCTGTGAAACATATGTCCTGCCCAACCGACCCATCCCGGAAACCGCCTTTGACATGCAGCGCAAACAATACCAGGCCACAAAAATACTCATTGATTTAAAACAACAAGATGTTGGCCGGGATACAATTCTATTGGCCCTGATAGACCGGGATCTTTATGCGTCACAGCTCAATTTTGTCTTTGGGCAAGCCGATTTGCTCAATGGTATTGCGATTGTCGCTTTGCCCCGCTTACGGCAGAGTTATTACGGCTCAGAAGCAAATCCTCCCTTGTTTGTCAAACGCTGCCTGAAAGAATGCGTGCATGAGGTCGGCCATGTATTGGGATTGGGACATTGCCATCATCCGAGTTGTGTGATGTATTTCTCCAACAGTCTGAGCGACACTGACAACAAGAGCCATGACTTTTGTCCACGCTGTAAATTGCGGATAGGAAAATTTTAATGGATTCGTGACCGTCTGGATTACTGATATTCATGCCAGCTACGGATGGTAAGGTCGCTGATTAGCTTGCGCGAAAGGGCTTCGACAAAGCGCATGGCGATTTGGCGGTTAGTGATCAGCATGACCTTGTAATCCACGGTTGCCCGCCGGATCAGGTAGCCGTTGGTAATTTCATCAGTTTGATAATTTTTGGGGATATTGACCACCAGATCAATCTTGCCTTCCTGAATATATTCGATGCAATTGGGGGATTTCTGATCCAGGGGCCAATGTAGTGGTGTTGCCGGGATATCATGTTGCTGCAGGAATTTGGCTGTGCCTGCGGTGGCATAAAATTCTATCCCCATTTTCTGCAGTTGCTTAACGCTGTCCAGTAATTCCACTTTGGATTCAAAAGGACCTGTGGAGAGCAGGACCCGTTTGATATCATGGTAATAGCCCACAGAGAACAGCGCTTTTAAAAAGGCTTCATCAAAATCTTCTCCCAGACAAGCGACTTCTCCGGTGGACGCCATTTCCACCCCCAGCGTTGGATCGGCGCCCCGCAAGCGGGTGAAGGAGAATTGCGGTGCTTTAACCCCCACATAATTCAATTCAAAGAGGGAATTCTCTTTTTCTGCGGCAGGAACATGCATGATGATCTTGGTGGCGGTCTCAATGAAATTGTGCCGCAGGACCTTGGAAACAAAGGGAAAACTACGGGACGCCCGCAGATTACATTCGATGACTTTAACGGTATTGTTTTTTGCTATGAATTGAATATTGAAAGGACCGTTGATCTGCAGGGCACGGGCGATTTTTTTACTGATTATGCGGATCTGACGAATGGTTTCCAGATAGGTACGTTGGGGTGGCAGAACCAGTGTGGCATCCCCGGAATGGACACCGGCATTTTCCACATGTTCGCAGATCGCATAGGTGACGATCTGGCCCTGTTGCGCCACCGCATCCATTTCGATTTCTTTGGCGTTTTCCAGATATTTACTGATCACCGTAGGATATTCCGGTGAAATGGTAACCGCCTTATCCAGATAGTGCTCCAGCTCCTTGTCATTGGAGGCGACTGCCATAGCCGCTCCGCTTAAGACATAGGAGGGCCGAATCAGGACCGGATAATCATGCTTGTGGCTGAAAGCTTTGGCTTCTGCAATGGAAGTCAGCTCCTTCCAGATGGGTTGATCAATTCCCAATTGATCCAAAAGGTCGGAAAATTTGCGCCGGTTTTCCGCCCGATCGATATTTTCCGGAGAGGTTCCGAAAATTCGCACCCCGGCCTGATGGAGTTTCATGGCCAGGTTATTGGGAATTTGGCCTCCCATCGAGATAATTACGCCCAAGGGAGCCATTATTTTAAAGATTTCAATCACATTCTCATCGCTGATCTCGTCAAAGATCAGATAGTCAAATTCATCATAGTCGGTACTGACAGTTTCCGGATTGTAGTTTAACATGATGGTGCGATAACCCAGGGCTCGCAGGGTCTGCCCGGTATTCACACAACTCCAGTCGAATTCAACCGAACTGCCGATGCGATAGGCACCGGATCCCAGGATCATGACGGCATTGCCGGTAATCCGTTCCACATCGTCTGTTTCGCTATTATAAGTCAGGTAAAGATAGTTAGTCATGGCCGGATATTCAGCCGCCAGGGTATCGATCTGCCGGATATAGGGACGCAGATTCAGTTTCTTTCTTTGATTGCTGATCTCTGTGACTTTTTTGTCCAGTATAGTGGCAATTTGTCGATCGGAAAAGCCGGCCTGTTTGGCTTTCAGTAATAATTTGGGATCGATCAGTTTCGTTTTACGGCTCAGTAATTCCTTCTCGATCTGCACGATCTTTTTGATTTTATGTAGGAACCATTTATTGATATGGGTCAACTCATAGATACGGTCCACTGAGAAATTTTGTTTAAAGGCGGCCGCAATGGCAAAGATACGTTCGTCGGTCGGTTGGGATAATTCTGTCTGCAGGTCGTCAAATTGAAAGCAGGTGTTTCCGACCAATCCTTCGGCACCGGTTTCCAGCATGCGCAGGCCTTTCTGCAGGGCTTCCTCAAATTTCCGGCCGATGGCCATGATTTCACCCACGGATTTCATACCGGACCCGATGCGGTGAGAGACTTTTTTGAACTTTTTAAGATCCCAGCGGGGGATTTTTACCACCACATAGTCCAGAGCCGGTTCAAAAAATGCCGTGGTGGTTTTGGTGACAGTATTGGGTAACTCATGGAGTTGATATCCCAGGGATAATTTGGCGGCAATAAAGGCGATGGGGTAGCCGGTCGCCTTGGAGGCCAGGGCTGAGCTGCGCGAGAGGCGGGCATTAACCTCGATCACCCGGTAATCTTCGGAAGCCGGATGATAGGCATACTGGATATTACACTCCCCGATTATGTTCAGATGTCGGATAACCTTGATCGCAATTTCACGCAGGTGGTGATAGTCAGTGTTGGAAAGGGTCTGGCTGGGAGCGACCACAATGCTCTCGCCGGTATGGATGCCCATGGGATCCAAGTTTTCCATGTTACAGATCGTGATACAATTACCATGGGTATCGCACATGACCTCATATTCGATCTCTTTCCAGCCCGTCAAATATTCCTCAATCAGTATCTGGGGGGCATAGGAGAAGGCCTTCCGGGCTTGCTCGAGCAATTCTTCATCGTCCCGGCAAATTCCGGAGCCCAGTCCGCCCAGGGCATAGGCGACGCGGATCATTACCGGATAGCCAAAGGTCTTACCGATCCGGCGGGCTTCCGCTAAATTATTAGCCACCTGACTGCGGGCTGTCTTGATATTGATCTGGTTTAATTTATCGATAAAATACTGACGATCCTCGGTATCTTTAATGGCCTTTAAAGGGGTACCCAGTACTTTCACCTGGTATTTTTCCAGGATGCTCCGGCGTTCCAGTTCAATCCCGGTATTCAAAGCGGTCTGTCCTCCGAAGCCCAAAAGGATACCGTCCGGGCGGGTCCGCTGGATAACTTTTTCCACAAATTCAGCATTCACCGGCAGAAAGTAAACCTCATCGGCTAAGTGTTCTGAGGTTTGAATGGTGGCAATGTTGGGATTAACCAATATGGTATGGAGCTTTTCTTCTTTCAGGGCTTTGATGGCCTGACTGCCGGAATAATCAAACTCACCGGCTTCGCCAATCTTCAGCGCGGCACTGCCCAGGATTAACACTTTTTTTATTGCTTTATCCATTATATTATGATTGGTTTATTATTGTTAAGAATTCATCGAACAGAAATCCGGTGTCCATCGGTCCCGGAGCAGCTTCCGGATGGAACTGAACACTGAAAAAGCGGCCGGAGTCGTGCCGCATACCTTCATTGGTCTTATCATTCAAATTGGTAAACCAGGGATGCCACTCCTTGTCCAGGGTTTGCGCATCGACTGCATACCCATGATTTTGTGAAGTGATATAACTTTTCTGATTGCGGAGATCAATGACCGGTTGGTTTTGACTGCGGTGGCCATATTTTAATTTAAAGGTTTGGGCACCGATGGCCAGGGCCATGAGCTGGTGGCCCAGACAAATTCCCATGGTGGGAATATTATTATCAAAGGCATACCGGGCGGCTTGGAGCGGCTCCGGATAATTTGACGGGTCACCGGGACCGTTGGAGATCAGCAGACCACTGAAATCGTATTGGCTCACATCAGCATCCCAGGCAAGACGCAGCACTTCGACTTCTCTCTTGAGTAAACTTCGCAAAATATTATGTTTGCAGCCGCAATCCAGAAGAGCAATACGGGTTTTCCCCTGTCCGTAGGTCCGGGACTTCTTAATGCTCACGCGGGAAACCAGATTATATTTGGCCGGATCAAACCAGTCGATACTTTTACCGATCACGATTTTGCCCAGCATGGTTCCCTGTTCCCGCAGAATCTGAGTCAGTGAGCGCACGTCGATTTCGCGGATCGCACTGATCTTCTGGGAGCTCAGCCACTTGCCCAAAGAGTGTTGCGCTTTCCAGTGGCTGTATTTATCGGAATAGTCTGATACCACCAGTCCTTTGACCTGGATGTGATCCGATTCAAAACTGTCGCCCAGCTGTTGGCGCTGTTTATTCCGGGGTATTCCATAATTACCGATCAGTGGGTAGGTAAAGCAGAGGATCTGACCATAGTAAGAGGGATCAGTCAGACTTTCAGGATAACCGGTCATGCCGGTATTAAAAACCACTTCACCGGAGACAGAAGCGGGGTAACCGAAAGAGGTTCCTTGGAAAATATGACCGTCTTCCAGGATTAGATGGGCCTTGATCGGTTGTTTTTTGTTTGTCATGGATCGTCTACAATTGTGTTTTTCATGTTAAGGTTGAACGGGTAATGTGATCCGGTGCAGTAAATTTCACTTCTGATCAAGAATTGCCTGCATAATATATAAAATTTTACTTAAAAATGAATGAAAGTTTCTCGTAAAATAAAAAATTAATTTCTCAGGGTAAAATCTGTTGCATCTCGGCAATAAATCCCGGAAATTTACCCCTACGGTGAACTGGATTACCGGAGTATCCAATTCTGCTAAAGATCAGATAAAATTTGTACCGGAAATAACGAGAAAGAACCCATGAAAGTTTTAAAATTTGGCGGCACTTCTGTAGGATCACCGGAAAATATCCGCCAGGTTGTAGAGATTATAAAGCAACAGCAACAACATGACCGAGAATTGTTGATAGTTGTTTCGGCCTTTGCCGGCGTAACCGACCAGTTGATCCAGCTGGCAGATTTGGCAGCCCGGGGTGACAAAAAATACGGTTATCTGCTACAGGATATCAAAGATAAGAATAAGCAGTTTGCGGCGGCGCTTATCCCCACCCAGCAGAGGGCAAAGCAGAATAAATATTTAGAACAGGTCTTCCGGGAACTGGAAGAAGTCAGTCATGGCATTTTCCTGCTCAGAGAATTAACCCCGCGGTCGGTCGATCTGATTATGAGTTTCGGGGAACGGTTATCGGCCTTTACTATTAATGAATACGCCTGCACAATCGGTCTTAGATCCGATTATATGGATGCGCGGGTCTTATTGGTCACCAATGAGGAATTCGGGCGGGCCACCATAAATTTTCAAGAATCTGCTGAGAAGATTAAGGGATTTTGGAAAGAAAATTCCGGATTGAAGATTATTACCGGCTTTATCGCCGCCACCGAAAAGGGCATCACCACTACTCTCGGACGGGGTGGCTCGGATCTAAGTGCCTCTATCTTTGGCGCCGCTTTGCAGGCCCAAGAAGTGCAGATCTGGACCGATGTCAATGGGGTGATGAGCGCTGATCCGCGTAAGGTACCGGACGCCTTTTCCCTGGCGGCGCTCAGCTATGAGGAGGCCATGGAACTGTCTCATTTCGGAGCGCGCATTATCCATCCCCCGACTATTCAACCGGTGCTTGAGCGCACTATTCCAGTTCGTATTCTGAATACCTTTCAGCCGGATTTTAAAGGTACCCTTATCCGGAAAAAACCACAACCAAGCGGCTCCTATGCCAAAGGAATCACCTCTATTGATAATATTGCTCTGCTCACCATCAAAGGGAGTGGCATGGTGGGGGTAACCGGTATTTCTTCCCGGCTTTTCAGTACCCTGGCCCGGGCCAGTATCAATGTAATCTTGATCAGTCAGGCCTCCTCTGAACATTCTATTTGTGTGGCGGTCAGTCCGGAGAATGCCGAATTAGCCAAAACCCGTATTGAAAAGGAATTTGCACTTGAAATCAAAGTTCACATGGTGGATCGGGTCGTGATTGAAAAAGAGCTCTCAATCATTGCCATTGTCGGGGAACACATGCGACACAAGCCCGGTATCTCAGGACGCTTATTTAATGCTTTGGGTGAAAAGGCCATCAATGTAGTGGCCATTGCTCAGGGATCTTCGGAATTGAATATTTCGGTAGTGGTTGCGCGGAATGATGAGGTCAGAGCACTGAAAACCGTGCATGAAGCTTTTTTTGCCCAACGGTCGGTGATGTCCCTGTTTATCATGGGAGTGGGGCGTATCGGAGCGGCTCTGATCAAGCAGATCCAGGATAATTATCATGCCCTTTTGGCAGAGGAGCAATTGGAATTGCGGGTGGTCGGCCTGGCCAATAGCCGCCGGATGTTGATTGACCCGGAAGGGATAGGATTAGACAATTGGTGGGAAAATCTGGCGCAAAGTTCCCTGAAAACCGATACCGGTCAGTTGATCAAGCATATCGAGTCCCTGAATCTGAATAATAGCGTGGTCGTGGATTGTACGGCCAGTGCGGAATTCAGTAATGATTGTCCCCGGATAATGAAGACCGGGACCTCCCTGGTCGCGGCCAACAAGCACGCCACCACAGGCGCCGATGCTTTTTATCGGGAATTGCATCAGATCGCCCGGGAATATAAAGTTCATTTTCTATATGAAACCAATGTGGGGGCCGGCCTGCCGATTATCAGCACCTTACGGGATCTGATGCAATCCGGTGACCGGATTATTAAAATAGAAGCCGTGCTTTCGGGAACGCTCAGCTATATATTCAATTCCTTCCACGGTGAACGTAAGTTCAGCGAGATTGTTGCTGAGGCCATGCGGAAAGGATATACTGAACCTGATCCCCGCACAGACCTGAGTGGGTTGGATGTGGCGCGTAAGTTGCTCATACTGGTGCGTGAGATTGGTGAAAAAATTGAATTGGAAGATATTCAGGTGGATCAATTATTACCGGACGAATGTCAGACAAGCGCTGGTGTGGAACACTTTTTCCAGGTGTTGAGCAAACAGGATAAGAATTTTGAAAAATTGAAAAAGAGGGCTGAAGAACGGGATAGTATTTTACGTTATATCGCCATTTATGAAAAGGGAGAAGCCCGGGTTGTTCTGAAACAGGTGGATGCCGACCACCCCTTTTATAATTTGAAGAGCAGTGATAATATTGTGGCTTTTACCACTTCCCGCTATCAGGATACGCCCCTTGTCATCCGGGGTGCAGGCGCAGGGGCAGAGGTTACCGCAGCCGGAGTTATGGCGGATATATTTAAAATCGCGACGGCTGTAATCAAAAAGAGGTCCTTCTAAGATGCAAAAGAAAATACATGTATTTGCACCCGCCACAGTGGGCAATATTTCCTGTGGATTCGATATTTTAGGCTTTGCCTTGCAGACCCCCGGTGATGAGGTGATCATAAGGATCCGCAATGTTCCCGGGGTGAAAATTACCAAAATCAGCGGTGACCGGGGTCAGTTACCTTTAAGACCGGAAGCCAATACGGCCGGAGTAGCCGCGATCCTGTTTTTAGAAAAATATGCTTTGGATTATGGGGTGGAGCTTGAATTATATAAAAAAATGCCCCTGAGCAGTGGCCTGGGATCCAGTGCCGCCAGCGCGGCCGCCACCCTGTTCGGTTTGAATGAGATGTTCGACGGTATCGCTGACCGGGACAGTTTGCTGAAGTTTGCACTGCAATCTGAATCGATTGCCTGCGGTGCCGAACACGGTGATAATATCATTCCCTCCCTGCTAGGCGGGATCATTCTGATTCACAGTTATAACCCTTTGGACGTGATTACTCTTCCCGTGCCGGAGGAACTCTGTTGCAGTTTGATATATCCCCATTTACAGGTAAGAACCGAAGCGGCCCGTTCTGTTTTACCCCGACAGATAGATCTGAACATGGCTGTACAGCAATGGGGCAATATCGCCGGTTTAGTGGCTGGATTGTACCGGTCCGATTACGGATTGATCAGTCGCTCTCTGGTGGATGTTATTGCGGAACCGGCCCGCTCTAAACTAATTCCTCATTTTTACCGGCTTAAACAAGCCGCCCTGACCGCCGGTGCCCTGGGCAGCGGTATTTCCGGTTCCGGTCCCTCTGTTTTTGCCCTTTGCCGGGGAAAAAAAACAGCTGAAAAGGTGGGCGCGGCCATGCAATTAGTCTGTGATGAGGTGGGCCTGTCCAATGATGTATACATTTCCCAGATCAACCAACAGGGTCCGCAGATAAAGGCCTAGCCTAGCCCTGTTGAACCTTTCATTTTTAGATATAAACGACGGACAGTAAATATGCGCTATTATAGTACCAAGGATAAAGACTATCAAGTTTCATTAAAAAAGGCGGTATTAAGCGGAATGCCCTGCGATAAGGGGCTCTTTATGCCGGTTGAGCTACCTCATCTCAGCCATGATTTTGTCGACCACTGCCGGCAATGGTCTTTTCCGGAATTGGCTCTGGAAATTGCCAAGCAATTACTTAAGGATGATATTCCTGTTGATGTTCTGTCCGTAATTGTGGAAAAGGCCTTTAATTTTAAGGTACCCCTGGTGAAGATCACCGATCACATTTATACCTTGGAGTTGTTTCATGGGCCTACACTGGCCTTTAAGGATTTCGGAGCCCGTTTCATGGCGCGTTTGATGGCCTATTTTGTGCGGGATGCCCAGCAGAAGCTGAACATTCTGGTGGCGACCTCAGGGGACACCGGCAGCGCCGTAGCCAATGGCTTTTACCGGATACCCGGCATCAATGTGATCGTGCTTTATCCGGCTGATAAAATCAGCCCCATTCAGGAAAAACAGATTGCTACCCTGGGAGAAAACATTACCGCTCTGGAGGTAGCCGGCAATTTCGATGATTGTCAGCGCCTGATCAAAACTGCGCTGACCGATAGTGAGATCCGGCAAGAGCTGCTGGTCAGTTCGGCCAATTCGATCAATATTGCCCGGTTACTGCCCCAGATATTTTACTATTTCAGCACCTATGGTCAATTAGCCGCCCGGTCTGAACTTCCGATCATTATATCCGTGCCCAGCGGGAACTTAGGCAATTTAACCGCCGGTTTGATGGCCAAAAACATGGGGTTACCGGTCAGCAAGTTTATTGCGGCCACCAATGTGAACGATGTGGTCCCGCGCTATCTGCGCAGCGGTGAGTTCCGGACGCATGCTTCAATACAGACCATTTCCAGTGCCATGGATGTGGGCGATCCGAGTAACTTTGTGCGTATTTTAGAATTATATGGTCATGAACACAGAAATTTGATAGCGGATTTATGGGGCCGGAGTTTTGATGATGAACAGACCCGGCAGGAAATTGAGAGGGTCTTTCAAGCCCATGGCTATGTTTGCGATCCCCATGGAGCGGTGGGCAGTCTGGGATTAAGAAGTTATCTGGATGAGCATGCCTCACGACCGGTGGAAGGGGTTTTTATAGAAACCGCACATCCGGCTAAATTCAAGCCCATTGTTGAGAGTGTTATCAGAAAAAGAGTGGAAATGCCAGCCCGTCTGGCGGCGCATATGGACCGTCAAAAACTGGCCCTTAAAACAAATCCCGACTATGCGGAATTCAAAGAGTTTCTCTTATCAGAACCGGATTTTCGGTA
>CAZXFH010000016.1:0-66005 GCA_964640055.1 uncultured bacterium | reverse complement strand
TAATATCAGTTTTCCCGGCAGTTTACTGGGACTGGTATGGGGTTTGGCTGATGGGCTGATCGGCGGCGCCATTTTTGCCTGGTTATACGTCCGATTACAGGGGAGCTGTCCGCTGTGTAAATCCGGAACACAATAAATGCTCTGTGCAGACAAATAACAGGTCTTTTTATCCCCTTTTAAAAGTTCAATCAATGCCAAAATAAACAAATTCAGGTCCAAGAATATCTGTCATATCCCTGTATTCTGTTATAAATTAAGGTGTTATGAAACTTAACGAACTGGGCAAACGGACAATCATGGTTAGCGGTCTCTGGATCGGTTCACGCTATATCTACCGGGAACTGATTCTGCCATTTATTTTTTCCATTAGTGTGGTCACTTTTGTGCTGTTATTGAATTTTCTGATCAAGACTGTGGATCGTTTACTCGGTAAAGGGTTGCCTCTGGGGGTGATTCTGGAATTCATATATTTGAATTTGGCCTGGATTATCGCCATGTCCATTCCCATGGCCGTCCTGGTCGCCTGCCTGATGGCCTACGGGCGCCTGGCCGAGGACAATGAAATCACGGCCATGCGCTCCAGCGGGATCAGTTTTATCACTATCTTGGCCCCCGGACTGATCTTCGGACTAGTGATTACCCTGTTGATGATGTATTTTCAGAATTTCGTGCTTCCGGATACTAATCACCGCGCCCGGCTACTATCAGGTGATATTTACCGTAAACGACCCGGACTCAATATTGAACCCGGCTACTTTATCGATGAACTTCCCGAATATTCTATCTATGTTAAAAATAAAAGCGGGGAAACGCTTAAAAAGGTGACCGTCTATAATAAAGATAACCAACAGACCCAACTGACCATTTATGCCGATAGCGGTAGAATCGACCTGCAGGGTAAAACGGCCTTTTTCACCCTTTATTCCGGAGAGATACACGAACTGGATCTGGAAAATTACGAGGAATACCGCCGGATTAATTTCGAGAAACATATTATTACTATTCCGGTGGATAATATGATCTTGGAAAGACGCGATAAAGCCCGACGCGGAGACCGGGAGATGACGGTGGCTATGATGCGGGAACGAGTCGCCAAATATACACAGCTGCGTAATAAAATACTGCACAAAATTGATGATCTGGTCCAAAATCAGATGGATATGCCGGCACCGGATAATTTCAACCGGTTAAAGAAAATAATAAACCGTCAGATCAGTGAAAACACACAGCATTTGGAGCCGGCCAAAGCACTCCGGACAAACCGGCGCCTCAAAGCTTTGAAAACCCGTCTGCGCGGCGAATTCAGCCTGGCTTATAGTTATAAAAAACAGATCAATAAGTACCTGGTGGAAATACATAAAAAATTTGCCATGCCTTTTGCCTGCATCATATTTGTTCTGATGGGAGCCCCTTTAGGTGTCATGACCAAACAGGGCGGCGTACCTCTGGCAGCTGTGATCAGTATATTATTCTTTTTAATCTACTACGTTTTCCTGATCGGAGGAGAGGAGTTGGCGGATATGGCCTATCTACCCCCCTTCTGGGCCATGTGGGCCCCTAATATTTTACTATTCATAGTCGGATCCTATCTGATCTATTATCTGACCCGTGAGCAAAAAACCATTGATATGCTATTTATTTATAAATTTTTAAAAAAGAAACTTAAGGACAACTCCCTGGATGATGAGCAGAGCCCTTAGACAATACGTTACTATGAAGTCCGGACTTTTTACTACTTCACCTTTAATCCGCTAAACTATCAGGAGCACCTACCATGCTAGCGATCGACTTTATCGAAAAAAAGAAATTAGGTCACGAACATACTGCCCATGAGATCAAAGAATTTATCTCACAATATATCACCACCAAAATACCTGACTACCAGATGGCAGCTTGGCTCATGGCCGTTAATTTTCAAGGAATGTCCGACCAAGAAACTATCGCACTGGTGGATGTCATGCTCCATTCCGGTGAAACCCTTGATCTATCGGATATTCCCCGGATTAAAGTAGATAAGCATAGCACCGGTGGTGTGGGAGATAAGGTCTCACTTATCCTGGCGCCATTAGCGGTTTCAGCCGGCTGCGTGGTTCCCATGATTTCAGGCCGGGGGCTGGGTCATTCCGGTGGCACTTTGGATAAACTGGAAAGTATCCCCGGTTTTAACGTCAATTTATCTAAGCAGCAATTTCAGGAATATGTCAGCCGCCATGGGCTGGCCATGGGAGGTCAGACCCGGGAAATCGTCCCCGCAGACCGTAAAATGTATGCTCTGCGAGACGTGACCTCCACAGTTAAATCTATTCCTTTGATCTGTGGGAGTATTCTCAGCAAAAAGATCGCCGAGGATATTGACGGCCTGGTACTGGATATCAAAACCGGAAAAGGGGCTTTTCTGGCCGAATATAATCAGAGCCAAAAATTGGCCCGTAAACTCAAAAGAGTCGGCGAACACTTCGGATTAAAAGTCAAGGCAGTTATTACCGACATGAATCAACCCCTGGGCAACACCATTGGCAACTGGCTGGAAGTGCGGGAAAGTATCGACGTTTTAAAAGGGAATGGTGCGGAAGATCTCAAAGCGGCAACCCTTCATCTGGCCGCCTGGATGCTGGTATTGTCTGGCATCGAAAAGGACTTGAACCGGGCCATACAAATTTTACAAGCGAAAATTAACAGTGGCGCAGCCTTTGAGCAATTTTTACAAATGGTTGCCCATCAGGATGGAGATACCACCTACATTGAAAATCCTGAAAAATATAAAACTGCTGCCTTTAAGCAACCCCTGTTGGCTGAAAAAGCTGGATTTGTCAGCGCCGTGGGAGCCTATAAAATCGGGATGGCCGGCTTGGCACTAGGCGCCGGCCGACAAACCCTAAAAGATAAAATCAAACCGGAAGTCGGCATTGTGCTACATAAAAAAATTGGGGATCCGGTTTCCCCGCAGGAACCTCTGTGCGATATCCATGCTCCCGATAAGAAATGCTGGCAGCATGCGGCTAAACTGATTGCAGACGCCTACCAAATTGGTCAGCATAAGACAGTACCGCCGCCCCTTTTTTACGAGACCTTTTAAAACCTCATAAGCTCTTCTTTTCTTATCCGAAAAATAATGGCGGAGTCGGCACCACACTGACTTGATCCAGCTCCAGAAAATCCAATAAATGCTCCGCTAAAATGAGGCCCGGAATCAAAAGTGGCAAAAACAGAGGATCACCAGCTTTAAAATGTCCCCACCGAGAGCGATAAATATTTTTTAATTCTGGAAGTAACTCTCTGATATATTCAATATGTATTCTTCCGGTTTGCCGGCTAGTGCTTGGCTCGACTTTCGAAATCAAACCCATGGTATCACCGATCAATCGGATCGTCCGGGGTTGCTGTACCACTTTTATGTGGTCCAACTGTCGGACAATGAACTTACGCATCTCCACTAGCTTCTCTTTCTGCAGCGGATCATGTTTTAAAAACCGATTCCATAAATTAAAAAGAGGCAGTTCCAAATTGATCAGATATGTCAGATATTGACCATGACCAAACAGTAAATTCGCCTTTATCTCCCCCATATATATTAGTAAGAAAGATTCTTTCGTTTTACATTCCATGTTTATTAATGCCTGTGCAATTTCAACATCTGTTACCAGGCACGGTTTTTTACCAAAGCGCTCTTTGACGATCAGGCATGCTTCGGTAAAAGCCTTGAAAGATTCCATACAGGCCGGAGCCGTTATTTCAAGACGGCGCAAGTCCTGATATCTTGAGACCTCATCTGAATACTCGGCTAATACCGCTTCCAGCCGGTTTTCAGGTGGTTTCAATCGCTTATGAAGATAATAATTATGACCTATTAGACCGGTAATATCCTTGCGCCTGAAAATGATCTTTTCTTTCTGTCCCTGATTATTCCGAATCGTTAAATAACTATAAAGTGGCCCTAAATGAATACAAGCCCAGTGCATATTTAGCATTCCTCTGATAACTTAAATTTGATATTCAAACCAAAGGCCTCTTTAAATAAAGCAGATCGCTGACGGGCTCTGTTGATTTCTGCCAGGGCGTTGCCGTTACATGTCAGAAGGCAAGATACGCTTGCCTTATCAATTCCACATGTTATGCCTGTCACCCGTCCCTGGTGCCGGCGGTCCAGCCCGTCGGCAACTTTTAAAAGTGCTGCCAATTGGCTGATGCGTTTTTTATCGGAATGAGCCAGCTGTGCAAATTCCTGATGTAGTGTAGCCGGATCGATAAAACTATGGTAAAGGCACAGTAAAGCGATAAACGCTTGCTGCCATTGATCATAATCCTGCAGTCCTCTTTCCATAACCAATTGCTTGGAATTCCAGGGATGCTGTGAACCTTCCCCGGCAGCATAGCCGATATCGTGTAACCAAGCCGCCGCACGCAGCAAGTCCCGGTCCGACTGATCAAATTGATACAGGGGCGTTAACTGATCAAATAATTGCAGGGCCAACTCCTTAACATGCTGGGAATGATCCTTATCCGGATCATATAAGTCTCTTAAGCTGCGTAGACTACGTTGGCTCATGACCGAGCCCGTAGGCGTCTGATTATTTTCTCTGAGTTCAATTCCCGCCGCACATCTTTCGCAATCCAGTGGGCGCTTGTTACCGACAATTTATCAATAGCATTAGCCCATGCCAGGGCTTTGCTATGCAAGCTGAGACTGCGTTTGCCAATCTGGCGCAAGGCCCAACTGACCGCTTTTTTTACATAATTGCGTTCATCCCGGGCCCCCGCTTTTATTTGCGGGAAAAAATCTATGAACTTTTCATCCGGAGCCGCCTTATCACTCACTGCCAGACGGGCCATCAATACATATCCCGAGCGTTTAACAAACTCCCCCTCTTGACGGCTTAACTCTAGGGCTTTATCATAAGCAAAGGGTAATTTTTCAAACAGATTCATGCAACATTGATCGCAGATCTCCCAGTAATCAAAGGTCCTGGCCCAGGCATCAACCTGAGTTTCGGTGACCATGGAAGGCTGGTCAACCATACTGGCCAGTATACGGGTCTCCCGATTATTAATCTGCCATAAGGCTTTGGCCAGCTGGTGGTCTTTCTCCAGTTGCCGTGCCAACTGTCTTAACACCGGTAGTTTCACCCCATAGGCATTTGCTGGCGTTATACCATATTTTGCCATGCCCTCCAGGGCCTTCTGATCAGCATGCTCCTCTAATATGGCCAGGATCTCATCAATTTGCATCAGATCTCCTTTATCTTGTTCAATTCAACTAGAAAAATACAATAAAATCTTTTCAGTTTCATTGATTATTTAATAATTTTCACAAACTGGGAGAGACTTGTCTATGAGTGATTCCAAACCAATTGAGCGCACTACCATCATCACCGGCGATATAACCACACAAAAGGTAACGGCCCTGGTTAACGCCGCCAACCAATCACTGCTGGGTGGCGGTGGTGTGGATGGCGCTATTCATCGCGCTGCCGGTCACCAACTGCTAAAGGAGTGTAAAGCCATCCGGTCTGAAAAATTACCCGAGGGATTACCTACAGGTGAGGCGGTCCTCACAAAAGGCTATGAATTACCCGCCACCTATGTTATTCACACTGTGGGACCTGTCTGGCATGGTGGTAATCAACAAGAAGCCCGGCTGCTGGCCAATTGCTATCAGAATTGCTTGCAGATAGCAAAAGACCGAAAATTTAATTCGATCGCTTTTCCAGCCATCAGTACCGGGGTTTATCGCTATCCGAAAAGAGCAGCTGCCAAGATCGCCTTCGAGACCACAGTCGGTTTCCTTAAACAGCATGAATTCCCGCAAGCGGTCCTGTTTGTGGTTATCGGCGACAATATATCCATCTACCGAGAGCTGCAACAAACATACGGTTGAACAGTGTTAATGATCACTGTACCGGCATTTAAATTGATAAATTGTTTAAAACAGAGAGGTATCCATGCAAGGTTATATCCAGGTTTATACCGGCAACGGTAAGGGCAAAACCACTGCTGCCCTGGGCTTAGCCCTGCGTGCCATGGGTGCAGGACTGAAGGTCTATATTGCCCAATTTGTAAAAGGAGCAACCTATAATGAAATCAAAGCCATGCGGAGCCATTTACCGGAACTGACCCTGCAGCAATTCGGACGGCGTGGATTCATTCACAATAAGCCCTCACCGTCGGACATAAAAATAGCACAGCGGGGATTACGGGAGGTCACCCGAATAATCCAGTCCGGAACCTATGACGTGGTCATTCTAGATGAAATCACCATCGCTCTTTTCTATGAAATGTTTCCGCTCTCCGATGTAATCAAAATTCTGACTGAAAAGCCATCCCGGTTGGAGATTATTATTACCGGCCGGAAAGCACCGCCCGAACTTCTGGAAATTGCAGATCTGGTAACAGAGATGAAAGCTGTCAAACATTATTATGAACAGGGCGTTGCAGCGCGCCCCGGTATAGAATTATAGAGCTATCATTTTTTTAGATCAATTACTTAGAACGGCCAGAGCCTTGTCAACCCCTTCTACGGCATTTTCCGCATACTCTGCCTGTATAGAGCGGGCAAATTCTGCGGTAACCGGCGCGCCCCCGATCATAATATAGGCTTCTATGCCGGCCTCTTTTAAAGATTGCACGATACTTTCCATATTGACCATGGTGGTGGTTAATAATGCCGAGAGACCGATCACCTCGGGTTTATGTTCTTGGGCTGCTTCAACAAATTTTTCAGCATTCACATTGGTCCCAAGATCTACTACTTCGAAGCCAGAGCCTTTGAACATAATGCTGACCAAATTCTTACCAATGTCATGCAGATCGTCTTTAACCGTACCAATCAGGAGTTTACCTTTGGACTTGACTCCGTTTTTGAGCAGCTCCGGTTCCAAGCGTTCGATGCCATTATTCATCGCCCGGGCGGCAATCAATACCTCCGGGATAAATATTTCACCCTCCTTGAACTGCTTACCAATCACGGACATTCCCTTAATCAACCCTTTGTTCAGAATATCCTCGGCACTTTTCCCTCCTTCCAGGGCCTGGCCGACCAGTTCAACGACCTTGTCCGATGCTCCTGCTTGTAGTGCCTGTGAAATTTTATCAAACATTTCCAGTACCTCCTCTATTTGATCGTTAAATTATGCTTTTATCATTAAAAATAAAAATAATTGTGTTAAATATTCATGGATAAATCTTAGCTTTATGATTGATATGTAAAATAAAAAAGGATTACAACCATGGCGCCAAATATTGAAGAATTCAAAAAGACAATCCGGGGAGGGAAACCGGCTTATGTTCCCGTGGCTGAGTTAGGTATCCATCCCTCCATCAAGGAAGAATTGTTAGGTCGGCCCATCCAAAGCATGCAAGATGATGTGGATTTCTGGCATCAGGCCGGCTATGACTACATAAAATTACAGCCTGCCGCCGATTTCAATCCTGATAATCTCTTTCTGCAAGATGGCGAGGATACTGATATCAAAGATACCGGCCATGTCTCCCGCAACTGGGCTGTGGAAGGCAAAGGAGTGATAACCAACTGGAAAGAATTTGAAAAATATAAATTCCCCAATAAGTCTGATTTCAGCTATGCCAGATTCGAACAAGTGAAACCGTTCTTGCCGGAAGGTATGGGCGTAATCGGGCAGTATGGAGATATTTATACCATGGTCTGGCAATTGATGGGCTTTGAAACCTTTTCAATGTCCCTGTATGATAATCCGCAGCTGGTGGAAGCGCTCTTTAATAAAATCGGCGGACTGGTCTTGAGTATGTTTGCATATTTTGCTGACTGTGATACTGTTGATATTCTGTGGTACAGTGATGATATCGCCTTTCGCTCCGGCTTAATGATGTCGCCGCAAATCTTACGTAAATATTTCTTTCCCTGGCTCGCTAAAATCGGAAAATTAGCCCGCAAAAACAATAAACCCTTTATCTATCACACCGACGGAAAACTCTGGGATGTGATGACGGATATTATTGATGCGGGTGTAGACGCCTTGCATCCCATCGAACCCCAAGCCATGTCCCTGGAAGAGATCAGTACTAAATATGGCGATCAGCTAGCCCTCATTGGACATGTGGATGTGGATTTACTCTCCCGGGGTACCCCGGCCCAGGTGCGCGAACAGGTCCGTAAAAACATTGAAGTAACGGCCGAAAACGGCGGATACTGTGTGGGATCTGGCAACAGTGTCCCCGACTATGCAAAATTTGAAAATTATCAGGCTATGCTGGAAGCCGCTTTTGAATTTGGCGGCAGAAACAGTTAGACGTTATCACCTATATTTTAAAAATATTTACATTATCTGATAAAAAAATGGTCCAGTATGATTGGGCATCATACTGGACCAAGGGTGCTATTGAGGGAGGGGTGGGGACATCTTTAAAAAATCTAAGATAAGTTATCAGGTTTCTCATATAGAAGGGGTGAGGTATATCACACCCGCTTGGGAATTCCGTTGACCAAATTCTGAATCAATTAATTACAAAAATTTAATCTGTCAGTACAGATAATCTAATTATGTGAAGTTCCGGATGAAGACCAGAGCTGCTGATAACTACCCCGGATAAAAGCATCATTTCCCTGGTCACTATCATCCCGTACTATGTCATTACTGGCTTGATTAAATCGCCATAAACCAATCAGATCATCCAGCCCTGTAGCAGTATAATGACGCGTTAATTTTTCAGGATGTTGGTAATGATAGGACACCGCCTCGCTATTGAGTCCTTTTTTCCAAAGGCGGACCTCATCAATGTATCCCACCCAAAAATTCCCTATATTGCTATTTAGGCCGGGAGCATCATAATCAGCTCCGATCAGCAAATTGCTGGCCCCAATATTAAGGTCCAAACTAAGTAGTTGCCTTCTTATGATGAGTTGACCATTATAATAAAAGGAGATGAAATTATTGACTTTTACCAGACATAAATATTGAAACTTATGGCTCCGCCAGTCAAGCCCCTTGATTTTAAGCGGTTTCGCGGAGAGAGAAATATCATCAATAAATACATAGACCAAACTGGAGTCGTTTGGCCCCTGGTATATCCCGATTTCATTCCCCCCTTCGTTATTACCGGCCATTATGATCGTCTGCGCTATCTGCGGAATACTGTCACCCCCACGGACCCAGACTTCAAGGGTGAAATTATCCATCACCAGGGATTGTAAAGAAGCAGAATTGGGGACTTCCAGGTAGTGTGTTCCGGCGAAATACATGGAGTTGATCTCCTCTGAAGTAGCGGCCTCGTCCGAACAGCTAACGCTCCATAAACAAATCGATATAACTAAAATTAATCTAAGGAAGAGTGTAACCATAGACAATATTACTACCCGACCATTTGCCCCCGATATCAAAGACATACAGGCGATAGAAATACCCCTCACCGCTAAATAAATTCTGTTCGATATAATCAGTTGTTCCTTGATCATAGATTTCAACCAGTTTCTGCGCCGCTGCACTGGCTTTAGAAAAGTTATCATGCGTACATTTATAGAGGACATATTTTAAGAAATCATCATTCATGTTTTGCGACCAACGCAAGCTAATCGCATTCTGTGAGGAAGACTCAAAATATAAGGTAACCGAATCCGGCGCCGAGTGCAAGGTGTCTCCCTTTACATTACTCCCGGCGGATACATTCCCCTGCGTATCATAAACATAGACCCGGTAATAATAATCGGAATACTCGGACAATTGAAAATGGTCCTCAAATACCGTATCAGAGCGCGTTTCAACGGTTCCGGCTAAGATATCATCCCGGTCCACTTGCGTGGTAGCACTGTCACGATAGATGGCATAGTAAGCAAAATCATTATCCTCACGGTTCATCGTATAGGTAAGCTGCATATAATCGTTATTGACCGGCTTGACCGCCTGTATCTCCACCGGCTGAATACCTACTGTCTGAAATGACAGCTTGCTTCCGGCTTCATATCCCAAGGTGTCCTTTACAAATAATTGATAGTAATATTTGGTCTCCAACTGTAGCTCCGAATCAATATACTGAGTGGTGTTTATATCCGATATGTACTTTTTTAAATCCGCTGACAGTGTGTCAAAATTCTTTTGCTTGCTGCGAAACAGGGCGTAACGCACAAAATCATCTTCGGCATACTGTCCCCATGCTAACACAGCCCTATATTTCTCTATTGTCTGGGGCGTGAAATCAAGGGGCTGAATCCGCAGGGTCGTAACCATTATTGAATTACTAGAACTGATATTGCCGTGCTCGTCTTTCAAGATAACCATATAAGAATAGGTTTGTCCCTCGGCCAAGTTGTTATCCGTATAGCTGGTATCCGCACGATTTTCAATCAATGCTACAATACTATCCTGTTGATCAACTGCAGCACCCACAGCCCGGTGCACTTGATAAATATTTTCATCCGGTTCCAGACTTTTCGTCCACTGTAGCCGGATATAACTCTTTCCGATATCATCGCCATAGGGAGTCAGCAAATTGACCGCTTGCAGCTGCTTGGTCTGCGCCTGCACTTCATTACTGCCCACCGCATAAAAGGCCGAGTCTACCAGAAAGACCCGGTAATAGTAGGCCGTCAGGGGCACCAGCCCCGAATCACAGAAAGTCGAGTCTGTGGGTATTGCAAACCCGGCTGAATCTCTTAAATTGTTCCCCATATTGGCGGACCGTGAGCGATGAATCCGGTAATAGCGTGTATCTTCATCATTAAGATACCATTTTAAGGTGGCAGTATATTTAGTGGTTTTGACCGATTTTCTCAATACTACCGGCTGGGATACTTGGGTGGTGGCACTTACAATTTCTGACTCTCCCTGTCTGCCAAAAGTATCAATAACCGTCACGCAGTAGTAATAAAGTGTGTTCTCTTTTAAGCCCCATTCGGAAACCCGCGTGGAATCCCAATTGTCACCCTGATCAATATGCCGGATCTGCTGATCGTCTACACTCCTGAAAATTAACTGCGCCCGGTCATCAAAAGATTCACTGGTACTCCGATATAATTCATACCGAGCAAAATCTTTATCAATACTGGCCTCCCAGCCAAGAGTTAGGGCATGTTTCCGGATATTTAAGGGTGTTTGCAAAGCAACCGGTAAAGGATCCCGATCTCTGTTATCAACCAGACAGGACACTTTTTCTGACCATCCCAGGTTATTCCTGAAATCTTCTGCACTGGCTTGCAGGATATGCCGGCTACTGTCAGCCAAATTGGTCGTATTCCATGTAAATTCATAGGGATGTTCACTATCTGTCCCGTTTGGTAATAATTCATTATCCAGCAATAAAGAGACCTGCTTGACAGCCTCATTATCACTGGCGCTAACCTGTATGCTGACCTTGTCATAAACCTGTTGTTGATTTTCCGGCTGTAATATCTGCACTACCGGCGGGGTAGTATCCTGTTGCTCCTCTGGCTCGCAGCTATTACCTGTTAGGATCATCAAACAGGCAACCAAACAAACAACAATTGAGCGGCTATAGGGCATTAAATTGGTTTGTAAATACGGTTTATCAGTTGCTCATCAGCATCATACTGGTCAATTACCAGCTGTTTCTTACGGATATCAATGGAAAAAGTCAGCTTCTGCTGTAACATCCCTTCATTATTGTAGCTGATTTTCTTGCTTAATATTCCGGCGCTATTGAAGAAGAGCGCATATCTTCCGGCCAACTGATTGGATTCATTATAAACAAAAGCAGTGGCACACAACTGATTATCACGCCGAATATATTCAAAACGGTAATGATAATACAGATTTCCCTGCTCGTCCATTACCACTAAGCGTCGTAGACGACCATCATCATTGTAGAGACCTTTAGCTATCCATCCGGGTTGTAAACCGTTGAATTTTAAATCAAAATAATAGGGAAAAACATCCGTCAGATCAACGCCCGGCTCGAATTCAATGCGTTGTTCAATAATAATATTTTTGAAGCCGTAGAAATACCGGCCGGTGGCCAGTGGTTGTCCCTTATTGTCCAGATATTCAACCAGCAATACCCGATTTTGATTATTACGAAAAATATGTGCTCGAAGATCAATCCGGCGGTGCGCAGCATTATAATAATTAATTGAATCATTCAGTAAAATATTCCAACGCGAATAAGTATAACGTTTAAAATTTGACTTATCGATACCGGCTGCTTTTGGCTTTTCAATAAACTCGAAAGAAAGGAGTTGCTGGTCCTGGGTAAAGGTTGCCCGGAAGTGCGATTGATTTTGTGCTGCTTCTCGGGATATTTCTGAGGCGACCAATTTCCGGGCTGTCAGATCAGTCGCATAATAGCGGGTGACCGGTTGTGTTTCGCTACCCATGTCCTCCTCTGCTACCGGTAAATCACTTTTTTCATTTAGAAAATTTCGCAGCTGCGCCAACTGCTTCTGATCGAGGGCTAAAGCAGTATTCAGAGAATCGATATAAATAAAAGGGCCGCCCCGGTCCTGAAAGCTGTCAAATAATCGCAGAGGACTGGTGATTATGCGGGGTTGTTCAGGTATCGACATGCGGTCAAAAGCGACTGTATCGCCTTGGATTGTATCCGGTTGCCAGGTAATTGTATCTCTGGCAACCATCCGGGTGGTATCGGGCCCTCCAATGGTATCTGTCTTTATTTGCTCCAGAAAAGCATTCAGCCAGTATATATCCGAGTCATCAATCGAAATAAATAATTTCAGAGAGTTAAAAAATATACCGGGTAATTTATGGGTCTTAAATTCATGCCTGAATTCCATTGGGGAGGTGATCGTCAATAAATCACTGCTTAACATCTTCTCTGCTCTGGCCCTCCGACCCCGCTCAATTTGCTGCAAAATTTGTGCAGCAGAGGCCTGTATCTTAATCAGCGCGCTACTGTCCAGAGCCACAAACATGTTACGGGTGGTAAATCCCATATAGGGCACCGAATCCTTGGAAGCCGGAATCAGCAGAAGTTCAGTCTCAATCATCTGGCTGGACTGCGAAATTGAATCTGTTGGCATAGCTGTTGACTCGCGGACGACATCCATGACGGACAGGGAATCCAAAACCCGGCTGCTAAAAGCCAACATGCGCCAAATATCAATTTCCTGTAATTTCACAGTAAAGCCTCCGGTCTGAACGTGGAGATAATACCCTGCTCGACCCTGATAGGAATCGTAAAATGCCAGCTCGCTTTCAATTTTACGCGGATTATATGTTTTAGCCAGTTGGATTTTCTTTTGGTGTTGGCGGTCTAACTGCTGTAAGGCCCGGGGGATGAATCTCCGCGCCGAGTCTATATCTTGCGGGGAAAAAGGTCTCTTTCCCTCCAAAGTATCGATAATCATAGCTGGCTGATTTCCGGGAGAATCCATCACAAAATACAATGGGCTATCGATAATAGCAGTGCTATCTTGCTGAGTAACTGAAGTCAGCGAATCGGTATTTTGGCTAAAAACGAAGAAAGGCCACAACAGGAGGCTTAGGAAAATAATTAGCATTGCGAATTTCATTCTTCCCCTTTTTGAATACAATTGGCAGGATTAAAATTATAATTCATGCATAATTTTAAACGCACAAAGTTTAAAAAGCAAATAGAGTGCCCTGTTGATTAAGATCTCTGCCACTCTCAATTTACTACGCTAGGCACTAATTGCCCCTATTCCTGTTGAGACAACTTGCTTTTTATGCGTTGACTGAGGGTCTTCCGTTCTTTCTGCTTGCGGCTTAATTCTATCACCAGGGCGCCGATATCCTTTCCATCCTGTTCTTGTTTTTTAATGTTCTGCCGTAGGGCAACAATTTCAGCGTCGATCTTCTGACTTAATAATACAACTATACAATCCGCGGTTAAACTGATCAGTTCGGACAGTTCATCGGCATCCTGCCAGGGTTCCGCCTCTATAATTATACGGGTCAAGTAAAACCGTTCCTCCGTATCCTCTATTTCGCTAAGCAAATCTCGGCCGTTTAGTTCCTCCCCGTTATCGGCTAACTTTTCAAAAATAAGTGCCGCGATTTTTAGTAAAACCGGATGACAAAAATGGGTTTTATCCAGTTCTGCCAAAATAATATTTTGTAAAAGCACTTGTCCTGACATCAACACCTTAAGCAGCTCATATTCGGCTCGGTCCGATGCATTTCTCAATTCTTTTTGCATGGGTTTGGCAGCGCCGGTAGACAAATCACGGCGCTTGTTCTTACGGCGCCGTAAAAAATAGCGCATCTGCCCGAAAATACGTTCGGGGTTTATCTCCAGTTGTTCAGATAGGACTTTGACCAAAAAATCCCGGGTAACCGGATTCTTGACCTCGGATATTTCCTGTACCAGCAGATTGATAAACTCGGTCTTGGAGGCTGGTGTATTTAATTCATCACGGTGTCGGTTTATATAAAAAGTAATAAAGTCCGGGGCGGCTTGCATCTGCTTTTCAAAGGCCGCCTTACCCTGTTTGACCAGAAATGAATCGGGATCTTCATCTTGTGGAAGCACGATTACCCTGACATCCAGCCCCTCTTTAAGCATTAAGAATCCGGCGCGCACCGTAGCCTGGGCACCGGCGGTATCACCATCATAACATAAGACCGCCTCCTTAATAAACCGATTTAACAAGCGGGCATGATGTTCGGTCAGGGCGGTGCCTGATCCGGCCACAATATTTTCAAAGCCAACGGCATACAACCGTAATAAGTCGGTATAACCTTCGACCACAATTGCTTGTTCTGCACGTCGTATCGCCGGATTAGTAACATCCAGGCCATACAAAATACCCCGCTTAAAATAAATCGGTGTTTCCGGTGAATTCATATACTTGGCCGGCTCATGAGGGTCAAGCGATCTGCCGCCAAATGCAATAGTACGACCCGAGATGCTTTTTATCGGAAACATAATACGGTTTCGAAACCGATCATAAAAACCGGACAGCTGTTTTTTAGCAATGAACAGGCCTGACTTTTCAATGATCAGGGCAGAATATTTTTGCTTGTCAATCCGGGAAAAAAGACTATCCCACTGATCCGGGGCATACCCGATATTGAACTTTTTTAAGATCTCCTGGCTGAAGTTTCTGTTATATAAATATTCCAAAGCGGACTTACCAGCTGGGGAAAAGAGTTGTTGGTGATAGAACCGACCGGCCTCTTCGTGCAGCTCATACAATAAAGCGGTCTGTCCCTGCTGAGCTGATCTGCCTTGTTCCCATTCAATCTTAATGCCATAGCGATCGGCCAAGCGCTTCAAGGCTTCCACATAATCCACATTTTCATATTCCATGACAAAGGAGATGGCATTCCCGCTTTTGCCGCAGCCAAAGCAATGAAAGATCCCCATTTGCGGATTGACACTGAACGAGGGGGTCTTCTCCTCATGAAAAGGACATAGCCCAAAGAAATTTCGGCCCACCTTTTTTAACTGTAAGACATCGGAGACCACATCCATCACCTCGGCCCGGGCTTTGATCTGATCCACGATTTCGGTTTTTATTCTCGGCATAAAGGGGTCACCTAAATTTTACCAGAGTTGCGCCGGTTCCACCGCGATCAAAATCCTCAAAATGAAAATCCGTTACCGCCGGGTGTTCTCCCAAAACCGCATGGGTCATTTTTTGTAATGCACCGGTTCCTTTGCCGTGAATAATCTCAACTTCATTCAGGTCGGATAATATAGCCTGATCCAAGTACTGAATCAATTCACGCTGTGCTTCATCGGCGCGCTGACCACGGATATCCAACTGATTGGAGGGGACCGGGGAAACATTTACGGTCACAGAAGAGCGGTCAGTCTCTCCTTTAGATACTTCGGGAGCAGATACTTGTTGCACGGTTTTACGATCCACCCACAATTTTTTTCCATCAATATCTACAGCGATCCGTTTACTGCCGGAAGGCGCGGCGGTTATCCTTCCCCGCTGATCAACCCCTTCAATCTTAACCCAATCATTAATATTGATCCGTGATTGCGTTGTTTTCTGGGAGGCAGAACTTTTGCGTGGTTCACGTTGCTGATCGGTTTTCTTGGCTAAATCTTTAACCGTCTTGTGGGCGGCCTTGATCGATTCCTTAGAGGCCTGTTCCTCCTTGATCTGACGAACGACATTCTCGATCCGCGCGCGGGATTCACTGACCACCCGTTCCAATTCCCGGGATAAATTCTCATCAATATGCGCATGCTTTTCTTTTAATTGGGCTACCTTTGCCTCATAACGACTGACCAGTTTATCCAGGGTCCGTTTATTCCGCTCAACCGCGGCCCGCTCTTCCTCCATCTTGGTTTTAAGTTGCTCTACTTCAAGTAAAAGATTTTCCAATTTTACCTGATCGCTACCCAGCAATTGCCGGGCTCTTGTGATTACACTCTCCTGAACACCCAGACGCCGGGCAATCTCCAGGGCATAACTGCTGCCCGGCAGGCCCAATTGTAAGCGATAGGTAGGGGTCAGACTTTCTGTATCAAATTCCATAGCCGCATTCATCACCTGATCGTTTTTATCGGCAAAAGCCTTGAGACTGCTGTGATGGGTGGTCGCAATTGTAAACCTCCCCAAATTAATTAATTTCTCCAGTACCGCTTGCCCCAGCGTGGAGCCTTCGATAGGATCGGTTCCGGTACCCAACTCATCAATTAACACCAAGCTGTGGGGTGTGGACCTGTTCAAAAAATGTTTAAGATTGGAAACATGCGAGGAAAAGGTGGAAAGATCATCTTCAATCGATTGTTGATCACCGATATCAACCAGAAAACCATCAAAAAAGGGTATAGAGCTGTTTTCGTCAGCCGGGATGGGTAGACCACAGGCAGCCATTATGCCCAATAATCCTATGGTCTTCATGGCCACGGTTTTACCTCCGGCATTGGGCCCGGTGATGATGATACATTTTATGCCTTCCGGAGGTGAGAAATTCAAGGGTACCACCTCCTTAACCAGCGAAAGCAGCGGATGGCGGGCATTCTTCAGGCACATTTCGGAATTTTCTTCCCTGATCTGTGGCACCGTGCAATCAAATTTCTTCGCAAATAAGGCACAGGCCCGGATAAAATCCAGATCAGCTAAAATGGCAATATTTTGGACCAGAGCCTCAAAATGGGGGCGTATCTGATCGGTGAGCTCCCGCAGGATCTTTTGAATTTCATTTTTTTCCTCTTGCTCCAGATCCTTCAGCCGATTATTTATTTCCACCATGATCAGTGGCTCCACATAGGCGGTGGCCCCGGTCGCCGATTGGCCATGCACAATCCCGTGTATCTTGCGTTTACACTCTGCTTTGAGCGGCAATACCAGCCGTCCATTCCGAATGGTCGGATTATCTTCATGCAACCAATTTTCCTGTCGGGCCTTTTCCATTGTACGGGATATCTCGCTATGCATTTGCGAAAGAGACGCTTTTATTTCTTTACGAATTTTTTTCAGGCCAGAGCTGGCACTGTCCCGCAATTCACCCTTTTCATCAATGATCTTTTGAATAGCCCTTAATATTTCCGGCAGAGAAGTCATGGTTTGAAACAGAAAGGCCAATGGTTTTAACAAGGATTTGCGGTTGCGGTAAAACTTTTTAATGTCTTCTACCTGTTGAATAACCGCAAGCAGCTGGGTCAAGGTTTTAGTCCGAAAATAAGATCCAGCCACCCGGCAGCGTTTAAATTCTGCACGTAAATCAATAAATCGTACTAAGGGCAGATCTTCCCCTTGACCTAATAGTTCCTGTACGGACTTGATCCGGGCTTGCCGTACCTTTACTTCAGAAAGATTGGCCAGGGGGAGTAATTCTGCTGTTTTATTCTTCCCTGCCCGGGAAAGCGCCGCTTCGCCGATTAAATCCTGGACTCTATTAAAACCTAGATCTCTATGTTTCATCACTGACAAAATATTCGCTTTAAATATTAATTATGTTGAAATGGATCGCTTTTCACGATCAAGTAAGAACAACTCCCGCAAACTACCTCGCAAGGCGCTTAATTCATCCTCTACTTTCAATCGTCGTGTTATACACTGTTCGGAACGCTTTAAAAAACCATAGGTCAATGATGAACGTTGCAGTGCATCTTCATTAACTGGACTCATGAATACCGATAGGATCCAGACCACAATAATCATAATCGCCAGACCCTTGGCAGCCCCGAAAGCAGCACCTGTAGATTTATCCAGCCAAGCTAATTTCAGGGAACGAATAATACCGCGCATCATCGCAGCAACCAATTGCAACAGCATATAGACGATCACAAAGACTAATACAGCCCCCAGCACGGATTGGACTCCCGGAGACTCGGGAAATATACCTTTAATCACCGTCGCACCGATAAAATAATACTTGGCCGCTAAAAAGGACGCTACGATAAAACCAACCAGTTTGACCGCCTCTTCGATCAGCCCTTTTCTCAATCCCGTAAAAACAAAAAAAGTAATTATAATTAAAAAAATTATATCAAAAATATGCATTGCTCAATTAAACTTACCCCTGGAACCTGCTTGCTTATATGCAGGAATCAGGTTAAACGTGTACGGACTATTTTTTGAACTTCACTACCATCGGCCCGGCCTTTGATTTGAGGCATCACCTTTGACATTACTTTTCCCATGTCCTGCATACCGGTGGCATCCACTTCACCAATCACACCATCTATGATCTCTTCCAATTCTGCGGTGGATAAAGCGTCCGGCAGGTATTCCTTAATGATAGACAATTCGGTCTCTTCTTCAGCCAATAAATCATCCCGGCCGCCTTCCTTATAAGAGGCGATCGCTTCTTTGCGTTGTTTGGCCGCCTTGGAAAGAATACCGATAATATCCTCCGGGGATAATTCCTTTTTATGATCTATTTCGGCTTGGCGGATATCATTCAGAAGTAGACGCATAACATGCACCCGCTCTCTCTTGCGCTCTTTCATTGACCGCATTAGATCTTTTTGTAGCTGTTGTTTTATATCCATATTGACCTCTTATTCTTGATAATTTGCCTGCTCTTATGTTACCTACGCAATTAACCGCAGATTTGATCCCTGCCAATAAACAATTACAATAGAATGTAATCAGGTCTTGATTTCAAATTAAATTTAATCCAACTGCTGTATTTCATCCTTTTTGATGACAGCAACCGGTTGGAGAGTATCTTTTTCAAAGGTTAAAATAAAAGCACATGAGTTCACCCCGGGGCGGTTCCCCTGGAAAGAGATATTTCGACTAAGGCCTGCATATATTGGCATATTACTTAAAAAATCCTGAACACCAGATCGGATCACTTCTTTATCCCTGAATGCCTTGAGTAAGGCTTGCATCGTGTCATAACCATAAAGCTCAAATCTTCCGGGCGAACCGCCTCCCATTAAATCTGCGTATTGCAGGGCGAAATATTTATAGTCTGGCGCTTCCGGATCGATGTAATAATCCGAAATAAATCGAATACCCGCCAGCAAATTGCGCTTTTCCTGGTAGAGCTGTGGATCATTCCAATTTCCACTTCCCAAAATCGTGGTTTCTAAATTATAATAGGCTAATTGCGGTACGATCATGTCCAGATCATTGGCATGGACTGGCATAAAGAGGCCCTGAATAGTTTGAATTTCATACTCCAGCGAATCTTCGGCTGGTATCTCGAATTCAGTGGAATCCATTAAACCCGTATATACCAAGGCCTCTTCCGGAGTCATTCGGTAAATGGTATCCTTGACGAAAACATGACAGAGCGTATCCGAATAAACTAAATAGAGACTATCACTCTGCCACAGTGAATCTACCTGAGATAGAATTTTCAGGCTGTCTTGCATCGCCGCTATTTTGTCTGCTAACTGCTGGCGATGTAATTCCAATCCGGCCTTGCGGATATTCCTGAATTGTAATTTTAAATCCTCAGGTTTATTACCATACCACTGCTGGGAAATAATCCGACCACCATTCTCATCCACCGCCTTGCTAAAGGCATCGGTCATATCCTTGCCATATTCATCCACCGGAGACAGCGTTGCTACTGTTTTAATTCGGTCATAGAGCGTACTATATTTACCCAGAAAATAACCTAAATTTTCAAAATCAACATTGGCCTGAAAGGTATAGGGACCCAGCTCGGTCAGATCACTGTGCGTAGCAGTGGGAGTTATCATCGGTATCTTAATTTGATTAGCCAAGGCAGCCAGGGCAATGGCATTCTCACTGCTGACGGGTCCGAAAATAGCTTTCACTTTCGGGTTACGCGACAGATACTCACCCAGTTTGATGGTACGCACCATATCATCCCGGTTATCCATTACGATAGCTGCCAGGTTACGATCAGTATTTTCCCGGAAACGGTGTACCGCATAACGGACCCCATTTAAAATGGCATGGCCTACACTTTCCTGGGATCCGGAAAGTGGCAGGATAACGCCGACATAAGTATTACTGCCAGCCCCTTTTTCCAGTCGGCGACTGGTTTTCATGTACTCCTGGCTTAATAATTCACCTTCCATAAGATGGCGGGCATGACTCAATTGCTTTTTTGCTTCCCGTTCATCGCCTTCGGTAAAATATTTTTCAGCGATTTTTAGGTGTAAAATAAAATCATAAAAATCACCACTGATACTTATCTCTATTTCTTTGAGATCCTCAACTGAAAGAAAAAGATCAACAATTGTGTCGATGGCTTGACGGCACTTATACCGTAAACGATCGTCATCGGTGACTTTCAATACATTCATATAATAGAGCATGGCATCCCGGGTTTTACCCTTACTCAGCAAGGCTTCGGCAATAGAGTAGCGCACATCGTCCATATAGTCGGACTCTTCATAAAAGGATTCAAAGTCATATCCGGTGGCGATTGCCTGGTCATACTGACCGAGCCGGAGATGAGTCTTGACCAGCATCATTTCTGCCGCGCTTAAATAGTGGTTTTTTGCCATGGGGATCTTACTCAGATTCTGAAAAACCTTTAGCGCTTCGTAATAGCGCATGGAATTATATAAAGAAACCCCTTCCATAAAAACAACTTTTTGTGAATCTACCTGCGCCAGGCTATCGTCCTGCACCAGACTGGTATCTGCTTGCCAATCAATTGAATCGCTGGCAAGAGTGCCCGGCCCTTCTGATTGGAACAGCGAATCCGGTTCCGAATAATTAACCTGTCCATATCCGCAAAAGGGAATCACTATACATAAGGCAATGACTTTGATTACCCACTTCATTATGGTTCTTTCTGTATAATTTGTATCACATTATTCCCATTCGATCGTGCCGGGTGGTTTTGAGGTAATATCATAGACTACCCGATTAACACCCCGAACCCGGTTAACAATCCGGTTGGCCACTTTGCTCAAAAGCGTGTGTGGTAATGGGGACCAATCGGCTGTCATACCGTCCAGACTGTTCACCGACCGCAGAGCGATCACATTTTCATAGGTGCGTTGATCTCCCATGACCCCCACAGTCTTAACCGGTACCAACACGGCAAAGGATTGCCAGACGGCCTCGTACTGTCCGGAGGCTTTTAATTCCTTGATAAATATATCATCCGCCTTTCTCAGCAATTCCAGACGCCGGGGCGTTATCTCACCAATAATGCGAACGCCCAAGCCAGGCCCTGGGAAAGGGTGACGGCTGATTATATTATGTGGCACTCCCAGTTCTTTCCCGATCCGGCGTACTTCATCTTTAAACAGACTACTAAAGGGTTCGATCAAGTCCAGCTGCATATGCTCCGGAAGTCCGCCTACATTATGATGACTTTTAATGACATGCGATGGCCCGTTGACCGAATGACTTTCGATCACATCCGGATAGAGTGTCCCTTGGGCCAGATATTTATAATCCGGATGCTGCCGGGCAATTTCTTCGAACACCTGGATGAACTGTTTCCCAATGATTTTGCGTTTCTTCTCCGGGTCTAGCACTCCTTTTAAAGCTGAGATAAACTGTTCAGAATAATCATACACCTCGACTGGTACAGATAATTTTTCGCGTAGCTGCGCAATAACCTGTTGTTGTTCATTCAGTCTTAATAGTCCGTTATCGATAAATACTGAGGTACACTGATTACCAACGGCTTTTTTCAATAACACCGCCATAACCGATGAATCTACCCCGCCGCTCAGAGCCAATAGCACCTTGTCTGCTCCGATCTTTTCCCGGATTTCTTGAACTTTACGTTCCACAAATTGAGCCGGTGTCCAATTCTGCTCCAGTCCGGCGATTTTAAAAAGAAAATTGCTAAGAACTCGGGTCCCTTTGGCCGTATGGACCACTTCGGGATGGAACTGTAACCCCACCATATTCCGTTCCCTATGGCTGAGTACGGCCGGTACCCCGTTCTCTGTAAGGGCAAGCACTTCAAATTTCCGGGGAATTGTATCAATGTGGTCCCCATGACTCATCCATACTCTGGTTTTATTCTCAATGTCTGCCAAAAGAGGATGAGATTTCTTTATCTTCAGGTCAGCAGGTCCATACTCCCGCTGATCTTCGGAGTGAACCCGCGCACCAAAGTAGCGAGCTATTAACTGGAGTCCGTAGCAAATACCCAACATGGGAATCTGCAATTTAAAGATGTTATGATCCACATCGGGTGCATATCGCTCATAGACACTGGCAGGGCCTCCTGACAAAATAAGGGCGCCGACTTTATTCTGTTTTATTTCAGAGGCCTTAACAGAAGGTAATACGATCTCTGAATACACCTCCAACTCCCGGACCCTGCGCGCAATCAGCTGGGTATATTGGGAACCGAAATCTATAATCCAGACTTTTCTTACGGGTTGCATTGTTTTTTTCTCAAAATTGATCCATATCCTTTACCTGATCCGCTTGTGATTCAAGGTTAATCTCCGGTAACCACTGCTGTAATTGTGCCATAAATCCATAATTGGTCAAATCATATTTAATCGGAGTAATGGATATCTTTTGTTGTTTGACGACCACGTCATCCACATCATTGCCTTCCACCGTCTCTGTTTTACTACCACCCATCCAATAGTAGGCCCGGTTTTTCGGATCAACTCGCCGTTCAAATTCTTCGGCAAAAGGCGCCATCCCCTGCCGGGTTATGACGATACCTTTGATTTCCTCCTCCGGCACATTGGGTACGTTAACATTCAATAGTGTCCGTTTAGGAAGCCCATGACGCAGTACCTGCCGGGCTATTTTGACCGCGAAGCGTGCCGCCAGCGCAAAATCGGGCTCCTGATAGGTGGTCAAGGAAATGGCAAAAGAGGGGATTCCCAGGATAGTACCTTCCGTGGCTGCAGAAACAGTTCCGGAATAGATAACATTAATACCCGTATTGGACCCCAAATTGATTCCTGAAATTACCAGATCCGGACTCCTGTCTAATATTGAATTGACTGCGATCTTAACACAATCCGCCGGAGTACCGGAAACAGCATAGCCTTGCCAGTGAGTATTTTTTTTAAATTTCCATACCCGTAAGGGATCCGAAAGAGTGATGGCATGCCCCACAGCACTGCGCTCAACACTGGGGGCAACAACCTCAATATCCCCTAGTTGTCCGACTTCCTTAATCAGCGCATTGATCCCGGGCGCATTGATGCCATCATCATTGGTAATCAGAATATAGGGCTTGGACGGGTTCATTTAAAGAAACTTAAAATACGGGTTAATAGAGTCTTAATCTCCGAGCGTTCGCAAATAACATCTACAAATCCTTTTTCCATTAAAAATTCCGCCCGCTGAAATCCTTTCGGCAAATCATGTCCGATGGTTTGTTTGATCACCCGGGGACCGGCAAAACCGATTAAAGCACCGGGCTCAGCAATAATAATATCTCCCAACATGGCATAGCTGGCCGTGGTACCACCGGTCGTCGGATCGGTTAAAATGGCAATATATAATCCGCCTTCATCGTGAAACTGAGAGAGTTTGGCACTCGTTTTGGCCATTTGCATCAGGGATAAAATGCCCTCCATCATCCGGGCACCACCAGAAGAGCAAACCAGGATGAGTGGTAGGCGATTTTGCCGGGCTTTATCAATAGCGCGAGCCACTTTTTCTCCCACCACGGAGCCCATACTCCCACCGATAAATTGAAAGTCCATCACCCCTAAAACCACTTTATGCTTATTGATTGTTCCGAAGACTGTTTTTATGGCCTCATTTTGGCCGGTCTTGGAGACTGCTTTTTTCAGCTGATCCTTATAGCGTTTAGAGGCTTTAAATTGTAAGGGATCATTGGACTGTATCCCGGCGTTAAATTCATTAAAATCTTCATCTAAGAGAATATCAATAAAGGTATCGGATTGAACCCTGAAGTGATAGCGACAGTGGGAACAGACCCAATAATTTTTCTCCAGTTCCCGTCGATAAAGAATTTCGCCGCATTTCGGACATTTAAGCCACAATCCATCCGGAATGCTTTTCTTTTTATTTCCTAAAATGCCTTTTTTCTTTCTTTTAAACCAATCGACCATAATCTCCCTACAGTTCAAGGCTTATAAGTTAAAAAGATAATTTGTCAATATCTTCATAAAAATGATCCGCATGCCAAGTGAAAGGGAGCGACACTACCTGTAAAACACCTGGTATTAATTACTCCCACCAGCATCCCATTTCCTGGCTGGAAAACCAGTTAAATAAACAGGTTCGATTTCCGGATTACTCTTTTGGAATAGGCTATCATAGTACTGGGCAGCAATTTGGGCCACCTGGGGGCCCCGCGGATATCGCTGATGTATTTCTTTGCCTTCAGGAACTTCAAAAAGAAAATTTCCCACTAACCGGTTTATGTTCGGATAAGCTGCCATGACCTCAGCAAAACGAGCCTGTTTTATACCGGAATAGGACAAGGTTTCCGGCTGCCTCCCACCTACTGCTCTGTAATACACATAATCACGATGTGTTTTGATGAACAACAGCAAGTCTTGATTTGGCCATTCTTGGCGGGCGGCCCGGTGCAAAACTGTAAAAGTGGGTATCGGTAATAAGGGAATATCAGCAGGAAAAGCCAACCCTTTTGCCGTGCTCAAGCCAATCCGGAGACCGGTATATGATCCCGGTCCTAAACTAATAGCAATACCATCCAGATCGATGATACTTATGTTATCTTCCAACAGCACCGCTATGAAATCGATCAGTTTCTCCGCATGAGCTGAGCGGGCGATTTCCGATTTTTCAGCTATCACGCGTTGACCCTTTACCAGGGCAACACTACAATTATCAGTAGCGGTTTCAATGCCCAATATGAATTTTGATTGATTCATTCGCATATTTCAGATATTATATATTTAATGGGTGAACAAGGGGCAGAAAAATTGATCGGTTCAAATCTCAGTACTCAAATTTAAGGTACCCAGCTCCCATTGTAAAATACTCATTCTACAGAAAACCGGAACTTTTCTATGCTTTTATGAAAGGCTGTCGCCGGTTTTAACCAAGTTAAAATCAAAAAGCGCCTTAATACTTAAGGCGCTTTTTAACTCTTTTGGAGCTCTTTGATCCTTAAGCCTCTTTTTCTTTATCCGATTCCTCAGATGACTCGTCCTTCTCCTCTGGTTCTTCAGATTCAATCTCCTCTTCAGTTTCAAAGTCCTCAGTATCTTCTTCCTCTTCTTCGGCTAATTCATCCTCATCTTTGCGCTCAATCAGGTCTTCATCATCTTTTTTCTTCCTCAAAACCACATAAATCAAGGCCTGTCCCACACTAAAATTAGTTAATAAATAAGCCACTACCGTACCAGCAATAAGCAGGAGCGCAATGGTCACCAGTACGGTTGTGATCGTCTCAGTAACTGTAAGCTGAATGGGACCACTCATTCCCAAAGAGGCGGGAGTGTAGAGGTTGAAAAACTTGCTTATCCAAGGTGTGATAGGTGAATTGATGCCGAAAATATAAGAAGATGACTGGCCAATAACATCACTTAATTTCCCACCCATTAACCAACTCGTTCCAAAAATATAGTTGAAGAATCGATAACCAATGATCATAGCCCAGCCATAAATAAAAGTGGCCAGAACGGTTAAAACACCGACAATGGCCTCATAGATGACCAATCGCCAGGGTTGACTCCATAGGGTTGAATAGCTCTGGAAAACTGTTTCCATGGTATCTTCCTCAGCGGTTCCGACAATCGCAGGCGCCAGAATAAAAGAAACACAAAAAACAACTGCCGTATATACCACAAAGACTGCGACCGCAAAATAGAGTAAATAGGGTAGTCCGAAAAAGAGAATGTCCAGAACAGGCCATTTCGCGATCCAGGCGGCAATAATTGCCATAACAACAAAAAAGGCCATAATCAGAATGATAGAAATAGGGCCCATAAATACCGCGGTGCCATGCTTTTTAACATATTTAAAGCTGTCCCCCGATGAGAAAAACTCATCCCCTTTGAGCTGTTTATAGCTAATCCGGGAAACTGCCAAGGAGGCCAGAAGAAAGATAATAACCCACATGAACATTCCAATGGCAGAAATTAACCAGGCATACCAGGTCAATGGCAAACTATTATAAAACAGGCATGGGAAAAAATGATGTTCGTTCCAGATTTCCACCAGTGTCTGTCCATTGGAAAGTAGAGCAACATAGGTTAAAACAGAATAGACGATCCACCCGACTGCCAGTCCCAGTAAGTGTACCCAGATTTTTTTGCCACTGAGGGCCAGACGCGGTGTACGGAAAACATCACGTACATCAAAATACATCTTTTTCATTTAATCCTCCTTGAAATTTATTAATCTTTTCTAATGTAATCGACCCAGATATCGTTTTTCTTTAATTTATTTTTTAAATCCTGTTGTACGTTTTTGGCCTGCTGGTAAGAGTCAAATGTGCCCGTCCGAATACGGTACCATGTTTCACCGGTTTCCTCAAAATAGACCTTTTGAATATAAGTGTCCAGATCATACGTGTTGAGTTGCGATAACGCCCGCTGCGCGCCCTGGTAGGTTTTCCACGAAGAAATCTGGATCGTATATTTTCCTTTTACCTTGGGTATGTTCCGCGCAACTTCCGGTCGCATCGGTCGTTTTTCCGGTTGGATTGTTTTCGATGGCTTTATTGGTTTTGGTTTTACCTCCTTCGGCTGACCATAGACCGGCGGAGGAGTTTTTTCCGTGTCCACCTGGGTTTCTGACATTACCTGCTCTGGTTGATCCATTCCAGCGGTTTGTGAAGTGTCTTCCTCAATCGCACAGATAAAGGTCTCTTCCCTTTTAACATCACCATCGGAAGCGATAATTTTAGCATTCACCTTGTACTCACCCGGCATATCCGGCACAAAGAAAACATTAAAGGCTTTGCTGGTGGGCTGGAAACTTAAAACATCCATGTTACTATTGTCTGCTTTTTTCAAAAAAACCCATTGAAAGGTGCACCCCGCAGTATCTTCTGGAGCTTCAATCGGCGGGGCTAAATGAACCGGATCACCAACTTTGCCGGTGATTTGCGGTTCTTTTCCACAGCTGCCGATTAAAATACAGCTGATAATCAGGCTAAAAATTATTTTTTTCATTGAAACCCTCCCTGTAAATCTAGTCTAAAATATCCATAAAGGGAAAGAAAAAAGCAAGCTCTTGTCTGGCATTGGCCTCAGAATCCGAGCCGTGCACAATATTCCGCTGCACATTTTCTCCATATAATTGCCGCAAGCTACCTTCTTTGGCTTGCTCCGGGTCAGTACTACCGATAATAGTCCGAAAACTATCAATGGCGTCTTTATGTTGTAACACCAGTGGTATACAGGGGCCGGAGGTCATAAATTTAATTAAATCGAAGAAGAAGCCTTTTTCTCTGTGAACACTATAAAATTGCTCCGCCTGCTTGCGGCTCAGCGTCACCTTCTGCATACGAATAATTTCAAATCCCTTTGACTCGATAAAATCTATTGCTTTACCCGTCAGCCCCCGGGATACACAATCGGGCTTTAATATTGCTAATGTTAATGTCATTGTGTCCATTCCTTTTTTTAATTTACTCATTTCGTTATATAAGTGCCATAGTCATTTGTGAGACCTTCCTTGGCATTTTCCAGAGAGGTGATGATGACCGCCTCGCCCCCGGCATTTATAAAATCGAGAGCGGCTTGGATCTTAGGGCCCATAGACCCCGGCAGAAAATGACCTTGGTCATATAAATGACGTAACTCCTGGATATTTATTTTATCAATACTTTGCTCGTTTGGTTGGCCATAATTGATGGCTACTTTAGATACGTCAGTCAATATAAACAACTCGGTGGCATCAATATCCCGGGCCAGTACGGCCGAAGCCCGGTCTTTATCGATGACCGCATCAACACCTTCATAATGACCTCCTTCTGTGATATAGACCGGGATACCGCCCCCCCCAGCGGCAATTACAATCTTACCCGATTCCACCAGCTCTTGAATAGCTCGGCGGTTAACAATTTTTTGCGGAACCGGGGAAGGGACCACCCGCCGCCATCCTTTTCCGGGATCCTCTTTTACTCGCCAATTAAAACGTTTGGCCAGACGCCTGATCTCTTTTTCACTATAGGTTTCACCTACAAATTTGGTCGGATCAGGGATGGAAGGATCATCCACATCTACAACCACTTGAGTAACTAATGTAACCACCTGAGAATCAATTTGCTCATCCCAAATGGCATTCTGCAAAGACTGCTCAATCATGTAGCCCATGCCTCCTTCTGTATCAGCCACACAAATCCCCAGCGGAAGAATCGGAGCGCGATCAGCAGCCAACTCCACCCGTAAAAGAGCATTGCCTACTTGCGGGCCATTGCCATGGGTAATGGCCAAATTATACCCTTGTCTGATTAAATTTACCACGGCTTGCTGGCTCTTGCGGGTATTACGGAATTGATTGGCAATGGTATCTTTCTCACCGTTTGGTGAAATAGCATTACCACCTAAGGCCAATACTGCTGTTTTTTTATACTGCATACCCATTACCTTTATAAATTTAATTAATTATTTTAAAACTTCAACCCCGGCAGACAGTTCCGATCTGTTTGCCGGGGATATTTTTAGTTTTGTTCTGAAAAACCCTATTAATTCAATTCATGGGCCTGGATAAATTCTCCCAGTATCTCCTTAAAATCCGGTTTTCCGATCTCTTGCAGATCATAATAGACCCTTGTGTTGGGTTTAATAATATTAATAATACGGGATAGATCAATAGGAGTACCAATCACTACCGAATCGCAATCAGTGGCATTAATTGTGGATTCCAGATCTTTTAATTGTTCCCGGCTATACCCCATAGCCGGTAAAAGATGACCGATATTGGGATAAATTTGAAAAGTCTCCTCTAGTTTACCAACTATATAAGGACGGGGATCAACACATTCCGCGGCCCCAAACCGCTGAGCAGCGACTGTACCGGCCCCGATCTTCATTTCACCGTGGGTCAGCGTCGGCCCGTCTTCTACAACCAGGACCCTTTTATTCCGGATCACCGTCGGATCATCTACCCGAATGGGCGAAGCCCCATCAATAACCGTCGCTGCGGGATTCACCTGATGTATATTGTTACGGAGCCGTTGGATATTTTGAGCGTCAGCCGAATCCATTTTATTGATTACCACCACATCGGCCATTCTGAGATTAACCTCACCGGGATAATAGCTTATTTCCGTTCCTGACCGGTGAGGATCGGTAACGGTAATGGTCAGATTAGGTCGGTAGAAGGAAAAATCATTATTGCCACCATCCCAGACAATTACATCACAACCAGCGGGATCGTTTTCAGCGGCTTTTAATATGGCTTCATAATCCACGCCGGCATAAATGACATTCCCCCGATCGATATGGGGCTCATATTCCTCCATCTCTTCAATGGTACATTTGTGTTTTTCCAGATCTTTTGTAGCAGCGAAGCGCTGGACCTTCTGCTCAGACAAATCACCATAGGGCATGGGATGACGAATAGCCACAACACGCAGTCCCTGGTTCATCAGAAATTCAATCACTTTCCGGGAGGTTTGTGATTTTCCACAACCAGTACGGGTAGCCACCACCGCAATGACCGGCTTCTTACTGGAGATCATGGTATCCCGCGGTCCCAATAGTATAAAATTGGCTCCGGCCGCATTGATAAGCGCACTCAACCGCATGACATGGTGATAGGATACATCGCTATAAGAAAAGACACAATCATCAATTGCTTTGTCTTTGATGATCTGGGGTAATTTCTCTTCGTCTAAAATCGGGATTCCCTCAGAATATAAATCTTCCCCTGCCAATTCTGGCGGATACTTTCTTCCTTCAATACCGGGAATTTGGGCCGCTGTAAAAGCAACCACATTGTAATCCTTATGATGTCTAAAATAGGTATTAAAATTATGGAAATCACGACCTGCGGCTCCGATTATGATCACATTTTTTAGCTTCATGAATTTACCTCTGTTATACTTTATTATTCAGTTACTTTACAACAAAAAAGCACAATTAATGAATATGCAATCTAATCAAACCCAAAATTGTAACGCCATAAAATGACTGAACTCAGATAACTAACCATAGACTCATTATGTTCTGCTTTGTAAGTTTTCACTTTTCAAACTTAAATTTATAAAGATTTTTCTGCAATTTCAAACAAAAGAATGCTGAGAGTTATCGCCTGAAAAGCAGCGTGTATACGTAATTTTGGCCTCTCTTGCATAACAGCGACTGGTAATCACTGGTCAGGCTTAAATAACCTCATCAACACCATATAGCTGTTCAATGACAGATTGGTAGCGTTGCTCAACGACCTTGCGCTTGACTTTCAGACTGGGAGTCAGCTCTCCTTTTTCAATACTGAAAGGTTCGGACAGCAAAGCAATTTTTTTCACCCTCTCATAACGTGCAAATTCCGCTTGTTGTTTTTTTATCTCTTCCCAAACAAAGCGTTTCACTTGTTCATTATTAACCAAAGCTGCATTGCTATCAGTTACAATATCATGGCTTTTAGCCCACTTGCGGATTTCCTCATAATTAGGTACCACTAGCGCACTAATGAATTTACGTTGATCGCCGAGCACACATACTTCATCAACATATTTACTACGTTTTAATTTCATTTCAATAGGTGCCGGGGCTACATTTTTGCCACCGGTGGTTACCAGAATATTTTTTTTGCGATCTGTTAAATACAAATAATAGTCTTTATCCAGATGACCGATATCCCCGGTGTGCAGCCATCCCTCCTGATCGATAACCTGACGGGTTAGATCCGGTTGATTGTAGTAGCCAGCCATGATAGTCGGTCCTTTGACCAGAACTTCACCATCCTCGGCAATTTTAAGATCCACCACATCAATTGGTTGTCCACAGGAACCATAGCGGGTTTTACCAAAAGGTGTTAAGGCAATTATCAGGTGGGCTTCGGTCATGCCATAGCCTTCAATAATCTGCATATCAAGGGCTTCGAAAAATTTAAGCGTGCTGGTGGAGAGCGGAGCGCCTCCGGCAATCGGATAACGCAAGCGCCCGCCCAATTTTTGCTTTATCTTCTGAAAAACCAGGGAATCGGCAATTTTATATTTACGTTTGAGCCAAAAAGGATTTTTGCCTTCGATACGGGCATTGTGATAGGCCCGGCCGGTTTTTAAAGCCCAATAAAATATCTTTCGCTTCATATTGGAACTGTGCTCAACTTCTTCCATGACCCGGTCAGCAACTTTTTCATAGAGGCGTGGAACACTCACCATTACGGTCGGCCGCGCTTCCAGAATATCATCGATCACAGTTTGGATACCCTGTGCATAGTGTATGGTGTTGCCCTTATACATGGGAGTCCAATGTCCGGCTACCCGTTCATAAAGATGGGTTAATGGCAAAAAGGACAAAAAAACATCATCCACATCCAGATTCAGGCGATCTTCCGAGCTGATGATCTCCTCTATAAATCCCTTATGATGCAACATAACCCCCTTGGGCAAACCGGTTGTTCCAGAGGTATAGACAATGCTACAAAGACTCTCTTTATCAATATTATCCATGGCTTGTTTAAAGAACTCCGGATGTTCTCGACGAAACATTTGCCCTTCACTCATAAGATCATCAAAATTCCTGACATTTTTTGTGTCCAGGGTATCAAAGGAAATCAGGTGCGCCACGTTTTTCAATTCGCTCTTGATTGCTTTGACCTTTTCATATTGTGTCTCATTATCCATAAAGAGGGTATTTACCTTGGCATCTTTCAGAATATAGGCAATTTGTTTGGCTGGCAAACTCGGATAGACCGGTACCACCAAGGCACCAATTGACAAACTCGCAAAATCAGTCAACGGCCACTCGGGACAGTTATCGGCCAGCAGGCCAACTCTGTCACCCGGTTTTACCCCCAAGGATGCCAGTCCGTTGCCCAGGTTTCTGACTAACTCACCAAATTCAGCATAGGTATAGCTTTTCAGGCTACCCTTGCGTTTAAAACGTAATACATCCTTATCAGGATACTTTTTAATAGTACTGAACAGCATATGTGGTATACTTTGATACATGGGTCCTCCTCGTTAGTATTATTGAAAATTAGTGATATATAAAAATATAGACGATAGTATTAAACGGAACTTGAATACTTATAGCATGCTTAATTCGGATTGATACTCCTCCAATCTGTGGTAGTAAATATTACAAAATTATCTTGGAAAATCCATCCTTTTATATTCGGTGCACCCGGATACTCACAGGTACTATCGGCATCCCCGCTTTTGAGTTGTAATTGTGTGAATAATTTATGATATTAATAAGTCGTTTCGTTAAATAGGAGTCGACTATGAAGAAGATGTTTTGGAGAATTATTTTAATATCTCTGGTCCTGGTAATCAATAACTGTGGGGAAAAAATGATAAAAACCAAAGCCAAACCGGACTATGTCCGCTCTGAATTAGCTAAACTGGCCCCGGTCAATATTGACTGTGATCTTTCACATTTAACAGATGCAGACCAACAGGTACTTAATAAATTGGTTAAAGCCGCAACCTATATTGATGCTCTGTTTCTACGCCAGGTGGATCCAGACAATCCGGAACTACGTAAAGCGTTGTTTAAGCTGCAATCTCCTCACCGAGATTTGTACCTTGAAATGTTTGATATTATGTTCGGTTCATGGAATCGTTTAGATCATGACAAGCCCTTTATCAATCAACAACCCAAACCGGCGGGGGCCGGATATTATCCTCCGGATATGGGGAAAGCCGAATTTGAAAATTACCTTGCTCAAAATCCGGATCAGGAGTCAGTTTTTGAAAGTGAGTTCACGGTCATCAGACGAAGGAATGGTCAGTTAACAGCGATTCCCTATCACATCCATTATCAACCACTATTGGAAGAAATATGTCAACTTCTCAAAGAAGCCGCCGACATTACCGCAGACAAGACCTTGGCAAAGTATCTGAAACTGCGGGCTGCGGATTTTAAAACCGATGATTATTATGCCAGTGACATGGCTTGGTTGGATCTAGCCGGTGATCTGGAAGTTGTGATCGGACCCTATGAAGTCTATGAAGATAAACTCTTTGGCTACAAAGCCGCCTACGAAGCCTTTATTTGCATGGTCGATCACAAGGAGAGTAATAAGTTGGCAGAAGTCACCGAATATTTAGTAGACCTAGAAAAAAACCTCCCCCTTCCGGACAAGTATAAAAATTTTGAGCGCGGCCTCTCCTCTCCTATCAAAGTTGTAAATGAAGTTTTTTCGGCCGGGGATACAAAAGCCGGTATACAAACCACAGCCTTCAATTTACCAAATGATGAACGTGTTCGCGAGGCCAAAGGATCAAAAAAGGTGTTGTTAAAAAATATCGCCCGGGCCAAATATGATCAATGCTGGATTCCAATCGCCAATACCATTTTAGCGGATAAGCCCTTACAACATGTTTCTTTTGATGCCTATTTCAACCTGGTATTAATGCACGAAATCAGCCATGGGCTGGGTCCTGGTAATATCACCTTAAGTGACGGAAGTGAAAGCACAGTAAGCAATGAGCTCCAGGAATTGTATCCTGTTATCGAGGAATGTAAAGCCGACATTTTGGGCTTGTATAATTTATTGTACCTTATGGATAAAGGTCTTTTTAATCAGCAGTCACGCTATACAGTTATGGCAACCTACCTGGGAGGCATGTATCGTTCAATCCGGTTCGGTATCAATGAAGCTCATGGTGGCGGTGTCGCCATCCAATTCAACTATCTGGTGGAAAATAAAGCGGTTCGCTTAAATAAAGACAGAAAGTTAATCATCGATGAATCCCGTGTTGAACCGGTCGTTAAAGAATTGGCTCATAAAATCTTAATGATTCAAGCCCAGGGAGATTATCAGGCAGCTACCGAGCTTATTGAAAAATACCGTATCATGACCCCTCTGATGCAAGAGATAGTGGACCAATTGAAACAGGTACCGGTTGATATCAACCCATCCTATCAAATCTTAGAGTAATTTAAGCGGGTATTAAATTAAAAAAGGCCGCCGGGGAGGCGACCTTTTTACGGCTACTTAGGCAACCTTTTTTGAACGAATAGAGGGGATAGAGAGGGATATTACGGCACGTCCAAAAAAGGGGTGGGTTTTTTGAGGGATATAAAATTAAATCCTATCGGTTTTTAACTTTATGCTCATGGAATCAAAAATCTGCTCAGTTAAATGCAACATATATGCCAAATGTTTCCAACCGCCGGTTAAAGCCCTGCATTGATCCCCTTAGCTTAATCGAAAATTATGGCGATTTCAATCATATCAGAACGATCCCAATTAACCGGCTTTGCAAAATCAAAATGAAATATGCTGAATAAATATAACTGGATTTGTAAATTTACCACGATCTAACGCAGCTTAGGGAGTGATACGAATGAAAAAAATTATTATTGTTGATGATGACCCAGATATTCTTACGGTGGTCAAAGATTTTATGGAAGAGCATGATATTAAGGTCATCACATTGCAACGAAGTAATAAAGCCTTGGATCTGGCCATCAAAGAAGAGCCTGATTTAATCATTCTTGACATCAGTATGCCGGATAAGAACGGCATCGAAATATTAAAGGAACTAAAAAACAATCCGCTTACCGATTTTATCCCTGTTATCATGTTAACCGGGAAAAAATCCACCATGACCCAGATTAACGGACTGGCTTCCGGGGCCGATGATTATGTTACCAAACCTTTTGACTTAAATGTGCTCTATGCCCGCATACTGAGTGTCAGCCGTCGGTCGTTGCAAAAAACCCGGCAAAAATATGATCAGTTTAATCTTTTACACCATCTGATCAAAACCTATTCCCACCGCAACTATGAAATTTACACCAAATTACTGGATGAATATCCTGACCATCCCCAAGACTGGCATGGACCAGTACCCGACCTGATCATCGATAAAGCCAACAAGCGCCGCTTTTTTTGTTTTGAAAACACCCAATCCATCATGGAGGAATCTTTTCTGGAACGGCTGAAAGCCTTTTCTGAAATCATCCTTAATAAGCCTTTGCAGACGGAAGGTAATATTGTGGTCCGTACCAAAAAAAATGCCGGTTTGGTAAAAAATATTATCGCTGAAAACAACTATAATGTAAACGTTAAGCTGATCAAACACCGTCATTAATTACAAATATTATTATCGCCACCATTATAGGGTCCCAATAATAGATATTTTATGACCCATTAAACCACGGTGCGCTGAAAAATTGTTTTACTGTGCTAAATTTGCTAACGTATGATGGGCTTAATTTTGACCCAGGCAGAGTCTGTGAGATGTTGATAATGGATACGAATATATCCTTCCGCCTGTGTTGATTCAGCCTTGAAATGACCGTTTTGCTCAATCGCTCCCAGCCCAGGGTCGTATTTCCATTTTAATAAAGACTCTTCTATTCTTATGGGATTAAAATATTGATCGGTTGCCCAATAGGAATAATCCAGAACTTCACCGGGTTTAAGCAGCGCTTGATCGGGCTTGAGAAATAAATGCGCCAACTGCCCCCTGGATGACCGATTAATCAACATAAGGGCATTGCCAACCGCCCGTTCGCCCTCCTCATCGGAAGGCCGGTTGACAACTTGGTTACGGATTATCATTGTTGAAGAGCCGCCACCATCAAGATTGATAGCATGATAAATATTCCATTCTAGCATATATTCCGATAACTCGTACAAGGACATGCCCACGCTGTATCCCTCCTGGCGACCATCTACCACCATGAAAAATAATTTTTCCCCCGCTTGATCATAACCCAGAGCGGTGCGCGGATGCCGGTCGGTACAAAATGCTCTGCTAATCACTTCATTTTGATACTCAATAGTGGCTTTCCCAGCTCTGATAAGCCGCGGCACTCCACCGATCAGTGTCTTAATACGGCCTTTCCGGGGGGGTAACCGTAAAATCAATTTTAAAGTATCCCCTAGGAATACATACTTATTCAAAAAATTACGGGCTGCACTATGCCCTGATATTACGGCCCCCTCAGGGGGTATTTTATTATTACCATGTCCTTCGCTGACAACACTATCTTTGGTCATTACCTTAACCAGAAATGTGTCATTTACACAGGGATCGGTGAGATATTTCAGAATTAGTTCTGTGCCCCAAAAATTACTGTTAGTCGTCTGACCATAATACCGATTATACAGCACCAATTCCTGTGAATCCCGATGCTTATTGACACCGTCCAAGGGCCAGGATGTATTATCAGCAGCTTCCAGTTCTCCCCGAAAAGAAACAATATCAATAAAGGGTTGCTTGTGAGCTGTCATACCAAATACCGGGCGGGGATAGGGATTCTTAATCAATACCCCATCAATAACCTGGGCGCCAACCGGAATTCCCCCGGTCTGATAAAAATCCCCGTTGACAGCCGCAACCACATAATGCTTGGCATAGTTTCTGCTTTCGGCCATGGCGGAAGTTTGTTCGGTACCATATAACTGATTTTGAGCTTTAACAGATTCAAGGCTAACCAGAGGATTCGTAAGGTCTATTTCGAGAACATGAATATGCCATGGCCCTGCTTCCTGATAATCATGATAATACCGGGTATCCGGACCGACTGGTCGGTTTTCCAACAATTCGGTCTGCACCGGTGTGTATAGTAAAAGGAAAAAGATGATCCCGTATAATGATTGGCACAACCCAGTTCGCCGCTTACCGGACATGATGTGTATTCCTAGTGACTTTTCTCGGCCCAGATTTCAACTAAATTAACAAGGGTTTCAACTGTTTTTTCCATATCCTGAATGGCGATCCACTCCTGCTTACCATGAAAATTATGGCCGCCGGTAAATATATTAGGGGTCAATAGCCCCATAAAACATAAACGAGCCCCGTCAGTACCCCCCCGAATCGATTGCAATTGTGGTTCTGACCCGGTCCGTTTGACTGCTTCTAAAGCATACTCGACAACCTCAGGTTTCTCATCTAATTTGACCTTCATGTTCTGGTATTGATCTTTAATATTAAGGTCCAGTTGGGCTTTGGTTAATTTTTGGTTGATCTCATTCTGGATCTCTTGTAGCCGCTCCTTTTTCTGAGCCATACCCTCTTTGGTAAAATCCCGGATCAAGACTTTCAGAGTTGCGCTTTCCACATTACCTTCACAAACATAGGGATGTAAATATCCTTCCCGTTTCTCTGTGGTTTCCGGAGCGGGTTCCTGACCCAAAAGAACAATAACATCGGACATGATTCGAATGGCATTCACCAGTTTGTCTTTGGCATAGCCCGGATGTACATTAACCCCTTTGGCGGTATAGGTTGCCAAGGCTGCATTAAAGGTTTCATTCTCTATTTCACCGGCAGTTTCACCATCGACAGTATAGGCATAATCGGCTCCGAATTTTTCCACATCAAAATATTTTGTGCCATTGCCGACCTCTTCATCCGGGGTAAAAGCGACGCGTAGCTTACCATGTTTGATTTCCGGATGCTCTTTTAAATATTGCAGCGCAGTCATGATCTCGGCAATACCAGCTTTATCATCCGCTCCTAAAAGAGTGGTTCCATCGGCCGTGATTATATCATTACCAATATGCTCTTTGAGCTCCGGATTATCGGCTACTGTTATCTTCTGGGTTTTATCTCCCGGTAGCTGGAGATCTTCCCCATGATAATCTTCGTGCATAACGGGTTTCACGTTCTTCCCGCTCACCTCAGGCGAAGTGTCCACATGGGCGATCAAACCAATCACCGGCACCTTGCCCTTGTCTGTTGCTGACAAATTGGATGGAAAGGTCGCGGTGACATAACCGTTTGCATCCATCTGGACTTCCGGAAGTTCCAATTCTTTCAACTCCTCAACCAATAAATTCAGAAGCTTTTTTTGTTTTTCAGTACTCGGAAACCGATCTTCCACTTCTTCCTGGGATTGGGTGTCGATTTTCGCATATCGAAAAAAACGTTCAACCATTTCCTTACGTTGATTCATGTCCTTTCCTCCGCTTTTAAAATATTTTTACCTATCTTCGTAGAATCAAAACTGGCCTTAATCATTTAAATTTATTCTTGATATTCTGCATTTTGCTCAATTTTAATTGTTTGCATATATAAAGTAAAGCAATTAATCTTATTTGTATTTGACATATAACACATGACAAGGTCATTCCTATGAAATACAAGCGACTTATCATTTTGATAATTACACTCGTCTTTGGTTACGGGCAAAATCTTCAATTGCATTATGACTTTGGAAAAAACCGGCGTTATTTAACCAGCACCATTGAAATGTATAAACCTGACCCATATGGTGCAACGTTCTTTTTTGTAGATATGGACTATGACCACCCCGGGACAAACAGTATGTCTCTCTCCTATTTTGAGATTGCCCGTTATGTCACCATACCCAAAAAAATGGGATCTGTGTCTGTCACGCTGCAATACAATGACGGCGTCACTTTCTCAGGAACTATAGATGCTGTCTGGTTAGGGGGGGTCAGTTATCCGATCCAGCTTGGGGCAATTTTACTTAATACCGACCTGCTCTACCGCCATGATCGTCTCTCAACAGCCCCGGATATACAACTGACCATGGTATGGTCTGAAACGCTATTAAAAAATAAAATATCCCTCTGTGGCTTTCTGGATATCTGGACTTCCGGAGAGCAATCCGCTAAAAATATCGTTATCATGACCGAGCCCCAATTATGGTATAACCTGACTCCACAACTCTCATTGGGCAGCGAAGTTGAGGTCAGCCGTAATTTTATCTCCGGGGGGCAATGGGCATTTATGCCCACTTTGGGATTGAAATGGAGCTTTTAAGATATTTTTAAGTTCGGAAATAATTATAAATTAAAGGCCTGCGCAGCTATCAAACAATCGAGGTGATACCATGCAACCAAAAATAGCTTACCAATGCCCTAAATGTAACCATACTGAATATGAAGTGGATGAAATCCGAACCACAGGTGGTGCTTTCGCTAAAATTTTTGACGTACAAAATAAAAAATTTACCGCAGTCACCTGTACTAAATGTCGTTACACGGAAATCTATAAGGCCGATACCAGCATGTTGGGAAACATTTTTGACTTTTTTACAAACTAATCCTGCTATACAGGTTGTCACTGAACGCCGTATACTGAATACAACTCTGCCTGATTATTTCCCAAATCTCGGCACATAATATTTCAGGTCAAATACTTTTATTTTACTTAGATCCAATCGAATATTCTTCAGAAAATTGCTTTTATGTCATACTATTATCCGACTAATTCTCTTTCAATAAAGTTAGGCAACAATTTAATTACAATTTTTATACCAAACTGAATTTGAAAATCAAGAACTTACTTTTATAAAAATGTAGATTTACTTATCTTTATTGAGGTAAAAAGACCACTAGAATCTTTAATAATTGGAGAAACAGAAATGGAAACACCACAAGACCGCAGTAATATATTAACTGAAAAAATGCACCCTAAAAGTGCTAAAATCGATACCATGTCTACTGAAGAAATCATTCGTCTGATGAATGAAGAGGATGCGACTGTACCCGGTGCCGTCCGTCAAGCGATTCCGAAAATTACCCAGGCAGCTGATATTGTGCATGAGACTTTTCGGAACGGAGGCCGCTTACGTTACATTGGTGCCGGTACCAGTGGCCGATTAGGTGTCCTGGATGCCAGTGAATGTCCACCTACCTTTTCAGTCTCTCCGGACCTGGTCCAGGGACTGATTGCCGGTGGTTATAAAGCGCTGAGAGAAGCAGTCGAAGGTGCAGAAGATTATCCTGAGAAAGGCGCTGAGGATCTAAAAGAACATGGCCTGAAAAGCAACGATGTTTTAATGGGGATTGCCACCGGTGGTACTACCCCCTATGTGCATGGGGGCCTGAAATATGCCAGCTCGATTGGTTGTAAAACCATCTTTCTCACCTGCACTCCCAAAGAAGGGTTAAATGTCAAAGCCGATATCATCATTGAAGTTCTGACCGGCCCGGAATTAATAACCGGTTCCACCCGTATGAAAGCCGGAACAGCTACTAAACTGGTTCTGAATATGATCACAACAAGCGCTATGATTAAATGGGGCAAAGTATTTGGAAATTATATGGTCGATCATATGGCTATTAACCAGAAATTAATCGACCGGGGATCACGGATTATCGCTGATCTGACTGGACTAAGTCGGGATCAGGGTTACGAGTACTTGATGAAGGCCAATCGACGTGTTAAGGAGGGCATTGTGATGGCAAAATTAAACGTGCCTTTTGAAAAGGCCCGAGAATTGATTGAAGCCCACGATGGCTTTATCCGCTTTGCTTTTGAAGGTAAAAATAAAGATAAATGAATCTGCAAAAACTCACCCGGAAAAACAGGTTACAGGTGATTGGTTTAATGTCCGGCACCTCTATGGACGGCCTGGATATCTGTCTGGCACAAATTGTGCAGCGCCAAAATCAAATAGAGGGTGAAATAATTAAATACCGGTCCCTGCCCTATACCGCTCAATTCACCCAATATCTTAAGCATCTGGTTAACAGTCATACAGATATTATTTGCCGGGCTAACTTTGCCGTAGCTCGCGAGTGGAGCCGGTTAATCACCCAATTTCTGCAAAAGGAAAGCCTCAATCCAAACCATCTGGATCTGATCGGATCCCATGGACAGACTATCTGGCATGTAGACAAAGATTCTACCCTCCAAATCGGGGAGGCAGCCCAATTAGCCGAGGACTTCAACCTACCGGTCGTCTCAGACTTTCGGGTTCGGGATATTGCCGCGGGCGGGTCCGGAGCGCCATTGGTCCCCTATATCGATTATATCCTGTTTAAAAATAAAAGCAAAACTTTCTTACTATTGAACATTGGCGGCATTGCCAATTTCACGATTGTACCAGCACATGCCTCCTCGGTTGCGGATATTTTTGCCCTGGATACCGGTCCGGGAAATGCCTTGATTGATGCGACGGCTCAAATTATCTCCAAGGATAAAAACCAATTCGATCGGGATGGACATTATGCGAAGAAAGGCGAAATCAACAAGGAAATTCTACATGACTTACGGCATCATCCTTACTTGAAGGCCCCGCTGCCCAAATCAACCGGAAAAGAGGTCTTCGGGGCCGGCTTTGTCAACGAAATAATAAAAAAGTATGGGGTGCAATCCCCTGGGGGGCTGCTGGATTTGATCGCCACCTTTACCTATTTCACCGCTGAAGCTGTTTATCTGCAATATAATAATTTCTTTGCCGCCCAATATACATTAGATGAGATCATCGTCAGCGGCGGAGGCGCCAACAATCCGGTCCTGATGCAACACCTGAAAAATTTATTTAAAAACGCTAAATTTAACCCGCCAGAACAATATGGCATCAATGCTGATGCCAAAGAGGCCTTTGCATTTGCTCTGTTGGCGGCTCATAGTATTTGGGGAGTTCCCGCGAATGTCCCCAATGCCACAGGTGCCCGTCATTCAGTTGTTCTGGGTAAAATAACCTTTTAGAGGAGATTTATATGAATGCTTATATTTTCAGAAAATATGACATCCGGGGCGTTGTCAAAGAAGACTTTAGTGACGATGTTGTCATTAAATTGGGAAAAGGATATGGTTCCTTTATCAGACGAAAAGGCGGACAGCGGATCGCCCTGAGCGGGGATGTTCGGCTGAGCACCCCCCATTTGAAAGCTAAATTCGCCGAAGGTCTTTTATCCACAGGTGTTGATATTCTCGATTTAGGGATCGTCCCAACGCCGGTTAATTATTTCAGCATGTATAAACTGCCGGTAGATGGCGCTGCACAAATAACCGGCAGTCACAACCCGCCTGAAATGAATGGCTTCAAGCTGAATTTCGATAAGAAATCGGTCTACGGGGATGATATACAAAAAATCCGCAAGCTGATCGAAAAAGAAGACTTTCAGCAGGGCACCGGATATAACGAACAACGCGATATCATGACCGACTATATCGAAGAGGTAATCTCTAAAATCAAATTAGAACGACCCGTCAAAACAGTAATGGATTGCGGAAATGCAGCGGCCGGATTGGCTGCTCCGCAAATCTTTGAAGGGATTGGGTGTCAAACGAAAAAACTGTATTGCGACATCGATGGAACCTTTCCCAATCACCATCCTGATCCTACGGTGGAAGAAAACATTGTCGCTTTAATTGAAGCAGTTAAAACCGGTGATTACGATTTCGGGGTGGCCTTTGACGGCGACGGAGACCGGATTGGTATTATCGACGACACCGGTAAAATCATCTGGGCCGATTATATCATGATTCTGTTTCTGGATGAAATTATCAAGAATAGTGAAACCGTTGTATTTGACGTTAAGTGTTCCCAGGCATTGGAAGATATGATCCACAAAATGGGCGGTACTCCTATAATGTGGAAAACCGGTCATTCGCTGATCAAAGAGAAAATGCGTGAATTAGAGGCTCCCTTTGCCGGTGAAATGAGCGGACATATATGCTTCGCTGACGATTATTATGGATTCGATGACGCTATCTACGCAGCCGCTCGCTTTGCGCAAATGGTCTCCCGGCAAACAGAATCAGTTGCCAAACTCATGCAACACCTCCCCCACTATTTTTCCACCCCTGAAATGCGTCTGGAATGTGCCGATGATAAAACCAAATTCGAAATCGCTGAGAAATCCGCCCAATATTTTAAAGTCCATCATGATTGTATTGATGTCGATGGTGTGCGCATTAAATTTGGAGATGGTTGGGGTCTGGTACGTGCCTCCAATACACAGCCGGTTATCGTGACAAGGTTCGAAGCCAAAACCAAAGCGCGTTTAAATGAGATCAAGGATTATGTCTTGAATAAGCTGCGTTCTTTCGGTGATATTTCTATTTAGAACTAATTCTGGATATTGATGTTTACAACAAAATCTGCCATTGAGAAAAAGATCCGGCGCTATCAGCAGGCGATTAACCGGCAGCTATCGCAGCTGGATCTGCCCGCTGGTCCGGGGGAATTATATGCGCCCATTAAATATGTTCTACAAGCCAAGGGTAAGCGTATCCGGCCCGCGCTGCTATGGCTGATAGGTGAAAACTTGCAGGGAAACCGTGCGGACTTAATTGATGCGGCCCTGGCCGTGGAACTACTACACACCTTTACCCTGGTGCACGACGATATCATGGATCAAGACACCCGCCGTCGCGGGGCACCCACGGTCCACGTTAAATGGGATCAGAATACAGCCATTTTGTCCGGGGACGGACTAATGTCACTGGCTTTTTATACTTTAATGCAGACCCGTAACGCCGATATTATTGCCCGAATGGGGACGCATTTCAGTATGGCTATGCTTGAAATTTGCGAAGGTCAGGCCATGGACATCTCCTTTGAAAAGACCCCACAGATCACTACTGATCAATATCTGCAGATGGTAACTAAAAAAACCGGTAAATTAATCGGCTTAAGTTGTCAATTGGGCGCTATTATCGCCCAAGCCAGCCCCAGAATCATATCTGCATTGTATCAATTCGGTATCGAACTCGGTCAGGCATTTCAAATTCAGGATGATCTGCTTGAAATCACCGCAGATGAAAAAAAGATGGGTAAAAGCCTCGGCAGTGATCTGGCTTCCGGTAAAAAGACCTATCCCTTAGTAGTAGCTACTGCAGATCTGACGCCGGCCGGGACGAAAAAATTCATGTCATTTATTTCTAAAAATACATATAATAGAACGGTTGTCCGCCAGGCATTAAAGGAAAACGGCAGCATTGACCGATGTGAAAAAAAGATTGCTGCCCTGTTACAGAATGCTTTGCAACGTCTCAGCATTTGTCCGGATAATTTGCAGCAAGACCTGGAAAACTTTGTTACCTTAATATCAAGCAGGAAGTCTTAATTTTGGTAAAAAAAAAAGTGACTATCCAAAATAAATATGGTATTCACACCCGGCCGGCCACTGTTTTGGTAGAGAAAGCCTCTGATTTTGATGCCAAGATTTCTCTGGTTTATAAAGGAGATCGGGCCAATGCTAAAAGTATTTTAGGTCTTTTGGTTCTAGCTGTTGAACCGGGTGCGGAAATTGAGATAGAAGCCGAAGGTCCTGACGAAGATCAAGCGGTACGAGAGTTGGTTGAACTTATTAATAACAAATTTGGGACCGAATAAGGTACTATGAAAAAAATTAAAGGCGAAAAGATTACAGCAGGAATCGCTATCGGACCAACCTATCATTTTATCCCCAACCAGTTCTCTATTCCCTCCCATTCTATAGACAAAGAGGATGTATCTCAGGAATTGCTCCGCCTGCATAAGGCGATTTCCAAATGTGTGAACGAATTATCTCAAATCCGTGAGTTGGTGCTACACCACTTAGACGAAGATCATGCCCGCATAATTGATGGCCAGCTGATGATCCTGACGGACGAAGATATTCTCGCGGAGGTAGAAAAAACAATCCACAACGAACATAAGAATGCAGTGCAGAGTTTCTTTGAAGTCCTCTCCAAATATGCCAACATATTATCTAAAAGTCGCTCGGAATATCACAAACAACGCGATGTCGATATCGATGACGTAAAAAAGCGTATGATCCATCATTTAATGTCCAAGGACAATTACATGGTTGTGGATGTGGATGAACCAGTTATATTTGTCAGCGAACGTATCTCGCCTTCCGACCTGATCCATCTCGATCCCCAAAAAGCACTGGGCATTATCACAAAAATCGGTGGGGTTGATTCACATATTGCAATCCTGTCAAAAGCCTTTGGGATTCCTTATATCTCTAATGTTACCCACTGTGAAAAAATTGCGGAAAAATCCGAGGTCATTATAGATGCTTACGAGGGACAAGTCATCCTTGACCCCGACACTCAAACCCGGGCCTATTATCAAAACAGATTAGCAGAATTCGAAAAAAGTAAAAGAGCGGTCACTGATAAGTCGGTTGAACAAACAAAGGATGGGGTTCCTTTCCACGTCTCAGTTAATGCCGGTTTTATCAGTGAGTTGGACGCCATTGACATTTCCGCCGCCCACAGTATCGGACTTTTCCGAACAGAATTTTTAAGTATCGAGCGCAATGCAATCCCTAATGAAGAAGATCAGTATAAAGCCTATAAAAAGGTCGTTGAAAAGGCACAGGGGATTCCGGTCATTTTTCGAACCTTTGATTTCGGTCGTGATAAATTCGTAGCCATGCTTGATATGGAAATTTTTCATAAAGATAAATCTTTCCAGGACTGGGGCGGGATTCAATTTTGTTTGGAAAATCCTGAGATTCTAAAAACCCAGTTTCGTGCTATTCTGCGTGTCAGTGCCTTAGGACCAGTGAAAATTATGCTGCCCATGGTTTCCAATCTGGAAGAAGTTGCCAAGAGCAAAACCCTTCTAGAGGAAGTAAAAGCCACTTTAAAAGCGGACCGAATCCGGTTTGATCAAAATATTGATCTGGGAGTAATGATTGAAACCAAATCAATTCTTGACCACCTCAATCAACTGCCCGGTCAAGCGGTGGCCTTTTTCAGTATTGGTACCAATGATCTAGCCCTCTACCTTATGGGCGGGGAACGCGATGAAACCCTGATCAAAAATCACTACCATCCGAAAATGTTCAAGGCTATTAAACAGATTGTAGAAACCGGTGAAAAACATGGTATTCCCGTAGCCGTATGCGGTGAAATGGGTAGCGATCCCTATGCACTGATAGGTCTTGCTGCGGTCGGTATCCGTAATGTCAGCGTTAGCACCAATGCTTTCCATCAGATCAATCAAGAGGTTAAAAACTTAAATATACATAAAGCCCAATCACTCCGCGAAAATATTCTATCAAGCACCAGTGCCTATACCATTTACAACTTACTCCGTTCATTCTACCGGGAACATATTACACCAGATGGTTAATGGTGATGGAACAATTTTGTTCCTTGATGTCGGCCACTTTATGTGTTCCTTTAAAGCAGCAAATAAAGTTTTTTTCTTAATAAAATAAAAAGGTGACCATGGTGGATAAAAAATCAAAAATACGTGTCAAATTAGATAAAATCATGTTCTATCCTCCCAGTAAGGGATATGCAATCCTGCTGAAAGAACTACAGGGGAAGCGTCAATTACCGATTATTGTCGGGGTTTACGAGGCCCAAGCCATTGCCCTGGGGCTGGAAAAATTAAAAATGCCACGGCCCTTAACGCACGATTTGTTTGCCCGTTTCATAAAAGATCAGGGATTAGAATTAAAAGAGGTAATTGTTAACGATCTGATTGACGGCACTTTCTATGCCAATATATTAATGAACCACCGGGAAAAACAAAAATTATTTGCCGTTGATTCCCGCCCAAGTGATGCGATTGCTCTGGCAATTCGGTTAGGGGGTAATATTTTCGTTGCCGAAAAAGTAATGAAATCCGCCGGTCAGGTGGCTTCAACTGCCAAGTCCAAAATAGACCGGTCAACTTCGGAATTACCGGAAAAAGAAAATTTGGATCGCTTATTTGAACTCCAGATGAAATTACAGGCAGCTATTGATAAAGAGAATTATGAATTAGCGGCACAGTTACGGGATGAGATTAACTCTCTGGAGGATTCCGGACAAAGTCAGAAAAAAGGCTGACCCGCTTATTATTATATAATCACCCACTGGGAAGCTTATTTAAAGCCTGAGCAGCGGCTTGTTGTTCAGCTTCCTTCTTAGTGCTACTTATTCCTTGTCCCAGTTTTTCCCCCTGAATATATACGGCAATTGTATATTCTTTGGCGTGATCGGGACCGCTCTCATGTTCTATTACAAATAAGGGCAAGTCAATATTCGATTGCTGACATAACTCCAGCAGTTGTCCTTTATAATTATGGGCCTCTGTTTGCGATAACTGTTCTTCATCCAGGATCCACTCATTAATTAACTCGCGGGCTGCTTTCAATCCTTTTTCGAGATAAATAGCCCCGATCAGGGCCTCAATTATTCCGGCCAGCATTTTCTTTAAGGTTGCCTGATTCTTTAAATCCACGCTCTTATCAACAACACAATATTTATACAGGTCTAAACGGCAGGCCGTATGATACAAGAATTCCCGGTTTACCAAACTGGCTCGATATTTTGTTAACTTGCCTTCATCATACTTGGGATAGCGCTTATACAGATATTCGGAAATAACGAGATCCAGGACAGCATCGCCTAAAAACTCCAGCCGTTCGTAGGAAGCATCGTGTTCCGTTGCTGCCGAACGATGCCGCAGAGCTCTGTTCAGCAAATTAGGATTTTTAAAACTATACCCCATCCTACTTTCAAGTTCGGATGGGGTACCAAATATTTTTTTTAAGATTTTTAACAATTATCTATTCAGGCCGATATCTTTTTGCCGCCAAGACTGCGTTATGCCCCCCAAATCCAAAATTATTACTCAGGGCAAATTCAAATTCCTTTTCCACGGGTTTATTGGGGGTATAATTCAGATCACATTCAGGATCCGGAAATTCATAATTCCGGGTCGGGGGAATTACCTGTTGTTCAAGGGCTTTTAACATGGCAATAAATTCGACCGCACCGGCCGCCCCTAATAAATGTCCTATCATGGATTTTGTAGAACTTATCTGCAAATCATAGGCATGGTCTCCAAACAAAGATTTAATCGCCATGGTTTCCGATTTATCATTAAGTTGTGTGGAAGTTCCATGGGCGTTAATATAGCTGACATCCTGTTGGGATACACCTCCCATTTGCATGGCTAGTCGCATGGCCTGAATGGCCCCCTCTCCTTCCGGATGAGGGGCAGTTATATGATGGGCATCAGCAGTGAAACCATAGCCAATAATTTCACCATAGATAGGTGCGTTACGCTTTCTCGCATGCTCCAGATCCTCCAGCACGATAATTCCGGCTCCTTCTCCGATAATAAACCCATCGCGTTTATTATCAAAAGGTCGGCTGGCTTTGGCGGGATTTGCATTATTTTGCGAAAGGGCTTTCATATTCGTAAAGCCCGCTAAGGCCAGCGGTGTGATACTGGCTTCCGATCCGCCGGTAACCATCACATCGGCTTCATCACTCAAAATGTGCCGTAGTGCGGTACCAATGGCATGGGTCGAAGTAGCACAGGCTGAAGCCACAGAATAATTAGGGCCTTTAAAATTCCACTTTATTGAAATATGTCCGGGAATAATATCTGCAATCATCATCGGCACAAAAAAGGGACTTACAAACCGGGTCTTGCCTTTCATGATGATACTATGCTGTTGCTCAAGGGTGCTGATGCCTCCGATCCCGGATCCGGTAACCACTCCCACTCTTTCCGGAGAATAACCAGCCCCTATTAATCCTGAGTTTTCCAGAGCCTGTTGACAGGCGGCCATGGCAAATTGGGTTACCCGATCCATACGCTTGGACTCTTTTAGACTCAGATAGTCCGTCGGATCGAAATCCTTTACTTCCGCAGCAATTTGGACTGCCAACCCCTCAGTTCCAAAGGCTTGGATCTTATTGATGCCATTGGCCACTTTTAGATTGTTTTCCCAAAAACTGGCAACATCATTACCAACGGGCGTAATAACACCCATACCGGTGATTACAACTCTTTTCTTCATAGGTGGATTCTGATTTAAATGAGTTATTTGTTTTTTGAATCTAAATATTTGACCACATCACCGACTGTTCTGAGTTTTTCAGCCTCTTCGTCCGGAATTTCCAGATCAAACTCCTCTTCCATCTTCATAATGAGTTCCACTGTATCCAATGAGTCGGCACCTAAATCATCGATAAAAGAAGCGTCTGCTGTCACTTTAGATTCGTCAATTCCCAATTTGTCTGCGGTGATCTCTTTAATTTTCTCAAGATAGTCCATTTTATCCTCCTGCTTAAAAGTTACATTGTCATCCCACCATCTACGGTGAGCACCTGGCCAGTAATGTAATCCGCCAAAGATGAGGCTAAAAACAAAACCACATTGGCGACATCCTCTGGTTGACCGGCTCTATTCAAGGGTATCTTATCCAAAAAACTTTCTTTGGCTTGCGGCGGTAAATTGGCCGTCATCTCAGTTTCGATAAACCCTGGGGCGATTAAATTAACGGTAACATTCCGGCTGGCCAGCTCTTTAGCGACCGACCTCGAAAAGCCGATCAAACCGGCTTTACTGGCGGCATAGTTGGCTTGACCCGCATTTCCGGTAATACCGACAACTGAGGTGATATTAATAATTTTACCATAGCGCTGTTTCATGAAATATCTGGTAATGGCCCGGGTGGTTAAAAAAACACCTTTCAGGTTGGTCTCCATGACCTGATCCCAGTCTTTATCCTTCATGCGGAGCAACAGGTTATCCCGCGTTATACCGGCATTGTTAATGAGGATATCAATTTTTTCATATTGAACAAGAGTTTTTTTAATTAGCGCAGTTACTTCATCGGGATTTGTTATATCACAAGGAATGGCTGAAAACTGATAACCTTGCTGGCTAAAATTCTTTTGGGCATTCTTAAGCGCATCTTGATTATAATCGGAAAGAACTACAGTTGCACCGGCTTGGGCAAATTTTTCTGCAATTTTATAGCCGATTCCTCTTCCGGAGCCCGTAACGACAACTATTTCATCTGAAAAATCTAAGCGCATTCGATACTCTTTAAATCCTCATTACTTGAAACACCTTGCAGCGTGACCTGTTTTGAAATCCGCTTAATTAGTCCTTGGAGCACTTTCCCCGGACCCACCTCAATGAATTTTTCAAATCCATCGGTTATCATATTCTCAATAGTATTAACCCACAGCACCGGGGATGTCAGCTGTGCATTTAACCGCTCTTTGATTACTTGCGGATCTTTAGTGGGTGTCCCGGTAACATTAGAGTAAATCGGAAACTGGGGCTCTGTGAAATGGGCAGCATCCAGGGCTTCTTTTAATTTAACACGGGCATCCTCCATAAGTGGTGAGTGAAAGGCTCCGCCGACAGAAAGTTCAATGGCCCGTTTAGCACCAGCTTTTTTTAAGGACATCATGGCCGATTGTACCGCAGACGTCTCTCCACTAATCACAATTTGTACGGGAGAATTATAGTTGGCAATATTACAAATGCCCGACGCCTGAGACTCGTCTAATACAGTTTTAACTTTCTCATAGGATAATCCGACAATCGCGGCCATGGTGCCCGTACTATGCTCGGTGGCCATCTGCATCTGTTCCGCGCGTACTTTTACCAGCTGTAAGCCCTCTTTAAAAGAGAGTGCTCCGGCTGCCACCAAAGCAGAATATTCGCCTAAACTGTGTCCGGCAACCGCCGCAGGCACACATCCTTTAGCTTGAAGCTCCTCATAGAGGCCTACGGAATGAACAAATATAGCGGGCTGGGTAACCTTGGTCTTGGTTAACTCCTTCAAGGGGCCGTAAAAAGATAATTCTTTCAGTGAAAAATCAAACTGACCTTCAGCCTGATCATAAAATTCAGATACCAGGCGGCATTTGTGATACAAATCCTTGCCCATTCCGACAAATTGGGATGCCTGTCCGGGAAAGACAAAGGCGAACTTAGTCATGATTAATACCCCATTTCAATAATGTTGCTCCCCAGGTAAACCCGGCACCAAAGGCTGCTAAAACCACTAGATCGCCTTTTCGAATGCGCTTGTCTTCCATCGCATCAATTAGTCCTAAGGGAATCGTGGCCGCCGTGGTGTTTGCATATTTATCGATATTGGTCAAAACCTGTTCTTCCCGCAATTTTAGGCGTCTGGCGCTGGCGTCAATGATCCGTTTATTAGCCTGATGAGGAACAAATAACTGGACATCTTTGCCCTGATAACCGTTGCGTTCTAATATCTCCTCAGTCACATCAGCCATATAACTAACCGCGAATTTAAAGACTGTACGCCCCTCCTGCCGAATAAAGTGCATTCTCTTCTGGACGGTCGCATGGGTCGCCGGATTGCGGCTGCCGCCGGCAGACATATATAAATGATCCTTACCGGAGCCATCCATTCTGGTGATGGAGTCAATGATGCCCTCATTTTCAGCTATGGTAGGTTCCAGCAAAACAGCAGTCGCAGCATCACCGAAAAGAACACACGTATTCCGATCTGTATAATCTGTAATCGCGCTCATCTTCTCCGCACTCACCACAAGCACCTTTTTATACTCTCCTGATTCTACATAGGTTCTGGCCACGTCCAGCGCATAAATAAATCCGGAACAGGCAGCTGAAATATCAAATCCCCAGGCATTCTTGGCACCAATACCATTTTGAATAATCGCTGTAGTAGACGGGAAAAACATGTCCGGGGTAATGGTTGCGACAACTATCAAATCAAGATCACCCGGATCAATTTTAAAACGCTGATAAAGATCTTCAAACGCCTTTATGCCCATATCAGAAGCAGCTTCATCTGCGGTGGCAATATGTCGTTCGATTATACCGGTACGCGACTGGATCCACTCATCAGAAGTTTCAACCATTTTTTCCAGATCTTTATTAGTAAGAATCCGCTCCGGTAGGTATCTACCCAAAGCGCTGATGGTCGCCTTAATTTTTTTCATGCCAAATAAAAATCCCTCGTTGTAGCGATTTACCTATAAAAAAAAGAGGACTAAAAATACCCTCCCCGAAAAATATTAAGAACCGCTTTAATAAGCAATTAAAAATTGATGTTTTTCTAAGGTATCCAATTCAGCTTTTTGCGGAAAGTACCTGACGTCCGTTATAGTAACCACAATTCGGGCAAGCACGATGGGGTAACTTCATTTCATCACATTGCGGGCATCGGGCTACGGTATTGGGTTTGAGTTTCCAATGGGTTCTTCTTTTATTCCGTCTTGACTTTGAGGTCTTACGCTTTGGTAGTGCCACGGATTTTACTCCTTTATCATTTTTTTACGTAATTGGCGTAGTTTATCCCAGCGGGGGTCAAATTCGATTTCACTACAATCACATTCCTGATGATTTAAATTGACACCACAGTGGGGACAGAGTCCCTGACATTGGGAATCACACAATTTTTTCATCGGAACTTCCAGCAGCAGGGCATCTCTTAACTGACTGCTAATATCAACAAAATCCATGCCCTCACTAATCGTGATCACATTATCCTCTTCTTTATCTTGATCGGTGGTCGCAGTGGGGGTTAAGATAATAGTCACCTGTCCGGCGATTTTCTGTTTAAAGGGTTGCACACAGCGGTCACATACAAAATTGGCTGTCGTTTGAATATGGGCATTGATATAAATTTCCCGCTCACCTTTATCAATTGACAATTTAATCTGACTGTCATCTTGGAAATTATCATCCTGAATACCAAGCGCTGAGGGCTTGATAGAGGATTCGATTGTTTGAACACCTTGTTTTAATGAACTTAATCTTAGTTTCATAATAGCACGGAAATTTATTGGTTATCACTTCGATAATCAAGTGATATCTTTAGGTCAAAGAATCACCGATATTATTTTAAACGGTTTGAAAATTCATGATACTTTTAGAATCGTTTAATATTTTAAAAATGACCGGAGGATTTCAGCCTAACGTTTCTTAAAAGTGCGGCGTCTTTAATTGTTCCCGGGGCAATTCCAGATGGTTGAGTTTTCTTTTAGACTTGATCTTAATAGAGCGCTGCGATTGACGGGCGGTATTTTGTAACAAATAAACCGCCATTGCTTCGGCCGGTAATATGGCTTTAATTCTGTCAGCCCACTCGATGAGCACAATGCCATTCCCATATAAGTAGTCATTAATCCCGATCTCCAACCAGCCCTCAATATTATTTTCTCGGTAACAATCAACATGATAAATCGGCACTTTCCCTGGATATTCATTCACCAGGGTATAGGTTGGGCTGCCGACCAGATCCTGCGCCACATCAAGTCCGGAGCAAACGCCTTTAATCATAGTGGTCTTGCCAGCGGCTAAATCGCCCATAAAGAGCACGACATCACCCTGTTTCAGATCCTGAGATAGCCGCCATCCGAGGGTCATGGTTTCCGTAGCAGAATGGCTTGTAAATTGATAATCCATTGAATCGTTAACTTTTTGGTGTAAGGGTAATGACCGGTAATATCATCTCTTCCATAGAAATGCCTCCGTGTTGAAAGGTGTCTTTATAATAAGCCTGATACTTATGGTAATGGGTCGGGTAAACAAAGTAAAAATTTTCCTTGGCGATCAGATAATTGGTGTTGATCCCCAAATCGGGCAGGGCGTATTCAGTGGGTTCCTTGATAACCAGGGCATGTTTGGGTGAGGCATTCAGGTTTTTTCCATATTTAAAACGAATGTTGGGCGAGGTGGTTTTATCGCCTACTACTTTCACATCATTTTGAACCCGAATACTGCCATGATCACTGGTCAGGATAACTTTAAAATCATACTCACTAAATTTGCGCAAAACAGAAAAAATCCAGGAATGCTTGAACCAACTCCTGACCACCGAGCGATAGCTGGCTTCATCAGGTACAATCTCCTTCAACAGATCAGATTCCGAGCGACGGTGCGCCAATACATCTACAAAATTGGCTACCAGCGCAATTAACGAGCTACCTAACAGGGATTTGATTGTTCTGTCGGTCTGCCATCCTTCATTAACATCCGTTATCTTGATGTACCGGGTACCGCCCCTGCCTTTAATTCCTTCACTTTTTAATAATTTTTTTAGCATATCGTTTTCATATCGATTCATGGAGTATTCATCATCTTCACTTTGCCATATCTGAGGATATTCCTTTTGCATCTCTCCCGGAAACTGACCGGCAAACATGGCATTACGGGCATAAGGTGTGGCAGAGGGCAAAATGGAAAAATGATAATCGGTTTCTACCTTATAAAAGTCATATAAAAAAGGTGCAAAGGTCAACCACTGATCCAGACGCATACAATCGATCACCACAAATAATACTTTTTGATTGGATTTCAATTCCGGAACAACATGCTTACGGAGAACATCCACCGACAGGGGCGGCCGGAAATGAGGATCCTCATTCAGCCACTGCCGATAATTTTTATCGATAAATTTCCCAAATTCAATGTTACAATCCCGCATTTGGTCGGTTAGGGTATCCTTTAAACCCAGATCGGGATGATCATCAAACTCCACTTCCCAGTTGGCCAGTTTATTGTAAATATTTATCCAATCCTGGCTCTGAAGATCCTGGTAGAGCTGTTGAGATATCTGATGAAATTCGGTCATATAGTTTTGAGAGACCTGTTCACTGGCAATCCGCTGCTGTTCTAAAACCTTTTTGCAAGCCATAAGTATCTGACTGGGATTGACCGGTTTGGTAAGATAATCTGTAATTTTACTGCCAATGGCCTTCTCCATAAGACTTTCTTCTTCATTTTTAGTGATCATAATTACCGGTAATCCGGGTTGTTTCTCGTTGATACGCTTCAATGTGGTCAACCCATCCATGCCGGCCATCATTTCATCCAGTAATACCAGATCAAAATTGTTTTCAACGACCAATTCTACCGCATCTTTGCCATTGGAGACCGGAGTCACGTCAAATCCCCGGCTCTTTAAAAATAATATGTGCGATTTTAGCAGATCTATTTCGTCATCCACCCAGAGTATTTTCCCTTTTCTTCTGACCATTAAGCCTCTCTATTAAATTAAACCTTGACTTCGCAACATTATTATACCGGTTACACCGGTATATGTTCTTTTAAATTACGTAAAAAAGACAGTAAAAAGAAACGCAATAGTATGGCTATTTGGTGGTCATGATAAACTCACCCTGCCAGTCTTCTCCCGGTGAATTTTTCTGATAAATATTACATCTCTTTATAAAAATTTCCGAAGGCGGGTCGCTACCATTTACCGCTATGGCTTGTTCAAAGTACTTAATAGCTGCCATCCATTCCTGTTCCCAGTATAACTTAATACCTTTAGTAAAATATTCCCGTATGGCTTGCATCTCAGCGGAGGCCTCACCTTTTTTGGCTAATAATTCGTAAACGGTGATTGGGATTAGTTTGCCTTTTACCACTAATTTATCCAGAACACGCACTTCCAGCTTATCCTTGGCCCGGTGATAGGTTTCCTCACCGATCATGAGATAAGTACCGTATTGTTTATTAGCACCTTCAAAACGGGAGGCTTGGTTGACCGCATCGCCCATGACCGTATATTGAAATCGCTGGGTGGAGCCCATATTACCGGCACTGACCACTCCGGAGTTAATTCCCATACGTACGTAGATGTCCACCCCATGATCCGCCTTGATTTCCTCACGCAGGGTTTTCAATCTTTCCTGTTGATCCAGGGCAGCATAACAGGCCCGCCAGGCATGTCCGGGATCTTCCATGGGAACCCCGAAATCACACATAATGGCATCGCCTTCATATTTATCCACATAACCGTCATAGCTCATGAGAATATCTGTCATGGGGGATAGATACTTATTGAGCACCAGAGAAAGCTCTGCCGCTGAGAGACTTTCCGAAATGGTGGTAAAGCCCTGGACATCTGAAAAAAACATGGTGGCTTCCCGCTTCTCCCCTTTCAGGCTAAAGGCATCGGGGTGATCCTCCAGATACTTTAACACTTTGGGGCTCATATAGGTTGAAAACATGCCCCGAATCTTCTTTTTCTCCCGTTGCTCAGATAGAAATTGATAGACCACATCGCCGATATATGATACCACGATCGCGGTAATTAAAGGAGTCAAATAAATCCAGAGATTGTATTGAATAAAAAGCCAGAAAGTTAATACTACTGTGCCCGCCCCGAGCAAAAGGGTAATTAAGCCCCCGATAATCGGACTGGTATAAAAAACCAGTAGGCCAGTGATAATACTGAGGGCGAATAGAATAATTATATCGGCGGTTAAGGAAGTTTTCTCAATAAATTTTCCATCCAGCATGGTCTGGATAGCATGGGCATGGGTCTCCACCCCCGGCATTAATAGGGATTGCCCCTCATAGTTGTAAAAAGGGGTGTATTTATTATCATGTAATTCCAGTAAAGACACACCGACCAAGGCGATCTTATCTTTAAAGGGGTTTTCTTTATTAATAATTTGTTCGACCTGCTGAGTATCACCCATGGCTAAGGCGGTAAAGGCGTCGGTTTGATGGGTGGAATCAGATAAAAGAGCGATACGTAGCTCATAAGGATAGGTAGAATTATGTTTAAATATTTCCAAATAATCAGAATCCTCATCTTCCTTAAGGTCGAAATCGGCGTCATCCAGCAGAGAGGAAAGTGAATAGGTGGGAAAAGTCTTGGCCGGTCCATAGTAATTGATCAGAATGGTTTGCTCGTAGCCCCTTCGCCCCCGGAACGCCTGTATTTTCTCTTTATGGGTGTTGCTTGAGTCGCTGAATATAAAATGACCATTTTTAAAAGTAAACTCCGCCTCCATGGGCAAGCCGCTTTCAAACAGGAATACTTCTGTTCCTAAAGAATAGATAAACTGCTTCTTAACCTCTTCAAACAATGAATAGCGCCGGGTAAATCCATCGGCATCCTGTATTTCACCGACCAGGCCCCAATCACAACCTGTTTCTAACAGGACTGGCAAAGGTTTGTCGGCATATACATACATGCCTCCTCGGGTCATCTCACGGGCGACTGTCCCTGCTAATAACACATTGCCGGCCTGTTCAATCGACCGGGCTAATATTTCATCCCCCCGGGGATTCTTAATATCGGGTTCAGTAAACTGGATATCAAATACTACCTGTTTGACTCCGACCTCATTTAAATTTTCAATTAAGGTAGCATAATATTCACGGGGATAGGGATAGCGGTCCTGGCAGGCCTTAAAGGTCTGTCGGTCGATGGCAATAATGATCAGATTGGAATGGGAAACATCTCGAGGACCCCGTAGTCTATATCGGGCATCCAGGGTTTTCAATTCCAGGGTACGGAAGCCCCCAAAATAAAGGATTACCGATACAATTGTAGCAAAGACCAGAGCAATTAAGAGGCCCCAAACAACCGCTGGAATTTTAACTTTTTGCATGTGACCTAAAGAAATTAGAACATAAATGAATAAACGAAATAGGCATGATAATCATTGAATTTTTGATCATTATCTATATCATCCAGAAGTGTATAACTGAATCGGCCGGAGATCCTATGCTGCTCCAGAAAATTGAAATAACCGCCTGCAAATATTTTATTTTTAGTGAATTTTGCCTGGCCCTTCCCTTGAATAAAATTATAGCCAAGATAAGTACTCAAATTATTATCCAGGAAATTATAACGTCCCTGGCCTGTCAGGGAAGTGAATTCATAGGGTTCTTCGGTTAAACTGCTTTTATTCGTATTGGAAGAGAATCTGAATGTGGTTTTTAAGGGAAATCCAAATTCAGAATTGACTGCTACGCTCAAGGCTGAGGAGGTCATGGCGTTGAATTGAAACCCTTGTATGCGGTCATCAATCCGGTCACTTCGCTCGGCGGTGGTATAATTGATATTTAAATTGTTCTTAATATTGCTGAATTCCAATTGATGTGAGAGGGAAACACTCTGCATCATGGTCATATTTGATTCGCGATTATCGCGCACGCTAAAGGAATCCACCGCCCCGGCAGCATCCAGATAAAAGGTGGTGTCCAGCGCCGCAAGATCATTTCTGCGGCTATATTGCATGGTATTCAGGTTTACCGTAGGTAATCCCTCTCCCGGGTAAAGGGAGAAGCCCGCTTTAAAATTACTTTTTGTGGTGGTTGCATCCTTACTCTGATTTAAATTGTCCCGGCGTTCGTCATAATTGATGGTCAAAAATATTTTATTCTTAAAGAGACGGATACGATCGGAAATATTGAATCCCTGAATATCATTCTGTAAATAAGGATTGCCAAGCGAGAAGAACTCAGGTCCGATGCGATTATAGCGGACCACTAAATAATTATTAAAATAATTTAATTTAAATTGAGAGCGAAAAGCAGTGGAGGGCATATTCAATATTTCGCGAATCCCAATAACACCATTCGTATCGGGAACTACGGGTAACAAGGGTGAAATATTTTCATTCAAAACAAAAATATTGGCAAAATCTTTCGGATCGAAAGGAATATTGCTCAGCGGAATCTCGAATGCTCCTCCTAAGCTGAGGGTGCTATCTTGTAGGCTATCACCCGGGAAAAAAGTATCCAGCCGTTTGAGTGACATGGCTCCTTCTGAAATATCTCTGTTCAGATAAGAGAGTTCAAAATCATTCTGCCAAACAATGCGTTTGTTGTCAATGGCAATAGTCATATCGCTACCAACCACAATATTATCCTGGGGTTTCTCATTCAGACGGATAAAGACATTATCCTGATCCGCAACCCCCCCGATCGACCGTTCGACAGAAAGAGTATCATCGATGGCTTTTAAGACAGAAAACCCTAATTGAAAGTGTTCGCCGCTTCCGAAATAAGGACGGATCGCAAATATATCACGCTTATAGGTGTAACCGGATCGTTGATATTCCAGCATGCCCTCTGACGTTGTGTCGGGAATCAAACTAATATTTCCGGTTATCTTTCTCTCGGTTTCACCAGTGATGAAGTGCAGGTTAAAATATCTCAGTTTCAATCGGGCCTCTAATCCTCGAACTCGTTTGCCGTTTAAGGCAAATTCATTGAATCTCGGATTGACATCACCTAGATTGAGATCAAAATAAGAGGTCTGAATGCCTGCCCTAAAGCGATTTCTGGGTTGCCGCTCAGGATCCTCCTGAGAAGTAACAAAAGCGCGGGAATCAAAGCGTAGCCAATCATAAGCCCCCCGTGCAAAAGCCCGGACATGATGGATATTTTGGGTTACGCCTCTGATCTGCTCGGAATTGGTTTTAGCATCTATTCTACCGGAGTAATTTAGCATACGCTGTGTTTCTGCAACGGTTTTAACCACTGTAAAATTCCAGATCAATGGCGCATAGGGATCGCCAAATTTGTTCTGCATTCTTAATTTGACCGTATGTAATCCAGGGAGCACATTTTTAGGTCGGGCCACGATTAAATCTTCGCTGATATCTGTCACTTTTAGAATCGATTGTCCGTCTAAAGATAACTTGACACTATTCAGATTGACCTCAGGTGTATTAAAGAGAGAAACCGCAATCACAAGTTCATTGGCGGCAACAATTTCGCCTTCTTCGGGACTTAAAATGATCGCATTGGAAGGAATCCCACCCTGAACCTGTTCCTGTTTCTGCTCTTGTGTTACCTGTGGCTGAGCACCGGAGGATTTTTTAGCTGAAAGAAATATAGGCACATCATAGGGGTCAACTTCGGGAAAGGCAGCCATGCCACCGCCTTGCATTTCCGCGATAATTAAATATTCCAGTCCCACTTCCTTAACATATTCGGCAGGAATATGATATTGATAAATACCCATATATTCATACATTTCTTCTTCGATATAAGTATCCTGGCCGGCAGGTCGAAACAGAATTTTCACTTCTCTTACTTGTTCCAGGTTACCTTCAATAATTGCTTCAATTGTAACTGGCTTCCCAGCCATAATATTCTTGGGTGGAGAATGAATTATTTGTACTTGACCCACTGCCAAAGTAATTAAGACGGACAGTATAAAAATTATCTTTAACCCATTCTGTATCACTGTATTACCCCACTTTTTATTATCGATAGAATGGAATAGCTATTTCGGTAAGTTATTTATACAAAATGTAATATAGGTTATTTATATTTAATTTCTAATTCTTTTATTTCACCCTGCTCATTCTGTAATTGGATCCGCAGGGTATTAGACGGCACCTCTTCCTCCTCTTCCTCTTCAGGTGCGTCACCTTCCTGGGTGTCCTGGACCCCCACATCACCCTGAGGTGTTGAGGTACCGGTCTGATTAGCACCCACCACAATGACTTCACCACTCTCATTGTTAGTTACTTCGATCATACCTTCCATACCATAGAAGACATCACCAGCCACCGGATCGGATACCACCCAAAAAACTGTTCCTTTGACCGAAGCCACGGAAGTAGGGGTGGCAACCACAAAATCGCCTTTGCGTTGTTCGCTTATTTCGGCTTTCAATTTGCCATAATTCATAGAGACCTGTTTGGATATAGACTCTTCATTGCGTTCTCCGGCCACGATAAGCTCAGAATTCTCTCGAATCTTGAGTTGGGATTTATCATCCAGAAATACAACCATGGTATAGCCATCTTTTCCGGTCTTAATATGGTCTTGTTGAAACAGTGAGGTTCCCACTTTTAAATCAGATTTGAACGCATCTTCGGCAGCGCGCTTTAGATAGGTTTCTCCCCGGGCTTTAATCGTAATTGCTAATTTATCCCTAGAATATAGGCCCGAGAAAAACATAAGAATTAAGAGTATAAACGCAATAATCTGTGTTTTTTTCATCATAGCACCTATTTATTGCACCGTTACAGATTGAATGGTTATCTGTCCGGTAACGGCTTGATTCACCAAGGTGGTCAACTGGTCCATTGTCACTTGTTGAGTATTATTTAACAGCATGGTTCCGGTAGGTGTATAGCCATCCAACGGGCCGCCAACAAACAGATTGCTATACCTTTCCGTGCCAACCAGTTGTTCGATAACCTGCATATATTGGGTGACATCGGACCCCCCTGTTTCACCTTCTTCTTCTGCGCCGCCGCCCATTATGGGAATACTGAAAATATATATATCACTTTCTTGTTTTCTGGATCCGGATGTAGTGGGGTAGGTTTTGGTGATTTGCCAGACATATTGTTTCCCCTGTTCCAAAGGCGCGGCATCAGTGCTGGGGTATTGGAAATAACTCGGGGCCTGATAGAGGTTTGTTGGGCCATGGACCAGCGTTCCTTCTATTGAATAAAAACCGCCATCATCCGGAAAGGGCAAATTGGCCTGATCGTTGATTGCCTCATCCAGTGAACTGTGTCGGGTGGGATCATATTCACTAACCCGGATTGCATAGCCACAAATCGGGCAGTAATCTTCATTCCACATTAAGGCTTCTGATTCCCATTGGAACTGTGGATAGAGGGTATAAATTTCATTTTCTTCTCCCATAGAGCCACCGGGGGCGATCAAATCCAGGGTCGTGGGATTGCTGATTTCGAGCATCTGTTTCTGGTTTTTCAAAACCGCATCGTTTACACTCAAAATACTAAAATCAAACAGATAGGTACCGGCGGGTAATTTACCACTACTCATCACTACCTGCTGGATATTATTAAACATCTCCTCGCTGATAAAATCACTCTCTTCGACGCCGCCCAGGTCAACAGATTCTCCGATATTAGGTCCGCCGGTGTAATAAATATTATCAATATTAAGATCAATATCGCGGCTGGTGAGGGTTATTTCACCCAGAAACTCAAAGGGATCGGTTTTAATATAGAACACGCGATCATTATTCAAACCCAAAGCGGGAATATTGGCAATCATCTGAAATTCAATTTTAATCTCAATGGGGCCTTCACCTTCAGTCGCTTCACTATAGGACAGGGTGTAGGAAAAAATATCAGGGTTATTGCTACCTTCATCAAAATCGAAATCACTGATAAAATAGGTTTCAAAGTTATAAAAATAATTCGTGCGTAGTTCCAGGAATCCTGCCTGTAAGGATGTTATTCCGATGATGAATAGGATTAATATCAGGCTATAAATTAAGTGAATTTTTCGCATAGGGCACTCCTTTTATCTAAGCTAAACTTAATGTTAGCGATAAAGATAGTATGTGAGATAAAACAAATAAATAAATTATATATAATAAAACCAGCCATCAGATCAATATAATTACATACGCCTTTTGAATATAAGTGAGGTAATATACAGAAACAATAAAAAAACGTCCCGCAACAGGGGACGTTTAAGGATAAAAAAATCCGGTAACGACCTACTTTTCCACCCCGTCTCCGGAGCAGTATCATCGGCGCTGGAGGGCTTTACGACCGAGTTCGGAATGGGATCGGGTGTTGCCCCTCCGCTCTTGTTACCGGAAATATAACATCGGGAAAAATAAAGACTTTATTAAAACCAATTTTATAATAATTTGGTCAAGACTTACGGTTTATTAGTATCACTCGGCTGAACTCTTTACAGAGCGTGCACCTGTGACCTATCAACCTCGTGGTCTACAAGGAACCTTTAATCCCGACAAGTTGTCGGGAGGGGAAATCTCATCTTGGGGATGGTTTCACGCTTATATGCTTTCAGCGTTTATCCAAACCGAACATAGCTACCCAGCCATGCACCTGACGGTACAACTGGTACACTAGCGGTTCGTCCACTCTGGTCCTCTCGTACTAAGAGCAGCCCCCCTCAAATTTCCTGCGCCCACAGCGGATAAGGACCGAACTGTCTCACGACGTTCTAAACCCAGCTCACGTGCCACTTTAATGGGCGAACAGCCCAACCCTTGGGACCTTCTCCGGCCCCAGGATGTGACGAGCCGACATCGAGGTGCCAAACCTCCCCGTCGATATGAACTCTTGGGGGAGATAAGCCTGTTATCCCCGGAGTACCTTTTAGCCTATGAGCGACGGCACTTCCATTCGCTACCGCCGGATCACTAAGCCCTGCTTTCGCATCTGCTTGACTTGTAGGTCTTGCAGTCAAGCTCCCTTGTGCCTTTACACTCTGCGCACGATTACCAACCGTGCTGAGGGAACCTTTGGGAGCCTCCGTTACACTTTAGGAGGCGACCGCCCCAGTCAAACTACCCACATGACAATGTCCCATCCCGAGATTGTCGGGCTTGGTTAGAATGTTGAATTTACAAGGGTGGTATTTCAAGGGCGACTCCTCCCGACCTGGCGGTCGGGATTCAAAGTCTCCCACCTATCCTGCACATATAAACCCAAAATCCAATGCCATGATGTAGTAAAGGTTCCGGGGTCTTTCTGTCCTGCTGCGGGTAACCGGCATCTTCACCGGTATTACAATTTCGCCGAGTCTCTGGTTGAGACAGTGCCCAAGTCGTTGCACCATTCGTGCGGGTCGGAACTTACCCGACAAGGAATTTCGCTACCTTAGGACCGTTATAGTTACGGCCGCCGTTTACTGGGGCTTCAGTGCAGTGCTTCTCCCCCGACAAGTCGGGGAATAACACGTTCCCTTAACCTTCCAGCACCGGGCAGGTGTCAGTCCCTATACATCGTCTTGCGACTTCGCAGAGACCTGTGTTTTTAGTAAACAGTCGCCCAGGCCTATTCACTGCGGCCTTTTTTAGCTCCTCTAGTCCCGACGAATCGGGATAGATTCACTTACTCAAGGCGCCCCATCTCCCGAAGTTACGGGGCTAATTTGCCGAGTTCCTTAACCAGAGTTATCTCGCGCACCTTAGGATTCTCACCTCGCCTACCTGTGTCGGTTTGTGGTACGGTCACCGATTTACCTTGCGTAGAGGTTTTTCTTGTCAGTGTGATTAGGGTCAGTTTGTGTCCAAAGGACTCCTATTCGCATCTCAGAGTTATGACCGAACGGATTTTCCGGTTCGATCCTCCTACCTGCTTAAACCGGGACATTCACTCCCCGGCTGACCTTTCACTCCTGCGTCCCCCCATAGCTCAAACGGTAAATTGGTGGTACAGGAATATTAAACCTGTTTTCCATCGCCTACGCTTTTCAGCCTCGGCTTAGGGCCGACTAACCCTGAGCAGAGTTACTTTACTCAGGAACCCTTAGGCTTTCGGTGTCCCGGAATCTCACCGGAATTATCGCTACTCATGTCAGCATTCTCAATTCCATCTTCTCCAGCCAATCTCACGATTGACCTTCGCAGATTAATGGAACGCTCCCCTACCATACGTCCCGACAAGTCGGGACAATCCGAAGCTTCGGTAACAGGGTTATTAGTCCCGCCAATTATCGGCGCAAAACCGCTTGACTAGTGAGCTGTTACGCACTCTTTCAATGATGGCTGCTTCTAAGCCAACATCCTAGCTGTCTAAGCAATTTCACATCCTTTCTCACTTACCCTGTATTTTGGGACCTTAGCTATCGGTCTGGGTTGTTTCCCTTTCGTCTACGGAGCTTATCCCCCGCAGCCTGACTCCTGTACATCATGTTAACGGCATTTGAAGTTTGATTGGGTTTGGTAACCTGGTGGGGTCCCTAGCCCATTCAGAGCTTTACCTCCGTCACACTAGTACAAGGCTAGCCCTAAAGCTATTTCGGGGAGAACCAGCTATCACCGGGTTTGATTGGCCTTTCACCCCTATCCACAGCTCATCCCCCAGCTTTTCAACGCTGGTGGGTGCGGACCTCCACCCCGATATTATCGGGGCTTCATCCTGGCCATGGATAGCTCACCCGGCTTCGGGTCTGCCACGAGTTACTAAACGCCCATTTCAGACTCGCTTTCGCTACGGCTCCTCCGCCGTTGTGCGGATTAACCTTGCAACTCATGCGCAACTCACTGACTCATTATGCAAAAGGCACGCCGTCATCCCGACATAAAATATCGGGACTCCGACAGCTTGTAAGCATACGATTTCAGGTTCTATTTCACTCTCCGTCAGGAGTACTTTTCACCTTTCCCTCACGGTACTAGTTCACTATCGGTCACATAGGAGTATTTAGTCTTATGCCATGGTCGGCACGGATTCCCACAAAATTCCTCGTGTTTCGTGGTACTCGGGTACATTTCTCAGCAAGATTGCTCATTTTCCCCTACAGGACTGTCACCTTCTACGGTCAGCCTTTCCAGGACTATTTGAGTAATGAACAATTTTTTGACTTGCCGAAACGGCTACTGCCGCTTCCAGAAACGACCCACTACCCCTACGTTGCAATGCCAGTAGGCTTTCACACAACGCAGGTTTAGACTCTTCCCCGTTCGCTCGCCGCTACTAGGAGAATCACATTCGTTTTCTTTTCCTGAGGTTACTTAGATGTTTCAGTTCACCTCGTTGGCTCCCTTGACCTATGAATTCAGCCAAGGGTGTTCCGATATTACTCGGAACATGTTGCCACATTCGGATATCTCCGGATCAATGGTTGTTTGCACCTCACCGAAGCTTTTCGCAGCTGGCCACGTCCTTCATCGCCTCTATGTGCCAAGGCATCCGTCGTATGCTCTTAACATCTTGACCAAAAAATTATTACGAAATTGTTTTTAGTAGGTTGCTTTACTTTTCCCAATGTCAAAGAACGCGGGTAAAAACCCGTGTGGAGCTAAACGGGATCGAACCGTTAACCTCTGCCGTGCAAGGGCAGCGCTCTCCCAGTTGAGCTATAGCCCCCTTTAAAGGAGCCACTCTGTGATCATTTATTAAAAAACATGGCCTCGTAGTGGGCCTAGGTAGATTCGAACTACCGACCTCACGCTTATCAGGCGTGCGCTCTAACCAACTGAGCTATAAGCCCCTATTGAACATGGAGAGTACAAGCGAGTTGTGTCGTTATCGACCACTTTCCTCCCGATTCATCGGGAAGACGTTCTCCTTAGAAAGGAGGTGATCCAGCCACACCTTCCGGTACGGCTACCTTGTTACGACTTCGCCCCAGTCATCGGTTTCACCTTCATTACCCCTCCTGACGGAAAGGGCAACTTTGGGTGCCACCGACTTCCATGGCGTGACGGGCGGTGTGTACAAGGCCCGGGAACGTATTCACCACGGCATGCTGATCCGCGATTACTAGCGATTCCGCCTTCATGGAGTCGAGTTGCAGACTCCAATCTGAACTAGGACCGGTTTTAGGGGATTAGCTCCACCTCGCGGTTTAGCAACCCGTTGTACCGGCCATTGTAACACGTGTGTAGCCCTGGACATAAGGGACATACTGACTTGACGTCATCCCCACCTTCCTCCGAGTTATCCTCGGCAGTCCTCCTATAGTTCCCAGCATAACCTGATGGCAAATAGGAGCAGGGGTTGCGCTCGTTGCGGGACTTAACCCAACATCTCACGACACGAGCTGAC
>CAZXFH010000015.1:0-66098 GCA_964640055.1 uncultured bacterium | reverse complement strand
AATAGGGACACCTTTAGCTACCTTTTTCTGATCCATAAATGGGATTTTTAGGTAAAAACCATTTTAGCGCTAAAGAGTTATCCAGTTGGAGTAAAATTCTATTTGGAAGCGGACAACATCCGTGCGAACGCCACGAAATTAACACATCACCGCTACTGCCAGGCCTTGATGAAAGCGCGAAGCGGCGAGCATGTGCTGCTTGATGCGGAAGGTATTTCCTGTCCCGCTGCAGCCGCTGCGTTTGGATTTAAATCGCTTCCACAGGGATTGCAGACCGGTAAGAGCTTGCAGGGGTTCGGCATTGTTCAACAGGCCGACACCGGGAAACGCATGTTTGAAGGGATGAAAAGGCTGGAGCAAGGCACCCTGCAGGCGCTGTATCTGTTTCCGCTTGAAGAGGCCGCCATCGCCTCCCAATATCGTCATTATCGAAGACGAGATCGAAAAATTGATGTGGATCGCTCTGGCCAAGCTGAACCTGCAGGGCGGCGAACGAGCACCACTGCGGTGTTGCAAGCCACCTGTGTGGACGCCACCCTGATTCCGTTCGTGCAAAAAAAATTCAACATGAGTTTCGGCTGGTATGGCTGTCGCGACGCCACCGACATTGGGCCAAACGAAACAGTACTTAGTTTCCCATTTAATGAACTCGAAAGAATTGCGGAGACCATCAAATTTTTACAGAAAAAAGCCATTCCAAATTCCCGCGGTAAAAATGCCTTGGCGCTTCTCAGGCGCAAGGAAACGGATCAAATTGAAAAAACAGATCCTTTTAATGAGTAAGAATGTTTGGAGGAAGTCATGGAATCAAAAAACAAAAAAATAATCGTACTTGCCTGTTCCAGCGCATCCAATACAGGCGCGTATTCGGATAAAGTCTCTCGAAATTTAATGGCGAACGGAAAGGGAAAATAATGAATAAAAAATTTCTTATCATCGGTGGCAGTGATGCCGGAATTAGCGCTGCTTTGCGCGCTAGAGAACTAGATCAGCAAGTAGAGATTACGATCCTGCTTGCTGATGAATACCCCAATTTTAGTATTTGTGGCCTGCCTTTCTATCTGGGAAATGAGGTAGATGACTGGCACAATCTGGCGCATAGAAGCCGTTTCGATATAGAAGCTCAAAATATAACAGTCCTGACCAGACATATAGCACAAAATATTGACCCGGATAATAAACGAGTTCAGGTTCTTGATAAAGATTCTAATAAAACCAAAAATCTGGCATATGATAAATTACTGATAGGAACAGGCGCCTTATCAAAGCGCCCCCCGATCGAAGGCCTGGATAATCCCGGCGTATTTTTCCTGCGCTGGATGTCTGATAGTTTTGCTTTTAAAAAGTATATGGAAGACCATAAACCAGAATCCATTACTATTATTGGAGCTGGATATATTGGTTTGGAAATGGTTGAAGCTATGAAAAACGCAGGGCTTACTGTAAATCTAGTAGAATATTTTCCCTCAGTTCTGGTAACCCTCGATCCTCAGTTAGGTAAATTGGTTCAAAATCAATTAGAGGAGAAAAATGTAAATATCTTTACTGGTATTGCTGTTGAAAAAATTGATCAGGAAAGTGAAAAATTAATAGTACAAGACGATAAAGATTTCAATATAGAATCCGATATTGTGCTGGTAGCCACTGGGAGTTGTCCCCATACCAAACTTGCTAAAGATACTGGTATTATTCTCGGTGTTAATGATGCATTTCAAGTAAATCGAAAAATGGAAACCAATATTCCGGATATTTTCGCGGCAGGCGATTGCGCAGAAACCTACCATTGCCTGCTCGAGAAGAATATGTACCTGCCTCTGGGAACCACGGCGCACAAGCAGGGACGCATTGCCGGTGAAAATGTTCTGGGCGGAAGCAGAAAATACGCTGGCTCGCTGGGCACTCAATCCGTAAAGATCTTTGATCTGGTTGCGGCCCGCACAGGTTTAAGGGATGACGAGGCTCAAAAAGAAGGGTTTGCTCCCTCCACTGTGGAACTCGAAACCTGGGATCATAAAGTATATTACCCCGATGCCCAAAAATTGCATGTTCGAATCACCGGTGACAGGCAAACCGGCCGGCTTTTAGGAGCTCAGATTGTCGGTGCTTACGGAACAGAGGTCTCCAAAAGACTCGATATTCTAGCAACCTCAATTCACAATAAAATGACTATCCCTGAATTGAACCACCTGGATTTAAGCTATACTCCTCCATTCTCCAGTCCATGGGATCCGGTCCAAATGGCGGCGCAAAAATGGTCTGCCAAAAATAGACAGGTATAACTATAAGTAAAGGATTCGTACGTGGCTGAATAAAAAAGTTTAAACTTCTTTAAAAAATATTTAACAATTTGGGTTTTATTATGCATTGCCGCTGGTATTTTTCTGGGTATAATTTTTCGAAAATTTATTCCGGGTACAGAAATATTGAAAAATGGACAGGAAGTTGAACTCTGGCGGAGCTATGTCTCCGGTGCAATCTTACTCGGGATCGCCCCCTGTACTGCCATGGTATTAATGTGGAGTTATTTAGTCCGGGGTAATGACGGTTTAACTCTGGTCATGGTGGCTATTAATTCATTTACAATGCTGGTTTTATATGCCCCACTGGGCGGATTCTCACTGGGTATAAACTCAATACCAATCCCCTGGCATACAATCCTTTTTTCTGTGAGAACTTATGTCGCTTTATCTCTGATTGCCGGTTATTTCTCCCGGAAATGGATAATTAAGAAAAAAGGCCTCGACTGGTTCAATGAAAAATTTATCCATTATTTAACTCCGGTAAGTACAGTTGCCTTACTGGCTACCCTGATCCTCCTATTTTCCTTCAAAGGTGAGATAATTGTCCAAAATCCTTTGACAATCTTCTGGATTGCAGTGCCTCTATTTATTCAAACTATATTTATAGCCTAGGTTACTTTGTATTTTCCCGCCTATTAAATCTCCGCTATGAAGATGCAGCTCCGGCTTCTATGATCGGTGCTTCTAACCATTTCGAAGTGGCTATTGCAACTGCTACAATGTTGTTTGGCCTTGCTTCGGGGGCTGCCCTAGTTACTGTAGTAGGAGTATTAATAGAAGTTTCTGTTATGCTAATGCTGGTAAAAATATCCAAACGTTATAAATATTTATCTGCAAGGAGACCATTAATATATTCACAAACTTTAACAAACCAAGTAAGGAGTCAAAATTGAATATCATAATTCTTGGGGCAGGATGTCCAAAGTGTAAAAAATTGGAACAATTATGCCGTGAGGTAGCAGAAGAAAATAACCTTGAGATCAACTTAGAAAAAGTGACCGATGTGCATAAATTTGTGGATTATGAGATCATGTTCACACCCGGCCTGGTGATCAATGGAGAGGTGAAGGTCAGTGGCAAGCTGCCGGCCAAAAGTACTTTGAAAAAGTGGCTAATCAGCGCCAGTAAAACCTAGCATAGCAATCACATGATATTCAGAATGATATACAGAAGCTTATTCAGTTTCCGATTTATTTATATAGAAAGTATTGTTTACTGTTCTCCCGGAATTCAGCCACCTTGGCTTGCCATTGCTTAATCATTTCATCGGGATCTTCCCCGGCCCAGATGGATTTACGCACCTGATCAGTGCCCGCGGTTTTATCGAACATTTTGGCCCGGTTGGTATCGAAAAACTGTTGTTCCGGATAAAGTGCGCGGATAGCGGCCAAGATATGGAGCTGGACCCGCATGGGTTGGAAACGGTCAATGTCAGTAATATGGATTTGTACGCCACTGATATGTTCTTTTTCATTAATAAAATAATAGGGGGTATAGTAAGTGGGCCGAAAAGTGACGCCGGTCAGGTTTTGCTTGTTCAGATGACTTGCCAGCTGATCGGGATCGACCCAGCTTTCGCCGATCAGTTCAAAGGGAGCGGTATAGCCCACCCCGATATCTATGGTATGCAATTCACCGATAACACCGGTAGCCGCACAGAAGTAAGCGGTTTTACCATGGGGAATATGGGGCGAGGCGGGCACCCATTCCAGACCGGTATCCATAAAGGTCATATCGCGCTGCCAGCCCTGCATGGGAACCACGGTCAGATCCGCATTGATATCAAATTCCTGATTGAACAGCCGGGCTAGCTCTCCGCAGGTCATACCGTAAACATAGGGGATTGGGTAGAGTCCCACAAAGGACTTATATTTTGGATCCAGGATCGGTCCTTCCACTAATTCTCCGCCTAATGGGTTCGGCCGGTCCAGTACCACGAAGGGAATACCCTTTTCCGCGGCGGCTTCCATGCCATAGGCCATCGTGTAAATGTAGGTATAGGGCCGAATGCCGATATCCTGAATATCATAAAATAATATATCCACATCTCTAAGCATCTCCGGAGTTGGCTTCCGGCTACTTCCATACAGACTGTACATCGGAATGCCAGTCCGGTCGTCAACCACATTTTCCACCTTAGCACCGGCCGTATAGTTACCCCGGACACCGTGTTCCGGACCGAACAGGGCTACCAGCTCTATTTCATGATGCTGATGAAAGCGATCAATAGTGGATTTTAAATCTGAAGTAACGCCGGTGGGGTTTGTGATCAGCCCCACCCGTTTGCCTTGCACCAGGTCAAGATAATCCCGTATAAAAACTTCCACACCAGGCCGCACCCGCTTGTGTTGGTTGCCAAACAAAACTATATTGATAGTTAAAATAGTCAAAAGACACAGGATGATGAGACTTACAAATATTCTTTTTCGGGTCATAATGCGCTCCGTGATTTAAGGGAAGGTGATGTTTTCAAGAATAAATAATGATTTGCACTTTGAGCCTATAAGGCATGTGGTCGGTATTTTATTTCAACACTTTACCAAAACGGTTCCAGCGTATTTTTTCGGTCAAGCGATAGAGCGGGATATGCTTATTCCAGGATAAAAAGACCACCAAGGCTTTGCCCACGACTAAATCATGGGAAACAAATCCCCAGTAGCGACTGTCATAGCTGTTATCGCGGTTATCGCCCATCATAAAATAATGGTCTTGTTCCACAACATAATAGTCTTTCTTCTTAGCATCGATATACATCTTGCCCAGCCGGATATCAAAGCTGTGATTGGCCAATTCAACTACGTTGCGGATAACATAGGCCGGGTCTTCATCGAAGTGAAGGGTGTCTCCTTTCCGGGGAACATATAAGGGGCCGAAATTATCGGAATTTTCACTTTTATTGCTGAAAATTTCGGGCTCGGATATTTTGGGTGCATAAACCCTGGAGCGAATGAACTTACCATGTTCTGGGAGACCATATCGCTGACCGTCAATATAGAGCTCTTTATCCCGGATTTCCAGCGTTTGACCGGGGGCGGCAACACAACGCTTGACATATTGCAGGTGTTTATCCAGGGGGAACTTAAAAATAACCACATCGCCCTGTGTGGGTACGCGGAAGGAGGGCAGCCGGAAATGAGGAATATGGAAACCGATACGGGTATAGGGAATGCCGATCCAATCGGGTGTCATGGTGCCGTAAACGAATTTATTACCGATCAGGAAATCACCGGTCATAATGGTATTTTCCATGGAACCCGTGGGTACCATATAGGAAGCCACAATCGTGGATTTTAATCCCAGGGCAATTAAAATCACAATCGCCCAACTCTTCAGTTCCTGTTTTAACTTTGTGTTTTTATCGGACGTTTGCTTCGCAGTTGGTTTTGACATGAATAGTCCTTCTGTTTTTTTTTGACAAGCGTGCTTTCAACGGCTAATTTTAGGCAAAAGTTCACTTTTTTGCACGTTTTATTTTCGAAAGGCGCCTTTAAAAACATGGGATTGTATTTGGAATTGGTGATTTATGACAAATCGTAATTCATTAAACGGTTAATATGCTATTGGATTTAGAAATAGTTTATTAAATTTCTACTGGCTTTAAAAATTATTTGCTGCAAAGGTGTATTTAACCAATAAACAGGAACATTGTATGTGTAAGGGTAGCGGAGTTCATTTATTGATGGAGGAGCATATCATGAAGCGCATCATTTTTATTCTATTCAGTTTAGCGGCATTGGTTTTGAAGGCTCAGGATTGTATTCAGTTTGAACCCTTAAAACTGACCAACCAATTTGTCTTAGTGGTCGATCGCAGTGGTAGTATGTCAGGTGGTGCCATGGAGCAAGCCAAGAGCGCCATGCACAAATTTATAGATGATATGCGTAGGGGTGATGAGGCGGCGATTGTGGCTTTTGATGACCAAATAGAGATAATGCACAAAGGCACTTTTGATAAAGGCAAGTTAAAACAGCTGGTCAGCACTCTCTATCCGCGGGGTGGCACCCATCTTTATGATGCCCTGGGCAAGGCCAGTATTTTAGCCCATCGCAGTCAGGGCCAGCGGATCATCATTTTTCTGACGGATGGTCATGATGGCGGCAGTCATTTAAGAGTTGACAACCTGAGTAATCTGAATGCCTCCCAGGGATTTTATGTCTATGGAATTGGTTTGGGCGATGTTAACCAGTCAGCCCTCGAGCAGATTGCCCGTAAAACCGGTGGTGATTTTACTTACACCTCTGAAAGCAAGGAATTAACCAATATCTACACCACGGTTCTGGCAAACTATTATCAGAATTTTGGTAATCAACTCAGTCAAAATGCCAGACTGATTATCCGCTCTCTTCCGGGAAATCGTCCGGTTCGCTTGAATGGGCAATCGCTTGATTATCGCACTCCGGTATCGATCAACCGGATCAAGCCGGGGGATTATGAAATTGTGGTTGAATTTGACCGGGGTAACTGGAAATGTCAGGCCGCCCTGGCCGGCGGGCAACAGGGGACCGTTAATGCGCGCGAAAGTGAGCTGGGCCGAAATGTTGTCTTCCTTTCGGATGTAAAATCGGCCCTGGTATTTTTAGATGGTAACTTTTTGGGCTATACTTCCATGTATCCGGTGGTTAAAGAGACCCGCAAAACCGGGTTGTTTGGGAAAGAAACCGTTACCGACTATAGTCGTCAATTGATTGTTAAAAATGTGCCCCGGGGGACTCATCAGGTCCGGATTGTCGGTTTACCGGAAGTAAAGGGTTTTTTTGCACCCCTGGAAGGAAATTTTCAGATTGGCTCTGAAAACATTGTAGTTGCCGCTGAATTTACGAAAAGCAATTTATCAGTGTCAGAAACCGATCAAAAATTGATACCGAACAAAACCCAGCAGCCTTTCATGCCCGCTGACCCGTTTCAGGAACTGGAATAATCCCCCTAAAATCAGACGTCGTTAGTGACTGTTCCGAACCTGAATAGGCGAAAGTGTTTTTCCTAAAAATATTTCCAAGATATATTCTTTTTGTAATGGGCACCTGTACGCTGGTTTGGAGTCAAGCCCTCTCCTGGCAGGGATTTGTTGCAGATACCCTGGTTATCGAACTGCCCTTTGATACTCTGGACTGTGACCAGAAGCAAATGCTGGCAGTCCGGGATGAACGCAATTTGGATCAGCAGATAGTGGGGATCCGGGAAACCGAGAAATGGAAAGTAATTCCGGTGGATCAATACCTGGCTTTGCAGTATCCTTTAAACCGGAGTTTTAAATGTCAATTCAGAGTGGATTCTGTTACTTACCCGGGGTATTTGGTAATCAAGGAACTGGCCCTTTGGCAAGCTAATCAGGCCATATTCAGTAAAGGATTAATACTCAATGCCTATACGCAGCTATTGAATACTCAGGCGGAACTGATCACGGATTGGTTCTGGGAATTAAGGACTCAAGCTGTGGGAAAAAAATCAGCTAGCCAAGTTGAGAGTGCGCTGTTAACCCGGTGGATCAAAGCCCAATCCGAAGCAATTAAAAAAAAGGCCTATCATTCGACGACTTATCCTTTTACATACCGGCGGACCTTACACAGCTGGTGTGATTATATTCTACTGCCAGACGGGTTTATTATCAACGGCCATTTAACACTATACAACCCGGCTGGCAGAGCACACCGGTTTGTCCGGGGATCTCCGGGTATTTATTATCGGTATGCATCAAAATGGGAATCCCTGGCTATTGGTGGCTATGATCAACACTGGTATTTTCGACTCAATAATTGCTTTTTAGCCCGCCTGAACACCACCCTGCGAATAGGCGTTAATAATTTTGACGGATCCCATTTCGGACATGTTGATTATTGGAATATTGTGTTGGTCAACCTTGGTTTTACCGCAAGTATGGAATATCGCCCGCTTTTTTCTAAAGGTCTGTGGGTCGGATTAGGGGGCCATTTCAGTTACAATATTTTGCCGGATAATGTCAGGCAGTTCGCCCCCGGATTACTATTAACACTCGGGCTCAAGTTACCATGAAAAAGATTGCTTTAGCCCTGATATTGATTGGCTTTTATAATTGGCTGCCCGGGGTGTCGGTTTCAGGCTATGTTGTTGATGAAGAGAGTGGGGAAAGTATTGTCGGCGTCAATGTGGTGGTCAAGTCCGCTGATCTGGGAGCAGCCACCGATCTGCAAGGATTTTTTGTCATTCGCAATCTGAGTCCGGGGCAATGTCTTCTGGAATTATCTCATATCGCCTATCAGCCCAAAACCCTCAGCTTGGTCCTTACCACTGAGAACAGATACCTGGATCAGATCAAATTGACCCCCCAGACTCTCCAAACCCGGGCGGTAACGGTGAGTGGTCAGCGCAGTGATCTGATTGAAAAGCAGACGGATATTGCCAGCTTTACCGTTGATCCCCTGATCCTGATTGAAACACCCCAATTTAGCAAAGATGTTTTTAAACTGGTGAAATATTCACCCAGTGTGACGATTTCAGATCCCTTTTCTCCGCAGTATCATGTCCGCGGTAGTGATCCTGGAGAGAACCTGGTCCAGTTAGATGGCATGACAATATATAATCCGCAGCATTTTCTGGCATCGGAAGCTATATTTAACCCCTATTCCATTAAGAATATTGAAATGCTGGTGGGTGGATTTGATGCCCGTTTTGGTGGCAGGAATGCCTCGATTTTAAATATTACCACCCGGGAAGGACATCACCATGAAATGCATGGTGAGTTCAGACCCTCAGTATCAGGTATTAGTGGTGCCATTGAATTTCTGGTCGGTGAAGACTTTACCGCCATGTTTTCCGGTCGGTTTTTAACCGATCTGATGAGTCGGGTGTTAATCGGATCTCCTAATTTGATGGCTGATATTAATGGGGTCTGTAGTTTTGGGTTAGCCCGAACAAATTTTCGGTTATCCACTTTTTACGCCTATGATTTCATGAACTATAATATTGAGGACTTGATCTTATATTTTCCCAATCAGGCTTTTGATAAATTAGAGGAAAGTTTTATAACCCATACGGATAATACGGCTCTGGGACTGCAATCCCGTACTGTATTGGGCGCTAACTTTTTGTTTAATTCCCATCTCTATTATTCCTCTTCCTATTCTAAAAACCATACTCATTTTGGTTTTGAAGTCGAGGATGAAGCGAGCGCCGCCAAGGTTTTACTTGATTTTAATACCCGGATAAAAAACAGGATCGAGGATATTACCTGGAAAGGTGAATTGAACTATTTTACCCGTTTTAAGCAAACCTGGCAGCTGGGTATGGAAATAAATCGACTCCGGTTGTACAATCAATCTGGTGAAATGCCGGCGACTGATTATCGGGACATCCGAAGGGGCACAGTCCAGGCCATTTTCCTGCAGGATAAGATTGATCTTGACCCGTTCCTGGTAAAACTGGGATTGCGGTATAGCGCTTTTAGATCTGCTGATGCCGGCCAGCCAGAGCCGCGGGTATCACTCAGTGTGCGACTTAATCCCATTACCCGGTTAAAATTTTCTTATGGCCACTACTATCAATATTTGACCACCATGGACACGCAAGGCAGTGAATTTGTACAGTTTTTAGAGTATTACAATCTATTAAACACCTGTAAACCGCCCCAGGCGATCCACTATATTGCCGGCTTAGAAGGACGGTTTAGTGCTAGTTTGGAATATTCCCTGACAGCCTATTACAAGAATCTAGCCCGGTTGTATCGCTATACTTACGGATCTCAAAGCGATTTAAATGATCAGGGCAATAATATTGAAGCCGGCCAGGGAACGGCTTATGGGATTGAATGTCTGGTTCAGGGGTCAGTGGAGCGGTTTTCCGGCTGGATCAGTTACACTTATGCCCGTGGATTCCGCCGCTATGCTTCTATAAACCAGGGGCAGCGCACTTTATTTGATGGTGATCAGCCCCACAATTTTAAGGCAGTGATTTTGTATAAGTTAACAGATATGATCACTTTCTCTAATACTATCCAGTATACCGCGGGCTTTCCTAAAACCTGGGAGATCGGTATGTATAGCCATTATACCTATGATCCTTTTGACAATGTTTTGGGTTTTTATCCCACCAGCATTACACCGGAAAAAAATAACGTGCGTTATCCCCCCCCGGCTGATATGGGATGTGGGCTGGAAGAAACAGCTGCGCAGTGGATTCGGGTATTGGTTGGCTGAATATTTGGGGACCGACCAAGCGATTTTTACCATGACCATCAACAATTTGCTTTTTCTGCATCGCGATCCACAGTGGTATTTTTATATTCTGCAATATGGGTATTATGGATTTGATTTTGATTTGGTGCCTTCCATCAGTGCCGGCTATATAATCAAATTTTAAACAGCTGCAGAGCTATGATGCTGAAGAAAAACATCGGACTCATAATTGGCTTAATTGTCGCTCTCGGCTGGCGATGTGATCTACCGCATCAACCGGGACCGATGCCGACGGAAATAATCAAGACCGATTTTAGACGTCAATTAAACGTCTTTGGTGTCTTGCGCGCAGATGGGTGTGCAGGAAGTTCTTTTTTCAGCTTGCAACGGGCAGCCCGAACGGCGGAGATGTATGCAGACAGCGCAGTATTCATGGAAAATGCCGAGATTGTTGTAGTTGATTCCAGCAGTGGAACCCCGATTATTTTCCCAGCTGACCAGGACACACTTCAACCCGGCTATTATGTGAATCCTCACTTTCAGCCGCGCGTAGGAGTCACCTATACCCTTTGTATCCGGGCACCCGGATATCCGGTATTAACCGGGACCACCAGGGTACCCCCGCGGCCTCAGATTGATACCAGCGCCCTGTTTATTGAGCCGGGTGAACTGACGCTTCCTTTAATTGTACACCTAGAATGTTCTAAATATAGAATAGTGCTGATTTTTGCAGAAGGTCGTCGAGAAAAGACCATTATTAATGTCCAGAGCGGTCGCAGAGAAGCCAGGATCCAGTATGCGCAAAGTTTGGGTGACCCTTTAAAAATAGTGGTTATTGCTTATGATGATAATCTAAGCCGCTATGAAGAAAACTATGTGACGCTCATTCCGCAAGCCTATCATGAAATTATCAGTACTGTTCACCACGGGTATGGTTGCTTTGGTTCGGTGTCTTTAATGACTTTGGAATTGGCCCCGGAATGAATAAAAATTTGGCCTAATGATAAGAAAATAGAGGCGTGCGCTGGGATTATTTCGGCATCCGGCAAAGCGAGTAATAGATGTCCTGGTCCGTATCATACCAGCGGTGCGTGATCACCGCCTCTTTTAATATAATGTCATAGGTTTGTTTGTAGATTTTTGATTCGATCAGATAGCGGTTGTCGCGCTGAATTGCATGGATGGATTCGGTTTCTATTTCCAGGTTTTTACCCAGATCAAAACGGGCATATTCATCGGCATCTTCCCAGGCTCTGACCATAGATGAATAATTAGCCACAATGCCCACACCATAGAGCCATTTTTGGGATTGAGGGAGCGATTCGGTCCAGGAGGGCTTTTTATCCCAGGTTTTAGTACGAGAACTGTGCAGGCGGATGCTCTTGCGGGCCGGCGAGCCCAGGAGCACAAAATAACCCTCTTCAGTAATCGCGGAATCAAGGACCGCAAAGTCAGATTTAACCTGATTAAAAACATCTTCCTGGAAAATCTCCTGGAAACTGGGATTCAGCAGCCGGAAGCGTCCATCGGAAAGTTCTTCTACTTTGAAAATCAGTCTGATTTTCTTTTGCTTGGCCAGGTTTTTGACGCCACGATAAATCGCCATCCGGCGGGCTAAACGCTGATTACTGTATTTTCCGGCATAACCAGTCGCAAACATAATTCCGGCTGGGGATTGAGGCAGTTCTTCAAACCAGGAAGGAATAATTTCTTGGCAGATCCCCTGGGAATAAAGCAGACATGTCAATATTAGAAGTGTTAATCTAAATATCATGAATCATAAAAAAGAGCCTGTCAAACAGCGTTGTCTGGCAGGCTCTAATTGATGTTGCTCACTGGCCGACCTGATCGAGTTTCTGAATTTCTTTTTCCAGATCCTCGAAGCCGAGATTGGCTTTGGCTTCGTTATACAAGGCCTTCTGGCGGCGGGCCTCATCCATAGTTTCCTGCACCAAACTATTCAGATTATATTTGGCCAGGGAATAGGCATGATACGTGGATCCTTCGGTTTTCATTTCCCGCTTGACAATTTCACAGCCCCGCAGGACCTTGTTGGAAACCTGTTTACTGACTGAGGAGGTGAATTCCAGCGCTTCTGCGTCTTCACCCACGCCACTTTCCTGCATAAAATTTTTCAGCATATTTTCGACTTTGGTTTCCAAAGCCCGGGCAATCGCATCTCTGGCTCTGGCATCGGCGGCCTCTTTGGCCAATCCCATGCTGTGTTTCGCCGCATCACCGGCCTCATAAACCGCATCTTCGGTTTGTGGCGGATTGAGATACCAATCAGGAACATCCCCCATTTTGGCCTTGGGTTTGCCGCCGCAATCCATCAACATTAATGCCAGTGGAAGCAACATTGCGAAAACAAGTAGCTTTTTCATAACGTCTCCTTTCAATTAATAACCTTTATATCCTATTCTTTTGTCGCCTGTAGTAAAAACGAGGCAAAATCTTTTTTAGATAGCGATAAATTTTGATAGGCTTTGGCAACCGCGTCCTGGTAGGAACCCATTGCCAACCCCTTGCCTTGGGCTTTTATGGTTGATAGTGTGCGGCCGTTTTCCCGATCAATTAAATTTAAGCTCGCCATCGATTCTATATAATACTGCTTTCCCAGGGGAGAGTCAATAGTTTTATCGTTGGTAATCGCCAGGTGACCCTCAATCACATATGCGGCCTGGTCATCTATTTTATATCCGTTTTCAGTTACATAGGTTTTAAATTTTTCTTCGATTTCAGGGAAGCGGCTACCGCTGCGGTCGTCAACCCGCACAGCAAAACTCAAGTCGGCCACCTTTACCTGGTAAGCGACAGAGACCTGGGATTGTTCAAAAAAACTGCGCATATTCTCCGGGAGCTTATATAGGTTAGTGCTGAAAACAACCTGGCCCCGATCGCCGCCCTGTTCGGTCGGAACGGCCCGCACCTTGACGCTCAGACGTCCATCGGAATGGGTGGTATTCTGGGTGATTATTTCACCGTTATTGTATTTAGCCAAAAGAGGAAAATTATCAATTCCGATTTCCTGACTATCCGTCTGGTAGGTCACGCGCACCACAACCGGATCAGACAGATACTGACCGGTATAAGCCTGCTGCTGATTACCGGAGACGATATTTAATTCAATATGCGACAGGATGCCGCGCATCTCGGAAAGGATGCCTTGGGCTGATAACTGGTCGCGCCTGGGGTGTTTTTCGCCGGAAAGGGTACTGTATAAACTACTTTTGACATAAAATTCAGGGATTATATTTTGCGCATTGATGTAATTTTGAATGGCTGGGAAGACTTTGCCTTGTTGTAAAAATTGCCGCGCATTTTGGACCAGTTTTTGTGTTTTATTCAGAATGGCATCCATTTCCACTTCCAATCCGGCCAGATATTTCTGTTTATTTAGCGCGGCCAAGGTATAGTATTGTCCTTTGCTTTTTTTAACCTTGGCAATCTCGATCCCGGAGATGGTCTCGGAAACCAGGGATTTGGTTTGTGATTTTACCATAGATGACAGTTCGTGTTTATCGTCCTGTTGCCATTCTGTCTCGATCGTCTCCAGTTCCGATTCGATTTTGACCCGTAGCTGCTTGGCAACATCGGCCCGGGCTCGTTCGATAGACTGGGTTTTATCCCCGGCCACTCCCACCCCGATGAAATAGTGGGAGCGGGGATAATTTTTATGTTGATGGTTTTTCGCCCAGTCCGGGATTCCGGCCCATACACAGTGCACTGTTAATAAAATCCCGATTAGAATATTCTTTTTAAAAATTTTTATTTTCATAGGTAACTCCTACTGCCCGGTTACATTCAGCAGAATTAATTTGCGGGAAAGGGACACCTTCTCAATTGTACCCATCCCTTTGTAATTACGTTTAAAAAAACGGTAAAGATCAGTGGCTGTCTGATACTGTTCACCATCACACCACACCAGGACATCATAGGTATAATCGGCAACCACATTTTCTTTATAGTGACTGGCCATGGCCCGGACAACATCTCCCAGGGCGAATATGATTTCTTCGGCCTGCGATTTATCAAAAGTTTGATGAATTTTGACCATCAATTTGTACTGTATGCCCTGCTGCAGATCCTTTTTCCAATAGCTGGTAATACGGCTCAAGACCTTATCAATGGAATTATGCATGGCCTCTTCAATGACGACGGCGGCCGCGGCCGGTCTTTCCGGACTGTAGCCCGTTTCCGTGCCTAGTAATCGGCTAGTGGTGGTTTCATAGGCCCGACAACCTACAATTGCTTTTTTTACCTGGGTGGAACCGACCTGACGGTCCTTGACAGTGATATTATAGGTGATATAGATGTCACTGCCGATAGACAGGGCGAGCAGATAACTGTAGTCTTGGCTGCTTCCGGTTAAAGCGTACTGAGTAGCGGATAATTCCTGCAAGGCTTGCTGTTGTTCGGGCACGATCACTTCAAATCTGCGGACTGTCAGATAAGATTCGATCACCTCGGCGCCCTTTTTATAGAAAGGATCATTGCGCAGGATCTCGATCGGGGCCATATCCTCCTGGGCTTCGGGGATTACCATAATGGTCGGCATACCGGTGGAAGCACTGACCACGGACATTTCAGGCAGAACACCTCTTTCAACCAGGTGTTCTTTTAGCAATGTCTTGTTTATTTTAAAGTTTTTTTCGATTTTTAATTTTTTCCCACCCTCAATTTTGACCCGTGTCTCGTAGTAATCTGCTTCCCAGGAAATAAACTTGCGGATATTTTTCGGTTTAAAGAAATCCGCCTGTATTTTGTCAAACCGGGTTTTTTCCGCGTCGGTTTGTAATAAGGGGTCTGTACTGCCCATGAGGATAAACCAGACCGCGGCTTTACGGGCATCCTGATTAGCGCTTTTATCCAGGGTTTTGGCTTTGGGACGCCAGTGTTTATTATCCACACCGTAGCCTGTGGCACGGATCATGACTTCACTGGGTGAGGTACTCTCTATAAAGGTCGCCTCCCGGGAGCGGGGCAGCTGGGATGACGCCCACAATAGAGTGGTGCTGACCATAAGGATAACGATTGACCGGATATTTAATCGTGCTTGCATAAGCCTCTCGTAAGTTAAAGCGGTAAATTCAAAGTTAACGGTGTATAATGTATGTAGATGCCAAAAATTCCTTGGTAACGATAGGGATGTCCACGCCTCCCCAAATATTGATTATTTTGTGACGAACTTTCTGTATCGTAGCTCACATCCCAAAGTGACAGGGGCAGAAAGGAATATCCCAGAAAGACCCCGATATTCCAATCGATACTGATAGCATATTCCAGCCCAAAGTTGGTCTCAAAGGCCAAGTTATCATTAAATACCTTATAATCAAGATTTTGATAGGTGAGATGCTGATAATCAATGGTGATTGCCTCGTGCAGAGCCACAGCTCCGAAATAATGTTTTTTAAGAAAACCGGTATGAACAGAATAGAGTTGAGCTTGACTTGTTTGAAAGGGGGGTAAATTTCCATTGTTAATTTCTTGGGGATATATACAGCTATTGACATTAATGCGTCCCAGGCCAATCCCGGCGATCCAGAAAAACTGAGCGATTTGCAGGTGCCGGGCTAAATTAAGCTGCACATCAAAATCCGTAATATTGCCCTTTACGTTGGTATTCTTGAATTCAAGATAGAGCGCTTGATCCTCTTCGCTTTGGGAGGGGAAGGAAATAAAGTCTGGGTTGAAATCCAGGGAAAACCATTGAGGTTTCAAAGCGATATCAGCATGCATTCTGGGATGTTCGATTACCATCATTCCCCGTGACCAATTCCCCCTTTGAACAGCATAAGCGGTAGTAAATTGTCGGTGAACTGACGTATCTGCTGCGATTGTGAGCAAACGCACGAATCCGTTCTTTTGGAAATGTTCGCCACCCGATGACGTGGAGACCCATTCACCTACATAAAAAGGGTCATCCCGGTGGATGCCGTCTTTCCGATACAAAGGGATTTTGATATGATTATTATCAATTTCCGCGATGGGCGCCTGTAAGCGAAAGATTCCTAAGTTCCGGATTTTGATGCTCAGGTTACGAGTGATATTATGTGAAATCGCCGGGAATGAGCCGCTGCTCTGGGTGGTTAACAAGGCTATTTTTTCGATGCCCGGCCGGTCTCCATAGACCACATGGTACCAGAGCATGCCGCAGCGAATGTCGATATCACCGTTGTTTTGATATTGAGAAATAAAGGGGATATAGATAAAACCGGTTTCTAAGATTTGTCGGAGCTGAGTGGCCGTGACTCCCAACTCCTTGGCTTTTAAGACAATAAAAGCATTTTTTTGACTTTCAGTGACCATCTGCTTAACCTGAGGTTCCGGAAATGCTTCCAGAATTTCAATTAACCGGGGAAGCAGGGTTGCGGCGATCATGCTATCCAATTCTTGAGGCAGAAAAGCGCGGTTACTTTGATAGCGGTCCCAGAATCCGGCTTGGGCCTCCCAGGGCATAGGCAGACAGCGATATCGGTGGGAATCTACCGCAGCATGGATGGCTGCGAGAATTTGATTTTTGTGATTGTCATTCAGATTAAGATTTAGGCTGGTGGCGATCAATTGATCGACATAAGTGACTGTCTTGGGTGAGCGTGGATAAGCATAGCCAAGATGCATTAAGAGCAGTAGTAAAGAACCGGTTATGGGGAGGAATTTAAACATGCTAAACAATTAATCGGTTGGTAACATTTTCAGCGGATTGAAAGAAAGCGAAGGTAGGGAGTAGTGGAGATAAAATCCATAGGTTTTACCGATACTGTAAATGCGGGGCGGCGCCTGGTAGGTGTCATTGATTTTACTGAGCCATTTGGCCTTGTTGATCATATCGACCTCTTTGTCTTTATATTTCAGGACCCAGTAGTCCAGTGCCGGGAAAAATGTAAAGCCGGCAAAAACACCAATATTACAGTCGATATTCAGCGCATATTCCAGCCCCAGTTGAGTCCGCCCCCCCACAGTGATGTTCATCAGATCCACATCTTCATCTTCATACCGGGTGGTAAGAGATAGTCCCTGGACGCCTCCCAATATTTCGGCATGCAGAGCAAAGGGCCCTAAATAGAATTTTTTCAGATAACCGGCATATCCGTTAAAGTAACCCGCGACCAGTCTTTCTTCATGAGTTTGGGTGTATAACTGGATGATTCCCAGATCCAACAGTTTTTGTCGGGCAAACACTTGGCTCCGGACCGGCACAATACTGGCCGTAGCGCCCAGCACCAGAAAGGATTGCTTTACTTTGGTCACCGGGGCAATATTCCACTGCAGATCGAAATCCAGACCCGGGACGCCGCCTGTGTAGTTATCAAAGACGACTAAGAAATCATTATCTAGGTTCAGAAACATACCGCTGTCCACAGTAACATTAAACCAGCGCGGCTTGAGCGCCAGGTCAATACCTAGACGAGGATGCTCCATAACGGTCATACCGCGCACCCAATCGCCCTTTCTTATCGCCCAGGCCGATGACAACTGTTCTCCCGCTTTACGGTTATCTTTTACATTACCGATTCTTACGAAGCCACTGTTTTGGAAACGCAGTTTACCGGTTTTGTTTTCCATCCATTCTCCCACATAATAGGGTTGATCCAGCTTTAAGCCTTCGGCTTTACCCAAGGGGAAGTAAATGGTGCGCCAATCAACTTCGGTAATCGGAGCACTTAATTTAAACATTTCCAATTCCCGCGTACGGGTTTGCAGGTTCATGGCCATAATGAAACTTAAATTGCGCAGCAGATCCTTTTCCAACTCTTTATAAGAGTCGCCGTCTTTTTCCTGGCTGGAGTGAGCGCTGGAGTGGACAGTGGCGATTTTTTCAACCCGGGGCTTATCACCCGCGATAACGTGAAACCATATCAGCCCGCCTTTAAGCGACCCGGACAATTTCTTTTCATTTTTGTCTTTTTTTTGATCATAGTCTGCCAGAAAAGGAATATACAGATAGGAGGCGTTCATTACCTGCTCCAGTTGTTGAGCGGTAATTCCCATCTCTTTGGCTTTTAATGTAATAAAAGAATTTTTCTGAGCCTGGGTGACCAGTTCCTTAGCCCGCATTTCCTTCCGCAGATCCAAAATCTTGATGATCTCCGGTACGACGGTTTGATTTAGCAGTGGGAGGATATCGTCTTCTTCGGAGATATTTTTGTGATGCAACTGCCTTTTAAATTCAGCCTGGACTTGCTGAGGCAAAGGATTGTAATCAAAGCGGGCCATGCGAATTCCATCATGTAGTTTGGAGAGATAATAGGCTTCATTTTCTGCTGAGAGATGGTCCGTGTCCTGGGTGTAAAGCAAGGCGTCAATATAGGCCACGGATTTACGCGTGTAGTGATTCGGCTGCGCAAATACTTTAGCAATAAAGGTTGTCTGAACTATTAACCAGCATAAGCCGCTGATAAGCAATTGTCGCAAAATAGCAGGATAAAGATCTTTCATGGTAGTAAACTTTCTTACTTGAAGGTATTTAGCTTATCATATAGACCGTACTTAATTGAACAAAATTGCCACAAGACTTTTAAATTTCAGGTTATTACAGAAAGAAGTCAATTGATTTTTAAAAGTTTGAAATACAAAGGGATGCTGAATTATTTTAACCTGCCAAACTAAGGATGGCGTTTGTTTTTTTCGTGAAAATAGTTTAAAATCATATTTGGAATCGTGAGAGGGATACATTTATAGATGCCCATAAAATATCATATTGATAAAGCGAACCAGGTAGTGATCAGTTATGCGCCGGAAATTCTTAGCGAAGCCGATTTTGTGGATCATTTCCAACGGTTGCAGGGGGATAAGGATTTCCATTCCGGATATAACCATCTGTTCGACTGCTGTGCCGTTAAAAAATTTAATATTGATCGGGAATCTATTGGACGGATTGTACAACTCAAACTGTTTGCACCAAACAGTAAACGGGCGATATTGACAGCCCGGGAACTGTCTTACGGGCTGGCCCGCATGTATGAGCTATATCGCAACATACCATCGGACCAGATACAAGTTTTCCGTGACAAAAGTGCGGCCTGTAACTGGCTGGGGTTATCCTCTGCGGCGTCATCCACCTGAGGGGCGCGAATCAACCTAATTTATATGATTAAATATATCTTCCTTGGTAATCGTAGCGGTACCCAGTTTACCAACCGCCACTCCGGCGGCAAGATTAGCCGCTTTGGCGGCCATAAACCAGTCGCCGCTGATAATTAGTCCGGCCGCAAAAGCCGCGATAAAGGTATCCCCGGCGCCGCTGACATCATAGACTTCGCGGGCGTCGGTTGGGATCAGCAGACTTTTGTCTTTTTTATCATAAATAAAGACCCCCTCCTCGCCCAAAGTGATCACCACACCTTCCAGGTCGAGATCCCGCATCAGTTGCTTGGCATAGGGACCTAGCTTTTCTTTGGTTAATGTCGGTTGGTTAATGGCCGTTCGAAATTCATTGAAATTGGGTTTGATTGCTGTGGCCCCGCGATATTTTTGATAGTCATATCCCTTGGGATCGATAATAAGCGGTTGCTGGGCACATTTTTTACGCAGAGCCTGAATAAAATCTTCGATGAGTAAGCCCTTGTTGTAATCGGAAAGTATCACGCCATCGAATTGACCCAGATCACGCTTTATCAGAGTCATCAGCTCTTCCAGTACCGGCGCGGCCACATCACCGGTCTGTTCCTCGTCAAAACGCAACAATTGTTGCCGCTTAGCGATTATACGGGTCTTGACAGTGGTCATGCGGCTGGAATCTTTGACGATCAGGGGCCTTATCCTTGATTTTGTAAAAAGTGAATTAAGCTTGTTTTGATGATCATCCTGGCCTACAACGCCGGCCAGCGTGACTTGGCAATTGAGGGCGGAAAGATTGGCGGCCACATTGCCGGCACCACCGCTGCGAAATTCCCGCTTTTTAATATGTACGACCGGTACGGGTGCTTCCGGAGAGATCCGTTCCACATCCCCCCAAATGTAGCGATCCAGGATCAGGTCTCCGACCACCAGGATCTTCAGCTGCTTGAAATTATTGAACAGCTGTTGTAACGCTTTGATCTCAAAATGAGGTGTCTTCACGCTTAACTCTCTATATGATAATAGGCTTTATACCAGTCAATGAATTTTTTCACGCCGGTACGTATATTGGTTTTTGGGAAAAAATCAAGCAGTTCATTTGCGGCCGAAATATCAGCATAGGTTTCCGGCACATCGCCGGGCTGGATAGGCATTAAATTGATCTGCGCCTTTCTGCCCAGCTCTTGTTCTATCAGACGGATGAAGTCCATGAGGTTTTCACTCCGGTGATTACCGAGATTGAAAATTTTATAGGGAAAGGGCTTTTTCAGGGCGGAAATAACCCCCTGAACGATGTCATCAATATAGGTAAAGTCCCGTTTCATCTTACCGTAATTATAGACATCGATGGATTTGTTTTCCAGGATATTTTTGGTAAAAATAAATAGGGCCATATCCGGACGCCCGTAGGGACCGTAGACGGTAAAAAACCGCAGGCCAGTGCAGGGGAGATCGTATAGATGGGCATAGGTGTGCGCGATTAACTCATCCGCTTTTTTAGTGGCCGCATACAGAGAGATGGGATAATCCACATTGTCATTTACGGAAAAGGGCAAATTTTTATTATTTCCGTAAACGCTGGAGCTGGAGGCATAAACAAAATTGCTGACCTGGGCTCTTTTAGCGCTTTCGATGATGTTCAGAAAACCCTCCAGATTGGCTTTCTGATAGGCAAAAGGATTGACCAGCGAGTAACGCACGCCGGCCTGTGCTGCCAGATGGCAGACTTTGTGAATGGTGTGCCGGGCAAAAATTTGTTCCAGCGCTGCAAGATCCACCAGATCCTTTTCAAAAAAAGTAAATTGATCATAATTGCTGAGTAGCTTCAGCCGCGCCCGCTTCAGCTGCGGATCATAATAATCATTTACATTATCCAGACCGATGACTTCTTCACCGGCGGTTAACAATTGTCGTGCAAGATGAAAGCCGATGAATCCGGCGGCGCCTGTAACCATTGTGGTCATGCAGTATCCCCCTTTTGTTCTTGCCAAGATTAATTCATCAAGATGTAAATTTCAATAAAAATGAGGGAGGAGCAGCTATTTTAAGTGTTAAAGAAGAGTCATTATCCGGTTTATCAGCTATTGATTTGACAGGGATAACTGCGGACACGTCCGCTTGTCAAGTAACGCCAAGTAGATAATGTTGTGTTTATTAACATGTAAAATACAATATGTGGTAGCTAAATTTCTGCGATCTATCTGCGATCATTTAGTGTAAAGAATTTTACTAAAAAGTTCAATAAAATTGTTGATATGTCGCTAAAAATATATTAAACTTTGAGGCTTTTCGAATTTGTGAGAACCGAACTGTTTTCCAGTAACAAAGCGGTCAGCAACGACTCCTATTTGATAAGTGAGATTTCATTCCACCACGACTTTGCTGGTGGTTCATCCCGATAAGGGGCGCAGTGTTGTCCAATTTCAGGTTGCGTTCTATCCCAAGGTGAATAAAAGCGCCACCATAGCTCAGTTGGTAGAGCAGCTGATTTGTAATCAGCTTGTCGCGGGTTCGACTCCTGCTGGTGGCTCTGGAATCCATCGGTTTTTGAAATGGAGATTTGGCAATTACCAAAGCCCGCAATGCAATCGCGCGCGGTGTTTGGGAGGAAGTATTAGACTTTCGTTAAGTCAAATTCATCAAACTCAAACAAAGATAATTTTGTGGGGTCGGTGGCCGAGTGGTTAATGGCAGCAGACTGTAAATCTGCCGGCAATATGCCTACGGTGGTTCGAATCCATCCCGGCCCACAAAACGGACATGAATTGCGGGTGTAGCTTAGTGGTAAAGCTCCGGCCTTCCAAGCCGGTGACGAGGGTTCAATTCCCTTCACCCGCTCAGTGCCCACGTAGCTCAGTGGTAGAGCGCATCCTTGGTAAGGATGAGGTCACCAGTTCAACCCTGGTCGTGGGCTCGAAGAACTTTTGCTGGCGGACAGTTTGACACTGCCGCTGATTGCCAAATCAAGTTTAGGTATAAACAATAACAAAGGAGAACCCATGGCGAAGGAACAATTCAAGCGAACCAAGCCGCATGTCAATGTCGGCACGATTGGTCATGTAGATCATGGTAAGACGACATTAACGGCGGCGATGACCTTGTTGTTAAACAAGAAGGGTTTAGCAGACGCCCGGACCTTTGACAGTATTGACAATGCGCCTGAGGAGAAGGAGCGCGGGATCACGATCAACACGGCGCATGTGGAGTATCAGACGGACAAGCGTCATTATGCGCATGTTGATTGTCCGGGGCATGCGGATTACATCAAGAATATGATCACGGGAGCGGCGCAGATGGATGGCGCCATATTAGTGGTATCGGCTTTTGACGGTCCCATGCCGCAGACCCGTGAGCACATATTGTTGGCTCGTCAGGTGAATGTGCCGGCGATTGTGGTTTTCATGAACAAGACCGATATGGTTGATGATCCGGAGTTGATAGAGTTGGTTGAGATGGAGTTACGGGAGCTGTTGAGCAAGTATGAATTTCCGGGTGACGATATACCGATCATTCAGGGGAGTGCTTTAGAGGCTTTGAATAATCCGGAAGATGAGGAGAAGGTAAAGCCGATATATGAGTTAATGGAAGCCATTGATGATTATATCCCCACGCCGGAGCGGGAGACGGACAAGCCCTTTTTGATGCCGGTAGAGGATGTTTTTTCGATAACGGGTCGTGGAACGGTTGGCACGGGTCGGATAGACCGTGGTGTGATCAAGGTAGGCGATGAAGTTGAGGTAATAGGATTAGGAGGCCACAAGAAGACGGTGGTGACCGGTGTTGAGATGTTTCGCAAGATGCTGGAGCGCGGAGAAGCCGGTGATAATGTGGGTTTATTGTTACGTGGTATTGATAAGGAATGGTTGCAGCGTGGTATGGTTGTAGCTGAAGTCGGCAGTATTACGCCGCATTGTAAGTTCAAGGGCGAGGTTTATGTATTGAAGAAGGAAGAGGGCGGTCGTCACACCCCGTTTTTCAATGGATATCGTCCGCAGTTTTATTTTCGGACCACAGATGTGACCGGATCGGTGGAGTTACCGGAAGGCGTTGATATGGTCATGCCGGGTGACAATGTAACCATAGGAGTGGAATTGATCACCGAGATCGCGATGGAGAAGGGCTTGCGGTTTGCGATTCGTGAAGGCGGTCGCACAGTGGCATCCGGTGTTGTAACTGAAATAATCGAATAAAGGTAAAAGTCAATGCGTCAAATTATCACGCTAGAGTGTACGGAATGCAAACGTCGGAATTATACGACCGATAAAAATAAACGGTTGCAGCCCAGCCGGGTGACTTACAAAAAGTACTGTCCGTGGTGTAAAAAACACACCCCGCATAAGGAAACGAGGTAGCAGTAATGAAGGTGAGTAGCTCAACTGGCAGAGCGCTGGTCTCCAAAACCAGGGGTTGCGGGTTCGATTCCTGCCTCACCTGCTTGCTCTATCAGGGATCAATTTGTCATAAAGGAAGATAACCGATGTTCAAAAAGGCTAAAGAGTTTATTAACGGTGTTGTGTTTGAAATGAAAAAGGTCTCCTGGCCCAGCTGGCCGGAATTGAAGGGCTCTACGCTGGTGGTATTGGTATTGTCATTACTTTTAGCGATATTTTTGTTCTTGATCGATACGATTTTGTCAAGACTTGTAAACGTAATACTATAAGATAGATATGAATTGGTATGTGTTAAAAGTTTTTTCCGGACGGGAAAAGAAAATTAAAGATGCGGTACTTCTGGAAGCGGAACGCGAGGGTATGCAGGACTATATTCAGGAGGTACTAGTACCCTCGGAAAATGTAACCGAAATGCGGGAAGGCAAGAAGCGGGTCAAAAACAAGGTTTTTTTCCCCGGTTATTTACTGGTCAAGATGGAAATAACCAAAGAATCCCAGTATTTAATTGAGAATATTCCCGGCGTGATGGGGTTTGTGGGTCCCAAAAGCAATCCCCAGCCCCTGTCGGAAGCAGAGGTTAAACGGGTCCTGGGTGAAGTTGAAAAGAAAGATGGCCGCGAAGTCATGGCCGTGCCTTTTAAGATGGGCGATCCGGTTAAAGTGATTGACGGTCCTTTTGTTGATTTCAGAGGGGTGGTTCAGGAAGTGAATGAGGACAAACGAAAATTAAAGGTGAATGTCAGTATTTTCGGGCGGCCCACCCCGGTTGAGTTGGATTTTTTACAGGTTGAATTGGAGAAATAGGTGTTATCATGGCGAAAAAGATTGCAGCGAAAATAAAATTACAAATCATGGCAGGTAAGGCAAATCCCTCACCTCCGGTTGGACCCGCCTTGGGACAGCATGGTGTCAATATAATGGAATTTTGTAAGGCTTTTAATGCCCGGACCCAGGAAAAACAGGGCCTGATCATTCCGGTGGAAATCACGGTATTTGCTGACCGCTCCTTTAAATTTATCACCAAAACACCTCCGGCGGCCGTGCTCTTGAAAAAGGCAGCGAAAATAGAAAAAGGGTCAGGTGAGCCCAATAAGACCAAAGTGGGCACGGTAACCTCCCGGGATTTAAAGCAAATAGCCGAGACCAAGATGCCGGACCTGAATGCCCACACTGTTGACCGTGCCATGAAAATAATTGAAGGAACCGCCCGTAATATGGGCATAGTCGTTAAAGATTAAAGGATTCAGTATATATGAATATTTCAAAACGAGTGGTAAGTAATAAAAGCAAGGTGGATAAAACAAAAACCTATCCACTGGATGAGGCTGTCTCGCTTTTGAAAGATTTGGATAGTGCTAATTTCGATGAAACCGTAGAACTCCATGTCAATTTGGGTGTTAATCCGCGTCATGCAGATCAGAATATTCGCGGCACCGTTGCATACCCCCATGGCACCGGACAAGAAGTACGGGTCCTCGTGATGACCAAATCAAAAGCAGAAGAAGCCAAAGCAGCCGGAGCAGATTATGTCGGGCTCGAAGAGTATGTCAAGAAAATTGAAGATGGCTGGACCGACGTGGATATCATTATTGCCACCCCGGAAGTGATGAAAGATGTAGGCAAACTCGGTCGTATCCTGGGTCCCAAAGGTCTAATGCCCAATCCGAAGAGCGGAACCGTAACCCAGGATGTTAAAGCCGCCGTGGCAGAAGTGAAGGCCGGGCGCACGGAATTTCGGGTCGACAAGCATGGTATTATTCATTTACCGGTGGGGAAAATGTCTTTTTCCAGTAATGAGATCGTGGATAATGTTAATACCTTGATGGCGACCTTAATGCGGAAAAGACCGCTCTCGCTGAAGGGTACCTATCTACAGAAGATTACCTTGTCTTCCACCATGGGCCCCGGTATTAAAGTCGACAAGACAACAGTCGCGAAATCATAATCTGAGTAAGGAGACAAAATGCCGAAACCTAAGAAAACGGAGATCATCAAAGCGGTTGGCGATAAATTTTCAAAGGCTAAAGGAGCCTATTTTACCGATTATAAGGGGATGAGCGTTTCCCAGATGAACGATCTGCGCGGTGAGTTTTTTGAGGCGGATATTGATTATAATATTGTGAAAAAGACCCTTACCAAACGGGCTGCCAAAAAGGCCGGTTATGATGATATTGATGCTTTAATCGATGGTCAGATGGGCATTGCCTTTTCCTATGATGACCCGGTTGTTCCGGCCAAAGTGATCAGTTCATTTCTTAAAAAGAATAAAGTTGAAAGTCCCCGGATTACCGGTTGTATTTTTGAAGGTCAGTACTTTGGAGCGGACCGGGTATCGGAAATAAAGAATTTACCCTCCCGTGATGAACTGATCGGAAAGTTCATGGGCACCTTAAATGCACCCATGGGGAATTTAGTGAATGTGTTAAGGAGCTCCCTGAGCAATCTGGTGGGGGCCCTGAATGCACTGAAAGATAAAAAAGAATCATAACTTATTTTAGGCAATAATTAGGAGGTATGTTAGAAATGGCAGAAATTAAGCGAGCCGACGTCCTTGAATATCTTGAAAAAGCGAATATGCTGGAGATATCAGAGCTCATTAAAGAGATTGAAGAGAAGTTTGATGTTAAAGCCGCAGCGCCTGTCGCTGTAGCCGGAGCACCTGGTGCAGCTGCCCAAGGCGCTGAAGAAGAGGAAGAGAAAACTGAATTTGATGTAATCCTGAAAGAGATCGGAGCCAAAAAGATTAATGTAATTAAGGTGGTACGCTCCGTGACAAATCTGGGGTTAAAAGAAGCCAAGGATCTGGTCGATAAAGCACCGAACCCGGTTAAAGAAGCGGTCGCCAAAGAGGAAGCTGAAGATCTGAAAAAGCAATTGGAAGAAGCCGGGGCTACTGTTGAGCTTAAGTAGCAAGCAAAGCCTGCATGTGGCTTTGGACAGCACCCCATTTAGTTTCAGTTATTATTATTAATGATATAAATAAGGATTCTTTTAATATAAGAGAATCACAAAGCAAAAAGGAGATTACATTTGCGTAACACTCCAGGTAGTACTTTAGAGCGGACCAGTTTCGCAAAAATACCCGCTGTTAAAGAAATACCGAATTTACTGGATATCCAGAATAAGTCCTTTGACCGGTTTTTACAAAAAACCGTCCCTCCGACCAACCGCAAGAATTATGGGTTGGAAGCCGCCTTTCAAAATATATTTCCTATCGAGGATTCACATGGTAATTATTTATTGGAATATAAATATTACACTCTGGGTGAACCCCGCTATAATATTAAGGAATGTATTGAACGCGGTGTCAGCTATACCGTTCCCTTAAAAGTGCGTTTGGTCCTGCATGTCAGTGAAGAGGGGGGTAAAAAAGGCGATTATACAGCAGGTATAGAACAGGATATCTTTTTCGGGAATGTGCCTTATATGACCCGGAAAGGTACCTTTATTATCAATGGTGCCGAACGCATCATTGTCAGTCAGTTGCAGCGCTCCCCGGGTGTATTTTTCGATGAAGGGATTCACACCAACGGTCAGAAGATCTATACTGCCCGCGTGATTCCCTTCCGTGGCTCCTGGGTTGATTTTCTGATCGATACCCGGGATATTCTGCATGCCATTATTGACCGGCGCCATAAATTTCCGGCCACCATACTACTGCGCGCCATTGGCTATCCGGAAAATGAAGACATATTGAAATTATTCGGTGATAAAGAAAAAAAGAAACCACCGGCTGGCATTGGTGAAAAGATCGATATCAGTAAGTCCCCCAAGAAGGCCAAAGGCAAAGTCCTGGCCGAATCACTGGTTAATCCTGAAACCGGAGAAGTGGTGGTCGATGTTAAGGATATCAGGGAAGTTGATGATGATATTTTAGAAGCCTGTAAGAAAAACGGCATTGATTCCTTATTGGTTTTCACTACTGATAATGATATTGAAAAATCGGTATTTATCAACACCTTTCGCAAAGATACCGCTACTTCGGATCAGGAATCAGCCCTCTATTTTCTCTATCGAAGTCTGCGTACCGGAGAACCCCCTAACCTGGACACAGCCCAGAAATTCGTAGAGCGGTTGTTTTTTAGTCCCAAGAAGTATGATCTGGGACAGGTCGGCCGCTACCGAATCAATAAAAAATTCGATCTGGATGTACCGGTGGAAGATACGGTACTGACCCGTGGAGATTTCGTGGAGATTATTCGGCACCTGGTAAAGATGAAAAAAGGATTTCTGGGGCCGGACGATATCGACCACTTGGGTAACAGACGGGTACGCACTGTCGGGGAGCAGCTGGAGAACCAGTTCAACCTGGCCTTGACCCGCATGTCCCGGACGATTAAAGAGCGTATGAATTTACGTGAATCCGAGAATCTAACCCCCCAGAATTTGATCAACTCTCGCATCATTACTTCGGTAATTAATTCCTTTTTCGGTACCAGTCAACTCTCGCAATTTATGGATCAGACCAACCCCTTGGCAGAAATTACCCACAAGCGGCGTGTCTCGGCCCTCGGCCCCGGTGGTTTAACCCGGGAACGGGCCGGATTTGAAGTCCGCGATGTTCATTATACCCATTATGGCCGACTGTGCCCCATTGAAACGCCGGAAGGCCCCAATATCGGTCTGATTTCATCGCTGGCGACTTATGCTTATGTAAACGATCTGGGCTTTATTGAAACACCTTACCGCCGCGTGCAAAATGACAATAATAAGCCGGTGGTTACCAGTGAGGTGGAATATCTTTCTGCGGACGATGAGGATCGTAAGACGATTGCCCAGGCCAATGCGCCGGTTGATGAAAAGGGCGCTTTTTCTGCCCCACAGGTACGGGCCCGGATTCGGGGCGAAGTCCCCATGGTGAATCCGGACCAGGTGAATTATATGGATGTTTCACCGACTCAATTGGTTTCGGTTTCAGCCTCGTTGATTCCCTTTCTGGAGCACGATGATGCCAACCGGGCGCTGATGGGATCTAATATGCAGCGACAGTCGGTGCCCTTGTTAAAGCCGGAAGCCCCCTTAGTGGGTACCGGAATGGAAAAGATCGTGGCCAAGGACTCAAGAACCACAGTCACCTCGCCCCGGAATGGTGTGGTACAAGAGGTCTGCAGTGATTATATCATCATCCAGACTGAAGATGAAGATGAGATCAAGTTGGATGAGAACCGCGGGCGCATGAAGATAGTGCTTTCCAAATATCAGCGCACCAATCAGGATACCACAACCAATCAACGTCCGATTGTTAAGGAAGGTCAGCGCGTCAAAAAGGGGCAGGTAATCGCGGATGGATGTGCCACTGATCAAGGTGAATTGGCCCTGGGGCGGAATGTTTTGGTGGCCTTTATGCCCTGGGAAGGATATAATTTCGAAGACGCCATTATTATCAGTGAGCGTTTGGTGCGGGATGATGTTTTTACATCGGTACATATTAAAGAATTTGAAATGGAAGTTCGTGATACCAAACGCGGTAATGAAGAACTGACCCGTGAAATCCCGAATGTCAGCGAGGAAGCCACCAAGGACCTGAACGAGAGGGGTATCATCCGAGTCGGCGCTGAAGTGGAAGCCAATGATATATTGATCGGTAAGGTGACTCCCAAGGGTGAAACCGATCCGACGCCGGAAGAAAAGCTCTTGCGTGCCATTTTCGGTGAAAAAGCCAGTGATGTGAAGGATGCTTCCAAACGCGCGGAAACCGGCATTAAAGGTGTAGCGGTTGATTCAAAACTATTTCGGCGCAAGACTCGTTCCAGCCGGGCTGAAGAAAAACGTAGAATAGAAAATATTCAGAAAAAAAGTGTTGATAAACATAATGCTCTGATTGAGCGGCGCAATGAAATTCTGATTAATTTTCTTAAAAATAAAACGGCCAAAACCATTAAGGATATTGCAGGCTCCAAGACCATGGTCAAGGCCAAGACCAAACTAACCGAAAAGAAGCTTCGTGAGTTGGATTTTGACAATCTCAGTCTGGAATTTCCCTGGACTGCCGATGAAAAGGTGAACCAGAAAGTTCAGAATATTTACGAAAATTACTTTGAACTGTCCCAGCGGATAGATGAAGACACTGAGCGCAGTATTTATAAAATTAAGGTTGGCGATGATCTGCAACCGGGTGTACTGCAATTGGCGAAAACCTATGTGGCTGATAAACGCAAGGTCCAGGTGGGTGATAAAATGGCTGGCCGTCATGGTAACAAAGGAGTGGTCTCCATTATTGTCCCCGCCGAGGACATGCCCTTTATGGCGGATGGCACTCCGATTGACATCATTCTCAATCCTTTGGGGGTGCCTTCACGGATGAACCTGGGACAGCTTTATGAGACCATGTTAGGATGGGCCGGGAAAAAATTAGGCGCCTATTATGAGACCCCGGTTTTTAACGGCGCCACTCATGATGAAGTTAAAGCCGAGCTGAAGAAAGTAGGTTTACCCGAAGATGGTAAATCCACGCTCTTTGATGGTAAAACCGGAGAGCCTTTTGATGAACGTGTGACGGTCGGATATATCTACATGATGAAATTGTACCATCTGGTAGAAGATAAGATGCACGCCCGCTCAACTGGTCCCTATTCTCTGGTAACCCAACAACCCTTAGGTGGAAAAGCGCAATTCGGAGGACAGCGATTTGGTGAAATGGAAGTTTGGGCGTTAGAAGCCTATGGCGCAGCTTATACCTTGCAAGAAATGTTAACTATCAAATCTGATGATGTGGAAGGACGCTCCAAAGCCTATAACGCCATCGTAAAGGGCGAGAATTTCAGCGAATTTGGCATTCCGGAATCATTCCAGGTGCTGTTAAAAGAATTGCAAGGGTTATGTATTGAAATGGACATGGATTAATTGTCCGTAACCGTTGGAGGATGATAAACCAATATGCAGGCTGCAAAACCTTATATAAAAACTTTTAGTAAAAAACATGATTTTGAGAAGATAAACATACATCTTTCTTCGCCGGAAAGAATTTTAATGCGTTCCCGGGGAGAAGTGCTTAAACCGGAGACAATTAATTACCGGTCTTACAAACCGGAAAAAGATGGCCTGTTCTGCGAGAAGATTTTCGGACCGGTTAAGGATTATGAATGTCACTGCGGGAAATACAAACGGATTCGCTACAAAGGCATCATCTGTGACCGCTGCGGTGTGGAAGTGGCCCGTAAGAAGGTCAGAAGAGAACGTATGGGTCACATTACACTGGCTGTGCCAGTGGTTCATATCTGGTTTCTCAGATCTATTCCCAGCAAACTCTATTATCTTCTGGGCGTCAAGATCCGCGAGCTGGAAGAGATTGTTTACTATGAAAAATATGTTGTCTTGAATCAAGGCAAATCCGAACTGCCTTATAAATCAGTTATTACCGAGGAAGAGTACCTCGAGAACGTGATGCAATATGGCCCCAAGAGTGATCTGTTCGAGGAAGAAGAGGCTGAGGATTATTTTATCGCCAAGACCGGTGGTGAAGCCATTCGTGAGCTCTTGGAGAAAATGGATATCGAAAAGATGGTACGGGATCTGAAAAAAGATTTAAAAACACGACGCTCACGTACCAAAAAGAATGAAATTTTAAAACGCTTAAAGGTTATCCGTGCCTTTCTTCCGAAAGAAGGCGAAATGATCAATAAACCGGAGTGGATGGTGATCACCGTACTCCCGGTTATCCCGCCTGATCTGCGACCGCTGGTTCCCCTGGAGGGGGGGCGATTTGCTGCCAGTGACCTGAATGACCTGTACCGGCGGGTGATTATTCGCAATAATCGGTTGAAACAGCTCATGGAAATAAAAGCACCGGATGTGATTCTGCGTAATGAAAAGCGTATGCTGCAGGAAGCGGTTGATTCGCTTTTTGATAATAGCCGTCGCCGTACAGAGGTGCGCAGCGGTACCCGACGTCCCTTGAAAAGTTTGAGTGATATGTTGAAAGGGAAAGAGGGGCGCTTCCGTCAAAATCTATTGGGAAAACGGGTTGACTACAGTGGTCGCTCAGTGATTGTAGTCGGTCCGCAGTTAAAAATGCATCAGTGCGGCTTGCCCAAAGAGATGGCCATCGAGCTGTTCAAACCGCATATTATTCACCAGCTATTACGGCGCGGAATCGGCAAGACCCCCAAAGCAGCCAAAACCATGGTGGAAAGCAAAGATCCGGAAGTATACAAACTGCTGGAATATGTGGTGGAGGATCATCCCGTTTTATTAAATCGGGCCCCGACGCTGCACCGCCTGGGAATTCAGGCCTTTCAGCCGGTATTAATTGAAGGCAAAGCGATTCAGATCCATCCCTTGGTTTGTACGGCGTTTAATGCTGACTTTGATGGCGACCAGATGGCAGTACATGTGCCCTTATCCTATGAAGCCCAGATGGAGAGCCGTATATTATCCCTCTCCAGTCATAATATTTTACATCCAGCCCATGGTAATCCGATTTCTATTCCAACGCAGGATATGGTTTTGGGTGTATATTACATCACCCGGAAAAAGGATGGCGTTAAAGGGGAAGGCAAAATATTTTCCTCCATTCATGAGGCCATAATGGCCTATGATGTCAATGCCGTTGATATTCACGCCAAAGTCAAGGTACGTGTCAATGGCAAGTTGATTGACACCACAGTGGGCCGTGCTTTACTGAATAGCTTCTTACCGGAAGGCATGGGTTATGTGAATGAGTTGATCAGTAAACGGGGTCTGGAAAAGATTGTTGGTGATGTATTCCACGCAGCCGGAAATTATGAAACGGTACAGTTCCTGGATAACCTGAAAGATATTGGCTTCAGATTTGCCACCAAATCAGGCACCTCTATGGCTATCGCTGATGTTTTGATTCCCCCGCAAAAAGATGATATTTTACAGGAAGCCTTTAAACGGGTTGAAGAAATTCAGGATAAAAATAAACGGGGAATTCTGACGGAAGGCGAACGGTACAATAAAATAATCGATAACTGGACCCATACCACCAACAATTTATCGGAAGTCATGTTGGAAAACTTTGCCAACCACAAACAGGGCTTTAATCCGCTGTATATGATGGCGGATTCCGGCGCCCGTGGTAGCGGAGACCAGATTAAACAGCTGGCTGCCATGCGTGGTCTGATGGCTAAACCCCAGAAGACCCTTAGCGGCCAGGTGGGTGAAATTATTGAAACACCGATCACTTCCAACTTCAAGGAAGGATTGTCAGTGCTGGAATACTTTATTTCAACCCATGGTGCGCGTAAGGGTCTGGCTGATACGGCGCTGAAAACCGCCGATGCCGGTTATCTGACCCGCCGACTGGTTGATGTGGCCCAGGATGTGGTGATTAATGAAGAAGATTGCGGCACAATTAACGGTATTGAAGCCTCCGCGCTGAAAAAGGAAGAAAATGTAATTGAGAGTTTGGCGGATCGTATTGCCGGTCGTGTGGCCCAGGAAGATATTTTTCATCCTGAGGATGATGATGAGATTATTGTGGAAGCCGGTCAGTTGATTGATGAAGTCAAAGCTCGGCGTATTCAGCAGGTGGGCATCGAACGGGTTCGGATTCGTTCCGTATTAACCTGTGAATCCAAGCGGGGTGTTTGTGCCCGCTGTTACGGACGCAACTTAGCCACCGGGACCAAAGTCAGTATGGGCGAGTCGGTAGGAATCATGGCCGCCCAGGCGATTGGTGAACCCGGAACGCAGTTAACCCTGCGGACCTTCCATTTTGGTGGTACGGCCGCCCGGATTGTGGAAGAATCAGAGACCGTGGCCAAAACCAAGGGCAAAGTGGCCTTTTCCGAGGATTATAAAGCGGTGAATTATCCCAAAGGTAACTGCCGGGTGGTACTTTCGCGCAATGCAACACTCAGTATCATAGATGAAAACGATCGTGTTACCTCTACTTATAACATTCCCTACGGGGCCCATATTATCGTGGATGAAGGCGATGAAGTAACCCCGGGTGATACGCTTTTCCGCTGGGATATTTATATGGATCATATTCTGGCCTTACATTCCGGAAAAGTCCGGTTTGTCGATCTGATTGAGGATGTAACCTACAGTGTGGAGGCCGATGAATCGGGCCATAAGTCTGCGACGATCATAGAATCCAAAGATCGAACCATCCATCCCCGGATTGATATCGTATCTCAGGAAGACGGGCAGGAAGTGGTCCACCAAGGCTTTATTTTACCTGTACGGGCCATGCTGTCGGTCAATGAAGGTGACGAAGTTATTGCCGGTGATATGCTAGCCAAGAAACCGAAGGAAACCGGCAAGAGCAGTGATATTACCGGTGGTCTGCCGCGTGTGGCCGAATTGTTCGAAGCCCGGAAACCCAAGAATCCGGCTGTAATTGCGGAAATAGATGGCCGCATAAAGTTTGGGGAAACCAAGAAAGGTATTCGCGAAATTATTGTAGAAGGTCCGGAAGGCCAGCAGAAGAAGTATAAAATGCCCTATGGCCGTTATGTGCTGGTCAATCAGGGGGACTGGGTCAGAGCCGGTGACCGTTTGTGTGAAGGCCCGGTTTCACCCCGTGATATCTTGGCTGTGCAGGATCCGCGCCGCGTTCAGGAATATCTGGTCAATGAAATTCAGGAGGTCTACCGTTTACAGGGGGTACGGATTAATGACAAGCATGTTGAGGTAATCGTACGCCAGATGATGCAGAAAGTGCGCATTGAAGATTCCGGCGATACTGATCTGCTCGAGGGCGACCAGGTCTCTAAGAATGAATTGATAGAAGAAAATGATCGTATCGAGGATTATGTGGTGATCACTAAGGCTGGTGATTCCGACTGGAATGAAGACGAAGTCGTAAATAAAACCGAATTCGCCAAGTATAATCGCATTCTCAAGGATGACGACAAGGAACCGGCCAAGGCCAGAAGAGCGAGACCGGCCAAATTTACGGAAATGTTACTGGGTATCACCCGCGCTTCCCTGGGGACTGAATCCTTTATTTCAGCGGCCTCTTTCCAGGAGACAACCCGTGTACTGACGGATGCTTCCACAGCCTCCAAAACCGATTATATGCGCGGTCTGAAAGAAAATGTAATTGTTGGGCGTCTGATTCCGGCCGGAACCGGAATGCGTAAATACCAGGATGTTATTGTACTGGAGCCGGAAGAAGAGAGTGAAGAATGGGAACGCATCAAGGAACAAAAGAAGACAGAGGAAGAGGAGCTGGCTGCCTTACAAAAGTAATCAATATTTAATGGGGAAAAGTATTGCAATAGTATAAGAGATATTGTATTTTTATAGGCTTTTACCATGGAGAGAATGGAGAAAATATGCCGACGATAAATCAGTTAATTCGCAAAGGACGTAAAAAAGTAACTCACAAGAGCAAAGCCCGCGCTTTGGAGGGTTGCCCGCAAAAGCGTGGTGTCTGTACCCGCGTGTATACCACTACGCCCAAAAAGCCGAATTCAGCGCTGCGTAAAGTAGCGCGAGTGCGCTTGTCCAACGGGAAAGAAGTGAATGCTTATATACCTGGGGAAGGGCATAACCTGCAGGAGCACTCGATCGTCTTGGTAGAGGGTGGCCGTGTCAAAGACCTGCCGGGTGTACGTTACCATATTGTCAGGGGTACTTTGGATACGGCCGGGGTTACCGACCGCAAACAGAGTCGCTCTCGTTACGGAACCAAACGGCCGACATAAGCAAGGAGTGAATTTAATGACAAGAAGAAAAAAGACGATCAAACATAAAATAATACCCGATGCCAAGTATGGGGATAAACAGGTATCTAAATTCATTAACTATCTGATGCAGAAAGGAAAAAAGTCCTTAGCGGAAATGATTTTTTACACTTCCATGGAAACCATTGAAAAGCGACAGAAGAAAACCGGCCTGGAAGTGTTTAAAAAGGCGGTCAAGAATGTTTCTCCGATCATGGAGGTCAAGTCCCGGCGAATCGGAGGGGCCACATATCAGGTGCCGGTTGAAGTGGATTCCAAAAGGCGGTTTGCCCTGGCTTCCCGCTGGATAATCACCAATGCCAAAAAACGGTCAGGTGGTTACATGGCGGATAAGCTGGCGGATGAACTGCTGGCTGCTTCCAATAATGAGGGGGGTGCGATTCGGAAGAAGGAGGAAACCCATCGCATGGCCGAAGCCAATAAAGCCTTTGCCCATTTCGGATAACAAAGCAAATAAGGATTATTGTGAGAGAGCGTGATCTAAGAAAAGTAAGAAATATTGGTATTATGGCGCATATTGATGCGGGTAAGACCACGACAACCGAAAGAATGCTCTTTTATACCGGTAAATTGCACCGCATGGGCGAGGTGCATGACGGCGCAGCGGCCATGGACTGGATGGATCAGGAAAAAGAACGCGGTATCACCATTACTTCCGCCGCTACCACGTGTTATTGGAATAACCACCGTATCAATATTTTGGATACACCCGGGCATGTGGATTTCACCGCTGAGGTGGAGCGCTCCCTGCGGGTTTTGGATGGAGCGATCGCCATATTCTGTGCGGTGGGTGGCGTGGAACCGCAGAGTGAAACGGTATGGCGGCAGGCGGATCACTATGATATTCCCCGGATTGCTTTTGTCAATAAAATGGACCGTACCGGCGCCAATTTTTACAATGTATTAAAAATGATCAAAGAGCGTTTAAAGGCTAATCCGCTGGTATTAACCCTGCCGATCGGTAGCGGAGAGCTGTTTAATGGCATTATTGATCTGGTCAATATGCAGAGTGTCATCTATGATGCGGATTCCCTGGGCAGTCATTACACCATGGATGAAGTGCCTGATGATCTCAAGGAGGAGGCCAAGGAATATCGAAAACTATTGCTGGAAGAAATTGCCGAATATGATGATGTGCTGCTGACAAAATATCTGAATGGTGAGCATCTCAGCCAAAAAGAGATTATGAATGCTATTCGCACAGCTACCTTAGATAATAAAGTGGTCCCGGTTCTATGTGGGGCGGCTTTTCGCAATAAAGGCGTACAGCCTCTGCTGGATGCTATCGTAACCTATCTGCCCTCACCTTTTGATGTACCGCCTATTTCCGGGCTGGACGTGAAGGGTCATGTCATTAAGCGGCGTCCCAGCCTGGAGAGCCCCTTTGCGGCGCTGATTTTTAAGATTGTCAATGACCAACATGTGGGGCGGCTTAGTTATATCCGGGTCTATTCTGGTAAAGTTACCAAAGGGGCCGCCGTCTATAATCCCCTGCTGCGCAAGAAAGAACGTATCAACCGACTGCTTTTAATGCATGCCAATAAAAGAGAGGACCGGCAAAGTTTATCAGCGGGTGAGATCGGGGCTGTCGTGGGTCTGAAAAAGAGTATTACCGGACACACGCTGTGTGATTTAAAACATCCGATCATTCTGGAATCCATGGAATTTCCCGAGCCGGTAATTTCCGTAGCGATTGAACCCAAGACCAAGGCGGAATATGAAAATCTGAACAAGGCTTTGGAGCGCTTAACCTTTGAAGATCCCACCTTTCGGGTTTCAGAGGATGAAGAGACCGGCCAGACAATTGTGGCGGGCATGGGTGAACTGCACCTGGAAGTGCTAATAGATCGCCTGTTACGTGAATTTAAAGTCAATGCGCACATCGGAAAGCCGCAGGTGAGTTACCGGGAAACAATCCGGGAGACAGCCGAAGCCCGGGAAGAGTTTATCAAGCAATCGATCAATAAAACCCAGTATGCAGTGGTCAGTGTCACGGTACTTCCAGACACAAAGAGCAAGAAATTCACTATTGTGAACACCCTAAATAAAGATGAGTTTCCCAAAGAATTTTTTCCGGCGATTGAGAATGGCATAAAGAATCGCCTTTCGTCCGGGATATCGGCTGGTTATCCGATGCAAAACATAAAAGTCATTATTACAGGCGGCGATTATGATGAGGATGATTCCAATGAAATGGCCTTTGAACAGGCTGCTTACGCAGCTGCTGAAGAAGCGCTGAAAAAAGCGGATCCGATTATTCTGGAACCGGTCATGTCCCTGGAAGTAGTTGTCCCGGACACCTATCTGGGTGAGGTGGTAAACGATCTTAATTCACGGAGAGCCGATATCGAACATATGGATAAGCGGCAAGACCGGAATATTGTGCATGCGCGGGTACCTTTACGGGAGGTCTTCGGCTATGCCACGGATCTGCGCTCTTTGACCCAGGGCAGAGCCGTATTTACCTTACAGTTTCACAGCTATGAATTTTGCGGTGAAAAAATTCAAAATGAAATTATTGAAAAAACGATCGGGTTTATTCCCGAATTTGCAAAAAATTAAGGAGAACCCATGGCGAAGGAACAATTCAAGCGAACCAAGCCGCATGTCAATGTCGGCACGATTGGTCATGTAGATCATGGTAAGACGACATTAACGGCGGCGATGACCTTGTTGTTAAACAAGAAGGGTTTAGCAGACGCCCGGACCTTTGACAGTATTGACAATGCGCCTGAGGAGAAGGAGCGCGGGATCACGATCAACACGGCGCATGTGGAGTATCAGACGGACAAGCGTCATTATGCGCATGTTGATTGTCCGGGGCATGCGGATTACATCAAGAATATGATCACGGGAGCGGCGCAGATGGATGGCGCCATATTAGTGGTATCGGCTTTTGACGGTCCCATGCCGCAGACCCGTGAGCACATATTGTTGGCTCGTCAGGTGAATGTGCCGGCGATTGTGGTTTTCATGAACAAGACCGATATGGTTGATGATCCGGAGTTGATAGAGTTGGTTGAGATGGAGTTACGGGAGCTGTTGAGCAAGTATGAATTTCCGGGTGACGATATACCGATCATTCAGGGGAGTGCTTTAGAGGCTTTGAATAATCCGGAAGATGAGGAGAAGGTAAAGCCGATATATGAGTTAATGGAAGCCATTGATGATTATATCCCCACGCCGGAGCGGGAGACGGACAAGCCCTTTTTGATGCCGGTAGAGGATGTTTTTTCGATAACGGGTCGTGGAACGGTTGGCACGGGTCGGATAGACCGTGGTGTGATCAAGGTAGGCGATGAAGTTGAGGTAATAGGATTAGGAGGCCACAAGAAGACGGTGGTGACCGGTGTTGAGATGTTTCGCAAGATGCTGGAGCGCGGAGAAGCCGGTGATAATGTGGGTTTATTGTTACGTGGTATTGATAAGGAATGGTTGCAGCGTGGTATGGTTGTAGCTGAAGTCGGCAGTATTACGCCGCATTGTAAGTTCAAGGGCGAGGTTTATGTATTGAAGAAGGAAGAGGGCGGTCGTCACACCCCGTTTTTCAATGGATATCGTCCGCAGTTTTATTTTCGGACCACAGATGTGACCGGATCGGTGGAGTTACCGGAAGGCGTTGATATGGTCATGCCGGGTGACAATGTAACCATAGGAGTGGAATTGATCACCGAGATCGCGATGGAGAAGGGCTTGCGGTTTGCGATTCGTGAAGGCGGTCGCACAGTGGCATCCGGTGTTGTAACTGAAATAATCGAATAAAGGAGTAACAGAGTGCCAGGGCAAAAAATACGTATAAATTTGAAAGCTTATGATCACAACCTCTTGGATAAAAGTACCAAGAAGATTGTGGCCACGGCTAAGTCGACCGGTGCTGTTGTCTCCGGGCCGATTCCCTTACCCACGAAACGCACCGTCTACACAGTGCTCAAATCGCCACATGTGAATAAGAAATCAAGGGAACAGTTTCAGACGAAAATACACAAGCGCTTAGTGGATATTTTGAATTCGACCTCCAAAACAGTAGATGCACTGATGCGCCTGGATCTTCCCGCCGGTGTAGATATTGAGATTAAAGTATAATGGACAGGGTTATGAAAGGAATTATTGGAAAAAAGTTAGGCATGAGTCAGCTGTTTGTTGAAACAGGTGAGGTTTTGCCGGTCACGGTGGTAGAGGCAGGGCCCTGTAAGGTTTTGCAGGTAAAAACGGCTGAGAGGGACGGCTACGAAGCAGTCCAACTGGGATTTGGAGAGAAGCCGGAACGGCTTACGAATAAACCGCTCCAGGGTCATTTCAAAAAGGCCAAAGCCAACCCCTATCGCTCCCTAAAGGAATTCCGTGAATTTGACGCGGAATACTGTGAACAGGGCAAAGAAGTTAAGGCCGATATATTTAAACCGGGTGACAAGGTTAAAGTGACCGGCCGCACGAAGGGGAAAGGCTTTCAAGGCGTAATCAGACGCTATAATTTTCACGGAGGTCCCAAGACTCACGGGCAGAGTGATCGACTGCGTTCACCGGGATCCATTGGTCAATCGGCGGATCCTTCGCGGGTTTTTAAAGGCCTGAAAATGGCCGGAAGAACCGGCGGCAGAATAACCACGACTAAAAATTTAGTTGTGGTAAGGGTTGATGCCGACAAGAATTTATTGTTTATCAAGGGTGCTATCCCGGGGGCCCGGAATAGTATTGTAACCATTCGGAGGCAGAGTAATTAGCCATGGAGTTCACTGTATATAAAAAAGACGGTATTGATTCTGGTGAAAAGCTGCAGCTGAAACAGCCAGCTTTTGATATCGAACCCAATGATCACGCAATCTACACGGTGGTTCGGGCTGAGCAAACCAATGCCCGTCGCGGAACCCATTCTGCTAAAACGCGGGCAGAGGCTCGTGGGGGTGGTCGTAAACCCTGGCCGCAAAAGGGACGGGGAACCGCCAGAGCGGGTACCATTCGCAGTCCTTTATGGGTGGGTGGCGGCCGTGCTTTTGGTCCTCAATCGCATAAACACCACCTGAAAGTGAATAAAAAGGTCAAACAGTTAGCCCGCAAGAGTGTTTTGGCATATCGATATAAAGAGGATGCTATCCGCGTGATTAAAGATTTTAATTTTAAGGCTGCCAAATCCAGAAATATCCGGCAGTTGTTACAGGGCCTGGAAGCTGCTCATAAACAGGTAGCCATTTTAGTGGGCGAAATAACGGAAAAACTCTATTTGGCAGTGCGTAATTTTTCCAATATTAAACTCTATCATGCCGAGGAGGTTTCCACATACCGGCTGATGGATTGTGACCTGCTGATATTTGATAAGGAAGGGATTCAGAAATTAAACAATCGCCTTCAGGCAAAATAATTAGGAATAGATCATGTCAATCAAAGAGAAAATATTACAAAGACCGATACTAACCGAAAAGATAACCAGACTGCAGGAAACCGAACGCAAGTATGCTTTTCAGGTCCATCCCAAGGCCAACAAGATTGATGTCAGACAGGCGGTGGAACGCAAGTTTGACGTGAAGGTGGCCAAAGTAGCAGTCATTAATATGAAAGGCAAAGTCAAGGAAATGACGGTGCGCAGTGGCGGGCGGGTGATTCGCACCCGGGGTCGGCGCTCCCACTGGAAAAAGGCGATAGTCACCCTGAAAGAGGGCGATAGTATTGATTTTTATCAAGGAGAAACAGCGGTATAAATTATGGCAATTAAAAAAATAAAACCAACGACCAACGGACAACGTTTCAAATCGGTTAATACCTTTAAGGATATTACCAAGAAGGAGCCGGAAAAAAGGTTGACCAAGATTATCCGTAAGCGTGGTGGTCGCAATAATAAAGGACACATCACGATCCGACATCGGGGGGGCGGTTCGCAGCGTAAGTATCGCAGGATTGATTTCAAACGCGATAAACGCCATATCGAAGCGAAGGTCAAGAGCATTGAATATGATCCCAATCGCTCTGCAAATATTGCTTTATTGCAGTACCAGGACGGTGAAAAACGCTACATTTTAGCGCCTGATGGCTTGCAGGTGGGGCAGACGGTGATCGCCGGTGATGAGGTTCTTCCCCAACTGGGCAACGCCTTGCCGCTGGAGAGAATACCATCGGGGACATTTGTACATAATATAGAGATCGTACCGGGCAAAGGCGGGCAGATCGCACGCAGTGCCGGTGCGGCCGCCCAGATAATGGCCAAAGAAGGCAAGTATGTGACCCTGGCGATGCCCTCCAGTGAGGTTCGGTTGATTGCGAAACGATGTTATGCCACCGTGGGTGAAGTAGGCAACAAAGACCATGAAAACGTTACGGCCGGCAAAGCAGGAGTTACCCGTCATAAGGGACGGCGCCCCAAGGTCCGTGGCGTAGTTATGAATCCGGTTGACCATCCTATGGGAGGCGGTGAAGGACGGACTTCAGGTGGTGGTCATCCCCGTACGCCCTGGGGCAAACCGACCAAAGGGTACAAGACAAGAAAGAAACATAAACGCAGCGAGCGTTTCATTGTGAAGCGACGTTCGAAATAAATTGGGAGACACGCATGAGTCGTTCCGTAAAAAAAGGTCCTTATATTGATGCCAATCTTCTGGAGAAGATTGAGGAATTGAATGAAAGTGGTAAGAAAAAGGTTATTAAGACCTGGGCCCGATCCTCGACTGTGCCACCGGAATTTGTCGGTCATACGATTGCGGTGCATAACGGTAATAAGTTTATCCCGGTGTTTATCACCGAAAATATGGTTGGCCATAAACTGGGCGAGTTTGCCATGACACGAACTTTCCGCGGGCATCGGTTAAAGAGAGAAACCGTAGAATAAAGGATAGAAGTTAGATTTATGGAAGCAAAAGCTGTTAGCAGGTATGTAAGACAATCCGCAAGAAAATTGCGGCAGATTGCGGATCTTATCCGGGGGAAAGATTTGGAAGAGGCCTTGAACATCTTACATTTTAGTAATAAGAAAGCCTCCCGGATTATTGAGAAGACCCTTCGTTCCTGTGTTTCAAATTTGTTGAATACCGAGGAAGGGGCTTCCCTGGAGCCGGAAGAATTATTTGTTAAAACTATTTATATTGACGAAGGGCCAACCGCACGCCGCTATCGTCCCCGTGCCATGGGACGGGCGACGATTATCCGCCGGCGAGCCAGCCATGTGACTGTTAAGGTGGCCGAAAAGAAAACAAAAAGCAAAAAGAAGACAAAATAAACTGGAGGAATTCCCTTTGGGTCAGAAAACACATCCGATAGGCTTTCGATTAGGGTTCAATAAAGAATGGAGTAGTATCTGGTATGATGAAAAAAATTACCAGGACAAGCTCAGTGAAGATTTAACGCTGCGCAAATATATTTTCAATCGTCTTCCCAATGCCGGGATTGCCAGCGTGGAGATACACCGTACATCCAAAAAGATCACCGTGGTGATCAACACCTCCCGCCCGGGTATTGTAATCGGTAAGAAGGGCGAGGAAGTTGACATGCTGAAAATGGAATTACAGAAATTGACAGACACAGATGTACAGGTCAATGTAAACGAGATCAAACGACCGGAGCTCAATGCCCGGTTGGTCGGGAATAACATTGCCGCTCAGATTGTGAAGAAAGTTAATTTTCGCCGGGCAGTTAAAAAAGCCATCCAGGGCACCATGCGCATGGGCGCTGATGGCATTCGGATTCAGTGTAGCGGTCGTTTGGGCGGAGCTGAAATGTCACGGACCGAAACCTACCGTGAGGGGAAAGTGCCATTGCATACCCTCCGGTCAAATATCGATTATGCCGATGTCACCGCCCATACCACTTATGGATGCATCGGCGTCAAGGTCTGGATCTGTAACGGAGTATCTTATAACAAATAGCGATAGAGGAATCAAAATATGTTAGCGCCACGCAAATTAAAACATCGAAAACAGCAACGCGGCCGCATGAAAGGCAATGCGAACCGCGGTAATAAAGTCAGTTTCGGGCACTACGGGCTGAAAGCCCTGGAACCCGGATGGATTTCCAGTCGTCAGATTGAAGCGGCGCGAATTGCCATTGCGCGTAGCATTCGTAAACATGGCAAGATGTGGACCCGTATTTTTCCCCATAAGCCGGTTACGCAAACCCCGGCCGAGACCCGGATGGGGAAAGGCAAGGGTGTGCCGGAATATTACGTTGCCGTGGTGAAACCCGGTCGTATTCTGTTTGAAGTGGAATCAAGTGATGTCGAGCCCAAGAAAATATTTTCCTCGGCGGCGCACAAGTTACCAATAAAGACGAAGGTCGTGTCAAGAAGGATTGCATAGGAGTAAGGTGTGAAAAGAGAACAGCTGAATGAAATGTCACCGGATGAGCTAAAGACCAAGCTCCAGGATGATTTGGATGCTCTGGAAAATTTACGCTTTCAGCAAGCCATGCAGCAGCTCGAAAATCCGCTCCGGATAAGAGCGGTAAAGCGCGAGATAGCCCAATTGAAAACGGTCCTTCATGAGTATGAGCTGGGCGTAAGAAAAGTTAATAAGCAGGAATAAGCACTATGACAGTACAAAGAAAACGTAAATCCCTGGTTGGTGTAGTAACAAGCAATAAAATGGATAAGACCGTTGTGGTTACTATCGAGCGAAGAATTAAGCACCCCGTTTATGGGAAATATATGAAACGAACTTCCCAATTTTATGCGCACGATCCCGAAAACCAATGTAAAGAGGGTGACCGGGTCCGAATCATGCAATCACGGCCGATTAGCCGCAAGAAGAGATGGCAGCTGGCGGAGATATTAGATTGATAGCTTTTATTTTAAGAGGATAAACCGATGATACAGAAGGAAACAAAATTGAATGTTGCGGATAATACCGGTGCTAAAAAAGTTTTATGTATCAATATTCCCGGAGGGACAGGTAAGAAATATGCGACCATCGGTGATACCATTATTGTGTCTGTCAAACAGGCGACTCCGGGTGGAATGGTTAAAGAGGGCGAGATCTCCAAGGCGGTGATCGTGCGCACCAAAAAGGAAACTCGCCGCAAAGACGGCAGTTATATCCGCTTTGATGATAATGCTGCTGTCCTGATTGATACTAATTTTGAACCTAAGGGGACACGTATTTTCGGTCCGGTAACCCGGGAGCTGCGGGAAAAGTATTATATGAAAATTGTGTCCATGGCACCTGAAGTTCTATAAAGGGAGAAGCAATGAACCATATTCGGAAAAATGATACCGTAAAGATCAGAACGGGTGAGTATAAAGGCAAAGTGGGCAAAGTATTGGCGGTCTTTCCTCAGCGACAACGGGTGATTGTGGAAGGTGTAAATTTCATTAAACGTCATACCCGTCCCATGCAAAACAATCCCAAAGGGGGCATTGTTGAGAAAGAAGCCCCGATTCATATATCCAATGTGTCTCTGGTTCATGATGGTAAAGAGACAAAGGTGGGCTTTAAATATTTGAAGGATGGCAAGAAAGTCCGCTATGCCAAGGCAACTGGTGAAGTAATCGACAGTATGTAATCTAGGAGTTATCAGTGGCGAAGAAAGCAACATACAGACCACGTTTATGGGAACAATATCAAAAAGATATTATACCGGCCATGGTGAAACGATTCGATTACAAAAATCGGATGGAAGTACCCCGGTTGAAAAAAATTACCTTGAGTATGGGCGTTGGCGATGCCAAGGATGATCCCAACAATCTCAAAAAAGCGGTGGCCGACATGCGCACAATCGCCGGTCAGCAGCCAGCGATCAGTAAGGCCAAAAAGGCGATCTCTAATTTTAAAATACGCAAGGGAGATCCGGTCGGCTGCTTTGTTACCTTAAGACGGTCGCGCATGTTTGAGTTTTTTGATCGCTTGATCTCCACCGGACTACCCCGGGTAAAGGATTTTTCCGGATTGTCCGATCGCTCTTTTGACGGTCGCGGGAACTTTTCCTTTGGAATTGATGAGCAGATTGTTTTTCCGGAGATCGATTATGATAAGATTGATAAGATCCGGGGGATGAATATCACCATCAATACGACCGCACATACCGATGAGGAAGCCGTTGAATTGTTATCATTGTTCGGGTTTCCTTTTAAAAAGAGATCGAAAACAACAAAAGGATAGAATTGATATGGCTAGAAAAGCATTAATAGAAAAATCAAAACGCAAACCCAAGTATTCCACCCGCAAGGTATATCGTTGTAGCCGGTGTGGGAGAGTAAGAGCCTATTATCGTAAATTTGGTCTATGTCGGCTGTGCTTTAGAGAGCTGGCCCTGAAAGGGGAAATTCCCGGTGTCACCAAAGCCAGCTGGTAAAACAGGAGAAGAATAAATTATGCCAGTAACAGATCCAATTGCTGATTATTTAACTCGTGTGCGTAACGCACACCGCGCTGAGAAACGGTGGGTGGATGTGCCCGCCTCTAATCTGAAAAAGCGTTTGTCCCTGATCCTTAAATATGAAGGCTATATCAAGGATTTTATTCTGATTGAAGATGGGAAACAAGGATTGATCCGCGTCTTTCTCAAATATGATAGGGCCGGCAAACCGATAATCGAAGGTTTAAAACGGGCCAGCCGACCGGGACGACGTTATTATGTCAAAGCAGATCAAATCCCGCGAACCTTGAACGGGTTGGGAATTACTATTTTATCCACATCTATCGGGATTGTAACCGGTAAGATCGCCAAGGATAAGAATTTGGGTGGCGAAGTGCTATGTTACGTTTGGTAAGCTAACGAAGGAGTATGTTGTGTCTAGAATAGGCAAAAAGCCAATACCAATACCAGAAGGGATTCAGATTACCATAAACGCTGACGCGGTGACAGTCAAAGGTAAATTAGGGGAACTGCGCTGCCCCATCGATCCCGAGTACAAAGTTTTACAAAAAGAGAATGAGATCCGGGTGGAAAGATCCGGGGAAAGTAAAGAGCAGCGCGCCAAACATGGTTTATACCGGATGTTAATTGCCAATATGGTAGAAGGTGTTTCCAAAGGGTTTGGAAAAACGCTGGAAATTCATGGTGTGGGGTATTCCGCCGAGTTGAAAGGCAAGTCGCTTTTTTTAAATCTTGGTTTTTCCCATCCGATCCTGATCACGCCGCCGGAAGGAATTAAATTTGAAATCCCTAAAAATATGGTCGTTAAAATTTCAGGCGCGGACAAACACAGGGTCGGACAGATAGCCGCCAGGATTCGGTCAATTTCACCGCCGGAACCTTATAAAGGCAAGGGTATCCGTTATGTCGGTGAGCATGTTCATCGCAAAGCCGGTAAGAAAGTCGGTGTGAAATAGGGGAAATCGGAATGAGTATAAAAGTTAGAACAAAATTACAGTCCAGAAATCGTCGGCGGAAACATATTCGGAAAAAGGTGCGTGGGACACCTGAGCGTCCCCGTTTAGCCATCTTTCGCAGTTTAAAACATATTCATGCTCAGATATATGATGATATTTCGCAACGTTCTTTGGTCCAGGTTTCGGACTTGTCTCCGGAGATCCGTGATAAAATAAAACCGAAAACGACCAAAGAAGAAAAAAGCACGCTGGTGGGTGAGTTAGTCGCCCGCAAAGCCCTGGATCAGGACATCAAAAAGGTGGTCTTTGACCGGGGTGGCTATCAATATCATGGCAGGGTGAAAGCCTTGGCGGAAGCCGCACGTAAAGCAGGTTTGGAATTTTAAACATCAAGGAGTTTTGGATTGAAGATCATAGATCCCACACAGCTGGATTTATTAGATGAAAAAGTAATTAAAATTAACCGGGTGGCCCAGGTAGTCACCGGTGGCCGCCGGTTCGGTTTCAATGCTATTGTCGCCATCGGAGATGGTAATGGTCATGTTGGTGTCGGACTGGGTAAGGCTTTGGAAGTAACGACCGCGATTTCCAAAGGCAAAGAAAACGCGAAAAAGAATCTGATTAGAGTGCCGATTATCAACGGTACCATTCCTCATAAGGTCAATGTAAAATATGGCGCGGCTCGTGTTATGTTGAAACCGGCCACACCGGGTACCGGTGTAATTGCCGGGGGACCCATACGGGCGATTATGGAACAAGCAGGTATTAAGGATGTGCTGACCAAATCGATCGGGTCCAATAATTCACACAATGTTGTTAAGGCGACCATGAAGGCGCTTCACAATTTAAAGGATCCTTTTAAGGTGGCCAAGAAACGGGGAAGGACTTTTCAGGAGATATTTAGCGCATGAGTGAAAAAAAGAAAACCAAATCACTAAAAATTACACAGCGGAAAAGTCGTATTGGCCGCCAAGCACGCGATCGTCGGGTTTTAGATGCCCTGGGGTTGAGACACAGAGAACATTCCATAATTAAACCGGATACCCCGGTGATTAGAGGGATGGTAGCGGCTGTATCGCATCTTGTAACAATGGAAGAGGTTAAGGATTAGTCATGGATTTAAGTTCATTAAAATATGCTCCCGGTTCGCGTAAATCCCGAAAACGAGTCGGACGAGGGAATGGATCCGGACACGGAACCACCAGTGGACGAGGCACCAAAGGTTACTTGGCGCGCTCGGGCTCTAAGCACCGGCCCTGGATGGAAGGCGGAACCATGCCTATTTATCGCCGTCTGCCCAAACGTGGATTTACCAATATATTTAAAAAAGAATATCAGATCGTGAATGTCAATGAATTGAATACGCTGCGTAAGCAGAATCTTGACCCGGAGGTTTTATTTGAAGAGGGATTAATTGATTCCCCGCAAAAACCGGTTAAAGTATTGGGCGGCGGAGCGCTTAAGAAAAAGAAGAACGTGACGGTACATGCCTTTAGCAAGTCAGCCAAGCAAAAAATTGAAAAAGCCGGAGGAAAAGCAGAAGTAATATGAAAGATCAAGTTCAGAGCATATTCCGCATTCCCGAGCTCAGGAAAAGAATTTTATACACCCTGTCTTTATTAGTGGTTTTTCGGTTAGGCGCGCACATACCCATACCGGGTATTGATACCGAGGCCCTGGGCGCGGCCATGCGCAGTTTTTCCAATACCCTGTTTGGGTTATATGACCTGTTTGCCGGAGGCGCATTTAGTCGCGCAACCCTGTTTGCGCTGGGGATAATGCCCTATATCAGTGCTTCCATTATTATTCAGTTACTGGGAGCGGTAATCCCTTATTTTCAAAAGTTACAGCGCGAAGGGGAGGAAGGACGTAAAAAGATTACCCAGTTAACCCGCTACGGAACACTGTTAATCGCTGCCATGCAGTCCTTTGGTATCTCGCAATTGCTGATGAGCCCGACCATGACCGCCCGGATCGGGGATCAGATGGTACCGGTCGTGCCGAATCCTGGTATGGGATTTGTCCTGATGACCATGCTGACCTTGAGTACGGGTACTATTCTTCTGATGTGGCTGGGCGAACGGATTACCGAGCGGGGGATTGGCAATGGAATTTCCCTGATCATTATGGTCGGTATTATTGCGCGTTTTCCCAACGTCGTCATCAGTGAAATCACGCTTATATCCGAAGAAGTGCGTGGTATTTTTACCGAAGTTATTTTGCTGGGACTGATGGCTGTGATCGTGGGCTTTGTGGTCTTGATCACCCAGGGGCAACGTAAAATTCCGGTACAGTATGCCAAACGAGTGGTAGGGCGTAAGGTCTATGGCGGACAGGCTACCCATATTCCCTTACGAGTTAATACAGCCGGTGTAATGCCCATTATTTTTGCCCAGGCACTGATGTTTATTCCCAATACCATATCAACGTTTTTCCCCAATAGTGAATTTATTCAGGCTATTATGCGTTTTTTCAGTCTGGATCATCCGGTCTACTGGCTGATTTTCGGACTACTGATCATCTTTTTCACCTATTTCTATACTGCCATCGCTTTTAACCCGGTTGAAGTGGCCGATAATATGAAAAAGTCGGGCGGATTTATTCCCGGTATCCGTCCCGGAAAGCGAACCTCGGAATTCATTGACAATATTTTAACCAAGGTAACCCTGCCCGGCTCGGTATTTTTAGCCTTTGTCGCTGTTTTTCCCTACATCCTGATGAAGATTATGGACATTAACTATAGCCTGGCCTCCTTCTTTGGTGGTACCAGTTTGCTGATTATCGTGGGCGTGGCCCTGGATACTTTGCAGCAAATCGAGTCGCATCTCTTAATGCGTCATTATGATGGCTTTTTAAAGAGCGGCAAAATGAGAGGACGCCGTTAGTATTCGGAATGATTTATATTCGGTCTGAGGACGAAATTGCCAAGATACACGAAAGTAACCGCATTGTCTACAAAACTTTGATTATGTTAAGTGACCATATAAAACCCGGTATTACTACCCGGCATCTGGATGCTTTAGCCGAGGAGTACATCCACAGTCAGGATGGCCGCCCTGCTTTCAAAGGCTATCGCGGCTATCCGGCCACGATTTGTACCAGTCTCAATGAACAGGTAGTGCACGGAATTCCCTCCGAGCGTCAACTGAAGGAGGGTGATATTATCGGGATTGATATCGGGGTCGAAAAAGAGGGTTATTTCGGGGATGCCGCCTATACTTTCGCCGTTGGTCAGATCAATGCACAACAGGCGAAATTACTACAGGTGACCCGTGAAGCCCTGTATTTCGGTGTCCGGCAGGCCTTGCCCGGCGGCAAATTATCTGACATCGGTCATGCCATTCAAAGTCATGCGGAACAAAATGGTTTCTCGGTGGTAAGGTCATTAGTGGGACACGGCATTGGACGTTCCTTACATGAACAACCGGAGGTGCCCAATTTTGGTAAGGCCGGTAAAGGCCCGACGCTCAAAGCCGGTATGTGTCTGGCGATAGAGCCGATGGTTAACCTGGGGACTTATAATATCAGAACGCTGAATGATGGCTGGACAGTGGTCACGGCAGATGGCAGCTTATCGGCCCATTTTGAACACACCATCGCCATCACAAAGCAAGGTCCCTTTATTTTGGGAGATAACAAAGAAGAGGGTGGAATAGAATTTTATGGCAAAAGAAAAATTAATTAAGGTCGACGGAATCATTAAAGAGAATTTGCCCAATGCCACTTTCCGGGTGGAGTTGGAGAACGGTCACGAGGTATTGGCTCATGTTTCCGGGAAAATGCGCATGCATTTCATCAAGATATTACCCGGAGATAAAGTTTCCCTGGAGCTGTCTCCTTATGACCTCTCCCGGGGCAGAATTGTCTACCGTTATAAATAAAAAGGAAAAGGTCATGAAAGTGAGAACCTCGGTAAAAAAAATATGCGATAAATGTAAGATCATTCGCCGTAAAGGGGTTGTACGTGTTATTTGTTCCAATGCAAAACATAAACAACGCCAGGGCTAAGAGCGAGAAAAGGAGGATATTTTGGCGCGCATAGCAGGAATAGATTTACCTAAAAATAAAAAAGTCAAAGTTGGACTAACCTATATATTTGGTATTGGCCGGACCAGGGCGATGCATATTGTGGAAAAGGTGAAAGTAGACCCGGAAAAACGGGTCAAGGATTTGTCTGAATCCGAAGTGCGGGATATTCGGAATGTGATCAGTGATGAAGAAACAGTCGAAGGAGCCTTGCGTACCGAGCGCCAGATGAACATTAAACGCCTGATGGAAATTGGTTGTTACCGCGGAATGCGGCACAGACGAGGATTACCGGTCAGAGGGCAACGTACCCATACCAACGCCCGCACCCGTAAGGGACCCCGCCGGGCGACCATTAAGCGTAAAAAAGTCAAGTAAAACATTAAGGAGGATATCCATTGGCAGCGAAAAGAGCACCCCAACGCAAGAAAAGGAAAAAAATAAAGGTTGAAGGCGACGGAATCGCCAATATAAAAGCCACTTTTAACAATACGACTATCTCTTTAGCCGACCAATATGGCCGGGTAATTTCCTGGGCTTCAGCCGGCACGGTGGGTTTCAAAGGGTCGCGCAAGAACACCCCTTTTGCCGCTCAGCAGGCCGCACAGAAGGCCGCCAAAGAAGCCATGGATTATGGATTAAAGCGGGTGGAAGTACGCGTGAAGGGACCGGGTGCCGGTCGCGAAGCAGCGATCCGCTCCTTACATTCGGCTGGCTTGGATATCACGTCGATTAAGGATGTGACCCCGATTCCTCATAATGGTTGTAGACCACCAAAGAAACGCAGAGTGTAAAGCAAACAATGGGAGTAAGATAACATGGCGAGATATACAGAAGCAGTCTGTAAATTATGTCGCAGGGAAGGCAACAAATTATTTCTTAAAGGTGACCGCTGTACCAGCAATAAATGTTCTTTTGAAAAGAAAAGTTATATTCCCGGACAGCATGGGCAGTCGCGCCGCATGAGAATGTCTAACTATGCCTTGCAGCTGCGTGAAAAGCAAAAAATCAAACGCATGTACGGTATTCTGGAAAAGCAATTTCGGCGTTATTTTAAAAATGCGGCCAGCGAAAAAGGCGTTACCGGTATTAACCTGATGAAAATTCTAGAAAGTCGCCTGGATAACGTGGCCTACCGGCTGGGATTTGCCTCATCCCGTAAAATGGGGCGTCAGTTGGTGTCACACCGCTATTTCACGGTTAATGGCGAAATAGTCAATATTCCTTCTTATGAATTAAAATCCGGAGATGTTATTAGAGTCAGGGAAAAATATAAGAAAAAGCAGATGATTCATGACTCCATGAAACGGATTCACGGTGAACACGATCTGCCCTGGTTGATTCTGGATAAGGCCAAGATGGAAGGTATTTTCATTCAGGTACCGGAGAGAGACCAGATGGGCGTCGATGTCAATGAACAGTTAGTTGTTGAACTTTATTCTAAATAATAAAGAGGATCTAAATGACCAACGATAATAAAATATTAGCGCGTGTCGTAAGAGATGTTTCCGAAGACACCTACGGACGGTTTGTCGTCCAGCCGCTGGAAAAAGGGTTTGGAACGACCATCGGGAACGCCCTGCGACGGGTGTTGCTGACCACCATTCCCGGGGCCGCCATTACATCAATTAAAATTGATGGGGTGTTGCATGAGTTTGCAACTATCCCGGGGGTTACGGAAGAGGTATCGGAGATAATTCTGAATCTGAAACAAGTGCGACTCAAATTGCATGATTCCCAGCCTGACAAGGTGCAGCTGCAATTTAAGGGAAAAGGAGAATTTAAAGCCGCTGAAATCGGTAAAGATAATACCCAGTTCGAAATTTTAAATCCTGACCAGCATATCTTTACCATGAATGAAAAAGCCGATTTCAATATGGAATTAACCATCGGCAGCGGCACTTCCTGGGTTCCGGCGGAAAAAAATAAAACGCTGGATTATCCCCTGGGCACGATTTTTATCGATTCTATTTTTAGCCCCATTACCCAAGCAACCTATCAGGTTGAGAATCTGCCCGGCACAACCCGGGGTGAAGAATTGGAACGCCTAATCATCAGTCTGAAAACCGACGGAAGTTTGAATCCGGAAGAAGCACTGGACTACGCTGCGAAACTATTACAGCAGTATTTCGGTCTGTTTTCCAAGGTGCAATCGACTCCGATTGATGTTCCTCAGAAGGATGAAAGTGAAGAGATCCGGCGCATCCGCAATCTGCTGAAAAAGAGTGTGGATGAGATGGAATTGTCAGTGCGTTCCTATAATTGCCTGAAAGCCAATGATATCAAGACCATTGGAGAATTGGTTTCTAAAGAAGAGTCTGAAATGCTCAAGTTCAAGAATTTTGGACGCAAGTCGCTGAATGAACTCATGAGCAAGCTCAAGGAAATGGGACTTGAATTTGGCATGGATGTGGACAAATATTTATCGGAAGAAGAAAAAAGTAGCTAGAAAGGTAAACCGCTATGCGTCATCAGAAACGGGTGGCTAAACTCAATCGGACAGCCAGTCATCGCAAAGCACTTATGCATAATTTAGCAGCCGAATTGGTTCGGCATGGCAAAATAAAAACAACCCTTACCAAGGCGAAAGAATTACGTCGCCATACAGAGAAATTAATAACCCAGGGTAAAAAAGGGACCCTTAACGCGCGCCGACGGGCCTATCGCGTTCTGCGCAACCGCTCCCTGGTGAAATTTTTGTTTGACCATATTGCACCGCAATATAAGGACCGGCAGGGCGGATATACCCGCATTATCAAGTTGGGATTCCGGGATAATGATGCTGCTGAAGTGGCTTTGATTGAGTTAGTGGATTATCAAACACCGGAGAGCAAAAAGAAAAAGAAGTCCGCCAAGGAAGCCGCGGAAAAGAAATCCAAGGGTAAGCCAAAGGGAAAATCGGCCAGTAAATCTTAGGTAGAAGCAGTAGATTACAGCTTTGTTAAATACACAGTATAAATCACAGGGGGCAGTCATTAAAGCTGCCCTTTTTATATTAATGCTTAGTGCTATGCGGCCCGTCCTGGCACAACACCCCATGCGAATCGGACTGTGGGTGATCCGTGATCAATTAACCTCCGCGGCTGAGATCAATCAAGTTATCGATTTTGCCCATCAGAACGGTATTACCGATCTCTTTGTTCAGGTCAGGGGACGGGGTGATGCCTATTATCACTCCACTTTTATATGCCGGCCAGCCACGCTGAAGGGACAGTCCTTTGATCCCCTGCAATATTGCCTGAACCGAGCGCATGCCAAGGGTATAAAAGTACATGCCTGGATCAATATATATCTCTTGTGGTCCGCCCGCAAGAAGCCCCAGGATAAGGAGCATCTTTTCTACCAGCATCCCGAATGGTGTGCAGTGGATGACCGTGGAACTCAGGACAGTAACCGGAACTATCATGATTTTCAGCATAACAATACCGAAGGCATTTACCTGTCTCCCCTGGTGCCGGAAGTTAACGCCTATTTAGTCCGGGTGGTTAAAGAGCTAGTTAACCGGTATGCGGTGGATGGAATTCATTATGATTATATCCGCTATCCTAAAAATAGTTATGGCTTTCATATTTATGGCCGGCGAAAATATAAGGAAGAGACCGGAATTGATCCGGTTTTGCTAACGCTTTCCGATCAGAGCTATTATCTTGGTCTGGAGGGCGAGAAGCTGGAAGAGCTGGTGCTGGGTTGGCAACACTATCGTTGTGATGCCATTTCCCAGTTCGCGAGAAAGGCGCGGGCTGTGGTTACCGATAGTCAGAAGCCAATCCTGATCAGTGCCGCGGTGAAACCCAATCCGCGGGAAGCCCGCGATCATTTTTATCAGGATTGGGTGCACTGGCTCAACGAAGGGTGGCTGGATTTTGTAGTGCCAATGAACTATACTGACGATGTGGCCAGATTTGAACGGAATCATAAAGCCATCACGCGCCAGGTATCCAAAGATAAAGTCTGGATGGGTATTGGGGTGTATAATCAGGATAAATATAACGCCATGACCGAAACCCTGATTGTACGAACCCAGCAATATAATGGTGTTGTTTTCTTCGCCTATAAAACTTTTCGGCAACATTCGGATTATTTTCCGGCTATCCGGCAGGTTCTGGAAATAGATTAATTTTTCTAAATTCTAACGAACCTATTTCTATATCATAAATTTCATTATACCAACAAAAGCAGATTATAGGACTGGGCAGTTATGTTTAAGCGGGCTGATCAATTTAAAGATAAATGTTTTTGCCGGAAGTAAAATTTACATCGGACAGATCGCTCTTATCAGAAGGCGGGCAAAGGAGAAAATATGCAGAATGACTGGCAGAAGGGGTTGCAGTTACACCGGATTGAACTGGCTCTGCCCTTGTTGATCATCCAGGGCAGTAAGGGTCTGCTGGCTTGTGGATATCTGAATGTGAAGGCTTTTAATAAGACTGATGAAGCGGCCGCCATCATTACCGGGGTGATGAGTCACCATGAGATGCTGGGGGCCGGGATTCAACAGGTATCTGAGGCTGGGAAAGCCTTGGGCCTATACGCAGGGATGTCCGGCCGGGATGCCCTTGAATTGATCCGGTGAAGCTTGGTTCCGGAAAAAGAGATCTCCACTTAAGTTGTTTATTTATATAACCTAGGGACACAGGGTTGCGTGGCCTGTGGGATTGTTTATGATGTGGATGTCAGATATTCATGAATCGAACGGGCGGCTTTTCGTCCGGCACCCATGGCCAGAATAACGGTGGCGGCACCGGTCACTACATCCCCACCGGCCCAGATACCTTCCCGGGCGGTTTTTCCGGTTTCTTCATCGGCCATGATGTTGCCCTTTTTACCTACTTTCAGGCCGGGCGTGTGGGTGGGAATCAAAGGGTTGGGACTGTTGCCGATGGCGCAGACAACCGCGTCCACAGGCATGCGGAATTCAGACCTTTCAACGGGGATGGGCCGCCGCCGTCCCGAAGAATCGGGTTCCCCCAATTCCATCTTTATGCATTCGACCTCCTTGACCCAGCCCTGCTCATCCCCGATATAGCCGATGGGATTGGTTAGAAAATTGAAAATAACCCCTTCCTCTTCTGCATTTTCAATTTCTTCCAACCGGGCCGGTAGTTCCTGACGGGAGCGGCGGTAAATGATCCGGCTTTCGGCCCCTAGCCGCAGGGCGCTGCGGGCACAATCCATGGCCACGTTACCACCACCGACCACGGCGACCTTTTTGTGCCGTTTCACCGGGGTATGGTATTCGGGGAAGCGGAAGCCTTTCATCAGATTAATGCGGGTCAGGTATTCATTGGCTGAATAGACACCGTTCAAATTTTCTCCCGGAATATTCATAAACCAGGGCAGTCCGGCGCCGGAGCCGATAAAAACCGCATCATACTCCTCTAAAAGACTGTTGACCGGACGGGTTTTCCCCACCACAAAATCGGTAACCAGTTCCACGCCCAGCTGTTTTAGAAATGCAACTTCCCGCTTAACAATTGCCTTTGGCAGCCGGAATTCAGGGATTCCGTAGATCAACACGCCACCCATGGCGTGTAAGGCTTCAAACAAAGTGACAGCATGTCCTAATTTTATCAAGTCACCAGCCACGGTCAGACCGGCCGGCCCGCCCCCGACGACAGCAACCTTTTTCCCGGTAGCTGTTGGCTTTTCCGGCAGTTGTAGATTATCCTGCTGCGCTTCCCAGTCGGCTAAAAACCGTTCCAGGCGCCCGATGGCGATCTGCCCGCCTTTTTTCTGTAATACACAAGTCTGTTCGCATTGCTCTTCCTGGGGGCATACCCGGCCGCAAACAGCCGGAAGCAAGTTTTTTGCTTTGATAATTTTTATCCCCTGAGTGAAATCATTTTCAGCAATGGCCTTAATAAAACCGGGGATGTTGATTTCCACCGGACAATTGGTTACACAACGCGGTTTGGGACACTGAATGCAGCGTTGGGCCTCTGCAATAGCAATCCCCGGTGGGTAGCCCAGGGCAACCTCATGAAAATTACGCTTGCGTACTTGCGGCGCTTGTTTGGGGATCGGGCGTCGCTTTAAATCTATTTTTTTTGTCATATACTACTTCCTGGTTTATTGGCTGTGTTGCTCACAACGACTCGAACGAAAGGGGACCACTTCTTCCGCCATATAGGTCTTCCGGCGCTGCAATAATTCTTCCCAGTTCACTTGATGACCGTCAAAATCCGGACCATGCACACAGGCGAAGCGGGTGGTCTCTCCCACGGAAACCCGGCATACACCACACATACCGGTACCATCGATCATTATCGGATTGAGACTTACCCAGGTGCTGATGTTAAGCGGCCGGCTCGCGTCGGAAGCACGTTTCATCAGAAAGGTACAGCCATTGACAATAATACGGTCCGGCTGCTCCGTAATGTCGCGTAGAATTTCGGGTAAACGGGTGACATGACCCCGGTATCCCCGGGATCCATCCCGGGTGATACAGATCACTTTTTCAGCGATAGTTTTAAAACGATCTTCCCAATAAAACAGGTAACTGCTGCGCGCTTCCAGAATTAAAATGACCCGATTATCCTTTTCTTTCAGGGCCTTGGCAATGGGGTACAGGCTGCCAATGCCATAACAGCCTCCGATACACAACACTGTACCGTAGGTGTCAATTTCTGTGGCATTTCCCAGGGGACCGGTGACAGTGGGAATATATTGGCCAACCTGTAAAGCAGCCAATTGATTGGTGGTGTAACCAATGTTTAAAAATATCACGGTAACCGTTCCCAACTCAGCATCCCAGTCCGAGACTGATAAGGGGGTGCGTTCTCCTTCTTCGCTGGCACGCAGAATCACAAATTGTCCGGGTTTTATCTCCCTGGCAATATCCGGGGCCGTTACGGTCAGAAGATGTACGTTAGGAACAATCATGCGGCTGGCAATAATTTTAAACATTCTTTTTCCTTATGTTTACCCTTTGGGGATTGGGGCCTTTTAATTCTCCCGCCGACAAGGTGATGTGTAATATACCCGGTTGTAGTTCCGGGGCAATTCTGACTGGCCAAATCTGTTCCCGGCGGGCAGCCTGCATTACGACCCGATCGCCTTCGGAAAGGTCCAGCTGTTTGGCATCGGCGGGGCTGATATTCAGTTGGCCCTCCGGGAAGATACGACGTGCGCCATCCACCCACCTGGTTAACGGGGTACCTTTATAGAGGTGCTCCCGCATGGATTTCATCAGAATATAGGGATATTTTTTACGCTGCTTACTGAGTGGGTTTGGGCGGGGTTTTGGCACATTCAACTCCACTTCAACCGGCAGCGGAAATGGATTTCGGTCGGGCGCTTTCAGATCCTTGAAAGGGTCATAAAAAGTGGCCATTTCAGTGTGGATTTGCTCTACATTCCGGTAGTCCAAGCCTTTTACATCCATCTCTTGAGCCAGGCGAGCAAGGATTTGCCAATCGGGCAGGGCTTCTCCCGGTGGCTCCACGGCTTTGTTGATGGCTTGAATACGCCCGGCTTGATTGATCACCGTACCGTCAATTTCGGTAAAGGCGGCAGCGGGGAGCACTAAATCAGCTCTAAGTCCGGCGGGGGGTGGATAGATATTCTGCGATATAATAAAGTCTGTTGGAAGGGTTTTACCCAGAGGCGGAAACTCGCCCAGCAGATATAACACTTTCAATTTCTTACGCCTTAGTAAAGCGAGCGCATTCCAGCCTTGTGTATAGGGTTTTAGATGAAGGTGCCAACGGGCATTGAGTTTCTTTATCTGTTGCAGATCCCGGGCAGAATAGCCGCCGGGCAGGATCTCGGGATATCCGCCCATGATCAGAGAACCATAGAGATTATTTTGAGCGGGTAAGGGCAATACCCCACTTTTGGTTTTGATACTTAATTGCTGAATGACAGTTAATATCGGGTGGATATCTTGATAATGCATAAATTCCGTACCCACCAGAATAACGGAGTGCGAGGCGGATTGTAGGAGTTGTGCAACTTCAAACAGTTCGTTTTCCCAAGCCTTAATCTTCGGGGGCAAATCCGCCGCGGCCGGTGTTTTATTCTTTTTACGAACCAGGCTGAGCAGGCCATTTAGCAAATCCAGCTCCGTACCCGGCTGGTTGCGGATCCATTTGTGCGCCGTCAGGGCAAGGTTATGATTGCGCGGATTAAGGGTAATGATGCGGGCGCCCTGATGGAGCGCACGGCGCAATTCCACCCCCACCACTGAGCGGCCAAAGCGGGTATCCAATCCAATACAGAGGATCACCTCGGCATCCCTGACCTTTGTCAGCGGGACAGCCTGCTGCATTAATCGGAGATAAGTATTGAATCCCGCACCATAGAATAAACGGGCCGCACTGTCAACCTGATGTGATTGCATGACCATGCGGGTAAATTTTTGGGCCACAAAAATATCTTCGTTGGACAGATTGGGAGAGATCAGCATACCAAATTCATGGGGTGCGCAGTGGGATAACTTTTCGGCCGCCTGCCGGATAGCGGCCGGCCAATCAATTTCCACCCGGGTGTCCTGAAAGGCTTTCTGCGGACTGGAAAGGCGTTGATAGCCATTAACCATCTCGGCCACCCCGAAGCGTCCCTTGACACACAACTGTCCCCGGTTAATAAAAGGATCCTCTTGGGGTAAACTGCCTATGATACGTCCCTTCCGGACCAACAGGCGCATCTGACAGCCAACCCCGCAAAAATTACAGGTGGTGATCTGTTCATGGTCGGGTTTACCGTCCCATTTACGGGCTTTTTCCGCTAAGGTGCCGGTCGGACAGACTGAAACACAGGCGCCGCAAAATTCACATCCGGCCTCAAAGTGGTTACGGTGATAGGCCGGTCCGATCACGGTCTGCCGGCCGCGATGCTTGAAAGCCAGCACATTGGCCAGGCGCACCTCCTGGCACATCCGAACACAGCGACCGCATAGAATGCACAGATTGTAATCCCGGTCATAAAAGGGATCTTGTTTTTCCGGAGGCAGATTACGATAAAAGATGGGGTAGTCCAGTTCCTCTATGCCCAGATATTCCACCACATCCTGAAGCTCACACTGCTCATTGTTGGGGCAGTACCGGCAGCTGGTAGTTACCCCGGCTTTATGAATGGTTTCCAGATAACGCAGGCACTCTTCCCGCTCGTCGCAAATTAAACAGCTGGAAGGGTGTTCACTCATGAATAATTGTAAAATTTCTTTGCGGGCTGCCTGGACCTGCATGGTATGCGTCCGGATCACCATACCTTCACTGATAGGGGTGGTACAGGCTGTGGGAAAAGCGCGCATACCCTCCACGTCCACAATACAGATGCGACAACCACCGTAGGATGACAAATCCTTATGGGCACACAGGGTGGGAATATAAATATCATTTTCCTCTGCGGCCTGCAGGATGGTCAGCCCTGCGGTGGCCTGATAGGGTTTATTGTCGATGATAATATTCAGTGTGACTTTTCTTGAATTCATTATACCCTTTGTTTTGATCTAAATACGATGGCATTGCCTGCCAGGGGATTATAGCGACAGACCTCATAACAGGCCTTGCATTTTATACAGCGCGAAAGGTCGATATGGTGTAGTTCTGATTTAGCGCCGGAAATGGCGTCCGTGGGGCAGACCTCTTTACACAACTGGCAGCCGTTACACTTTTCCGGAATGATCTCATAATGGGTCAGTTCCTTACAGACCGCTGCCGGGCAATATTTCTCTTTGAGATGGATCAAATATTCACTGCGGAAATAGCGCAGGGTGGTCAGCACCGGATTCGGAGCGGTTTGTCCCAGACCACATAAAGAGGCGCGTTTGACTGTCTCCGCCAGGGTCTGCAGACGATTAATATCCCCGGTTTCGCCCCGCCCTTTCACAATTTTTTTCAGGATGTTGACCATTTGCCAGGTACCTACCCGGCAGGGAACACATTTTCCGCAGGATTCTTTCTGCGTGAAGTTCAGAAAATAGAGCGCCAGGTCCACAATACAGGTGTCTTTATCGATCACGATCAACCCCCCGGAGCCCATAATAGAACCGGCTTCCGCCATGGCTTCATAGGCCACCGGGATATCTAAGAATTCTGCGGAGAGGCAGCCGCCGGAAGGGCCGCCGGTTTGAACAGCCTTGAAGGTCTTCCAGGAACCGCCACCAATATCCTCAATAATTGTGCGCAGGGGAATCCCCAGCGGCACTTCGATCAACCCCCCGCGGCGGATAGATCCCACCAGGGAAAAGGTTTTGGTACCCCGGTTGTTTTTAATGCCAAATTGTTGGTACCATTGGGCCCCGTGGCGTAAAATATTCGGCAGCGTGCCCAGGGTCTCCACATTATTGATGATGGTAGGCGCCTTGAACAGGCCGGAAATAGCCGGGAAGGGGGGGCGGGCCCGTGGCATGCCGCGCTGTCCCTGGACGGTTCCGATCAGGGCAGTCTCCTCGCCACATACAAAAGCGCCGGCGCCTTCTTTAATGATCACCTCAAAATCAAAGCCGGAACCTAAAATATTTTTACCCAGTAAACCATAGGCCGTCATCTGTTCAACCGCTTTTTTCAGACGGGTTACTGCTAAATAATAGTCGGAATTGATGTAAATATAGCCCCGTTGCGCGCCGATGGCATAGGCGGCGATCAGTAAACCCTCCAGGATGCAATGGGGATCTCCTTCGGCCAGGGAGCGATTCATAAAAGCCCCGGGGTCGCCTTCGGAAAAGTTGCAGATCATATATTTTTCATCCCCGGGTGCATCCCGGCATATTTGCCATTTTTTATAGGTTGGAAACCCGGCTCCGCCCCGGCCACGCAATCCGGCTGCTTTCGCCGTTTCGATCAGCTGCTGAGGCCCCATTTTAAAGGCCTGGATCAAGCCCTGATATCCGTCTTGTGCCAGATAATGATCGATGTTCGCGGGATCAATAAAGCCGCAATTTCGCAGCACGATGCGGACTTGCGGTTTTAGCATAGGTAAATCAAAAAAGCGGGGTATCCGGGTTGTGTCCAGCTGCCCGTTGTTGCCAAAGTGTCCAGCGGCATATTTTTCCAGCGGCTGTCCCTCTTTAATGTGGCTGAACAGAATATCTCTTACTTTTTCCGGTTTAACGTTGGCATAACTAATCCGCGGCTGTTCCGGCATTTTGATATCCATTAGCGGTTCCAGATAACAGGGGCCGATACAGCCCACCGCCAGAATCTTGGCCTTGATGTGCTCCTTCTGCAGGGTTTGCCGGACCGTTTCCAGCACTTTTTTTGCACCGGCGGCCTGTCCGCAGGTGGCCGTGCCGATATAGATCACGGGAATTTTACTGGATTCCAGAGCCGCCCATTGCTGACGCGCCGCTCGCACGCGCTGGGTAAAACTATTCGTCATGCTCCTCCAATATCTGCTTTAATTCGGTAACCATCATACGGCTGGAGACCTTGTTGTCGATTTCCACTACCGGGGCCAGAGTGCAGCAGCCCAGGCAGGTGGCGCGCTGGAAATCAAAACGCTTGTCCGGTGATGTCTGCCCGATAGAGACACCAATTTTCCACCCCACTGTGTCGGCCAGGAACTGGCCACCCCTTACGTGACAAGCGGTGCCCATGCAGACCTTGATGGTTTTTTTACCGGGTTTATCAAAACGGAATTTGGGATAGAAAGTGGCGACCCCGTAAATCTGATTTTGTGAGATCTGCAGAAATTCTGAAATATGCCGGATCGCTTCGGCTGAGATAAACCCCTCTTTTTCCTGTGCACGGATCAGGAGGGGGATTAGATCACTTTCCACACCACGATAATCGGCAAATATTTTTTGATATTTATCGGTCATTACGCCATGACTCCTATTCCTCATCGGAAATGTTCTTTTTTTCTTTTAAAAATATACAATCGGTTAATTTGGCCTCACCACGTACGCAATCTTCGGCAAAGGCCATACAGGTGGGCGCTCCGCAAATACCACAGTCTATCTGATGCAACTTCTGATAGATGTGGTTGATCTCCCGGAGACGTTTAATCGAAGTTTCCAGATCGGAATCAAAATATTGAGTCGGACGGGGCAGGATGGGTTTCTCCATGAAATAGTAGCCCTGCCTGTACTTTTTCCTTAAGCCCTTTTGATCTACTTTAATTGGTTCCTGATACTTGGACTGCTGTTTAATGCTGTTGGCGCGGGCCACATAGGGGTTTTCAATGGTAAAGGGTCCACCGATACAACCCAGCATACAGGTATGGGCTTCCACAAAGGCCACATTCCGCAGGCGGGAATTTTCAATGTCATCGAATATTTTTTTAATATGACTGATACCGGAAACCGCCAACCAATTTTCCATGCGCGCTTCCCGGGTCATACTGCCCAGGGTGGCCCAGCCGGCATTGAAAGAAAACTCCGCCGGCACGTTTTTAATATCAAAATCTTTCTTCAGGGTGATCACTTTCGGAAAGAGAACAGAATAGATCTCACCAATGGAGATGGCCCCGTCAAACCAGGATTTTTTCTTTTCCGCCGGTTGTTTAATGGATACGATCTTGGAAGGACAGGGGGCAATATAAATGATACCAATATCCCGGGACTTGATACCTAATTTCCGGGGGTGATTTTTCCGGATCTCCCGGGCAGTCACCTCGCGGGGTACATCCAGTGGTACGATATGCTCGACCAAGTCGGAATATTTGACCTGGATCAAACGCAGCAAGGAAGGACAATGCGAGGAGATCAGGGGTAAGCGACCCTTATAATTTTTTATATATTTTGATAATACCAGCGCAAATTCCGCCGTAGTGGTATTGACATCAATAACTTCATCAAAGCCCAGTTCTTTGAAAGCCTGATGTATTATATAGGGATGCACGTCAGCATCAAATTGGCTGTATACCACAGGGGAAGGAACCACAACTTTATATTTGAATTTTGAAATATCAACCAGCGGATCGGAGATAGTAATGATGGCATTATTTGGGCATACCGAAATACAACTCCCACAATCCACACACAGTTCTTCATTGATCACGGCCGTGTTATCTCTGACACGGATGGCCTGGGTTGGACAGTTGCGCAGACAATTCATTTTGCCCTGACATTTATCGGGGTTGACTTGATGCGCATGATAATAAGTGGTCATTGGATTAATTTTTACATCGGTTTAAAAAGCTCATTTAATAAAAAAGATCAACTCTAACCGGGTTCCCTTGTCCACGACACTGTTTATTTTCAATTCATCGGTGTTTTTGTCAATATTCGGCAGTCCCATACCGGATCCAAAGCCCATGGATCGCTGCTCCTCCGTAGCTGTCGTGTATCCTTTTTGCATGGCCACATCCACATCGGGAATTCCTTTGCCTTTATCGTCGATAATCACCTTGATTATATTAGAGGTTAATATCAAGTGAGTGGTCGCGCTCTCAGCATGCATGACCACATTCATTTCTCCTTCGTAGGTCGCAATAGCCACCCGGCGGGTTAATTTGGGAGCGATGCCGATTTTCTTCAGGATCGACTTTACCTCGGTAGACACGCTCCCGGCATTGGCAAAATCAGTGCCCTTGATGTTAAATTCATGACTTAATAATATTTCGTCTTTTTTTGGTGAGGTGAAGTCGGTTTTGATGGAAGAACTCGGCTGGTTGCGCGCCATCTCGATACGTACGCAAGCATCGTACATATCCAGATCAGTTGACAGTAAGATCAAGCCCTGATCGCGGGCAAAGACCTCGGCGCCATCTTTGGGCTGTTTCCCCCGGATCAAGACCACTCCGTTGAATTCGGCCATATGAGCGGAGATGATGGCCTGTCGGGTAGCCAGTCCGGTCAGCAAAATAGAGTTGGGCATTCCAAAGGCCAAGACGTCACTCATCAAATCCGAGGCATAGATATTTTCGATATTGTTGTCCAATTGATCTTCCCCGGCCAGAACGGAGGCACCCAGGGCTCGTTTAATGGTTCTGACTTTCACGGTTTAATCCATTCCAATTCCGTATAGTGGTGATAAGTTATTAATCAGGCTGAATTTATTGAGTAGCCAGTCCCAGGCTGTACAGTTTCCCAACCAGGTCAAAAGTGGGCAGAGCCGTCTTCAGCAAAGGGATACTATGTTTGGAGGCCAGCTCAACGGTTTCCGGGGGAATTTCTTTATCGCTGGTAATGATAATGGCGGAAACATCGACCAGGTTGGCGGCCGGAATAATACTTTTATGGGTCTGAACCGTGACCCATAGATTGCCGGATTCCGCTCCGGCCATGACATCGCTTAACATGTCAGAGACAAACACGCCGTTGATCTCACGGTGCGCGAATTGACTGATGGGGTTTAGTTGAAGGTTCTCGATCAACTCTTTAGTCGTCATTGATTATCTCCTTATAGATATTTGTTGATAAACATATTTTTTACAGTTTATAGTAAGGGCTTTCTTTCCTTGGGCGATGGTTTCAGGGAGAGCATCCCGAAATCGTGTATAAACTCGCCCTTACAGCGCGAAAAATCCTCGATCAGATCATAGGAAAGAATCGATACCGTGGAACGGGAAGTGTCCCGCCTTTGATTAAAATAATCGGATAAGGTGTCCAGTCTTGACTGATCCAGGCGGTAGGATTTTTTATGCGGCAGATGGCCAAAAGCCACCAGAATAAATTTTTTCCGGGGCAGGGATTTTTGTTGTTCTTTTTCGATGGCACATTCGGGTAAACATCCGGTACAATAGAGAAAGCCCATAAGGTCATAAAAATTTTCCACCTTGTCACATTGCTTACATTTCAGGTTAAAACGAAAGGACTGAGCATTTTCCATGCAACGCCAGGTATGCTTCTCCTCACGATACTCGTCGCCGACACCCGGGTGGTCCTGGGGAGAAAAATAGGTGCGCAGGGTATTGCATTGAGAGCATCTTTCAAAAATGATAAAGCCGAATTGAATGTCAGTCATTTTCCATAGGTGTTGACATGGTGCCATGATTTTTCTCCATAATTAAAAAGGTTTTCTGATCGGTAGCCCGGCATACTTATCAGCGAACCCTGGCGAATGCCCCGGTAATCTGATGCGGATAAACAAACAGAATCTCCCGCAGGACCATTAATCCCTGTTTGGCATGCCGTGATACCCCGCTGAATTTTTGAAACAGGGGATAATATAAGCATGATTCTTGTCAAGGGCATTGAGTATATAAATTCTGAATCAAGATAAACAGTTATTTAAAAAAAGTCAAGGATGTTGCCAGATATTTAAATTGAGCATTTCATTATTGCATAAATTAAAACAGTCTAAAGTTTTAAGGCTTTCCGGATAAGGTGGAATTCCTACAAAAAAATGGACATATAGTTAAGTCACACAGCATAATTTTC
>CAZXFH010000014.1:0-67451 GCA_964640055.1 uncultured bacterium | reverse complement strand
ATAAACATAATATCTTATTGTTAAGAAAAAATAACTTGACCGGATATAAAGCAAACAATATATTAGAAGTGGCGAAATATTTATTGATTAACTTTATTGAAAAATTAGCTCAAAAATAAAAATATGAGAAATAAATAGATTAATACATTAGCTAATTTATATCATTAAATAAAATGGTAAACCTTACGGATTTCGGTTAAAATTAAAAAAATAAATACGGCTCTTAGAGAAGAGAGGTGATTGTGAAAATTAAAATATTAGTAATTCTGATATTTTCATTAACCCTAGCATTTGCCCAGAAAATCGCAGTATTAGACTTTAAACCGCTGGGATATTTTGATGCCCAGGAGATTAAAGTTTTATCTGAGCGTTTCCGGAATGAAATTGTGAAAACCGGAAAATTTGAAGTCATGGAGCGTCAGGTGATCGATGCCCTGGATCAGGAGATCGCCCGGCAACTTTCCGATGGTTTTGACAAGAACCGGGTGGCTGAATTCGGTAAAAAACGCGGTGCGGCCTACATTGTGATCGGCAACATCGGCAAGATCGGCAAGCGCTATACCATTGATATCAAGATGATCAACTGTACCACAACCCATATTGAAAAGAGTTTTACAGAGGACTATAAAGGGGATATGGAAGGTCTGATCGATGTAATGCATTCCATTGCTTTTGAAATGGCAGGGATCAAAGAAAAAAAAGGCACCTGGAAATGGATCACCAGCGGTGTTATTACAGTGGGAGGGATCGTCGCCTACCTAATCTTGAGTGCTGAAGCTGAAGAAACTGGCCTGCCCATGCCCCCGAATCCGCCTAATTAATAAAGATAGAAGAAGTAAGAATTAAGAATTGAGAAATAAAGAATTAAAATATTATGTAAATGAGTGGGAGGATAAGATGTTGAAGCGGATTATTCTGTTAAGTATGGTTTTGGTCAGTATTTCACTTTTAAATGCGACTATTATAACTGTAGACCTTTACGGCGGTGGTGATTATGATCGCATTCATGATGCGGTCGCTGCCGCAGCGGCCGGCGATACCGTCCTGGTTATGAGTGCTGATTATATCGTTACCAGTGATGATGGGGCTATTAGTGTGGATAAAAAGCTATATGTCTTGGGTACCGGTTATGATCCGGTTGCTGAGGGCGGCACCAGTATTCGCACCAACATTTCTGGTTTATTTAGTTTTACTACTAATGCTGGCGGCTCGATATTGAAAGGTTTGCGGATTAGGGCCCCGGGAGATATTGTTACTCTTGCTTCTGATAATACCATTATTGAAGAAAACTTTTTTATTCTTACGAATAATAATAATACGGTTGTACTTTCAAGCGGCGTACAGGAAGATACGGTTCGCAGTAATATTTTTACCAAGACCAGTAGTGAAGGCAATGGAATCAAGGTGACCGACACGGACGACTGTTTGATCAACAATAATATTTTTGGAGGGGTTTACAAAGGTATTTACAATTGGAGTAATACCAATCTGATCATCTCCAATAACCTTTTTCTTTCCATTGGTTTTTGTGGCATCGAAAACGGGAACTATTCCTACCCTTACCAACCTGATAATGCCGCTATTTTTTCGAACATATTTATGAATGGCCGCGGGATTTATCTCCGGTATGGCAATCCAACTATCAGCTATAATGGCTTTTTTAATAACAGCAGTGATGGTACCATGAGTTATCCTGAGGGAAGTACGTTCTACACGGATGATCCCGTTTTTGAAAATTTTGATTCCGGTGATTCCTACGACCATGAATCTGTAGATAATGATAATTATGATTTTCATCTGCAATCCACTTCAACCTATATTGATGCCGGTTATCCCTATGTGGATTGGCGGGATGTGGATGCCTCCCTGAATGATCTGGGAATCTATGGTGGTCCTTGGCCCTTTATGGGAGATTTTGGCATCCCCACGATACCGAATGTAATCTCTATCTCGGTTACTCCTTCCACGGTCTCTCCCAGCGGTACGATTACAATTAATGCCACCGGCCGCATCGGTTCGGGAACCAGTACCCAAAAAGATAGCCCTAACAGCGGTGACTTTGATACCAATCAGCCCGTTCGAAAACCCGGAGATGCAGATAAACCACCAATAAATCGACAGTCAGGTAATCCGGACGATATAAGAGAATCATCCAGAATCAAGAAATAGAGCCCTATCGGCCTGACAAGGAGAAATAGCATGCGGAATCGATATATTCTCATAAATACAGTGATTTTTACTTTGTTTCTGATACTGGTTGTTTGGGGTTGTCCAAGCATGGTATTTGCGTCACAGATCACCCAGGCAGAATATTTTATTGACAGTGATCCGGGAAGTGGCGCTGGCACCAGCATAGATGTTACCCCATCAGATAATCTGTATACCATCAGTGAACAGCTTAGTCCGGGTTTAACCGCTGGTTTACATACCATTTATGTACGCTTTCAAGATGATAACCAAGCGTGGGGTCCCGCCCGTGGAGCCACTTTCTTAGTATCCAGCCAATCTGCACCTGCCTATCAAATCAGTGCGGCCGAATATTTCATCGATGATGCCAGCAGTGGCACCACGCCCATCACTGTAACCAATGCCAGTGAACAGGTGAGTGTGACCGAAGCGGTTGATTTGAATAGTTTAAGTGATGGTCTCCATACACTGTACGTGCGTTTTAAAGATGACAGTTCCGGATGGGGTCCGGCCCGGGGATTCACCTTTTTGGTTTCCAATACCACTGTACAAGAGTATCAAATAACGGCAGCCGAATATTTCATTGATGATATCAGCAATGGAACCACTCCGATAACAGTCACCACTGCCGGAGAGCAGGTTACAGTTACTGAAGATATCAGTCTGAATGCCTTAACTGACGGAATCCATTCACTTTATGTGCGTTTCAAGGATACCAACACCGGATGGGGACCACCACGGGGATATGATTTTCTGGTTTCCAGTACCACCCAGGATGCTTATGAAATCACCCAGGCAGAATATTTTATTGATAATGGTCCTGGTGTTGGAAATGGCACCAGCATGGCTGTGAGTGTTCAGAATGGAACGGCGACCGTGACCCAGGATATCAGTGCGGCTGATTTAAGCCGCGGATCGCACGATATCTATGTTCGTTTTTATGATGAAACTAACGGTTGGGGACCGGCGCGCAAAGCAGCCTGTTATGTGACCGATCAGGAACAGGAAGCGGCTTATATTGTCGCGGCCGAATATTTCATTGACACGGATCCGGGGGTAGGGAATGGCCAAGCCATCAGTGCCCCGGTCGATGGTGCTTTTGATGAAAATGAGGAAGCGTTCAATATTGAAGCCGATCCAGCTTCCCTGAGTGAAGGGGACCATTATTTCTATATTCGCACCCAGGATTCAAAAGGCCGCTGGGGACCAGCCCGGGGCACATTCTTCCGGGTAAATGCAGAATTCCAACCCGTAATTTCTGAGGCTGAATACTTCTTTAATAGTGATCCGGGTGAAGGCAATGGGCTTGCCTTACCCGCCCTGGATGGTGCCTATAATAGTCTGGAAGAAGCCAGTGAGATTGAACTGACGGTGGCCTCAACCGGACTGGATGTGGGGGATCACAAGGTTTACGTACGCTATAAAAATTCCTGGGGCGATTGGAGCAGCACCAAGAGTAAAGCCTTCAGCATTGTGGTCAAACCTGTGATTGAAGTCTCGCTCACTGCTTTGGATTTCGGACTGGTGTTTATCCAGGATTCGGTCCAGAAAGAGATCACTATTAAAAATAACGGTGATGCCGATCTGGAGATCAGCAGTATGACCACACCCGCTGACTTCTATACCAGTTTTACAGCGGCGCAAAGCCCGGTCAGTCCCGGAGACAGTATCCGGGTCACCATAACCTTTAAACCATCCGAAGAAAAGGATTATAGCGGCGATATTGTCATCAATAACAATGATGCCAATCAAAGTATTGCCGTCACCGGGAGTGGCTCGGCAGTTCCTCTGCCCAAAATCAGTATGGATCCGGCCGGTCCCTGTGATTTTGGTGAAGTGGATATTTTTACTGAAGTTAGTAAAACTGTAACGGTCACCCTGACCAATACCGGCACAGCCAAATTATGGATCTCGGATATGACCGCTTCCGATCCCACGGTTTTTTCCCATGATTTCAGCGGCCTGACCGACAGTATCGATATAGATGGCAGTATTCATTTTAACCTGACATTCACTCCCCAGGACACCCTGGCATATAATGAAATCATTTCGATGGCCAATAATGCCCCTGATTCACCTTATCAGTATCATGTTTCCGGACAGGGCGTGGGAACCTTTGCACCCTACATTGTGACCGTGGCAGATACCCTGGATTTCGGGACTGTCCAGACCGGTGCACCGGCCAGCAAATCCCTTCAGATTACCAATACCGGTACCATTGATCTGGAAATTAGCAGCATTGTGCCCACCAGTGCGGATTTCAGTACCAATCTGTCATCTGCCAATAAAACGGTCAGCCCGGGCGATACGGCCGATATCAGCGTTAATTTCAATCCCGGTATAGCAGATATTTATGATGACACCCTGGCAATTCACAGTAATGATACTCCTCATTCTCCCAAAATAGTTCATGTTCTGGGAATCGGATCCGCCACACCCGTCCCTGATATTCTGGTTTCATCCCGGCGATTGGATTTCGGCAATATACCGCTCACAGATGCACCGCTAAATAAATCCCTGACGATCCGCAATGGCGGCACTGCAGACCTGAATATCACCAATATCACCAGTGATAATAATGGGTTTACCACCGATTTTACCAGCAATCTGTCTATAGCGCCAAATAATTTTCATCAGTTACAGGTTACCTTCAATCCGACCCAGAATATAATATATGAAGGCCGTCTCAAAATCGTCAATGATGATCCGGATATACCCAATTATTATGTGCAGCTCTATGGCTCCAGTGTTTTTCCGGAAATTTTTGTATTGACCTCTAATCTGAACTTCGGGGAGGTTGCCGTACTTTCCGCCAGTGACCTGACCATGACCATTGAAAATGCCGGAACCGATACCCTGAAAATATCCGAGTTTAAGAAAACCGCTGAAATTGATTCGGTACTCACCATAACCCCGGCGAGTTATGATATTCTGCCCTCCGGGAGCAAGAACTTTAAGGTGACTTTTGCCCCGGTTGAACCGATTGACTATGCTGGTGAAATCATCATCATTAATAATGACCATCCCGACACGGTAAAAGTCACAGGAACCGGCTTTGATAATATTCCGCCGGAGATCAGTTTCAATACCGAGGATGTGGAAAATGTGGGTATCGAAGAAGATAACGCCATTCCGATTAGCACGACCATCAGTGATAACAATCAGGTCGCCGGGGCGCGTCTTTTCTACCGGCAGGGCGGCAAAGCGCTATTTGACTCCACGGATATGGCCCTGGCTGGCAATCAATATTCCGGCGAAATTCCCAAGGCCTTTGTAACCCGGCGGGGCGTGGAATATTACATAAAAGCCTTTGACGGCGCCAATACCCAGTATTTACCTGCGACTGCGCCGCAAGTGCCGGCTGTGGCCCGTATCAAAGTTCCGGCTCTGCCTTCTAAATCCACCCAATCCCAAAAATATGAAATGTTCTCGATTCCTTCGGAACTCTTGAAACCCGGGGCCGGTGATTTATTAACCACTATTCTGGGCGAATATGATATCAATCAATACCGACTTTTCCGCTGGATCAATGGCGCTTATGTGGAATTACCAGATAATCCCAATTTTGCCTTTGATCCGGGCAAAGCCTACTGGTTGATCACCAAGGAAATCGAAGTGATCAATATCGATACCAGCATATCGGTGAAAACCAATGAAAACTTTATCATGTCCCTGGATGAGGGCTGGAACCAGGTCGGGACCCCCTTTTATTTTTCCATAGCCTGGGATAGTGTCTATGCTGCCAGTCCGAATGTGGTCCAGGGATTGGTCGCCTATGAGTATGATTCGGAAACCAAGAGCTGGGTTGTGGCGGATAAGGCTGAAAAATTCAAAGGCTATTTTATCTATACTCCCTCAGGTGGTAATATTCTCCGCTTTCCACCACGCGAAGCAAATCAATCCGTCAGTAAGAAAATACCACCCCGCTTAGCAGAAGGGGAGTGGCAGATCCGGATTGAGGCTCAGGCCAGTGATTATTGTGACCAAAATACACTGGTGGGTGTCCGTCGGGCCGCTGCTGATCAATGGGATATTCTGGACCGGATGGACCCGCCGGCTATCGACGATCAATATGTGAATGTATATCTTGATCACTCGGATTGGCAGACTGTTCCGGGGAAATACAGTGGTGATTTCAGAGCTCTGAGTACAACCGGTCATTACTATGACTTTACCCTGGCAAAGCGCAATATCGCCAGTGAGGTCAAGTTGTGCTTTGCTGTGGAACAATCCCTGCCGCCCAATTTTGGTTTACTGCTGCTGGATAAAGCCAAAAGAACCGGCCGCATGCTGCAACCCGGTGAAGAAATAGCAATTTCCGGTAGTGGGGCTGCGCGGCATTTTCGTCTGATCGCTGGTACGAAGTCCTTTTGTCAGGCCAATGATCTGGGCATCGGGATCACACCACAAGAATTCCGCCTGGCGCAAAACTATCCCAATCCGTTCAATCCGGTAACCCATATTCAGTTTGCGCTGCCCTCCCGGGAGCGGGTTCGCCTGGTGGTTTATAACTGTTTAGGGCAACAAATAAAGACACTGATAGCTCATGAAATTAAAGATCCCGGGTATTATGAAATGATCTGGGATGGTACTGATCAGGCCGGTGTGTCGGTTGCCAGTGGCATTTATTTCTATACGCTGCAAGCCGGTCAGCATCATAAGACAAGCAAGATGGTTCTGTTAAGATAATTCAGATCTGTGATGACTGCTAGGGGAGGATTATCTCTAGCGTTTAAAATAATAAAACCATTTCCGGGAGGATCAACATTGTGAGAATGAACAGAGTCATATTGGTAACCATCATTTGTACTGGAATTTTATTTTCACAGTTATTATCAGATAAGCGGCCGGAATGGATTGAAAAGTTACCTGACCACCGCGATCTACTGCAGGGAGTTGGCTACGCTTCCGATACTGGCAATCCCCAGCAGGATCAGGCCCAAGCCGATAAGCAGGCGATCAGCCAGATTATTCATGAGATCAGTACGGCGGTGACCAGTCAGCTGGAAGATTATTATGCCGAGGAACAAAAAGGGGGAAAGCTCACGGTCAATGCCCGTTTCTCCAGTTTTACCACCCAATATGCCAAGAGCACGGTCAAAGGCATCAAGATCTTGGAACGGTATCATGATAAACGCCAGCAGGCATACTATTCCTATGCAGTCTTATCCCGGGCAGAACTGGAGCGGCAATTTCGGGAAAGTGCCAGGCAGGTAGTCAAGATGGCCCGGGATTATCATGGCTATGCTCAGCAAGCCCTGCAGCGTGATGATCTGTATACCGCGTTGTCTAATTACAGTAAAGCGTTGGGAGAATTGTTTATTGTCCAAGCCAATATCAAGGAGCGGATCGAGGCTGATCTGGAGCAGAATGGTCGCTCCGAGATGCTCCAGGTTCGTTTGGAAAACGAGCTGTCCCGATTGTTGGGACAGGTTTATTTCAAAACTGTTAGCGGTAATGGTCAGCAGGGTGAACGTAACCGGGGACTGCCCGACCCCCTGATTGGCGAGGTCAGCTATCGCCGGGAAACAGTAAGTTATCCCGTGAAAAATTTACCAGTCACAGCAGAATTTATGAATGCCACCGGTGATTTGACTGAAAATATGGTAACAGATGCCCAGGGTCGGTTTAGCTGCTATGTCAACCGGATTAATAGTGCCCAGGCAGAAACAGGAATCATCACCGCCAGAATCGATTTTGCCGAGCTCGAGCCCTTTCGGGCTGAAGTGCCCAATTTGTTCAAGCGCTTGGAACAAACCCATTGTCAATTCAATTTCCAGATCGATGTGGCTGCTTCAGTTAAGATGTTTGTTCATATTCTGGAAGAAATCGACGGTGAACTGACCCCCAATCAGATGGTCACCCCGGCTTTAATCCGCCAACTGATCCGGAACCGTTACACGGTGATTGATGCGCGCCGTCTGCCCCCGGATATTTCTCTGGATAATATTGAAATGGCCATCCAGTATGGTGATGATCGCTCGCTGGTTGACGAACTTCAGGAAGTGGTCGATTATGCTATTATCGGGACCCTTTATTCCGCATCCGGTGATGTCAGCAGTGGTGTTCTGTATTTTGCCAATGCCAGTGCGGATGTGAAAGTGTTGGATCTGGAATCGGGACGGATTGTCGGTGCCAGTGTTCAGGAGGGCATCAAGGGCGCCGGTAATGATTATCCGAAGGCCCATCAACTGGCGCGGGAAAATTGTTCAAAGTTGGTCCTGGATGATATTCTCAGTGGATTAGAACAAGCGCTTAAATAAAATCTATCATTACCATTTAGAATGGCATATATTTCGATTATCAGGTGCTTATTATTTGAAAAATAGGAGCGCTGCCGATCATTATTTTATGGCAATTTACAACGGTAATATTTTAATTAGATCATCAGGAGTCATTTGATATGTTAAAAAAAACAATTCTCATTTTGTTAATTGGATTTACCCTCTTCATGAAGGGAAGTGGCCAGGAAAACAGAGTAATTCCACCCTGGTATTTGAATGCAGCATATGAATATGATAAAGAACATCAATATGGTATCGGTATTTCGGATTTGAATGGCAATGCCACTGAAAAAGAGCAAGTTTGTCTCTACCGGGCAGTCCTGAATCTAGCCCTATTCAGCCAATGTGAAATATCATCCATTTTAAAAAAATATGATGCGATTGATAACACCTCCAGATACGAAGAAGTGTTAAAAGTCATGGTTAAAAATATTCCGGGGACCAGGGAGGGTATTGCAATTGCTGAACGCTGGCAGAAGCAAGATGGGCACCTCTATGTTCTGGTAAAATCAAGCCCGGATAAAGCAGTTGTAACACCCAATACGGGCGTGGTCAAAGCCTATTCTAAAGAATGCTATTACCAGGATAAATTTCTGCCCGGAGATTTTGAATTGGAATATTATATTGACACGCAAATTGGCGGCGAATATCGATCCGAAGGGTTCCTGCAAACCGGGCAAAATATTGATACGGACAATATTTACGTCGCCAAAAGTATTGCCCCGGACATAGAAATTGATCCTCAATTCAGGGAGTGGTTTGGAAATGATACCCTGCCACCATGGTTCCAGGATCAACCATTTACTGAGGGTGAGTTGATCGGTCACGGACGGGCTGCGCTGCCGAATCTTTATTTGGCTGACCTGATTGCCAGCCTGCGCGCCCTATCTGATCTGTCGCAACAGCTCGAAAGTCAAGTAGAGTCCCTGCTGTCCAGTTACACTGATGATGAAGAGGACGATAGCTATAGTGAAGGCGATAGAATCTCCAAAACAGTCGCCCGAAATAAATTAAACAATATCTCGGTCAGTAAAAGAAGTGTTGGTATTGATAAAGAAGGCAATTTTTGTGTCTGCATTCAGGTGACAATGGATATGTAAAATTAAATTACCAAAAGGGGGAGTAATGATTTTCCGGAAATCATTATGGGGCAGTTGCTTTTTCATTTCTTTATTTATAATGCAGTGTTCATCCCTGCGCATGGCCGGGACCTATTCCCGTCTGGATGAAAGTCAATTCAATCAAACCACTCAGAAATATATTGGCTCACCCTATGCTTGGGGCGGTATGTCCACCAGCGGAGTTGACTGTTCCGGGTTAACCAGCCAAGTCTATAAGGAGCAGGGGATTTTACTTCCGCGCACCAGTAAGGAGCAGTATACAATCGGAAAGACCATATCCCTGGATAATGTAAAAAAAGGCGATTTGCTGTTTTTTAATACCTTTGGCAGCGGGGTCAGCCATGTAGGGTTGTATATCGATGACCACCGCATGCTGCATGCCAGTTCGAATGACGGTGTCAAGTACTCCCGCTACGATACTGATTACTGGAAAAAACGCTATATAGCTGCCAAGCGGGTCGTTGGTTCGCCCTATATCAAAGGAGTGAAGTCCACCGAAAACATTGCCGTAATGACCGAATTTCCGATGCGGATCACCTCCTTACTGAGTGTGCCGACACCCTATACTCTGGACCGCCGGCACGTCAGTCTGGATTTCCGCACCAATGTAATGGGAAATCTGGTGATGAGCTCGGCCATTGGTTTCTGGAACCGCTGGGAAGTGGGTACCGCCCTAACCTTCAACGAGGTGCTTGGTAATGCTGAGATGGGGGTTGAAATTCCCCAGTTCTATACCAAATTCCGCTTCTGGAACGAAGGCAGCTGGTATCCGTCCGCGGCGCTGGGCTATGGCAATACTCGCCTGAAAAAAACCTGGGACGATTCCCTGGGGGTGGCCCAGGAAACCTGGGGTGCGCCCCGTGGATTGTTTACAGTTTTCAATAAAACGGTCTTTAATGGATTTAAATGGATTGTCGGTGAGGGGAAAACCTACCTAGGTCTGGGCACTACCCATGTGCTCAAGGACTTGCAGCTGGATAATCTTTATATGTTTTTTGCCTATGAACAGCAGATTCTGAGCCAGGCTGTGTTGATCCTGGAAGCCGACGATATTTTCCGGTCCGGCACGATCAATGCCGGCTTCCGGGTGGCCCTGACCGCCGAGACCAGCATCGAATTTGCCCTGACCCATCTGTTTGAAGCTAAAACCAATATGGACCGGGCGCTGCGCTTTATCTATTATCTGCCTTACTAATATATTGAGCCTTGGTTTGGAATAAAAAGCGGGCATAGTTGACAAATTTAAAAAAGTTATTATTTTATATACAGAGGTGTGAATATGCGTAAAATGAATCTATTGCTAATCCTATTGTTGATCACTATGGTGTTTCCAATTGCTCAACAGAAGCAAAAAACCGTCGAAGAAATCATGGAAGAACAGCGCAAGGCATTGGAAGCAATTCAAGCTGAGGATCAGGCCTATATGCAACAGGTGGCCGATGATTTCCGCTATTACCAGGAGGAAATCAGTCGTGAATACGAGGCTTATGAAAAACAAATCAAGGCGGAAATGGAAGCCATGGAAGCGGCCATCAAAAAGAAATGGGAAGAATTCCGGCATGATACCAAAGAAGAAATGGTCGATTATGATCAGGACCTGAACGCCCGGGGCAGTGTGGACTTCAAAGAGGGCGTTGTGGAAGTGGAAGTCATTCAGGAGGCTGACAATCCCGAGGCCGAGCAAAAGGCCAAAACCAGAATCCAGAAAAAATTAAAAAATCTGACCGAGAAAAAATCGGCCGGTGATAAGCCCTTGTTAAAGGATCAGCTGAAAACCGGTGGGGGCGCAAAAGTAACCCGCGCTAATGCGGAAACCTATACCAAAGAGGTTGTCCAGAAAAAAGAGATCAAGCAGAAAAAATATAAAGCCCGGGATGGTAAAAGCCGCGTCAAATATTCGGTCAAGGTCAGCCTGGTACCCAACCATATTGAGATTAGGGCCAAAGAATTCCGTGCCGAAGTCCTTAGGCAGGCCAAACGCTTTAAAATCGATCCCAGCGTGGCCTTTGCGGTTATGCATACCGAATCCTATTTTAATCCCCGGGCCAAATCCTATATCCCGGCTTTCGGATTAATGCAATTGGTTCCCCGATCAGGGGCGCGGGACGCCTATAATTATGTTTATAAGCGGGATCGCCTTCTCAAGGCCGACTATCTGTATGTGCCCAACAATAATATCGAATTGGGCTGTGCCTATTTAGCCAAAATCCGTTATGTTTATTTTAAAAATATAATCAATGATGAAAAAGCCTGGTACTGTACCATCTGTGCCTATAACACCGGACCGGGCAATGTGGCCCGCGCCATTACCGGTAACACAAAGTTGGGAAGCACCTCTAAGACGGTTAACGCTAATAATCCCCGGTGGGTATATCAAAAATTAGCCCGTGATCTGCCCTATGACGAGACCAAACACTATCTGAAAAAGGTGAATGAATTAGTAAAGATGTATCAGACCTGGATATAATCCGTGTTTTAGGGAAAAATGCAACCGGAGTGCAGCAAAAAAATCGCACAGCAAGGGGAACTTTGGGCTATAAATTTTATTTAAGAACCGGATTCAAATTAAAGTACGATAAATTTTGTTGCTTTAAAAAAATATTCGATTTAAAATTATAGGATGTTTGTAACCTGATAAATTTTTTTTTATCGAACAGATCGGATCAAACTGGAACTTTAAAAAAACGATTAGATAACCATTTTGGTTTTTTTGTTTGATTCATTAATATAAAAAAAATGGGGTTTTATATAAATGGGAAAAAAGGCTAAAAAAACCAAATCAGACGCCAATCGGGCGCTGGGTAAATACTTGGAGGAAATCAGTAAATATGAGCCACTCTCACCGGATGAAGAGGTGGAGATGGCGCAGCGGGTCCGGCAAGGGGATCGGGCTGCTCTCCAGAAATTAACCGAGTCCAACTTGCGCTTTGTAGTCAGTGTCGCCAAGGATTATCAGGGTCAAGGCTTACCTTTGACAGATTTGATTAATGAAGGTAATCTGGGCTTGATAAAAGCCGCCCATCGCTTTGATGAAACCCGGGGCTTTAAATTTATTTCCTACGCGGTCTGGTGGATCAGACAGTCGATTTTACAGGCCCTGGCGGAACATTCCCGCATTGTGCGATTGCCCTTGAACCGGGTCGGTACCATCAGCAAAATAACTAAAAAAGCCGAAGATCTGGAAAAGACCAACGAGAGAACGCCCCAGCAAGATGAAATTGCCAACAGTCTGGAAATGAATGCGGAGGATGTCTCCAATGCTATCCGCATTTCCCGTCGCCATCAATCCCTGGATCAGCCCTTTCAGGATGGTGAGAAAAATGCACTTATCGATGTCATCGGGGATGAAAATCAGGATACTCCCGATCAGGATCTGATGGGTTCATCCCTGAAACAGGAGATCCGCGAAAGCCTGAATACCCTGAAAGACCGGGAACGACAGGTCATCCAGATGTACTTTGGGATCGACCGTGAATACTCTTTAACCCTGAACGAGATCGGCGATGAGTTTAACTTGACACGGGAACGCGTCCGGCAGATTAAAGAAAAGGCCATAAACCGGCTACGTCACAAAACCAGAAGTGAACGCCTAAGATCCTATTTAGGTTAATTTGAAAGTGAGGTGAGTTCTATTACATGGTAGAGGTGAATGTTCGCAGAGGTGAATCGATTGATCGTGCTCTGAGACGGTTTAAAAAGAAATTTGAAAAAGCAGGTATTATGAAGGATTATAAAAAAAATACCTATTATGTTAAACCGAGTGCAGAACGAAAAATGAAAAAAGCCAATGCCATTAAGCGGTTACGTCGACGAAATATGTTTAAAAAAAGACGGTAAAAAGTAATCAGAAGTAACCAATGGTTTCGAAAAGCCCGTTATTCTTATAGATAACGGGCTTTTTTTAGTGCGCCCGGCAGGGCGCAATCAGTTGAAGGTGACTTATCGACAATGTAATCGGAAGTCCTCTACCGGCCCGGCAAGGGGAACGGTTAGCTGAACAGCAAGGGTGTCCATGGTGAGGTGGAATCTGAAGGAAGCGGCAGGCAAAGCACGGGCCTGAGAATCCCGACTTGTCGGGACATAGGAGGCCGTCATCTCGGATGAGAGGACTAATAGACTCAAAGTCCAGTACTTGCAGAAATTCATAGCGGAAATCAGAGGACCGCTGCTGGGCTGGATACATTACTTCCGGCTTGCAGAGGTGAAACGTGTCTTTGAGGAACTGGCTGAATGGATACGGAGAAGGCTCCGGGCAATCCTGTGGCGCCAATGGCAGAGGCCCGTGGTGGAATTCCTGGGCCTCGCATATGAAGCGCTGTATCCCGCCTTTGCGGGACGTACGGTGGTGTGAGAGGTCGGAGGGCGTGAGCCCTCCTACTCGATTCTGTGAACAAGGGAGAGAAGGATGCTAAAACGCATATCTACCCTGATTTGGATCGCTTTACTATTCAGCAATCTTGATGGTGATGTATCGGTCCCGTTAGACCATCCTGATATCCAGTACGTGGGTGCCTGGTTTACCGAAGTATGCTCCTCCAAAGTGGTATTCAATCGCCATACAGACAATGTGCTCACTCAACCTGAATCCGGGATCTCAGCCACTTCATAGCCCTATGCCTATACGCAAACCGGAGTCCGGATTCGATTTAGAACCGCCAGTCTCTATATCGACTTAATCTTTGAGGTACGGGAAGAGGGCGGGACAATGAGTCTGCAAAACGGATTTGCCATCTATGCGGAGAGTGTCCAGATCGCCATTGAGGAGCAGCTTAGTTTTACCATCTATGCACCTGATAGTGGTACCTCAGTTTCTTATGAAGTGGTTCTACCCAGCCTGTATGCAGTAGATTTAACGGGGCTGAGTCTGAAAGAGGGTTATCAGCTCGATGAGATTGATCCGATTGACAAGCCGGTTTATGCGGCCATTGGCAATTCGATCACCCATGGCACCAGACATCAGTCCGCTTCTTTTTTAACCTATCCTTTTGTGCTGGACCGGTCCGGGGGCTGGAATTTGTATAATCTGGCAGTGGCCGGAGCACGCACTGGTTGGCCGATGGCCTTGCTATTCAAGGATAAACATGTTGATTATATCACGATTGCCCTGGGATTCAATGACTGGATGCGGGATAATAAGCCACTGTCGGATAAACTTTATCAGTATGAAAAGTTGCTGGATTCACTGCGCTCTTTTCAACCTGAAGCCAAAATATTTTGCATTACGCCCTTAACAACCATAATGACCACCACCCAGTTGGGGGCACCCTTATTCGCGGATAAATTAGAAGCAGAAATGGTTGAATTACTAACAGCTCCTGCTGGAATCAAACATAGGTAACGGAGCACCACAATTCTTTACACTCGCGCAGAACTATCCGAATCCCTTTAATCCCGTCACCCGGATTAGTTTATGTCTGCCAAAATCCACAAACATGGATCTTAGTGTTTATAATTTAATGGGACAAAAAGTTGCGATCATCCAGACCGGCTATCTGCCGGCTGGTGACCACGTCTTCAGCTTTAATGGCAGGCAGTTGCCGAGCGGTATATACTTTTACCGGTTACAAACAGATAATTATACTCAGGTCCGCAAAATGCCCCTGCTCGAATAGGCTAATCTTTTATAGCGAGTATTCTGGAATTTTCCTGCACGGCAGGCAGGCATTATTTGATCAGTACCATCTTTTGGCTCAACTGCCGGGCAGGAGAGGAAAGAGTATAAAAATAGACCCCGCTGGCAACGTCATTCATATCAACCGGGAGATGGTAATGCCCCGGAGCCATGTCCTGATTAAACAAGGTTTTAACCAGTTTGCCTTTGGTATCAAAGATAGCCAGCTGATAATGCTGTTTTTTAGCTATCCGGAAGCGGATGAAGGTGGTCGCGTTGAATGGATTCGGATAATTTTGGTCCAGTTCGAACTGATTTGCACCGACTCCATTCAGAAATTCATTATCAGACTCATCCAAGGTAGTAATATATTGGGGTGGTCGATTGGTATTTAACAGCATTGCCGCGTCCGCAAATACAAAATTGCCATCCCCGCTGTTAGCTGTCAGCGTTAACACCTTTTGATTTTGCTCTGCTTCCAGCCACAGGTCGGTTAACTTTGCCCAGCGACCCGCATTCCCCCGGATGGTCTGATCAACCCAGTAATCCTGATTTGTCCCGCCTGCAATGACAGTATATTTGCTATTGGTGCTGGCATTGACCTGGGTGTTGATAAAGACGTATAGTTCATACCAACCGGCTTTTTCAATATTAAAATAATAGGTACAGGTACCGGAATTGCCCGCATCAGTATACAGGCATCGACCGTTATAAAGTGGAATACTGCCACTATAGGCGTTCCAGCCATTGGTTTTGACGACATTCGCAGAGGTATCGTCAATAATTATAGCGGGTTGCCGCCAGTCTGCCGGTCGGTAGGGAATCGCGGCCGGCTGGGCATAAACCGTCTGTTTTAGGTGGGTTAAATAATCATTGGAATGCCAGATCAGGTTGGCATGATACCAGTGCACATTGCCATGCAGACCTTTATCCCGGGTGGTGTAGATCATCGCCTCTAACTGCGCCGGATCAGTATAGTTGCCATTGGCATCGGTGGTCACGCCGGGATAGATGCTCTCAAAATCATTGACCTGCACCAATTCGCTGTTGTTTTCCAACTGGTAGGTGAAATAGCTATTGGTGTTGTAATAGAGCATGGGAATCACGATATCCAGATAGCCCTGGTTGGCCCAGGCTGACCAGTTCTGGCAGAAATCCATGGGCCCCCAGGGGATGGTGGCATTGGAGATAATCACATCCGGATTGGTGGCCTTTAAGGAATCATAAAACCGGCCGATAAATTCGGTTAACTTGTCGGCCCGCCATTGCACCCACTCCGGATCATTGATATCATCTGGTGGTGCGCTGCCGCCATGCTCCTGTTTGTACAGATTGACGGTGAGGGTGTCATAACCACAATCCCGGGAAGGATAGCGAATGCGGTCCATTTGAATACCATCCACATCATATTTTTGAACCACTTCCTGCGCCAGATCGATCAGGAATTGCTGCACTTCGGGATGACAGTGGATCATGGCGGGGCCGGCTTGTCCATAATAGGCTGTACTGCCATCTTTCTTTTTGGCAAACCATTCCGGCTTCATCTGATAGAGCGGACTACTGGTGTTGCCGGCACCATTGAATCCGGCTTCAAACCAGGCCTCAACCTGCATACCAACCCGGTGGGCTTCCACGATCATTTCCGCTAAAACATCTCGTTCAGGTTGCTGAAAGTTATGGATAGAGGGATCCGTGTAGTAACGGGCGTATTTATTAAAAACATCGCTGATGAAATAAGGATAACCATAGCGCCAGACATCGACATAGACCATATTGAAATTGGCTTCGGCCAGTTTTTCCATAATGGTTACAATCTGATCGGTAGAGGGCACATTGGTACCGGCCCAGGCGACCCAGGTTCCCCGCAATTCCGACACAGAACTGGTGAGCGTTGAACATAGTAATAATGTTGTCAGTAATACAGACAGGAAACGGTGCATTAAACCCTCAATTTATATTATTTTTGTTTATTTCAAATAAGCCATTTTTTTAATGGTCATTATCTTTCCATCAACCATCAGCCGGTAAAAATAAACACCGCTGGCCTGTTCCCGGGCATTAAAGCGCTGTTTATAATGACCTTTTTGTTGCCGGGATTGCACGATTCTGGTTACCAGCCGTCCCTGAAGATCAAAGATTGCCAGCTCCACCCATCCCGGTTGCGAGAGGGTGTATGCGATCGTGGTGACCGGATTAAAGGGATTGGGATAATTCTGCGCCAGCTGATATTGTTCTGCAACCGGTTGCTCGGATACAAGCCCGGTACCCGTACCGACCGTATGCACATCATAGGCCGGATAGACACCATGACCCAGATCGCTAAATTCATAATAGCTGCTAAAGGAAACACCGTTACCGGTTTCATTGTTATTGGGAAAAGCAGCCAATACATTCCCGTCAGAAGCAGTTTCCGCCAGGTAGACCTTGACCTGCATTTGACTGACGGTGTTACCCATGCCCTGGGGACTGCGGGCGACACCCACTTCGGTAATCAGACTGCCATTACCATCCCCGATGATGCCCATGGCCCCGTAATTAATATCCAGTCCTTCGATCGTGCTTTCTGACCAGGCCGAGCCATTCCACTGATAGACCATACCCGTGGTCCATTTATCACTAACAGGATCCTCCTGCAAATTAGTCCAATCATCGGAATCCATTTTGACCACAACATCGGCCTTAAATGGTAATTCCTGAATCCCGGAAGAACCATCGGGAGGTGAGCTGGTGCCATTGCTGCCATCAGGATCAGTATTAAAGGCAAGATAAAGCCCCCGTTCCTGATAGGGGGCATAGAGGGTGTTACCACTCAGGGCCGTATAGACAATATCATCGGACCAGGTGAAGTAGAGGGTGCGGTCACCTTCCGTCGCTAATTTCTCATAATGGGTGTATTCCCGGCGCTTACCATCCAACTGAATGGCAAGCAGTCCGGTATCCCGGGGGGTTGATACTTGTACTAGACTGTCTAAGTTGAATGATGACACAAAATTTGTTCCGTCTAATACATATAAAGAATGGCGTGTAGAATCATAATTAATTACTGACGTTGCATTTATATTTCCAGTAGCCAGGGAATCGGATCTATTCCCAAAATAATCAAGATAATATGTTCCTAATTCATCAACATTATATTGTATTGTGAGAATTGTGTGAGCTTGTGCATTAGTGTGGATTGCTGATATAAGATTATATGGACCTAATTTCCATGGATGTGCCGCACCGGCAGCAGCTCCTATCATTGTATCAGTTGGAACCTCTACAAGAATATTTCCGGTATTATCAATTAATCGAACAGGAGGATCTGATGTTCCTGCTCCACTAATCCAAAGATTACCACTTGGTTCTGTCGGAGAGATACTATGGCGTGCAGAATTAATTGATGGAAGTGTAATGATATCTTCAACTTGAGTAACTCTATTTGTAGATTTAAAAACAGCTAACTTATCGCTATCAAATCCACTGGCGTATAAATAGGTATTGTCACCGGAGCCGATCGCAGCAAAGGAATCACCGTAGCGATTACCGTCCATAGCATCTTCGAAGATCAGTTCGGGTGCCACACTTTCATCAGTGTAGCGGTAAATTTTGAACTGATCGGCAGCATTTATATTGGGGACACTCAGGTTACAAGCATAGACAGTGCCGTCATCCGAGACGGCGACCTGGTTGAGGCGATAGGTCCCGCCCTGGAAACCGTTTGCAGTGGTATCCAGCATGCCTAACGTGGTCCCATCTTCCGGATTGAGAATTATGATGCGAGCTTTATTATTGAACCGCGTGGCCAGATAGAGATGATCCGTAATAGGGCTATAAGCTAAGCTGCGGGTCACATCAGAACCCGGATTGATATACTCATAATTGGCCCAGTTCAAGGCATAAGCGCCCAGCAGGCTGCTAAGTATGATAATGATGTTGAAAATTATGATTAACCGTTTCATTTTTATCCTCCGATTCTTATTTGACCAAGGCCATCTTGCGAATGCCTCTGGTTTGTCCATTGATTTTCAACCGGTAAAAATATACCCCGCTGCAGAGACGATTACCATTAAAAATTATGCTCTGCCGGCCGGCTGGCTGAGTAGCGTCAACCAATTTTTGGAGCTGCCGTCCCTGGAGATCAAAGATTGCAAGTTCCACCCATCCCGGTCGCGAGAGGGTGTATGCGATCGTGGTCACCGGATTAAAGGGATTGGGATAATTCTGCGCCAGCTGGTATTGTTCTGCAACCGGTTGCTCGGATACAAGCCCGGTACCTGCACCGACCGTATTGACATCATAGGCCGGATAGACACCATGATCCAGATCGCTAAATTCATAATAACTGCTAAAGGAAACCCCGTTACCGGTTTCATTGTTATTGGGAAAGGCTGCCAGGACATTCCCGTCAGAAGCGGTTTCCGCCAGGTAGACCTTAACCTGCATTTGACTGACATTGGCCCCCATGCCCTGGGGACTGCGGGCCACACCCACTTCGGTGATCAGACTGTCATTGCCGTCCCCGATAATGCCCATGGCCCCGTAATTGATATCCAGACCTTCAATCGTGCTTTCCGACCAAGCAGAGCCATTCCACTGATAGACCATACCCGTGGTCCATTTATCACTAACAGGATCCTCCTGCAAATTAGTCCAATCATCGGAATCCATTTTGACCACAACATCGGCCTTAAATGGTAATTCCTGAATCCCGGAAGAACCATCGGGAGGTGAGCTGGTGCCATTGCTGCCATCAGGATCAGTATTAAAGGCAAGATAAAGCCCCCGTTCCTGATAGGGGGCATAGAGGGTGTTACCACTCAGGGCCGTATAGACAATATCATCGGACCAGGTGAAGTAGAGGGTGCGGTCACCTTCCGTCGCTAATTTCTCATAATGGGTATATTCCCGGCGCTTACCATCCAACTGAATGGCAAACAATCCGGTATCCCGGGGCGTGGTCACCTGCGCCAGATTATTAAGATCAAGGGCGGCTAAGAAATTATTGCCATCCAGGCAGTAGAGCCAGTTACGGGTGGTATCATAGCACATCACGGCCGTGGCATTGATATTCCCGGTAGCCAGGCTATCGGACAGGGGACCAAAATAATCAAAATTAACCGTTCCCAAAGCATCCATGCTATACTGGATCGTAATGATCGTGTGGGCGATACTATTGGCGTTAATAGCTGTGATCAGATTATAGGGGCCGATATGCCAATGCATTGCCTCACTGGCCGCACCACCGATCATGGTATCACTGGGCACTTCCGCCAGCACATTACCTTCATTGGAAATCAATCGGACCGGCGGATCGGTGGTCCCGGCTCCACTGATCCAGAGATTGCCGCCTGGTGTGAGCGCTGAAATACCATGGCGGGCACTATTGATCGTTGGCAGAGCAATAAAGTGATCCACAACAAACATATTCCTGTCATTCAGTTTCAGTACAGCTATCTGTTTATTTTGCCAGCCACTGGTATACAGATAAGTATTTGTCCCGGAGCCAATCACTTCAAAGGCGGCGCCATACCACTCCTTTTCATTGGTATCGTCGCCGGAATCAAGCATATCATCAAACGCCAGGTAGGGCGTGGCTTGCTCGTTATCATAGCGCCAGACACGGAAATTCCAGTTCTGCGTTTTGGAACCCAGATTACATACATAAATATTACCTTCGTCATCAATATCGATCTGTCCGATGCCTTCTTCGGTCTGGATGGTACTCAGCCCGGTAGTATCCAGTTCATCCAGTTTCGTACCCGTCGCCGGATCCAGTACTTCAATGCGGGGGTAGGGATCGGAGCGGGTTACCACCAACAGATGATCGGTATGCGGATTCCAGACCACCCCGCGGGTGGGATCATAATCACCGCTCTCAAAAAGGTCTGTGTTTTTCCAGATGATTTCATAGGGTTTGGCTGAAATGAGCGACTGATTGAATAAAAAGGCGAGCATGACTGAGAAAAATAAAACTGCTTTCTTCATAAGTATCCTCGTTTGGTTTTAAAAATGATAATATATGCCGGTCCGGAAATTAAGGGATTGAAATCCGTTTACCCCGTCCAGCTCGATGTATTCCTGCATGGTGGGGTAGAGATTACCGATTATTAATCTGTAATTGGCGGTTCCGCTTAATTTGAGCCGGCCAAAGTTAATAAAAAATCCGAGACCCAGTTTCGCGCCCATATCCCATTCATGTAAAAGTTTGGCCGGAATGTGCGGGATACTCAGTTCTTCATTGGCGTCAATTTCACCGCGCCGGCCTTCCCAGTATACCGGACCCCCGGCAATGCTGAGATAGGGGGTGAAATTTCCGAATGAGAGCAAGGGGTATTTACCGTTCGCCCAGATGGCCACATGTTTTAAATATAGCTCTAATTTGCCTTTGGGATAGCCGGAAAGGTTTTCCTGGGTATAGGCTGAATACTCCAGCATCCCTTCCACAAACCAGTCTTTCTCATTTTGCTGTCCCATACTGAAGGACAGGGTTTGTCCGTATTTGAACCAGTTGCTCAACTGGCCAATCGGTTTGCTGAAAGCGCCATGAGCAGCGATATACCAGCCGCTCTGGGCATAGATCCGGGTAGTAAACATAAATAAGAGGGCTAAAACAAAACCAATCCTGTTGCGAATTATCTTCATAGTTCATCTACCTCAACATTTAATATCTGACGGTTAAGCCCAGGGTGAGCATACTTTTTGTCTCAAACGGAAACCATTTGATACTGTTATCCCGGATCCGGAATAGATCTTCTAATTGGGTGATGACGCCTCCCTTGAGATACCATACCCCGTGGTAACTTAGATCCAGGTCCAGGGTTTCCGTCAAGCGGAAACGGCAACCGATATTGGGGGTCACAAAGAGCCGAGTACCCCGTTTGCTGGGTGCAAAATGGGTTACATCACGGTAATATTTATAGGTCAGGGATACTTGAGTACTATCTTCATTATATGCGGTGCGATAGGTATCCGGATTTTTGTCATGCAGCTTCATAAAAGTATGATATTTCCATATCTCTTCATCGGAATAGGTACTGTCCGCCACTTTTTGCAGATCCCATTGCCAGTTGAATTCCTTCATCCAGTTTTCGACCATTTTCAGGCGTCTTTCGTAAAGATTAAACCCAATTCCGGACTGGGCATACAGCATAAAGCGGTCGGTCAGGTGATACCGGTATTGTAATCCAAAGGAAAAACTGAGTTCCTGAACCCACTGATAGGGGTTAAAGACGCCGTGATAGCTGGAGTCGGGCCGCCAGTATTCCTTGGCACGGTTAATGGAATCCACCTCGGTTTGATCGGCTCCGGTCAGCAACCAGTCAATATAGCGCTGCTCCCAATAGGGCCAGTTCCATTCCAGCAGCACGGAGTCTTCTTTTAAATGCATATAATCAAAAGAGAAACGGAAGCTGGTGGCCCAGTTATCGCTTAACAGATAGTTCAGCTGTGCGCCGGTATTCCAGCCGTAAGCTTCCCGGGCGACCTTGGCTTTATTTTGCTGCTGACTACCAGCCAATAATTTGATCTCAATCGGTTTTCCCTGGGCGAAAATAACCGCTGTAATCAGCAAATTTAACAGAACATATCGAATTATTTTCAACATAGATTATATCCCCATTGATAAAGTGTACCTGATGGTATGTTCGAGATAGGTGTGATTCATATAGGATAAATCAAATTTATAGGGTATGGCGTGGTAGACAAATTTGGCTCCCAGACCAACGGTTACATTCTCAAATTCATAACCGTATTTATAACCGGCCCGCAAGAATAACAAATCGGCAATGCGGGCTTCCAGACCGAAATGAACCCGTTCCGCGGCATCATTGGGATGAATGGCTTCGGTCAATAAGGTGAGATAAGTCGGCTCCTTCAGGCTGCCGAAAACTTCCCCGGAAATCCCCAGGATCAATTTTTGCGGCATCTTGAACTGTTCATCCACATATTCAGCTTCAAGACCAAAATTGTTCAGATAAGCACCCACCCGTAAAGGTCCGATCCCGGTATTGTAAACAAAGCCGATATCCACCAGTAGATTATCGGTAAAATACTCATCAATGGTTTCCCGCACATATTTAAGATTGGCACCGAAACTGAAATTAGTGGTTAGAAACCGTGAATAGGCCAGGCCGGTAGCGAGTCCATAGGCGGAGTAGGAACCCAGGTCTCTGTAGATATTATTGTCCTCGGGCCCCAGCGTAGACAATTCTGAAGAAGTAATGGTTCTGGTTTTTTGAATCGAACCGAAATCAAAATAGTTGATCGTCAGACCAAAGGATCCGATGAGGGGAAATTTGCGCAAAAAGGCCAGGGCATGATGACCGGTATCCATATACCAGTTGCCATAGATCAGACTCAAGTTATTGGTGCGGTCGACCCGGGCACCCAGCGCCGGATTGATGAAAAGGCCGTCGGCATTGCTGTTTTCCAGGGTGATCCCGGTTTCACCCATGGAAACATAGCGGGCGCTGACCGGGAGGGACAGAAATACAAAACCAGTGGATCCGGTGGTATTAAAATCTTCAGCCGCCCGGATTTCAGAGATGGAGGTGAGGAACATACAAATAATAAAGATATGGGATAGTTTCGAGATTTTCATTATGACTTCCATTTTTATCAATTGATTATACAAAATTTTCCCTTTGTCCCGCCATATTCCGAGGTAAGATGGTAGTAATACATGCCACTTTTGATGTACTGATTGTTATCACTGATCTGGTTCCAGGTGGCTACCCCGCTGCTGGGATTATCATGGCGAATCGTCTTAACCAGATCACCCCGCAGGGTAAAGATCCGGATGGTACATTCTGCCGGTACATTCACAAACTGGATCAATTTGGCGTCCGCAGCACTCTGCAGTCCCGAGGAGACATAAAAGGGATTGGGAACAACAGTGACATTGTCCAGCACATCCTGTCCGGATTGCGGTCTCAGGGTGGTATAAAAGGGTGTGGTGGAGCGGTTGGCAAAGACCGAAGATTCCAGAGGCGGAACCGACACGCCGGGATCTTCGGCCCACTGATCATGTCCCTGGTCATAACTGGTGATACTGTAATAGTAACCATAGCCCAGTGCGACTTTTTTATCTAAAAATTTATATTGCTGCTCATCGTCGGACCAGTGGGTATTGCTTTTAACCGGAATGTCAGCGATCAATTCCCAGGGACCAAAGGGAAATTCGGCGGAGCGATAGATCCGGTAACCGGCCACATCCGGAAAACCCTGATGGGGATCGTTCACATACTCAACACTATCCGAAAAGGTGATGATATTACCGACCCGGCCTTCGCGGCTGCTGTCAGGCGAGACACTGAACTCTGGACCGGGTGGTGCCATAGGCACACAATAGTCATGATTATAATTAAATTCCACCCGTTCGTTCAAATAGCTGACCGCACTGTCAGCCAAGGCTCTGATCGAGTCTTTCTGGGCCAGGGTCAGTGAGCGGGCGGTCTTCAGATCGGCACCTCCGACGAATTCGGCTACGACCACTTTCAGCTCACCCCGGCCACGCCCGCGCAAATTAAAAGGGCCGATCGAAAAATTGGCATATAAGCGGCTATTGCCCATTCTGGGATCATCGGGATCAGTAAAAGCCTCCCGTAATTTGAGTGGATTACGCATGGCTTCATATTTATTATCGAAGCCCGAAACGCCGGTAAAAGGGCCTTCATAATCCGAACTATGCGGCGCTGCTGACCAGACAAATTCATAATCCAGCGGATCACCATTCAGGCTGACTTCCAGAATTTTAATACCCACTTTGCCCGGTGCCATGAATTCAGACCGTTTTTCCAGTTCATTGGTCACGGTGTTCCTTTGATAGTACTCATAATAATCAAAGCTTTCATCCTGAGCTGTTTCCCGGAAATCACCGGCCCAGAAGGTGACCAGCCCTTTTTCAGGTTCCCAGACACTCTGGGTGTTGCGGGCCCCCGGACGGTAATTGGGATTGGTATAATTCCAGCCCCGGTCAGTCGGTGAGATGGCATAGGAAAACAGCACCACAGCACTGTCCAGTCCATGCAGTTCCGTGCGCACCGAATTAATGCGGTATTCCACAATCACATAGTTCTGATCGGCCTGGGAACCAGACCATTGGCGAACTTCGCGGGTAGCGTGAATGTTGAACTTCTTGTTTTCTTTATCATAATCCGGATATTGCGGATCCTTTTCCCATTCGGAGATAATCAGCTCCTCAGCTTCCTGAGGATCGGTGGCCAGGTAGTAATTCTCACCATGTTTCCATTTTTTTTCGTGCCGTAGCGCCAGAAAGGGCTGTTTGCCACTATCCCAGCTGGTGTTGCGGTCACCATTGGCACAAAAGTCCATCCAGCCCTGGACTGTATCCGGGTCAATGGTCCGCAGGGCCGAAATAAAGAATCCGCCGGTGATCATATAATTATAAGTGCCGCCGATATTACTGCTCAGTTCTTTAATATTATATCCGGGCCAGTCCAGACCGTAATTCATGGGCTCCCAGTCGGCCAGCGGCTCACATTCCTGGGTGAAATGAAAACTGTGCCAGAGCCGACCCCTGGTTAGTTCAATGGTACGGGGATAATTTTGTGCTTTTATTCCTGTGAACAGAAATAAAATGAATAAAAGGAGAACAGTTTTATCTGACCACTTTTTTCGATGCATTGTGCCTCCGTAAAGATTCAAGCTAATCAACCCGAATTAGAAATTAACGCCAATATTAAAGTAAATTTCCCGGGGAACATTCTTATAGGCCTGAAAATAATTGTAGAGCCGGTAGTCCCGGTTGGGTTCGTTGCCCGGATCCATATAGGTGATACTTTTTTTCATCCAACGATCCAATTCCGCTGAATCAGATATCGGGGTCAATTGTTTATTGTTAAACAGGTTCTTAATGCGGACGCTGGCCGTCATATCAAATCCGGAAACAGTGAACTTTTTTTCGATCCTGAGGTCAGTACTGGATTCCGGGGGATAGCGCCGGTTTCTTTCAATTTTGACCTCTGATTCAGGGACATAGTCCGGCGACCAGTAATAGGGGGTACCACTGGTCACACGATAGATGGCACTGAGGGTTATATTGGATAAGGGCTTGATCCCGAAAATCTGAGGTCCCTGATCTTTATAAATCAGATAGGTTAAAGACCCGTTGAAGCGGTGTGTACGATCCTCTCCGGCTGTAAATTCAGCCGCAGAGTAGGTATATTTTTGTTTTAATTGCAAGGTCAGTTCTTCCGGTTCAATATATAACCCGGTATAACCATATTTAACCTGCGAAAGGGCATACCCCAGGCGATAGCGCCAGTGATCAACCCGCTTGTTGGCAAAGGAAATTTCCACCCCCTGACTACTGCCGTAACTGTTATTGGTATAGGTACGGTAAGTTCCTTTGTAGTCACCGGAGTATTTGATGGATCCGGCCGTGGTTTCTTTATAGATAGAATTGGTCTGATTCTTCAGATCATTGTAGTAAGTGACGATATCCAACTGATGGGTATCCCAGAGATTGTATTGCAAGCCGACTTCATAGTTGATACTGAGTTTGGGTTCCAGATTGGGATTGCCCACAATACCCCAGCCGTGATTGGTCTGATTGTCCAGGGCCCGGGCTACGATTGGTAAGGAACGGAAGTGGCCGTATTGTACCCGGAAAGCGGCTTTGTCGGAAATGGGGAAAGAGATTCCCACCCGGGGTGAAAGGGTGACAAAGGTTTTTGCGTCTTCCCAGGCCGGGATGCCAATGCCCCCTTCAAAGCCCTCATTTTCAGCCGGGTAAAAGACGTGATGTTCATATTCAGGCAGCTGTGCACCAAAATTGTAAGCATCCAACCGCAAGCCCAGATTAGCGATCATACCGCCAAACTCAATTTTATCCTGAGCATAGGCAGCCAGATACCTGGTACTGGCCTTGTAATTGGTGGCAAAACCGGTGCGCCAGATAAAAGATGAAACCGTCAGAGAGGAGGAGGCATTGAAATCCTGATCCTTGACAGAAGCCTCTACTCCCAGTTTGATTTGATGGCGGTCATTGACCTGACTGGAATAGTGAATATTACCCTCCCAGTAATCAGTTAAGGAGGCCTGATTGTAGAGACTTGACCAGGTGTAGTAATCGCGGTATTTCAGGAACCAATCCCCCCGGTTTTCCAGCAGGCGGGTTTCCCGCTTGCCCTGAGCCACCAGTTGGGCATCTTTGGCGATGCCCGGTACCGGACGCTGCAGGGAGAAGAGCTCTTCAAACTGATGAATCACCGCGACCTTGAGAAAGGATTTGGAACTGATCACATACCGGTAATCCAGGTTCTGGGAGGTAATGGTTTCTTCCCGGAGTGCATCATAGATCAGAGTATACTTTTTACGGGCGCCGCTCCAGCCCCCCAGGCCGGCCCAGCGAATATCCTCGGCTCCAGAGCCCATGCCACCTTCGTAATAACGATACATATTGGTGAACCTGAATTTATGCTTGGAGGCCGGATTATAGGTCAATACAATCGTATAATTGCTCAATTTCTGGGTTTTGGCAACGGTTGGCAGGCGGGTGGGCTTCTCTTTGTACTCGCCGGAAATAAAGAAAGAGGTGCGATTCCCGTTCGGTCCCAGCGGGCCCCCCAGGCTGAATAGATAGCGCTGCGCTGCAAACTGGCGGTAGTCATAGACGCCCATGATATTGGCCCGGTTATCCCGCTGATAGGATTCAATTTCACCGGTAGTGGAATCAATGCGGAAGAGGATGATTTTTTCATCGCCGGGGGTATGATTCATGACCCACAGATTATAATTATTGATGGCTGCGCTGTCGGTTCTAAAGGAAGAATTGTCGAGCCATTTATCAATATTATCCGGATTTCCCCAGCGCTCCCATTCCGGTTGCTGGTGGGAGTAGAGATAGTCGCCGTAATGGTATTTCCCCGGGGGGCGGTATTCATAGCGAAAGCCACCGGTAAAGCGGGAACCCCCTTCTTTGGTCACTACTTTAACGACCCCGGACTGGGCATTACCATATTCGGCATTAAAGCCACCTGAGACCACTTCCATTTGCGAGACGGCCAAGGGGTTAATTTCATATTTCCAGCTGTTTTCGGATTTTGACATGCCCGATCCACCAAAGGCAGTGACCGAAGTGTTGGTATTCATGGCTCTGATACCATTAATAGAATAATTGATATCGTATCCGCCGCCACCGCGAATACTAATGGTACCATCGGCATTCCGGTTGACACCTGGCGTCAGTTCCAGCAGATCCCGCACCCCTTCCACCGGCTGCTCATTGATCTCCTGCGCCTGCATGTGAATAGAGGAGGAGGTTTTGTCCTTTTCGACAATTGGCCGTTCCGCGGTCACCACGACCTCTTGCTGCATATCCAGTACGGCCGGATTCATTTCAATATCAATCTGTGTGGTGCGGTCGGTATTGACCAACACATCCTCAACCGTAACGGTTTGATAACCAATATAACTGGCAGAGAGGGTATATTCACCCGGCCGCAGATTCAAAATAACAAAATAACCATTTTTATCTGTGGCGCCTCCCATGGAGGTTCCTTTGACTACAATATTGACACCGATTAGCGGTTCGCCGGTGGTTTTATCCGTGACTTTCCCCGCAATTTTACCTGTAGAGCCACCGAATAAGTAAAGGGCGGTAAAAAGCAAACCAAATATTAGAATCAAAAATTTGTAGTTGCTCAATCTGGCCATCAAGACTAACTCCTCTTGGTTAGTTAGTTTAACTTATCAGCTTATCTTTATGATATAATAAATGCAATTAATTTTTCTTTTTTTGAGTGGCTTTTGGAGGTTTTCGCAAAGGCACATTATATTTTAAGATTAATTTTTAGTGTAATAATCAAATAATTAGTTAGTTAAGTTATCTATTTAACATTAAATATAGATGGAAATTATGGATTATCAAAATATTATTTTGTTGGCATCAATTTCCAGCAAAATTTAGCAGCTGATTAAGTGAAATTATACTGGCTTTATATAAAGAGAATCATAAAATAAAAAAATATGATATTTTCCTTGCTATATCACTATTTATGTATTAAAATATTTCTAACAAAGTGAATCGGAAACCATTAAATAGAACTAAAAAATCAAAAGCTAATATAGATCGGCTTATTTATCACATTTATTAAATTAAAACATGAGGAGGAATGAAGTATGAGAAAAGTGTTAATTATTATGTTAGCGGTACTCAGTCTTTGTGCTTTGGTTTTAGCGAATTATCCGAACGCTAATCCAAAAGCTGATCCCGATGAAGACTGGGAAGAAAGAATGGCTGCCAAAGAATTGGTCAAGCCAAGACCTGTTCTGCAGAAAGGCGACAATCCCCTTGCCGCGGGTGACTATTATATTCCTAAAGGTAGTCATGATTTAGGTTATGATTCATTGCATATTGCCGTGGATTCAATCAATGTAAACGGAGTAACAGGAACAGTTAACCTGATATTGGATGCCGACACATTAAGAGAACCGAGTTTCACTTTTATGGCAGATCTGTCTGTTGACAATAATGTTGTTGTTAAACCTGCTACTGGACGGGATGTGTGTTTGATTGTGACCCCGGGTGCTTCAATGGGGAATGGCGCTCAGATGATTGGTTTCGACAAAGGTTATGTGACCTTTGACGGAAGTAATAATGGAACCGATAGTCGTAACCTTACTGTTACCACCGAAACAAATGATACCAGAGTACCTTTTGGTCTCAATACTACCGATGCAGATACCGTTGTTCTTAAGAACCTGATTATTAAGAATCTTGATAATGTAACGGATAATTTCAAATATGGCGCAGTAACCAATGATGTCGGTGGTATTAAAGGCTTTACGGTTGAGAATTGCCAGATCGGTACTCCTGAACGGCCTGTATGGCGCGATGGGGTTGCTGTCTGGGGCGATTGGACTAATTTGTACACCCAGGGTATTGTTGTTGACAATGAGATCCATACTGGCGCCCGCGGAATATCGACCTATATTTTCGGAGATTGTGTATTTAATAATAATACAGTTTATCTCTATCCAAGTGCTACCACCTATGAATATAATTATGGTATTTATCTTTCCTGGGGACCTTCCGCTGAAGTGCATAATAATGTCATTCATGCAGCCGTCGAGAAAACAACCGGGTCCGTAACTAAGATTGGTGGAGTTGTTACTGCCAGCCATCCTGCTGGTGCTGAATTCAGTGTGGTTAATAATATGGTGGATGCCGGGGCCTCTGATGAGACCGTTCCGGTTTACGGATTTTTACATATGTCCGGTAATGATGCGCAAAACTTCAGCGTGTATCACAATACCTTTGTTGTCAATGACAATGCATCTGCTGATCCATGTCATGGTGTCGGAAACTCATCCACTGGTCCAGTCAATATGGATTTGAAAAACAACATCGTGATCAACAATCATACAGGTAATACCGAATCATCTGCGATAAGTCTGGTTTCTACCTCAACTGTTTTATCATCTAATAGTAATGATCTGGTTTCTAATCAGAATTGTGTGTATTACCAGGATTCATCTTATGCGGATCTTGCCGATTGGCAGGGAACAGGTCAAGATGTGAACTCGGATTCAGTAGACGTAACCTTTGTAGCAGCGAATGATCTGCATCTGGCAGCTCCCTCCGATACAGACTTAGATTTGGTGGTTCCGAAGATTTCCGAGGTCGATATGGATATAGATGGCGATCCTCGTCTTGAGTTATTTTATGCCTATGCAGGGGCCGATGAGGGTACAGCCTATCCAGTAACTAATGATTTACACATAGGGTTCGCAGATGATTCCGATCTTGCAAACTGGGATCCTGACGGATGGGAATCAGTCAGCGTAAATAGCGAACTTAATGCCCTCCAGATTAAAGACGCTGGATGGAGTATGGGAGTAAAACGTCCTGTAAATGCAACCTATGGTTCCATTTATAAATTAGTAATGTATATTAAGACAGCTGCATGGGAAGGCGGTACAGTAGAATTGTCCGTTGAAGGATTAGGAAATGATCAAATATCAAAATCCATTATCTCTGAAGATACATGGACCGAATATTCAATTATTGGTATCGCCGGATCTGAAAGTGGAAATATTTATATTTCCGGCTCCTACCCTGCTACACATAATGATACTGTATGGGTTGATAGTTTATCCTGGGATGATCAGTATCTGGATGTCTATCCTTCGGATGATATTGCTGCTGCCAGAGCTGTTCCGGTCGGAGATACTGTGGCTTGTACTGGTGTAGTAACCGCTACCACAATTGGGGCCCCTATTTTTATGCAAGATGAAACCGCAGGCATTTCTCTTTATGACTGGGATTTCATCAATGATGGGATTGTCAAAGAAGGTGATGAGATTCTGGTGATTGGTGAACGGGCTGCATACCATGGACTTGAGCAGATCAGCTATGTTGATGATAATTATATTGTCCTGAGTGAAGGCAATCCTGTTGAGCCGACCTTGATCACAGTACCTGATCTGGATAGTCGCGATTATCAAGGTATGTTGGTCAAAATCGAGGATGTTGATACGGTTGCCGGTGAATTTTCCTGGCCGGCCGAAGGCAGTGATGCTACCATTACTTTGATGGATGCAGACAGTAACCAATTTAACCTTCGGATAGATAAGGATGGCGATATGGATGGTGCTACCCCACCGAAAACCTGGCCTTTGACTCTTTTTGGGGTGGTCGGAGAATACTATGATCCTCAGGTTATGCCTCGTTATATGGAGGATTTTAATTCTGCACCGGATCCATTCACAATCCTGAATCCGGCGGACGGTACGGTCATCACATCGCTGGATGATCCGAATATTGATACGGTAATGATCGATGCGGAAGAAGTTCTGGCACTATTTACCAACTGGTCCGAAGCGATTGATCCGGATATGGATACCGTTACCTATGAAGTCTTGATCTGGCCCGAGGGTCCGGAGGAAGCCTTGGTCACTCAAGACACATCCATTTATATTGCTCTTGAAGAAGAAGAACCTTGGACAATGAATGGAACCTATTATGCCACCGTAATGGCAATGGATGCGGTTGGAGGAAAGACTTACAGTGATACCGTGGAATTTACGTTTGATATACCAGCACCTCCGGAGATCACCTATGCAGATGTGGTACTGGTAGATAATATGCCGCAGATATATGCCCAGTTCAATCTGCCCTTTGCTGAAGCAGATGTTGCCCACTTCACCATTCTCGATGAAAGTGCTGGAACCGCCACTACGCCGACGGCAATTGATAGTCTCGATTCCAATATTGTGATGCTTTCCGGAGATTTGCCGGAGGATCATCACATTGCCCTGGCCTATAGCGATATTGTAACTCCAGGTGGAACCGTTTCGGTAACCGATACTGTATATGCCGGTAAAGTATTGATCCCCTTTAGTGCAAATCATCCGGAAGATGCTGCCCAAATCATTACTGATTTTGAATCAGATGTGGGTAGTTTTCTTGATCCGAACTGGTCTGGTTCGACTTCAGCAGCCGATGCTTCGACTTTTGAGGTGTCTGATGAAGCCGCCTACCGGGGTACCAAATCCGGTAAAATGACCATTATTGATAAGACTGATACGGAAGGTGGTTGGTATGTGCGTGAATTATACGGATATCCTTTCGCCTACAGTGTCTCCACAACTTCAACCATTATGTTCGTGGTGAAAGGCACCAATACTGAGGTAGAAATGCGGCTTTCCGTTAAGGATAGTGGTTATGAGCAAGGTCCCTGGACCCGGGTCTCACTGTCTGAGGATGATTGGCAGGTGGTCAGTTTTGATCTCGAAAATGATGATGCCGAAGGCTGGATCACCGGTAATGGTGAGGTCGAAGGCGAAACCGTTCTGATTGAAGGCATTCATATGCGCTGTGCGGAAGATGTGGATGTGGTTCTGTATATTGATGAATTCACCGAGAGACCCAATAGTAATTCACCACCGTCAGCATTCACGATGGTGCAACCAACAGATGGCTATGAGATTACGGAAGCCGATGTGGTCCAGGATTCTCTAATTGAGGTAAAATGGACCCAGGCCGTTGATCCTGATGGCGATGCCGTTTCCTATGAATTCTTTCTGCTGGATGCCGCCGTGGATACATTAGTGGACCACTTTACCACCTCTGATACCAGCCAACTGCTCGATGCCCCCGGTTATGAAGATAACGGCAACTACAAATTCTATGTTTTGGCCTATGATCCTTGGGATGCCTTCAGCAGTTCGGATACCGTCAATGTTACGGTGAATATGCCTGAGGTTGGCATTGATGATGGACCGGCTATTCCGAAGTCCTTTGCTCTGCATCAGAACTACCCGAATCCGTTCAATCCAACTACTACCATAAAATATGACTTACCCGAAGCCGCTTTTGTGAAACTGGTTATTTATGACATTATGGGTAGAGAAATCCGGACCTTAATCAGTAACAAGCAAAATGCCGGTTATAAGTCGATTACCTGGAATGGTCGCGACCGCAATGGACGTCTGGTTAGTTCGGGACTCTATATTTACCATCTGACCACCGATAAAGGTAATTCCAAGATCAAGAAAATGACTTTTATGAAATAGAAACCGGTTAACCAGAATAAAAAAGAGGCTGTCAACTGACAGCCTCTTTTTTTTAGTGCGCCCGGCAGGGCGCAATCAATTGGAGGTGACTTATCGACAATGTAATCGGAAGTCCTCTACCGGCCCGGCAAGGGGAACGGTTAGCTGAACGGCAAGGGTGTCCATCGTGAGGTGGAATCTGAAGGAAGCGGCAGGCAAAGCACGGGCCTGAAATCCCGACTTGTCGGGACATAGGAGGCCGTCATCTCGGATGAGAGGGCTAATCGACTCAAAGTCCAGTACTTGCCGGAAGATAGGGAAGTAAATGCAGCCGGTATACGTGTGCAGGCGGTTGCGCATTACCCGGGGAGGTCTGAGAGTTTGCCAGGTGAACTTTCAGAAGTCAGCCGCGGGTATAGTAGTTCCGGGGTGCCGGGATGCAGGCGCGACCATACACTATGGAACAGGAGTCTTGAATTTCGATGAGAGTGGAGATACAGTTAGTGGAGTTGAGAGGCTTCACCCCCTGTGATGAGCGGAGGAGACGGAATCTCCAAGGGTCATCCAGAGTGTATCAAAGCTGCCGGCCAGGCGAGGTCATTTCTGTTCGGAAGGAGAGTGATTGACCGAAGCAAGGGTCGCGCTGGTATCATTGCTGGATAAGTTACTTGAATTTCAAGGTAGTGTATGAACCGCCGTATCCCGCCTTTGCGGGACATACGGTGGTGTGAGCGGTCGGAGGGCGTGAGCCCTCCTCCTACTCGATTGGGGTCATATGGGACGACAATTCGATTTTAATTCGCAACTATCTTTAGATGGTTAAATAAAGAATAGTACTATCTGAGCACTAAACGATCCGACTCATACAACACTAAGCCGCAGGACTAACTTATCGGCTGTCAACAATTATCAATGCAAGGGATTAATAATAAACTCCCTCTGATAGGGGACCCGAAGGACCGATTTTTCCACTGTCTATAATTATGATATTTACTGATGATTGATTAACCCCAATTTCAGTTGGCGAAAAAAACATATCGCAATAAACCTCACGGTGTTAACGGTTTTCCTTTATAATGACAAAAATAATTATAATTTCTTCTGAGATTAATCTGTGTTATTTTATGAAGGTGTTATGCAATTATAAGAAAGGATTAATATGAAAGCAAGCAATTCATTAGCCTGTATTAACCGACGAATCTGGGGAATTTTGTTGCTGGTCTTCTTATTCTTGTTGGCATGCGGGGAACAGGCAGATTCTTTTCGCTTTATCTTTATGACCGATATTCACCTTCAGCCGGAAAGAGCGGCTCCTGATGGGTTTAAAAAAGCCATTACGCGGGTGAATAAGCTGGCCCCCGATTTTGTTATTACCGGTGGTGATTTGATCATGGACGCTCTCGGGCAGGCCTATGGTCGGGCTGATTCCCTGTATGCGCTTTATGATAGTCTCTGTGCTAACTTTGATATGCCGGTCTATAATACTCTGGGTAACCATGAAGTCTTTGGACTTTATACTGATAGTGGTATTAACCCTGACCATCCGGAATATGGGAAACGTATGTATAAAAACCGTGGGCAGCGCTCCCAGACCTATTATTCCTTTGACCATAAAGGATGGCATTTTATCGTGCTGGATGCGATCGGTTTTTCACCGGAGCGTCGCTATTACGGATATGTTGATTCCACTCAGATAGTCTGGTTGCAGCGTGATTTGCAGAGTCTACCGCCTGATAAACCCATTGTGGTTGCCCTGCACATCCCCTTGGTCTCTGTGGTTGAGCAAATGCGGCATGGTGGCACAGCGGCTCTATCCCGGGGAATGGTGGTCACGAATTCTAAGGCTGTGCTTGATATTCTCAATGATTATAATCTGAAGTTAGTGCTCCAGGGACATTTACATATTGTGGAAGAAATTATTTACCGGGATGTTCACTTTATTACAGGGGGTGCGGTCAGTGGCGCTTGGTGGACAGGTCCCCATGAAGGGTTTCAGGAAGGGGTTGTAGTGGTTGACGTTAACCCGGATGGTTTTGACTGGCAATATGTTGACTACGGATGGACAGTTCCTGAAAAGCCTTGAACTAATCTTTTCCTCAATAGGATCGGCAATTCCTCAGGTCTCGGTAAATTTCCACGCTCTTGAAAGCTGCTAATCCGACCACCCGAAAAGGGTAACCCGGGGAGTTGAGAACCGGTTGCGACTGTTCACTATTTAATCTGATTATTAAAATATATCCCTAAATATAGTCTATTATCATGGTATAATACCCCAGGAAAGGGGCTCCTTCAGGCTTTGGTCAGGATAATGCCAACCTGAAATAACAGTCGATTTCAACAGATGATGGGTGCAAAATATACCGGTAAAAGTTCAATATTTCCCCCGGGCGGTCTGTTTATTATATTATAATATTTGGTTTCTTCTTGTTTAGAGTGGGTATTAATCATTGATTAAACACTGTATATGTGGGATTGATATTCTCAGTCTAAGCGATTGTAATTTAACTTCTTGAATTTGTTTGCATATTATTTTACTTTTCAAAGTGGATTTAATGTCTAAAATATTACTGGGATTTCTGATACTGGTAAGAGTATTGGTTTTTATAGGAATTATTTATATCGCTGTAGTTGAGATCAAAGGCTACAGAAGGAAGCATGAGAATCATGAATGAAGAGATTGAACAGATACTATCCGTCGAGAAACGAGCCCAGAAAATTGTAAAGGAGGCCGAGGCGGAAGCCGATAAGATAAAAAAATCTGCTGAAGAAGAGCAGCAACACATTATTGACCAAGCCAAAGAGAAAGCCCGCACCGTTGTAGACAGGTATCATAAAAAATTAAAGGAATTCGAAACACAAAAAAGTCAAGCGGTTGAGCAACATTTTCAGCAATCCAGAGCAAAAATTGAGCAGCAATACAAAGCGGATAAAGAAAAACTAATTGATGATATCATAAACAAGTTGTTGGCTCAATAAATGTATGCATCCATTTACACCCGTCTAAGAGCCATTAATTCTTTTCTGCCGGATACATCGGAACTTAAAAAACTGAAACAGACCAGCGATATCAAAGCCTTTGAGAAACGCTTAAAGGAGTTGCCGATCTGTCAGCGGTTCCCCATGCAAAACAGTGCGGTTGAGGATTATTTATTGCAGCTTCCTTATCGGTTAAGTAACATGGTGCTGGGCTATCTGTCCGGCCGGGGAGCTGATTTCTACCGGGCCTATTGCCGTTTTTATGAATTGGAAGACATTAAAGCGGCTCTGCATGGACGCCAAGGCAGTTATTTGCTTTTTCTGGTAGAAGCGCCCCCTGATATACAGAAAGTTGAGGAGACCTTAAGCGACAGCCCCTGGTCAGAAGCCTGGCAGAAAGCCTATGCCCGTTATCAGGACACCCACAATATTTTTGATATTGAAGCAGTCCTCGACCAATTTTATTATCAGCATATGGTTTTCTGTTCCAATCTGCTTTTTTTAGGGACCCGCCAGGAAACACAACACTTTTTAAACCACTGGATAGATTTAAAAAACCGTCTCTGGTTTCACCGCCTGACCCATTATTATGAAATGGAACCCTATCATATCAAACGCCTCTTAATAGACGTAGGTGATGTGTTCCATAATATCGATACCGCTGAGGGGCTTACCGATCAGAAATATCGCTCGGCCCTGGGCAAGTTTTGCTACTGGCAATTCAAAATGAATGTATTATCCCTGACAGCTATCCTGGCCTTTTCCGTTTACTTTCAGCTGCGGATCAAAGAGTTGCTTTCTGTTTATTATGGCAAAGTATTGAATTTTCAGGAAGCAAGAATTGACAAGATCCTGGGAGGGACTTAATATGTGGGTTCCGCAGACAATGATCCATTTTCTGCTGGCCACAGCGGAAGATGATCTTAGCGAAACCCTCCTCTTTCTGGGACGCTCGGGTCAATTCCACCTGGTTGAATTAAAGGGTGAGGATTTATCTAAACCGGATTTAGGCCTGATTGATCAGCACTTAAAGGAGCAGTTAAAAACGCTGGACAATATCATCGCCCAATTCAATATCTACCACCCTAAAAATTCAGCTGGTCCGATTGTACCGGAGGCGGTTGCCCTGGATACAGCCCGCTTTCTGGATAAATTACGACGTCGCCTGGGGGATAATCAAAAGCGCCTGAAAAGGCTTAAAAAAGAAGAAAAAGAAATTAATTTCGTTCTGGAGTTGCTCTCCATATTCCCGGATTATGAGATCCGGATCAATCAGTTACGGGAAGGTGAATATTTTAATATGGTGGGGGGCTCAATTCCTGCGGCGGAAACTGAAGCCCTTGACCATTTGTTGGAAACTACCGATATAATCGCTTTCCAACGTCCCGCTATTGAAAAACGTGTGCCGGTGATTCTGTTCTATCCCCAAGACCAGCATGACCCGGCAGAGAAAGCCCTGAAACGGATCCGTTTTAAGGCCATGGACCGGTTCAATCAGCTGACCGATCCCATCGATCAAATGAAAGAGGCTATCGAAATATATTTCTGGGAAATTAAAGAGGAACGAACGGAAATACAGGCTTCAATCAATCGGATGAGTACTGATTTCCGTATCCCTCTTATTACTCACCGGGAAAAGGTTAATTCCGCCTTGATCGAATTGGAATGGATAAATAAAATGGGCAAAAGTGACAGCGTCTATTTTATTGAAGCCTATTTACCAGAAGACAGGGTTGCGGAATTTAAAAAGCGAGAGAAAGAGCATGCGCTCTATATTCTCAGGGAAGATCAAATTAACCGCAGTAGTCCTAGCGCGGAAAAAGTGCCGGTTAAATTGCACAATCCTAAATTTATCCGTCCCTTTGAAAAGCTGGTGACCACTTATGGGGTACCGTCTTATCGGGGTATTGATCCCACTATCCCCACTATGGTAACCTTTTTACTGATGTTTGGTATTATGTTTGGGGACATGGGATATGGATTACTCCTGGCCCTGGCCGGCTTGGGATTTTATGTTTTTAAATTAGCACGCCATTTCGCCTATTTTTTAACAACCATGGGGGTGTCATCAATTCTGTTCGGCGCGCTTTTCGGCGAGGTTTTTGGAACTCATCTTTTCCACCCGTTCTGGTTTGGTCCCTTTGATAATACTCAGCGTGCCATGATCCTGGCTGCTTATTTTGGTATCGGGATCGTGGGATTCGGATTTGTACTGCATATAGTAGCAGATGCCCTGCTAAAAAATAAAGAGAGTTTATGGCTTTCGGGTGAAGGGATACCGGGATTGTGCTTCTATGGGGCTCTGGTAACTTTACTGCTCTCGGTGGTTTATAATCAACCCGCCTATATCACAACCACAGCAGCCATTATATTGTTATTGGCTATCTTTACGATTGGTTTTGGCAAGACCTTCCAGACAATCTTGCAAAAGAATTTTAGATCCGACCATCTGATGGATTCCTTGGTAGACCTTTTCCATCTCTCTCTGGTGGTGGTGTCCAACACCCTTTCTTTTATCCGTGTCGCCGCTTTTAACATTGCCCATGTCATTCTAGCTCTTTCGGTTATCCAAATTGCCCGTATGTTGGGTAGTGTCGTGCCCGGTGGTAAAATCAGCACCCTCATTCTGGGGCATTTGTTTATTGTTGTTTTGGAAACGCTGATTGTTTTTATTCAATCCCTGCGTTTGGAATATTATGAATTTTATTCCCGTTTTTTCAAACGGGGAGCAACGCTCTATAAACCCGCACGCTTAATTTAGGAGGTATATATGCAAATGATCGACACAAAATTTGAAAAATTCAAATGGATCAATCTCAGTCTGATCCTATTGGCCGTGGTTTTTATTGTTATAGGAGCCGTAATTGTCCTGATACCATCCCATTTGACTGCTCAGGAACAAGTCCAAACCGGTTCAGCCACGCAGACGTCTAACAATGCTCCCGGTCTTGCCTATATCGCTGCCGGCCTTACCGTCGGGCTCTCGGTACTGGGTGCTGGTTTTTCACTCTCCAAGATCGGTTCCGCTGCGGTAGCGGCTATTTCCGAGAAACCGGAGGTCATGGGCCGGGCGATTGTTTTCGCCGGATTGGCCGAAGGATTGTCTATCTGGGGACTCATTGTCGCCGTATTAATTCTGGGTAAAGTATAAATCGTCTATTTTATATCTTTATCACATTTTTATGTTAACTGATATCAGGGGACAATGTTACAAAAGATCACCCTATGAAAATTAAATTGATCGGTGACTGGTGTACCTGTTTGGGATTTGAACTGGCAGGTATTGATACGGTCATCGCAGAGGAAAAGAAAGCGGTTACCCGGTGGTTTCAGGAATCTCTGGCCGATGATAATCTGGCCTTGCTATTTATCAATGAAAGGCAGGCCGGACTTATCCGGGAAGCGGTTGAAAAGCAGAAGATGACGGGCAAACTGCCTTTGGTGGTTGAGATTCCCGACCGGCAGGGCTGGCAGGAAAAAGGCAAAGTATTGAATTTAATTAACCGGGTATTATCGATTAAAATATGAAGAAAGATTTAGCAGATTTAGAAAATAAGATTATTGAGCGGGCCCAGGACAAGGCTGATCATATTGTCAGTCGGGCAAAAAAAGCCAAACAACGCCTGGTCAATAGCGCAAAAGAGAAGGCCGAAAGGATCAACTCCAGCGCTGAGCAGGAGGCTAAATCCTGGTTTAAGCGGCAAAAAGACCGGGTAGCGTATGAACAGCAGATCAGCCAGAAGAAAAAATTATTAGCCCTGCGTGAAGACATTTTCACCCGGTTTTCCCGGGATGTAATCGCTCAGCTGGTGCATTTGTTCAACCAGGGAGAAATGACAGCTTGGATCAGGAAACAATGTAAACAAATTTTATCGTCGGAGCAGCATGACTTCACCCTGATATGTCGGCAAAAGGATAAGCCACAATATCAGAAAATTTTACAGGCACAAAAAAAAGTGACCGTAAAATCCGGACTGAAAGATCCCGGATTCATTTTACGTCACCAGCGTATTGAATATGATTTTCGCTTTGCAGTGCTGACCAGAAATATGCTCGTCAGAGAAAAAAACCACATTTTTGCGGCTTTGAATCTGAGAGGGGTAGACCATGGGTAAAGGGGTTATCTATAGAGTCGCCGGTCCGCTTGTTGTTGTTAAAAATATCTCCGGTATTTCCATGAATGAAGAGGTGCGCATCGGTGCAGCCGGACTGGTCGGTGAAATTATCGAAATGCGGGGCGATAGGGCGGTCATTCAGGTTTATGAAGATACCAGTGGTCTGGAACCCGGCATCTCTGTAGAGGGTACCGGTAACCCTTTATCGGTTGAACTGGGTCCCGGATTGATCAGTCAGACCTTTGACGGGATACAGCGACCGCTAACCACGATCAAAGATCAAGAGGGAATTTTTATCAAACAGGGAGAGAAAGCCGATCCCTTACCCCGCGATAAAAAATGGGCAGTGGAATTGAAAGTGGAGGCCGGACAAAAGGTAACACCCAATCAGATCATCGGTGAAGTAGCTGAAACCAGTTTGATCAGACATCGTATTATTGTGCCGCCGGGGATTAGCGGTAAAGTGATCGAAATTAATACTCAATCGGACTACCAAGTTGAAGATCCGCTATGTATTATCAAAGATGACGCAGATCAGAAGTATCGGTTGAAATTGTTCCACCAATGGCCGGTAAGGCGGCGCCGTCCAATCGGTAAGCGCATTCCCCCAGAGGAGATCCTGTTGACCGGTCAGCGGGTGATCGATTTTATATTTCCGATTGCCAAAGGTGGGGTAGCGGCGATTCCGGGTGGCTTCGGGACCGGCAAAACCGTTACCCAGCATTCACTGGCCAAGTGGGCTGATGCGGATATTGTGATCTATATCGGTTGTGGTGAACGGGGCAATGAAATGGCCCAGGTTTTAGAGGAGTTCCCTACCTTAAAGGATCCCCGTTCCGGGAAGACCCTGATGGAGCGTACCATTCTGATCGCTAATACCTCCAATATGCCGGTCACTGCCCGTGAGTCCTCGATCTATACCGGTATCACCATGGCGGAATATTTTCGCGATATGGGCTATGATGTGGCCTTGATGGCCGATTCCACTTCACGCTGGGCCGAGGCTTTACGGGAAATATCCGGGCGGATGGAAGAGATGCCGGCTGAGGAAGGTTATCCGGCCTATCTGGGTAGTCGCCTGGCTGAATTCTATGAACGGGGCGGACGGGCTCAGGTATTTAAGGATCGCCAAGGATCCGTATCCATAATCGGGGCCGTATCGCCTCCCGGTGGTGATTTTTCCGAACCGGTAACCGCGCATACCAAGCGCTATATCCGTGTTTTCTGGGCCTTAGATAAAGCCTTGGCCAACCAACGCCATTATCCGGCTATTTCCTGGACGGATTCCTATTCTGAATACTTTAGTGAAGTGCAGCACTGGTGGGAGGCGCAGGACTTGCCCGGCAAAGAACTCAGAAACCGGGCCATGGAGATCTTGCAGCAGGAAAACCATTTGCAACAAATCGTGCAGCTGGTGGGGGAGGAAGCCCTGCCGGAAAGAGAAAGATTGACTTTGAAAGTGGCCGAGTTGATCAAAGAGGGCTTTCTGCAGCAGAATGCCCTTTCCGAGATAGATGCCTATTGCAGTCCTGAAAAACAGCAGTGTATGCTACAATTAATTCTTAGTTTTGAGGATCAGTCCCAGGCGCTACTGAATAAAGGCGTGCCTTTATTTAAAATGATTGAGCTTTCTGTGTTCTCGGATTTGAAACGCATGGGTATGCAGATACCCAACGATCAACTGGAAAAATTGGATAAGGTGGAAAAAGAATTAAAACAGGAATTTGACAAATTAGATGAAGAGTATGAGTAAAGTATATGATAAGAAAATAATCGGTGCTCGGGATATCAGCGGTCCGCTGCTGATCGTGGAGGGGGTCTCTGATGTGGGTTTTGATGAATTGGTTCGGATTGAACAGAATGGGATCCAGCGCGTGGGCCGGGTACTGGATATTTCTCAGGACCGGGCCATTTGTCAGGTTTTTGAAGGCACTTCAGATTTGGATCGTGAACGGGTAAAGATTCAATTTACCGGTAAATCCATGACCCTTCCGGTCTCCGCGGAGATCGTGGGACGGACCTTTGATGGCATGGGGCGACCGATTGACGGAGGTGGTGAATTGGTGGCCGAGGAGGAATTGAACATTAACGGTTATCCCATCAATCCCGATGCCCGCGCCTATCCCCATGATAATATTATTACCGGTGTTTCAGCCATTGACGGAGTGGCGACGCTGATACGAGGCCAGAAATTGCCTATCTTTTCCGGATCAGGCCTGCCCCATAACGAACTGGCCGCCCAGATTGTGAATCAGGCGCGTATTGCCAAGGAACAGGATTTTAATATCATTTTTGCGGCCATGGGGATCAAAGCTGATGATGCTGAGTTTTTCCAGCGTAAATTTGAAGAAGGCGGCGCCCTGAACCGGCTGATCACTTTTCTGAATCTGGCGGACAGTCCCTCCATGGAACGTATTACAACCCCGCGCTGTGCCCTGACCGCCGCGGAATATTTGGCTTTTACCAAGAACCGGCATGTACTGGTGATTCTTACCGATATGACTAACTATTGTGAGGCCCTGCGGGAAGTAGCCACCGCCCGCGGTGAAGTTCCTTCCCGCAAAGGATTTCCCGGTTATATGTACAGCGATCTGGCCTCATTGTATGAACGGACCGGACGGATTCAGGACAGAGAAGGGTCGATCACGCAAATTCCTGTTCTGACCATGCCCAATGACGATATTACCCATCCTATTCCCGATCTGACAGGTTATATTACTGAAGGACAGATCGTTCTTTCCCGGGATATGCATCAAAAAAATATCTATCCGCCCGTGAATATTTTGACCTCCCTTTCCCGACTGATGAAGGATGGTATCGGGGCCGATCATACCCGGGAAGACCATTCCAACCTCTACAGTCAGTTATATGCATCCTATTCCCGGGTTCAACGGGTACGCTCCCTGGCAACCATAATCGGTGAAGATGAACTCTCGGAAACCGATCGCAGTTATCTGGCCTTCGGCGATGACTTCGAGAAAAAATTCATTGCACAGAATCAAGATGAAGCACGCGAGATTACCACCACCCTGGATCTTGGTTGGAAGGTATTACGTAACCTTTCGGAAACAGAATTATCCCGGGTCTCCCCGGCGGAAATCGATAAATACTGGAGTTCCTAAATGGCGGTTGCCCCGACACGCAGTAATTTGTTACAACTGAAAGAACAGCTGCAGATTGCCCGGGAAGGTCATGATCTGATGGATGAGAAAAGAGAGGTCATGATCATGGAATTAATGAATAATGTGCGTCATTTCAAGGATCTGGAAAATGAGGTGGAAGAAAAATTAAATGCCGCCTTTCGTGCGATTGAAAAAGCAGTTGTCACCTGCGGTCGCCGCGAGATCTCCAAATTTTGCGGACGCACAGCGGAACTATCAGTTGATACTCGTATGCGTTCGGTGATGGGAATACCGATACCCGAACTAATGGCCGACACGCCCGGAGAAAAAGCCCCTTTTTCTTTGGAATCCACCGACGAAAATTTTGATCAGGCTTTATTAGAATTCAGGGAAGTCGCACAGCTCCTGGTAAAATGGGCTGAAAAGGAAATTTTGTTATGGCGCTTGGGGCATGAAATTAATAAGACCCAAAAACGGGTCAATGCTCTGGAAAATATTTTTATCCCTCGATATAACCAACAGATCAAATATATTGAGGAGTTTCTGGAAGAAGAGGAACGTGAAGAATTTTTCCGGAGAAAACGGTTGCAAGCAAGAAAGGAATAACACCATGCAACGGATTCTGTTGTATATCGTTTCCGGAGAAGCCAAAAAATCATGGGATCGTGCCATCGAAATCAGTCAGGGCCTCTCCACCACGTTAATGGCCCTCTATGTTGTTGATCAGGAGACCGTGCGCCAGGTGGCCCGCATGCGGAACATGAATGAACATGAAACAGCTGTTGATATCGAAGAAGAAGGCTGGAAATATCTCTATTACCTGGAAGATATGGCTGTGGATCATGAGGTACGGACGGCCCTGTTCCTTGAGGAAGGGGATCCGATTGATATCTTGAAAAAATTTGTTAAAGCAAAGAAAGTCGATCTGTTGATCGTCGGGTTTAAAAAAGCAATGTCCGGCGGTGCCGATCGCAAATACGAACGTATGATCACCCAGCTGATCGAACATATTCCTTGTCCGGTACTTATCGAAAAAGAGGGAGGCAGATGATGCTTGATAATATAATTGATCAGGACTTAATTCTTATCTTGGATAGCGTGGAAGATAAGGGCACACTGTTTAAGAAAATGGTGGATACGACCCTGGGTAAAGGGTTAATTATGACCCGGGAACCGATCCTGCATGAAATTGAAAAACGGGAAGAACTGGAAAGTACCGGGGTAATCGAAGGCGTTGCTATTCCCCATGCCCGAACCGAAGCGGTCAAGGATCTCCTGATGGTGATCGCGATCATCAAAGAGGGCCTTGATTTCAAATCCCTCGACGGTAATCCGGTACATATCGTCTTTCTAATTGTCGCCCCGGAAGAAGCCCGCCGCAAATATATTCAGGTCCTGGCCCGCATCTCCCGTATGTGCCGCCAGGATGATTTCCGGCAAAAATTACGCGATGCTTCCACGCCGGAAGAGGTATATCAGCTGATCGCGGAATTCGACAGCCGATCATAATCGACTTGCGCAGCTGAGCAGTTCTCAAGGATATTTTTAAATGGTTAATATACACCTGCAAAGTGGAGAATAAATCATGGCGGCAGCTATTATAAAAGTTCAGGATCTGACCCGTAAATTTGGTAAACTGACAGCCGTGGATCATGTGAGTTTTGATATTCACGCAGGCGAGGTCTTTGGGTTTCTGGGGCCTAACGGTGCCGGCAAGACCACCACAGTGCATATGCTTACCGGTGTGATCGATCCCACGACTGGTACGGCTATATACCATTCAGCAACATGATATTCGCAGCGAAACACTCCTTTCCAGGGCCCATATTGCCACTGTTCCTGAAGAAGCGAATGTATACCCCGATCTTTCTGTCTGGCAGACTATCATGCTGATAGCAGAATTATACAGTATTGGTCGCCATCAGCGTATCCGGACTGCCAAGGACTTACTGAATGCCCTGGGACTAACAGAACGTGAAAAACAGAAAGCCCGCGAACTTTCCAAAGGACTGCGGCAGAGACTGATGATATGCGCCGCTTTAATAACCCAGCCGGATATATTGTTTCTTGATGAGCCCACCAGTGGTCTGGATGTACAGAGTGCCCGCTTGATTCGTCAAATTGTGACTGATTTAAATCAAAAAGGACTGACAGTCTTTCTAACCACCCATAATATGAGTGAAGCCCGGGAACGAGAGTAACAGGCACTCTGGCTACGGGGCTCCGCTCCGTAGCCTAATGCAATGCAGAGCTCCGAAACAAGAATGAATATCTGGCTTGTGTCAATTTTGCCTACATAGTAAATTCAACCGGATAGCGGATGGCTGTCCAGTTGAAGTAATTAGGGCTGCTTAGTTTATTTATATTGCTTTATCTCAACCTGTATTTTAAAATGATTTAACAAATTGAGAGGATTTTCATGCAGAAAATTGTTTTATTGTCCTTGTTGATCTTTGCTGTGGCTTGTATTCCGCCCAGTGGACAGAGTGTCCAGGAAGAGTCCTTAACTCTGGATACGCAGGTCAAAGCATTGACCGATCAAATTGTACTGAGCCTGTTACAGCAGGAAAAATCGAAAATCGCGGTCATTGAATTTTCTGATCTGGAAGGGAATGTCACCAAATTCGGCCGTTATTTGTCCGAAGAACTGATCACCTATCTCTTCCGTACCAGCAAATTTGAAGTCATTGAACGCCATATGCTCAATAAGGTGATGACAGAACATAGTCTGACTTTAAGCGGCATGATCGACGAAAGCTCGGCCAAGGAATTGGGGAGAATTCTAGGTATTGGTGCCATTGCCAGCGGCACAATTACAGATCTTGGCAATCATGTCAAAGTCAATGCCCGTCTGATTTCCACTGAAACCGGACAGGTCTTTTCTGTGGCCTCGGTCAAGATCCTGAAGAACGAGGTCGTTCGGAATTTAATGCGCAGTAAGATCAAAGCGAAACCGGGTGTTGCGCCTGAATCGGCAAAAACTGAACCCCAGCCCCAGAAACCCGCCACTCAGGTGGTGGAGGAGTCAGGCTTCCGGATCGAACTACAAAAGTGTACCCTGAACAACCGCAAGGTGATCTGCCATCTGCAGGTACAAAATACCACCGAGGATGATCAGGAATTTGAAGTGACCTATGGCTGGCAATACAAGACCAAAATTTTCGATAATCTGGGCAATGAATATGAGATCTCAGCTGTTAAATATGGCGATCAACTGACCAAAATAAAGGGCCTCAGTCAATACGATGCCGCCCGCAAGAAAATCATTGCCGGGACATCTGTACCCGCTGAGCTCCATTTTGACAATGTGTCCTCGCAGGCAAGCCGCATTGCGCTGCTGCAGATCCTGTGCGGATATCGGGGCTTTAAAGTGGAATTCCGTAATATCGAGCTGCTCAAATAATGATTGCCGGAGAAGGGGTTCACCTGTTTGAAAACCTTTAGCAAAGCCAAAGCCTTAAGAACCAATCCGCACTTTAAGGCCCACAAACAGCGCTGGCTGGCCAGGTTGACCGATACGGTGATCGATAAACCGATCGTCGCCATTATTAAAGATCTGAACAAACGAGCGGATTGCTTTACGCTGCAGAGCTGTTACGGTCATTTTATTTATCCCGGGCAAACCGATCGTTACAATTTTGATTCCTGGCCGGTTACGGAAAACATTGCACAGGTGAGCTACCGGATTGCCTATCTTGCAGTGTGTATCGCCAATTGTGGTACCGGAAGAGATTTTCTGGACCGATTAAAATCCACCACTGCTATTGATCCGCAAAACATTCAATTCGGCTGTGCGGATTGGTTCTGGCAGCAACAGATCAACTCCTATGTCCTTCAGGTACTTCCGGAGCGGTATCAGCATCAGGACCAGGTACAGCTGGATTACCGGGAAGCCTTAGAAATTGAAAAGCTCCGAAACCGGTTTTTTGAATATCTGCGGAGTATACTTGCGGATTTTGATTGCTGTTCCGGAGGAGAGCACGGGAATGAAGGTGAGATAGGTGTCGCCACGCCGAGCGTAGCGACAAGATAAAGGTTGGGAGCACGGTGTCAGGATAGATGTCACTACGTAGAGCATAGCGATAAGGGATTCTCCTAACGTCTCAAGCAACGGGTTAATATTTTATTTTTGATTTTTATCCATGCGGCTTATTTTATGGGCAATGATTATTCCCAGGGACAGATTTATTTGCATAAAATTATCTTCCTAATACTCCTGATCTGTTTAACAACCGGGATCAGGTGGAATTGAATTATAATAGTCAAACCTTCGGCGATTTCGGCTTTAATGTGAGCCAGCTGTTTGCCAGGTTCAGGCCCAGACCGGAACGTGAGCAATATCAGATCAAAATAGATCCCAATGACTGAAACAAAGCAAAATATTGAGGGGTTATGCTAACAATACTGAAAAGAATTATCAGCGGACTTCTGCTCAGTAGTTTCATTTTGTACGCCCAGTCACAATCTGCTGTGGGAAATAATTGATTATCAGAATTTTACTAGAAGCATGATCCGTTTCAGCCATGATGGATCCCGCATCCTGTTTATGCAGGGTGATACCCTGAAAGCCCTGGCAGTGGCCGATGGAATGAACAGTTCTGCCGGGAAACGGCGCGGTAACTGACATGGATGTGCGTGGGGATGATGCCAATTTACTGACCACTCACCGGGATGATCAATTGCGCCTGTGGGATCTGAGTAACGGCAGTCAGCTATGGCATCACAGCTTTGCTACCAGTCCCTGGGCCTGTGCCTATGCCCCGGATAATAACCGCTTTGCCGGCGGCGATCAGGACGGCAACCTGAAAGTCTGGATCGAAAGAACCTGGGTTGAAACATGATCAGAATAAGATTCAACGACCAGTTGGTCCGTTTTAGAGGGATAGAAAAGCAAACGGATCCGCTGATTGCTACACTTCAGATTTTAATGATTCAATTTATACTATTTGATTCTCGAAGTTTTCCAGTGCAGACTTTTGACTGGGCAGAATCTTTTCTTTAGCTGTTTCCAGATCAAACCAGGCGGCGCGATCTACTTCCGGGAATTGTTTTTTCTCGCCTGAGCCGGGCGGCCATTCCAGGGTAAAGGTATTGCTCTGCATCTGGTCCGCATCAGCATCCCCCTGGAAATACCAGACTTTGACCTTTTTACCGCCTTTCTGGGTGATTTCCGGTAAGGGCTGGAATTCACCCAGCGGCGCGATCCCGGTTTCCTCCTTGAATTCCCGTTGGGCCGCTTCCATGGGCTTTTCATCGGATTGATATTCACCCTTGGGGATCATCCAAGCGCCTTCATCTTTATTTTTCCAATAAGGACCCCCGGGATGGACCAGCAAGACCTCAGGATTTCCCTGACGGTAGCGATACATGAGCAGTCCGGCACTTTTTTTTGGCATGGCGCGGCCTTCCAATCAGTTTTTTAGTTGTTTTTAAGTTATGCAGTGATTGGGATATATCAAAATAATTAGGGTATAGGGGTATAAGGGGTATAGGGTTATAGAGGGATAAGGGGTAGTGGTGACAGGAGGTGGAGAATTTTATTGCTCGTGAAGATGCTAAGAGCGCAAAGAATATTTATCTTTTTGGGTATAGAGAAATAATTGATTACATAAAGATAAGTATCCGATAATTAGATATCTAAGAATTGAGAAATAAGAAGTCAGAAAAAGAAATTACAGCGGTTAATGAATAGAATTCCCATCAGATCTGAAAGTCATTGCCTACGATTGTTATTTATTTGACAGACACACGAGATTTGAAGATTTAAGGAAAATAGCAAAGGAAGTAAAATGTGACTTATTATTTCATCAATACTTGGCGTCTTTGCGAGCTGATTAAAAAAGACTTCAAAATTAGCGACCGGTCATTTAATTTTAAGCGGTGTCAGGCAATTACAGATGCATAATTATCGAATAAATCTATATATTAACTGTTAAAAAGATAAGGAGTTATAATGGTCAATATAAGAAGATGGTTTAAGTGGTTGTTGATTGTTTTATTCTATACCAGCGCGCTCTATCCCTGTACCACGGCCATTGTTTCCGGCAAGTATACCGCCGACGGACGTCCCATTCTCTTCAAGCATCGGGATACTGGCCAGCTGCAGAACAAACTGATGTACTTTACTGATGGTGATTATGACTATATCGGTCTGGTCAACGCCGAGGATGTAAAGGGAGAGCAGGTCTGGGCCGGCTATAACAGTGCCGGATTTGCGATCATGAACTCAGCTTCCTATAACATTAATCAGAGTGATACGATTGAGCTCAAGGACCAGGAAGGTTTTCTCATGAAGAAAGCGTTACAAAAGTGCTCTACAGTCAGTGACTTTGAAGAATTACTTAAAGCCTTACCTAAACCATTGGGTGTGGAAGCCAATTTCGGGGTGATCGACGCTCAGGGGGGTGCTGCTTACTTTGAAACCGGCCATTTCGACTGGATAAAATATGATGCCAATGATTCCAAACTGGCTCCTTTTGGCTATTTGATCCGTTCCAATTATTCCTTTTCCGGAACTGAAGATGAGGGCTATGGCTATATCCGCTATCAGACTGCGGATCAGTTATTTTATCAAGCCGCGGCCGCCCATGAGATCACCCCGCGTTTTATCATCACGAAAGTCTCCCGCTGCTTGCGAAATACCCATACGGGGACCGATCTCTGGCAAGCATACGGAAATAAAAAATACCTCTTTAAGACGACTCAATTCGTGGATTTTCAGGATTATATTCCGCGTTATTATTCCTCAGCCTCCTTTGTAGTCCATGGTGTTAACCCGGAGATAGCGGCGGATGAGGGTATGATATGGACCGTGCTGGGCTTTCCGCTCTGTTCCGTGGCCCTGCCGGTCTGGTTAAAAGATGTTGATTTACCCCAGGTCCTTACCGCAGATGCCAGTGAGAAAGCACCTCTTTCTGATGTTTCCCTTAAATTAAAAGACCAATGCTATCCTGTCGCAAGGGGCTCGGGCCTTGATTATCTCAATATTGCCGTTTTGATCAACGGTAATCAAGATGGCATTTTGCAAAAATTAATGCCATTGGAACAAAGGATCTTTCGTGCTACCGAAGAATTAATAAAAATATCCGCTGACCAATGCTTATCAAAACGGGAAATCCGCAATCATTACCAGTGGATGGACGAATACCTGCAAACAAAATACCTGGAATTATTTGATATAAAGTTGTTACCATAATAATAACCTCCCCGGGATTGGCAATCCGCAGGGAGGTTATTACAGATTCAACTGATTTTTTACTTTTCTTCCATAAAGGGATAGCGGTAATCGGTCGGCGGATCAAAGGTTTCTTTCAGTGTGCGCGGTGAAACCCAGCGCAGCAGATTGATCATATCGCCGGCTTTATCATTGGTTCCGGATGCCCGGCTGCCGCCAAAGGGTTGCTGACCCACAACTGCGGCTGTGGGTTTGTCATTGATATAGAAATTGCCGGCGGCATTGAGCAGGATCTCGTCAGCTTGTATGATGGCGGCGCGCTCATTGGCAAAGATGGAACCGGTTAAGGCATAGGGCGAGGTGGTATTGCATAGTTTCAGATTTTCCACATATTGGTCATCTTCATAAACATAGATGGTCAGAACCGGTCCGAAAATCTCTTCTTCCATGGTTCGGAAATGCGGATCACTGGTTACAACTACCGTGGGATCGATGAAATAGCCTTTGCTGTCATCATAGTCACCACCGATCAGAATTTCAGCGTCGTTAGCCTTTTTCACATATTCGATATAATCGGTAATAGTCTCAAAAGCGGCTTTATCAATGACCGCATTCATGAAGTTGGTGAAATTCTGGACATCACCTACCTCAATGGATTTGATCTCATCGAGCAATTTTGTTTTTAATTCCGGCCATTGGGAGCGGGGGATATAAGCACGGGAGGCAGCGGAACATTTTTGGCCCTGGTATTCATAAGCAGCCCGCACCAGAGCGGTGACCACGGCATCCACGTCAGCACTCGCATGCATGAAAACAAAGTCCTTACCCCCGGTTTCACCTACGATACGGGGATAGGTTTTGTAGTTGGTAATATTGGCACCAATGGTTTTCCACATATTTTGAAAAGTATGGGTACTGCCCGTGAAATGGACACCGGCCAGCTGGGGGTTTTGTAATACGGTCGGTCCCACCTGGGCGCCAGAGCCGGGAATGAAATTGATCACGCCATCTGGTAAACCAGCGGCTTTAAATAACTGCATCAGATAATAAGCGGAGAATACCGCTGAAGAAGCCGGCTTCCAGAGCACCGTATTGCCCATAATGGCCGGCGCGGTGGGTAGATTACCGGCAATGGAGGTGAAATTAAAAGGGGTTACGGCAAAGACAAAGCCTTCCAGTGGCCGTTGTTCAACCCGGTTCCACATGCCTTTCGGGGAGAAGGGCTGCCGTTCATAGATCTTTTCCATGTATTTGGTATTAAAAGTCCAGAAATCAATCAATTCGCAAGCGGAGTCGATCTCAGCCTGAAATGCATTTTTGCTCTGATTCAACATGGTGGTTGCATTCAGGGTCGCTCGCCAGGGGCCGGAGAGTAATTCAGCCATTTTTCTGAAGATCGCCGCCCGGTCATACCAGGGCATTTTTGACCAGCTTTGCCAGGCTTCCTGGGAGGCTGCCACGGCCTGGGATACCTCTTTTTCACCAGCTTTATGATATTCGGCCAGTACATGTTGATGGTTATGAGGCATGACGGCCTGCGCCAGATCACCGGTTTTGACTTCCCGGCCACCAATGATCAGCGGGATTTCGATCTTTTGCGCAGCCAGTTCCTTTAATTTGGCTTTCAACTCCCGTTTTTCCGGACTATTGGCCCGATAGGTCTTGACCGGTTCATTGACCGGATCAGGCAGCGTAAATTTGGCTAAATTCATAGAGCACCTCTTTTTTATTTCGGGGTTTAATTTGTAGATTGATTGTAAACATAACTTTCTTTATTTAAATTAACAAATCGCAGACTTGTTTGGAAGCTCAATTTTGCCCGGACAGGACCCTTGATAAAATTTGGGATGGATTTAAACCGGCTTTCAATTGGGTTGAGCTGCGACCTTATGGCTGTCTATTCAAGCCGTTAATTATTGTGAAGATAGCATGTATTTTTTCGTCCTTTTTAAAAAAGATTCTTTGCGCCTGGTCTTATTTGCATGCCTGCTGGTGGTGCCGGCTTTAAGGGCCCAGCTCCAATTCCGGAGCGTGGATATTTATAGTCAAGAAGATACCGCCGAGCCGGCGGTGGCAGAGCATTGCATCTACCGGCCTCATCACGATGTGCGTCTGGGGATCGTGTTAAAAACACAGCCCGCTGCTGATAAGGATAGCCGCTATTACAGCACTTTTGAGCAAATAATAATCAACGCAGATACCTTGCGTACCACGGGTGAATTTTTACCGGATGAGAGCGTGGTACGCTGGTATGTGATACGACCCAAACGACTGGACACACTCTATTATAACTATTACCACAATTTGTTACCCTGGGCCAGGGTTCAGTACCGGGAAACACTTATTCCGGAATGGAATGACCGCTGGCAGGTGGCCTTACATTCATTATCCCGATACGATAAATATTTTCCGGGGACAATCTGGTTAAAAGTGGCTTTTGCCCACAGCAAGCAGTATCTCACCAGCCCGTCCATGGAGAGTCGTTTTTATGTGCCGCAAGGGGATTACGGAGGACTGACAAACAAGGTCTGTCGGATCAGTATTGCCGGACATTGCGGGCAGCCGCTGGTGGATAATTTGTTAATTTTCCGCAATGTACCGGTGATCGCCAATCCGGGCAGCTGGAATAATACCTGGTCCGAACATCAGACCCCTAACTGGATCGGGGGCAACATGCGCTCTTTTGTCATCTGTGCCGCTGAATTGGCCGGCCGCTCCCTGGCACCTTATCTGAATCGATTTACACTGCCCCAGCTGAATGATTTTACTATTACAGATTATTATGCCCGCCAGGTTTTTTTAGTTGAAGGTCAATATCTAATAAACTGGGAAAGTCCGGTGGCGCTTAGTGCCGCCGTATATACTGTCGGTGATCTGATCTTGAAGGACCGGCAACTAAGTGTTTTCTACCAGGATAACAGTCCGCTGGTGTCCGCTCAAAAAGGCTATCCCAACGGATTGCTGGATACCACTGATCAGGTGATTACTATCCGGGATGGCATTTTAGATATATATACTTTAGGCGAATCCCTGGGGGATAGCTTAACCTTAATTCGTTGGAAAGAGCGATGGCCCGCAGCCGAGTAATTTTTATCTTTGTCGATGGTCTGGGGATTGGTAAATCCCATGTGCATAATCCCTTTCACCGCCACTGTAATTCTTTGCAGATATTAAATTGTCTGAACGGAGAGCCGTTTAGTCAGCGGCCGGATTATTTTAATTTACAGCAGATCGATGCCAGTCTGGGACTGGCTTCCGGGTTACCCCAAAGCGCTACCGGACAAACGGCCCTGTTCACTGGTATTAATCCCATTCCCTCCGTGGGGCGCCATATTACCGGGATGCCCACCAGCAGCTTAAAAAAAATACTGTGCCGTCACAGCATTTTCAAGCAGCTCGAAACGCTGGGAATTCCCACCCTGTTTGCCAATGCCTACCATGCGTGCTATTTTAAGCGGGATCAACGCTTTTATTCCGCCACCACCTGGGCGGTTTTTGCCCAAAAGGAGCCCCATTTTCTGTATATTGAGGATATCCGGCAGGAAGAGGCTGTTTTTGCGGATATTACCAATGATTTCCTGCGCCGGGAAGGTTTTGAAGTGCCTGTATTCACGCCGGAAAAGGCGGCGTCAATTCTGCTGAAATTATCACGAACCTATCCTTTTGTGATGTACGAGATTCCGTTTCTGGACCAGCTGGGCCATAAACAGGATCAGGCTGCCCTGGCGCAGGGAATCTTGAATCTGGACCGCTTTCTGAAGCATATTGAAACCCAGCTGGCAGCGGATCAGACCGTGATCCTGTCCAGTGACCATGGCAATATTGAGGATCTGTCCTGCAAGACCCACACCCATAATCCGGTTCCCTTGATGGTTTGGAACAAGACCAACTCCATCATACCGGCTAAGATCAAGCGTATCGAGGAGATTATGCCTGCCATAATCCGTCTTTTATCTCCCTCAGTCTATTAAAAATCCGGTGTTGTCATACCCGAAGCGCAGCTCCTATAAAATATTATTAGTTTATGTTCGGAAACCATTCAGTTTTTTCTTTGCGTGTCTACTTCGGGATACTTAAATTAAGCGACGATTTTTGATGTGCAGCCTGTAAACCGATCTACTGATATTGATCGATACCTGCCAGGCAGTGACGGGCGGTTAGCTCAGGTGGTTAGAGTGCTTGCTTGACATGCAAGAGGTCACTGGTTCGAGTCCAGTACCGCCCACGTTTTTTAATATCGATAAATTAGTTTAAAATTAAATTATAAAATTAAATTAACTTGTAAAATAAATTGTCTTAAGGATTAACATTTGAATCCCGCTAAAAATATTACTATTATCTTACCCGATGGTTCGCCGATGGAACTGGCACCTGGCAGTAGTGCGGCGGATGTGGCCCGCAAGATCAGTCAGGGCCTCTATGAACATGCCCTGGCTGCCAGGGTAAATGGTGACCTGTACGATTTAAAACGACCGCTCCCAGAGGGGGCCAAGGTAGAAATAATTAAGGATTCTGCTCCGGAAGCCCATGAAATTATTCTGCACAGCGCCGCCCATGTCATGGCTCAGGCGGTAAAACAGCTCTTTCCCCAGGCCAAGGTGACCATTGGGCCGGCCATTGAAAACCGCTTTTATTACGATTTTGATGTCGAGCCACCTTTTAGTGATGAGGATCTGCCCCGCATTGAGGAACGTATGCAGGCCATCATTGAGCAGGATATTCCGGTGGAGCGCAAGACCCTGTCCCGGGATGAGGCGCTGAAGTTGTTTAAAAAGATGGGCGAGGAATACAAAGTCGAGATCATTGCCGACATTGATGAAGGTGAAACTCTGTCGCTTTATCAGCAGGGTGATTTTATGGATCTGTGCCGGGGGCCCCATGTTCCCTCTACCGGTAAGATCAAGGCTTTTAAACTTTTGAATGTTGCCGGCGCCTACTGGCGGGGTGATTCGAGCAACAAGATGCTCAGTCGCATCTACGGCACGGCCTTTCCTTCCCGCAAAGGTCTCAAAAAATACCTCAATTTTCTTAAGGAAGCCAAACGGCGTGACCATCGTAAGATCGGCAAAGCCCTGGAGCTGTTTGAAATCAACGAGCATATCGGGCCCGGTTTGGTGCTTTGGCATCCTAAAGGAGCAACTATTCTGCAAACCATTAAAGAATACTGGTTAAATGAACATTTGCAAAGAGGCTACCAACTGGTGCAATCACCCCATATCGGACGGGCCAAATTGTGGGAAACCAGCGGTCATCTAGGGTTCTATCGGGATGCCATGTTCGATGCCATGAAAGTGGAAGGGGATGAGTATTATGTCAAACCCATGAACTGTCCCTTTCACATTCAGATCTATAAGTCCCAAACCCGCAGCTACCGGGATCTACCCATCAAATATGCTGAACTGGGTACGGTGTATCGTTATGAATTATCCGGTGTCTTGCATGGTCTGATGCGGGTGCGGGGGTTTACCCAGGATGACGCCCACATTATCTGTATGCCCGAACAACTGGATGAGGAAGTGGAAAAATTAGTCCAATTTTCTTTTGTTTTTCTGAAGACCTTTGGTTTCAAGGAATTCGATGTGTTCGTCTCCACCCGTCCGGAAAAAAAATATGTGGGTTCAGAAAGCATGTGGACCGAGGCCACTAATGCCCTGGAATCGGCTTTACAAAAACTGCAGGTTGATTATCAGATCGATGCCGGCGAGGGGACTTTCTACGGACCGAAAATCGATTTGAAAATCCGGGATGCCCTCAACCGTTCCTGGCAATGTACCACTATCCAGTTTGATTTCAATCTGTCCGAACGCTTTGATATGGAATATGTAGACCGGGACGGTGAACAGAAACAGCCCTATATGATCCACCGGGCCATTTTAGGTTCATTGGAACGATTTATCGGGGTGCTGATCGAACATACGGTCGGCGATTTTCCCCTCTGGATCGCTCCGGTCCAGGCCGCGATTATTCCGATTACCGATAACCAGGCTGAAATCGCGCAGGACTTTGGACAATTTCTGGCACAGGCCGGTATCCGTCAGCAGCTTAATCTGAAAAGTGATACCATGGGCGCCAAGATACGCGAAGCCGAGCTGCAAAAGATCCCCTATATGTTTATTTTAGGAGAACGGGAGGCCAGTGATCATTCAGTCTCCGTCCGCAGGCGCAAGCGTGGTGACCAGGGTGCTCACAGCTGGAAAGCCGCTTTAGATATGTTAAAGACAGAAATACAATCAAAGGAGGAAACTTAAAAATTAGTAAAAAACAAAAAAAATTACGCGTAAACAATCAGATACGGGTTCCGAAAGTACGCCTGATCGATCCTAATGGGGATCAGGTGGGAATCGTATCTACCAATGAAGCCGTGGATCGGGCCAGAGATCATAGTCTGGACCTGGTTGAACTGGCACCCATGGCCAAACCACCTGTCTGTAAGATCATGGACTATGGTAAATACCGTTATAAACAGCAGATGAAAGAACGGGCCAGTAAAAAGAAGCAACATGTGGTCAAATTGAAAGAAGTGCGGTTTCGCCCGCGGATTGAGGAACATGACCTGAAGATGAAAATCAATCAGGCTAAGAAATTTCTGGAGAAAGGTAATAAGGTTAAAATAAACATTATGTTCCGCGGTCGGGAACTGGCCCATCGGGAGATCGGAAATGAACTCATGGACCGGATCCTGAATGACCTGCAGGAAGTGGGGGAGATCGATAAGGGCCCCATGAACGAAGGACGCTTTATTATTGCCTTTCTGACTGCAAAATAGGAGATAATTTATGCCAAAAATGAAAACAAGACGTTCGGCTGCCAAACGCTTTAAAAAAACCGGCACCGGTAAAATAATGCGCAATAAAGCCTACGGATCCCATATCCTGACCAAAAAGAGTCGGGAAAGAAAACGTCGCTTGAAACAATCCGAAGTGTTGGATCCGGCCGATGCCAAACGTGTCAAACATATGATATGATCTAATTCAACCACAGGAGATAACCTATGCCACGAGCAAACAGTTCTGTGCCCCGACATAAACGCCATCGCAAAGTTATCAAAATGGCCAAAGGATATCGCGGTTCGCGCAGTAAACTCTACAAGACAGCCAAGGATGCGGTTTCCAAAGCGTTACAATATGCCTATCGGGACCGTCGCACCAAGAAACGGGAATTCCGTAAACTGTGGATTGCCAGAATAAATGCTGGGGTTCGGCAACACGGATTGTTCTATAGCAAATTTATACACGGACTTAAAGAAAATAATATCAAACTGAATCGCAAAGTACTGGCGGAACTGGCCGTAAAGGATCCCGAGGGATTCGAAAAAATCGTCAAAATGACAAAGGCTTAAATTATGAGCCTTTTGGAACGTGCACAAGAGGCTCGTCAGCAATTTAAACACGAAGTTAAAGATATACCGGTCGAGCCGGACGCCATCGAACAGTTTCGCCTGAAGTATCTCGGTAAAAAAGGCATCATATCCGCCCTTTTTAAAGAGTTTGGTAAGGTGCCCAGTGAGAAGAAGCGGGATTACGGCCAACTGCTGAATGCCTTTAAAGGTGAAGCAGAAGCCGCGGTGCAACGCTTAAAAGCAAAAGTTGAGGAGCAGAGCAGGGGGCAGGAGCACTTTGATGTAACCCTGCCGGGTAAACCACCGGTATGCGGTACCTTGCATCCGGTTACCCAAACAATGCGTGAAATCTGTGCCATTTTTAAGGAAATGGGCTTTGATGTGGCCTTCGGACCTGAAGTGGAGACCGACTATTATAACTTTCAGGCCCTGAATTTTCCGGAAAATCATCCGGCCCGCGATATGCAGGATACTTTTTTTGTTGATCAGGATATTCTCTTGCGAACCCACACGTCACCCATTCAGGTGCGCTGTATGGAACAAGAATCACCACCCATCCGCATTCTGGCACCGGGACGGGTGTACCGCAATGAGGCGATCAACGCCCGCAGCTATTGTGTTTTCCATCAAATTGAAGGTTTGTATATCGATGAGAACGTTACCTTCAGTGAATTGAAAACCACCCTGGACGTGTTTGCCAAACGCTTCTTTGGAAAGACTGTGAGGACCCGTTTTCGTCCCAGTTTCTTTCCCTTTACGGAACCCAGTGCCGAGGTGGACGTCAGCTGTTTTATCTGTGGCGGTAAAGGCTGCCGGGTCTGTAAAAATTCCGGCTGGCTGGAAATACTGGGCTGCGGTATGGTAGATCCTAATGTCTTGGAGGCCGTGGATATTGATCCTGAGAAATATACGGGCTATGCTTTTGGGATGGGACCCGACCGGATTGCTCTGCAAAAGTATGGCATCGACGATATTCGCATTCTTTTTGACGGTGATGTTAGATTCTTAAAACAGTTCAAGTAATATGATTGTTAATAATAAATGGTTGGCAAAGTATACCGATATCCCATTCAGCCCGGAGGAGTTGGCCGCAAGACTTACCTATCTGGGATTGGAAGCGACAGTAAAAAAACATCCGGCTGATGATTTAGACCATCTGATCGTCGGTGAAGTTATTGCTGTAGAATCCCATCCCAGAGCAGACCGTCTCGCTCTTTGCCAGGTGTCGACCGGTCAGGAAAAACGGCCGGTTGTTTGTGGCGCTCCTAATGTTAAACCCGGTCAGAAAGTACCCCTGGCCTTGCCGGGATGTGTGCTGCCTAACGGCATGGAGATCAAGGCGATGAAGATCCGGGGCGTTCAATCTACAGGCATGATCCTGGCGGAAGATGAATTAGGCGTTTCCGATGACCATACTGGGATTATGGTCCTGGATGAGGATGCCAGCGTGGGCATGGATCTGAGCAGCTATTTTAAAGGCAAAGGAGTGACTTTCGATATTGATCTGACTCCCAATCGGCCGGACTGCACTTCCCATATTGGGGTGGCCCGGGATATTACCTTACTCACTGATAAAGAACTGCGTATTCCGGAAGTCGATTTTCAGGAATCCGATGAGCCTGTGGATAAGCAACTCTCCGTTACGGTCGACAATGAGATCGGATGTCCCCGGTATGCAGCCCGGGTGTTAAAAGAGGTAACTATCGGACCTTCCCCCCAATGGCTACGCGAAGCCCTGCATGGTGTGGGAATTCGCTCCATCAATAATGTTGTCGATGCGGCCAACTATGTCTTAATGGAGACCGGACAGCCGTTACATACATTTGACTACCGGAAAGTGAACGGGCAGCAGATTAATGTGCGCAGCGCTGAAGAGGGTGAAGTAGTCGTTACCCTGGATGATGTCAAAAGAGAATTGAATCCGGAAGTGCTTCTGATTTGTGACGGCGACCGTCCGATTGCTGTAGCTGGAATAATGGGGCTGGCAAATTCAGAGATCAGTGCGGATACCAGAGATATCGTCATCGAAAGTGCCTTTTTTAATCCCGCTACTATCCGCAAAGGATCCAAATATTTGGGATTGCAAACCGAAGCATCATATCGTTTTGAACGCGGCGTGGATCCCGAGGGTGTTATCTACGCCCTGGAGCGAATCACCGCGCTTATCCAGGAGGTGGCCGGCGGAAAGATCGCGAAAGGACTAATTGATAATTATGCCCGTAAAATCCAGTTATCCCGCATTAAAGTCCGTTTTGACCGCATCAATCAACTGCTCGGTCATCAGTTTGACCCCCAATGGGTGGTTAAAAAATTTAAACAGTTGGGATGTAAAATTCACACCGTGACTGATGATCAGGTGAGCTTGGTTTCACCTTCCTGGCGACCCGATCTGGAACGTGAAGTGGATTATATTGAAGAGGTGGTGCGTATTTTTGGTATGGAAGCGGTACCTGCTGCCCAAAAAATGAACATTGAGCCCACCTTTGAGATGAATCCTTATTATGAACTGACTGAACAACTCCGTACCCTGCTGAGTGCCTACGGCTATATGGAAGTGATTTCCAATTCCCTGGTAAAAAGGGAATGGACGCAAGCTATCAACTCGATAAAGCCGGTAAAGATTAAAAATCCGCTTAGTAAAGATATGGCTTACTTGCGCACCAGTTTGATCCCGGGACTAGTGCAAGCGGCACAACTCAATATCAATCGCAATAACGAGAACCTGCAACTTTTTGAACTGGGGTATGTGCATCAGTATGATGAGTATCGGGAAACGCGGGATCAGGAACAACTCAAATTTGGACTTTTACTGACCGGGAACATAGAATCAAAACACTGGGCCTACCAAACCCGGCACAGTACGATTTTCATGCTAAAAGGTGTTCTGGAGGATCTGGCAGATCGTTACGGTCTGCCCGCTTTAAATTTCACAGAAGTTAGGCACAAATATTTTAAACACTTAATCCAATGTAATATTAACTCTCAAACATGCGCCTGTCTCGGTGAGTTGCACAGCAAATATCTGTCCACTGCCTGGGATATTGAAAACAGAATCTATGTACTGGAAGGAGACGGAGAGCTTTTATTCCGTCTGGCAAATTTTGATATCCGCTATAATCCGCTGCCTATATATCCGGCTATCGAGCGCGATGTATCCATTGTGGTACCCGCTGGTGTTACTGTCGAAGAAGCACGGCGATGCATACAGGCGAAAGGAGGTAAATATCTTAAAAAAGTTCATTTTTATGACCTATACAAAGGAAAAAATATTGGAAAAAACAAAAAAAGTCTTACTTTTAACCTGGTCTTTCAAGCCGCTCAGCGGACTTTAAAAGACAGGGAAATAGACCGGATCATGGAAGCCGTTCATAAAGCCTTAGAAGAGCAGATAGATGCCGAATTACGATGAACAGAATATATCCGCTTTAAGCGAATTGAATATTTTAGAGGAGAAAATCCAGGTTTTACTGGAAGAATTATCCCGCTTAAAATCAGAGAATCAAAAGATCAGAACAGAGTTAGAGGAGGGATCTTCAATCGAAACCATGCTGGATCAAAAAAAACGGCAGCAGTTGAGAGAAAAAATTGAAGACATGTTAGAACAATTAGAAGTATTTTGAAATTCCAGGTTATCAACCGGTGATATTTAATTAAATGTGCTAAGATGGAAGAATCGAATAACAATTTAGTACGGGTCAAAATTTATGGTCAGGAATATACGGTCAGAGCGCAAGCCGACCCATCATATATTATCAGTGTGGCGCGCTTTGTCGATGAGAAAATGGAAGAAGTTGAAAAGTCCTTGACCCGGGCGCAGTCAGCTTTGCGCATTGCAATTCTGGCCGCTATGAATATTTCCGATGAATTATTTACATGTAATAAAGAAAAAGACAAGATGTTATCTCAGGTTGATGAGAAAGTAAAGTTTCTTATCGACACAATTGACGAAGAGTTAAATAAGTCATCGTAACCCATCTCTCGTTATAGATTGTCCATTTAATAATCCCTAAATACCACCGGCCACTGATAACTGGACCACTATAAACGGTTATAAAGGAGTTGTATTATGTCAGCCATTCATGTAGCCATCGGATTAGCAGGGATTTGTATTGGTGCGGTTCTCGCCCTGTATTTTTACATTCAAAAACTTAATAAAACCAAGTCCTCAGTCTCCGCCTTATTGACCAGCGCCGAAAAAGAAGCGGAGAATATTAAGCGGGAGAACCGCTTAGAGGCCAAAGATGAAGCCCTGCGGATTAAACATCAGGCGGAAAAAGAAGCCCGCAACAAATTACAGGAAGTCCGTGACATTGAGAAAAAGCTGGTTAAACGGGAATACTATTTAGACCGTAAAACCGAGGTTGCGGAAAAAAAACTGGAAGAATCGGAAAACCGCCTGAAAGAGATTGAAAAACAAAAAGAGGAACTGGTCAAGCGGGAGAAGGAAATTGACCGGCTGAAAGCCCAGCAGGTTGAACGACTGGAGCGTATCGCCGGTCTCTCCAAACAGGAAGCCAAGAATTTACTGATGGAAGATCTGTTGGAGGATGCGAAACGCAGTATTGCCGCTCAGGTACGTACTATTAAAGATCGGGCCTATGCCGAAGCCAACCGGGAGGCTAAAAAAATAATTGTCTCTGCCATTCAACGGTCAGCTGCCGACCATACTGCGGAAACCACGGTTTCGTTGGTCAATTTGCCCAATGATAATATGAAAGGCAGAATTATTGGACGCGAGGGCCGCAATATCCGCCATTTTGAATCCTTGACCGGTGTGGAAATTATTGTAGATGATACCCCGGAGGCCGTTGTCCTCTCCGGATTCGATCCCGTGCGGCGGGAAATTGCCCGTCTTGCTCTGGAAAAATTAATTCAGGACGGTCGCATTCATCCCACCCGGATCGAGGAGATGTACAATAAGGCGAAAAAGGAAGTGGATGAATCCATTAACCAGGCAGCTGAAGATGCTATCGATGAGGTCACTTTACCACCACTGCCCAAAGACTTAATGAAATATCTGGGAAAATTACAGTACCGGACCTCCTATGGCCAAAACGTGTTAAAGCATTCTATTGAAGTGGCCTGGCTGGCCGGACTGATGGCGGCTGAATTGGGCTTAAATGGCGGGCTTGCCAAAAGGGCTGGTCTGCTGCATGACATCGGCAAATCGGTGGACCGCAATGTAACCGGAACCCACGCTGCCCTGGGGGCCGATATTGCCAAACGGTTCAACGAAAAGGAAGAAGTAACCAATGCCATTGCCTCTCACCACGAAGAGGTTGAGGCAACTAATCCCATCTCTGTCCTGGTACAAGCCGCCGACCAGATCAGCGGTTCGCGCCGGGGTGCCCGCGGCGATACACTGGAGAATTACATTCAGCGACTGGAAAAACTGGAAAATATTGCCGAATCCTTTGATGGCGTGTCAAAAACCTATGCCATCCAGGCCGGGCGCGAAGTACGGGTAATTGTTGAGAACGCCAAGATCTCTGATGATGAATCCGGAAAATTATCCGATGATATTGCCAATAAAATTGAAAACGAACTAACCTTTCCCGGCCAGATCAAAGTGGTTGTGGTCAGAGAACATAGAAGTGTGAGTTATGCCAAATGAGTGATGCAGACCTTATTGACGGAAAAATGATCGCCCAAGAGATTCGGGGCGCTTTAAAACCGCGCATCCAGGCACTTAAAACACAAAATATTACGCCCGGATTAGCGGTGGTTTTGATTGGTGAAGATCCCGCCTCCCAGGTCTATGTGCGTATGAAATCCAAGGCTTTTGCCAAATTGGAAATGATGACCGAAACCTTTCATCTGGATAAAACCATTAGTCAAACCGAGGTGCTGCAGAAAATCGAAGCCCTCAATCAGGACGACCGGTTTCATGGTATTCTGGTCCAGCTACCTCTGCCGGACCACCTGGATGAGTTGAAAATAATCTTAGCCGTTGATCCACGCAAGGATGCCGACGGTTTGCATCCTCTAAATATGGGTAAAATGCTGATCGGTGCTGACAGCCCGCTACCCTGTACTCCCCATGGTATTGTGATGATGCTTAAACATATGCAGATCGATCCGGCGGGGAAACATGTGGTCGTGCTTGGCCGCAGTAATATTGTCGGTAAACCGGTGGCCAATATGCTTTTACAGAAAAAGAAGAGGGCCAATGCCACAGTAACCGTGTGCCATTCCCGAACCCGGAACATCAAAGCGATTGCCCGTCAGGCCGATATCCTGATTGCCGCCTTAGGACAACCGGAAATGATCACCCGTGATTTTATCAAACCAGGCGCCACAGTTATTGATGTGGGGGTCAACCGGGTGGATGCACCCCAAACTGAAAAAGGGTACCGGTTGGCCGGCGATGTAAATTTTAAGGATGTCAGTGCGGTTGCAGGGGCTATCTCACCGGTTCCCGGCGGTGTGGGACCCATGACAATCACCATGCTGCTTTACAATACAGTCCACCTGGCAGAAAAATATGGCAGCGGTCAGAAGAGTTGAGTTGTTATCTAGGCAGATTATTCGTATAATTAGAGTGCATACATTCTATATAAGAAAGGGCGATCAATGGATATCGATATTGAAGATGCCTTAAGACAGAGTGAATTAACTCATGGGCTGACCGATACAGAAATCAAAGATCTGGCACAGGTGTTCCATCCCCGGCATATAAAAAAGAATGAGACGGTCTTTAAAGAGGGTGATCCGGGTAATGATCTCTATCTGATTCACCGGGGCCGTATCGCCGTACTCATCCAATCCACCCGTTTACCCGGTGAAAAGGAAAAAATTGCAGTGCTGTGTGATAATGATATTTTTGGTGAATTCTCCCTGATCGACAGTTCCACCCGTTCGGCTACCGTTGTTGCCGAGGAGGACTCTAATATACTATATGTGGATTATCTGGATTTTCACCGCTATTTACAGGAAAATGAGCATGTGGGGTATCTGGTCATGCGTAATTTGTCACGCATCTTAACCGGGAAACTACGTAAAATGAATTTTGAGTTACGGAATTCAAATTGATAAGGAATTGTTGTGGCTGATTCCAATCTGCTGACCATTCTAACCTCTCGACGATCTATACGACAATTCAAGCAAACTGCACTCGACTTGGCAAAGATTAAAACCTGTGTGAATTGTGCCCGGCTGGCGCCTTCGGCTGCTAATATCCAACCGCTGGAATATCTCTATATCGATGAGCAGACCAGAGTAGACCAAATTTTTCCGCTTTTAAAATGGGCCGGCTACATTGCTCCCCATGGAAATCCGCAAAAAGGTCGAGAACCGCGTGCCTATCTGCTAGTATTGGTTAATCAGTCCCTTAAAAAGCAAAATTATACCTATGATGCCGGCGCAGCGATTGAAAACTTTATCCTGGCCGCGTGGGGCTTTGGTATCGGATCCTGCTGGTTGCTGTCAGTAAATCGACCCCGCTTAAGTGCCCTTTTATCTGTCCCGGAAATCTATGCCATTGATTCGGTCGTTGCCCTGGGATATCCCGATGAAAAACCGGTAACCGAGCCCTATGAAGGTAGTATTGAATACTGGCAGGATGAGTCCAGCCAGTTACATGTTCCTAAAAGAGAGTTGTCTGATATTTTACATCTGAATACTTTTAATAAATAACACAAAACCGATACCCGGAGCAATAAATGCATCCAGAATTATTTAAAATCGGCCCGCTGACTATTCATACCTATGGATTCATGATGGCTATGGCCTTTTTGACCTGCTATTTTATCCTGAAATGGGAGATAAAGCGTCGGGGCGATGATCCGCAATTTGCCAGCGATATTGTCTTTTGGGCCGCAATCGGTGGTATTGTGGGAGCCAAACTATTTTATCTTTTTGAGAATTTTTCACAAGTAATGGCCGATCCGGTAGGCATGATTTTCTCCGGCGCCGGTTTGGTATTTCATGGTGGCTTGATTGGCGGAACTGCTGCGGTCGTAACCCTTATATTGGTTAAAAAATATTCCTTGGGAACCTACGCCGATATTATCGGACCAGTCCTGCTAGTAGGCCAGGGGATCGGACGTCTGGGCTGTTTCTTTGCCGGTTGCTGTCATGGCATCCGTACCAGTTGTTTTACCGGCCTTCGTTTTCCCTCCGGCAGCCAGGCTGCCAATTATCATTACCATCAGGGCTTATTGGATTCACCTCTGACCAAATCTCTGCCGGTGCATCCCACCCAATTATATGAGGCTTTCTTTAATTTTATCGTCTTTATTATTTTAATCAAATGGGTGCGCCCCAGACTGAAAAAGCGCGGTTCCGCTTTTGCGCTTTATCTGATTATTGCCGGTAGTGAACGCTTCTTATTGGAATTCATTCGTATCAATCCTGAGGCCCTCTGGGGGCTGACTGATTATCAATTCAGTTCCCTGGCACTGATCATCGGCGGCATTATTCTGTGGAAGTTCTTCGTGCGGGTGCCCAAATCCAGTCAGGAATTGAAAAAATGAGCAAACCATCTGATTATCAGTTAATTATAGCGAATAAATTAATAATCAACTTATAATAGACAATAATTCTTTCTTATCCTTAATTGAATAGTTAAGTGATAAATGTAATACACTGCATATCAGACAGTTACAGTCTATTTTATTAAGATGCATCTGCGGGTTAAACTGGTGTAGTCTGTTTTTAGGCAATAAAGCTAGACTCCCGAGGACAGATCCGTGCCGTTGATGAGCATATGGTACTGGCCAGCTGACTGATATCCGTGTAATAATTGCCGCACTTGTTTCCCTTGCAGGTCAAATAATGAGAGCTCTACCTGGGACGTAATTGGTAAATAATAATTTAAAGTAGCCACCGGATTGAAAAGGTTAGGACGATTGGCGGAAAGAGCAAAGCGATCAGCCAGAGAATTTTCAATATTTTGCTTGACGGCACTGAGTTTTGCTAATCTGACCGTGTCGTAAACCGTATTGTCCGGCCATACTTGTTGATGAATTGAGAATGTCAAGTATTTTGTGTAAACTTTTAGATTCATAGCACATATTTTTC
>CAZXFH010000013.1:0-72299 GCA_964640055.1 uncultured bacterium | reverse complement strand
ATATATGAATATGTAAATTAAGTGGCCTGAAGAAGGGGTTTGATTTTATTTATACAGCGTAAAACCCTTTGGTTGTTATTTCATTATAGTCTGCTTTAAGCGGTATACCTAAAAATGCTTTTATGTACATCAATACATCAGGATAAAAACAAACCGATAATCCATAAACAGGGTGGCTGATCTCTAAAATAACCCAGTAACAAGTTGTATTTTGTTAAAATCGAAACTAATTTCCAAGGTGAGAAAATCATGGATGTTTGGAGAATTTAGAAAGATAATCCGTTTTAGATTTCTTTTTACGATGAGAACAAACTGCTTTTATCAAATATTGGTTTTAAGTAAAAAGACATAACTCTCGGGAGCAATTAATTAGTTAGATTATATCGTGAAATTAAAGAAACAGATCTCCACCTTTGATATTTTCTGTATTGCCTCAGGGGTAATGATCAGCTCGGGAATATTTATCTTACCGGGAATTGCTTTTGAAAAAGCCGGCCCGGCTGTTTTTATCTCTTATACAGTGGCGGGATTGGCTGCCCTATTAGGGGTTTTAAGTATTATTGAACTCAGCACGGCTATGCCTAAAGCAGGCGGTGATTACTTTTTCATTACCCGAAGCTTTGGTCCGTTTTTAGGCCTAGTCATCGGGTTGTTCAGTTGGCTTTCATTATCTTTAAAGACCGCTTTTGCTGTCTTTGGTATTGCTGAAATATTATATATTGTTATTGGTTTTAATCAAATATCCTATGCTATTTTGGCAGCCATTTTTTTTGTTGTTCTAAATATCAGAGGTATAAATATAGCCGTAAAATTCGAGGTCATGATTGTTGTTGTCTTATTGTCCATTATGTTAATTTATGTTATCTTTGGTTTATCGAGTATTGATATCACAAGATTCACCAATTTTGCGCCAAACGGCGTAAATTCAGTGTTCTTAACAGCTGGATTCGTATTTGTGTCTTTTGGTGGTTTATTGAAAGTGGCCAGCTTAAGCGGAGAAGTTAAAGATCCCAAAAAATCGATCCCGCGGGGCGTGATTTCCGCCACTTTGATCACCACCGCTTTATATGCTTTGTTATTAATCGTCATCGTGGGCACCTCAAATCCCCAAAATCTCCAATCATCCTTAACACCGGTAGCAGATTCAGCTCAAACATTTCTTGGGCAAATAGGTTTCGTAATGGTTTCAATAGCAGCCGCACTGGCTTTCATTTCCACTGCTAACGCCGGTGTTATGTCTGCCTCCCGATATCCGGTGGCTTTAAGTAGTGATAACCTTTTGCCCCCTGCTTTTAGTGTGATCCATAAAAAGTTTAAAACACCGGTTTTATCGATAATAATTACTGGTCTATTAATTATTGGATCACTTTTCCTAAAACTTGAATTGCTAGTAAAAATAGCATCTTCTATTATTATTTTTTCTTATATACTTAACAATATTGCCGTTATTATTATTCGTGAAAGTAAAATCCAAAATTACCAACCTACATTTAAGGTGCCCCTATATCCGTTAATTCAGATTGTTTCCGTTATACTTTTTATTACTCTATTAATTGAAGTGGGAATTGCCGCCTTTGAGCCTGTTATTATCATAATCGGAATCGGTCTGCTGATTTATTTTCTTTATGGTAAAAAAAATTACAATAAAGAGTATGCATTACTCTATTTAATAGAACGCATAATCGATAAAAAATTATCATCTGATAAGCTGGAAATAGAATTAAAAGAAATTCTGCAACAAAGGGATAATATTGTTTCGGACAGATTTCATCACCTGGTAGAGGAAAGTGTTTTTTTGGATCTGGATGAAAAAATGACCCGGGAAGAACTATTTAAAAAAGTAGCCGGTAATTGCTGTGGGGATTTACATTTAGATCCCTCCGAGTTATGGCGACATCTGATAGCCCGGGAGAAAGAATCCAGCACTGCGATCAGCCCCTTTCTGGCCATTCCTCACATTATCATAGAGGGTGAGGATATCTTTAAAATGTTTGTGGTCCGGGCAAAAAAGGGGGTGTATTTTTCGGAAAAATTCGATTCCGTCAAAGCGATTTTCTTTTTAATCGGGTCCCGGGACCAACGGCAGTTTCATTTGCAGGCCTTGTCATCCATCGCTCAGGTGACCCATAACAAAGAGTTTGAACAGCAATGGCTGCAGGCCCGCAACATTCGTAATCTCAAGGATGTGGTTTTGCTCAGTGATCGGCGGCGCCATACCTAGGCTGCTTTGATAAATTATATATTCGTTGCGAAATGTTCCTTGTGAGGAACATCCCAGCGGCGCTTAATTTTTGTTTTTAAGTAATCCGAAAATACCCGGCAGGATCAGTACCGTAGTAATAAAGCAGGCGCCGACACCAATGACCAGATCGTGGCCAAACCACTTCCAGGCTGGAAAAATAGAGAATATCATGGAGCCAAAGGCCAGCATGGTGGTTAAGGAAGTCAGGGAGATGGCTTTGCCGGTACTGGAAAATACCACACCTATTTTGCCATAACCTTCATGCTGCCAGCGATGCATAATGTGTACCCCATCGTCAATCCCGATGCCGATGATCAGCGGAAAACCGATGAAGGTCATGAAATTGAGCATCAAACCCGCCAGATTCATGATACCCACCATCCAGAAGACACCCAGGGCTAACGGGATCATGGCGATTAAGGCATAATGTGGCTTGCGAAAGTCGATCCATAGCAGGATAAAGACAATACAAAGGGTCATAATAATGGCATTGCGGCCATCACGGGCAAAGATTTCGATCATGGCCACCCCGAGAATCGGGGTGCCAGTAGTTTTTTTACTGATGTCAGTTACATCGGTATAAAACCGGTCCAGCATGGCTGCATCAGCATATAAGTTGCCTTCCGGATAGATCGTGATCATAAATTTATCCCGGCTTTTATTGGCATACTGATCTAAAATTGAAGCGGGTAAATCCGGTAGCTGAATGGGCTGGAGTGAACACATGCTCAGCACGGATTCCTGGTAGTAAGGTGCAAAGACCCACTGGAGTTGAGACAAACCCTGAACAGCGGCAACTTCATTATTCTGCATATACTCGATCAGTTCATGAATGATATTACGGGAATCGGGCTTCTCCGGATCGCCTACAATGTACTTACATTTATTGTCGACTTTATCCTGACCCCCGATAAAGGCCATATCCTGGATCTCGATTACATTCATTTCCAGCCGCTGGACCTGATCAATGATCCTGGGTAAATCCTTTGGATTAAGCGCTCTTTTTAAGGGTACACTTTCAATTCTTTCCCGGATCTCCTGTAGTAAAGGGATCCGTTTCTGCTGCTCTTCTTCAGATGGGAGATAAACCGAGATATCATCGGTCATAGCGACCATGCTTAGATCACGGTACTTTTCGGACAATTGACGGGATTCAGCGACACTGTTGGCCAGACAGAGTGCATATTCCATGCTCAGATCGAATTTCTCTTGGACGGTATCCATCAGGGCAATTGAGGTCAATCCTTCCGGTTCCATGCGCATGTAATTCTGATCATATTGAATTTGGAGCCCGGACCAGATCAGGAGACCACTGAGAATAAACGAGATTATCACTGTGAATATATAGCGCTGATTGAGCCATTTTCCGACGCGTCCCAGAAACCGAAAGGATATATCTCTCTGAATCCGGCCGCTTTTTTCCGGATGCTGGGCTCGTTTCCGATCCAGGCGGCTTTCCCGTAAGACCAGCATGGCGGGCAAAAACAGAAATGTGGTCAACATGACTGATAGCAGTCCGACGCCGGCGACAACGCCCATTTCCTGCATGCCCTGGGAGCGATTGATTATCAGGGCTAAGAATGCACAAGCTGTGGTCAGAGCACCGGTTATGATTCCCTTACCACTTTTCAGAAAAGTTTTTTCCAGGGCAACTGAAACATGATCCCCGGCTGCGCGCCATTCAGTAAACTGAGAGATCAGGTGGATTGAAAAATCAATGCCCAGCCCCAGAATGATAACTGACATCATCGAGGTGACCAGGTTCAGATGGCCCACAAAAATGTAAGCCATCCCAATCGCCCAGATCAGTCCCAAGAAGAGATTAATGACTGCGAAGATCGGGGCAACCCACATCCGGAAGGCAATAATGAGCAGCACTAAAATGGCTGCCAATGCAATCAGGGTGGTATACTGAAAACTTTGTTGAGCATAGGTCTGTTCATCATGCTCACGGGCAATTCCACCGCTTAATCCGGCCCGTACTTCCGGATATTCTGATAGCAATTGGTCCACCTGCTCCTGAACCAGCTCGGTACTGACCTGGATGTAGTCGCGATCGTATAAGGTGAAATTGGGGATCACATTCATGATCAGAGCTGATTTATCATAAGAGATGAAGTAGGGATCCCCGATGAGTAATTTATCTACGGTCTTGTGCACATCATTTTGGGAAATATTTTCGTTACGAACAGATTTTTGCAGAGTAACCACTAAATTTTGGATACCATCCAGAAAGCCAACAGCCTGTTCCTCTTTTTGGCGGGTGGAAAGTGCTTCCTCACCATAGACATATTCCTTTTCCATGGCGTCATTCAGATTGGTGAGCATACCACTTAAATTGGGATCGGTGAACATTTCTTGGGTGTTTTTCAGATCGGCAGCCTTCACAAGCATTAAGGCATGATTGCGCAGGAACTCAGTTTCTGCCTTATAGTCTACCCGTTGGAACAGTTTGAAATTGATTTGTTGCTGCAGGGTTTTGATCTCAGAGCGGAGGGCTTCAATTTCAGCAGCTTTATCTTGTGCTTCATATTCTCTGATTTCTTGCTCCAGAGCCTTGATGTCGGCCTTTAATTGCTGATTGTGAGTGGTATCCCGCAATTGTAAAATCCGGGGAGCCAGCTGGTCAGCAAAACTTTTGATCTGGTCTTCTGAACCTTGGACCACAACGGCTAAATTGGTCGCAGTGGCAAACTCTTCAATAATGTCATTAAAGACTTTTACGCGGGGATCTTTTTGGGGTAACAGTTCGGAAACCCGCATGGTTATTTTCATTTGACTGGCAAAACCCGCCAGAATAAGAGTAATCAGAATAACAACCAATAACATGCGCCAGGGATGATTGCTCTGCCAGCGGGATAATGTCATCAGTATTTTTTCTCTCATTTTTAATTCCTTTCCGTTAGTGGAATTAGAAATATACCCTGGCCCGCAGCATACCACCGCTGCCGGTATCCCGGGCATATAAAGTTCCGGTTTGACCGAAATTGGCATTGATATACATAATGATTTCGGTATCCTGGGAGAAGCTGTATTGCAGCATGGGTACCAAAGCAAAACTGTTATCAGATAGACAATGAATGCCAGTCAGTCCGCATTGTACAAAATCGGTGATCGGATGCTGGATCAGGAAATAGACCTGTTCCCGGGCAATGGTTTTCTGCTCCTGAGCATATTGCCGCATCCATTCATTGATCGTATAATTATGAAAATTGCTCTTCCCGAGCATACTCTGATAGTATTCCAGCATCACATAGGTCTGAAAATCAAAGGTATAATTGGTTCCTAAAACCAATTCATAATAATCGTCTGATTTGAATAGCTGATTGTAGGCATACTCCGCATAGACCCCCAAACCCAGCAATTCTCCCACCGTACTGGCGCCGAACAGTTGGCGCCGTTCCTGGGATTTGGCAAACCGCTGCTGTTGCATATCAAATTGGGTGTAGTCGTGGATAATCCTCTGCTTATCAATGGCTATCAGGGTAAAATCGAAGCGGGAGATACCGCTCTTCAAGCGAAGAACCTTAGCCGACTGATCCCAGGTATCTTGGGGTGCGTAGATAGCCGTTAAGCTGGATCGCATACCGATCGGAAAGTCCAGCCGCAGGGCATTATGCCCCGGTTGTTCATAAGTGGGATCCAGCACATCTTTGACATTGAAGATATCGATGGGATTCCAGACATAGCCGGTTCCCAGCGAGATCTGCTGCTTTCCGGCGGTCAGATCAAAATGTCGGAAAACTATTTTTAGATAGGCGTTATCCAGAAACTGACGGTTACGGAAAGGAATGGTATAGATAGGGTGTAACTCGGTAGGGATGGAATCTCTGATGGAAGGAGCCAGAAAATCAAGGATATTCCACTCTGTTTTACCATGATAGGTGATATAGTCGAAGTTGGCCGCAAAGTAGACATTGCGAGCGAGATCTGCCTCCAGGTCTACCCGCAGCTTGTTGGTATAGAGTTGGTAAACATCATGGTGTAACTCTGCGCCCATCAGTTGGCTTTCATAATATCCGAAAAGGGCAGCCTGATCCTGAGGGTATAAAAGTCTGCTACAGAAAAAGATGAAATAAATAATAAGCCCTGTTTTTTTCATTTGCGCAACTCCCTTTCCGTGAATTTCTGATCACTGAGCTGAACATCATATTCAATTTCCAGGATTTCCATGACTGTTTTGGTATTGTTGATTTTATTTTGCATAACGATTTTACGGGCGGTAGGAATACCGTCGATCATCTCAATATTGCTTTGAGCCAGACGCTTGAGCAGCAATTGAGCATTCGCTTCATCATAATAATCTATTACGATCGGATAATAATTCTCTTTAATGACCCACATGATTAAGCGGGAGTAGGAAATATCACTGTCCGGTTTTTTCGTTAATTCCAGTTTATAGCAATCATATCCCTGGATCTCCTCATCTTCCAGTCGTTCAGCATGATAATCAGCGATAAATTCATTACCACTGCCCAGATCTTCATAGGAGAAATCACTGCCTTCCATTTTTTGTTTTTTGGCATGGGTCGCCAGCTTGCGTACCCGGTTGGTGCGCGGGAAATACATCCAGATATCATTGGCATTATTGCGCATTAAGATCGCTTGCCCTCTGGCCCGGCGGGGTTCCAGATAGCGCATCAGATTTTTTTCACCCTCGTCCTTACTCCAGGATTCATAAACAAAGGTACGTAAATCACCGGAGCTGGTGACAATAGTCATTTTCATTTTGGAATGACTGGTCTGAGGATTAAAGGTGTCATTGGCTTTTTCTATAATTTGTGCACCTGTCAACTGCGCCTGAGCGGATAGATCTTGATTAGCCAGAAGCATAAAGACGATCATCATTACGATTGGCTTGATCTTGGGAATAATGGTGTTTTTCATAACGCTACCTCCCTTTATTGATGCGGATGATATATATTAAGGTCAAATTCAAATCGAAAATGCGGTTTAAGATACCCCGCAGCGCGGACTGGTCTGGGATTGGTCCGGTAATTAGGGTATGCCCGTTTCCTTTTTGGATATCCATTAAGTCAAACCATTCAGCCCAGTCAGCGTTCAGAGTACCTTCAATTTTGAGCTGATAGTAAGGCAGACATGGATGAGAAGCAATGTTTTTGGCAGTTTTTTTTGAAGGATCATTAATTATCGATTGCATATTAACACCCTGGTTTCTTTTATAAGATAGACTGAAATATATTGTTTGTCATCACCCATTCATGTGATTTTAGGATGTGATTTTTGTTTTATTTAAAAGCAAGCCAAGCATTACATTAATATATTTGTGTAATTGATCACAGAATTGGCCCTTACCGACCGGTAATCTCATTTTAGGGATTGTTAATCGGCAAATAATGATTATATTTACAATATGAAGACGGTATTTGTGCGACCCGGAGATAATAGAATGATACTAAACAGGAAATTGTTATTCGTTGCCTTGTGCATGACCTCAATGCTTTTCGCTCAAAACAGGATTGCCGTAATCCGGTTTGAAGCCAATGGTGTTACCCCGGAAGAGGCCAAAGCCTTTACCGAGCATTTGCAAGTTGCGGTCTTTAACCGTGAGAATTATACTGTCATTGAAAGGCGCGAAATCTATGCTCAACTGGAAGAACAGGGCTTTGATCCGGCCGTTTGTTCCGGGAAATTATGTTTGCAAAAAGCCGGTGAACTTTTGGAGGTAGATTATATTATCGGCGGAATCCTGAATCAAGTGGGTGAGGTCTATTCGGTTACTGCCAAACTGGTGAGTGTTGCTGATCAGGAGGTCGTTAATACCTTTGCCTATGATCACTCCGGCAATATTGTGGCGCTGTTTGATAGCGGTGTTACGGAGATAATCCAACAGCTACTTGCCCCCATAAAAGAAACCGTAGCTCAATCAGAAAAGGCAGTTGCTGAACAGCCAGCTCCGCTAGAGCCGGCAGAAGAGATTTCCAAGGAAGAGGAATCATCATTGCCGAAATCTTCAGGGGCAACCTCAGATACAAGTAGCGCCTATAATGGCGGCTTTGTACCCTGCCTGGCATCCTGTCTGATCGGACCGCGGGTAGGATTAGAGATGAATGAAGGGATAACAGAAATTCATCAGGCCGAATGGATTAGCCTCGGTGGTCAACTCGTAGGGGGGTCCCTGGCCTATCCTCCTAACCCTTTCTCCAATTTGATCATTACAGGGACGAGAGCTTATATGGCTTACGAGCTGGGGGGTAAATGCAATGGTTTAGAGGGCGGTTTAGCCAGCTTTTTTATCGGACCGCGTGTCGGCCAGGAATTGCATTATCGCAAGATCAGAAATAAAGAGTGGATGTTACTGATTCCCTGTGTCAATATATATGCAGCGATTTCAATTCCACTGGAGGCTTATGATGGAAAGACCATGACCGAGATCGAAAAAAAAGAAGGCTTACGCAGAAAGTAAAAGTGTTTGTGTGCCGGAACGATATAATTTAAAAAGGAGGTATAGATGTTAAAATCGAGTTTAAAGGTTCTTTATCTTTTATTCTGTATAGCAGGAATGATCTGGGCCCAGGAAGCGACCCCGGATGTACCGCTTAGTTCACTGAGAGGTTCGAGCCAAACAGGTACCGGAGGAAAGGGTGGCCTGGGTCCCTGCGTGGCAAGTTGTTGTATTGGCCCCCGGGTAGGGCTGGAAATGAATGAAGGTGTGGATATTTATCAATCAGAATGGATTGCTCTGGGAGGGGCCTTGGTCGGTGGTTCAGCCAGTGGCGTTGGAGCGCCTATTGGCAGCATGATTTCAGTCGCTACGCGGGCTTACATGGCCTATGAGATGGGTGCCAAACCCAATGGGCTTGAAGGGGCTTTGGCCAGTTATTTTTTAGGACCCAGAGTGGGGAATGAGTTGGATACCCGCAAGATTCGGACCATGGAATGGTTACGGTTAGTGCCGTGTGTTAATATATATGCTGGTCTTATGATTTCTTTAGAAGCCTATAATGGTAAGACCATGAGTGAAATCGAGGTGAAAGAAAGCCTGCGGCGTTAATTTGAATTTCGTAGAATGAGCTGGAATTGCGTATCAATTACGGGATTCCAGCTTTTTTTATATCCATATAGTGCTTAGTTTATAATTGATGAAACACCTAAATTTTGCTCTGGCAACCCTATTAACCTTATCCCTGCTGAACGGTCAGGAATTGAATAAATGGTCCGGTTACTGGGAACGACCCGTCCCAACTGAAAAAAGACTGACTCAGCCGGTTAGCACTCTGAACCTGTTGAAATCATCGGGATTAGTCTGGATCCGGATCTACCAGATCGGCATCTCCAGCCAGGATTTACCAGCCTGTGTCTTTCATCCTTCCTGCTCTCGCTTTGCCATGCAGGCGATCCAGAAATATGGCATCGTCAAAGGTATATTGTTGAGCAGTGACCGATTACTGCGCTGCAATCCCTTTGCTTATCAATACTACCCTTTTGATGGTGAAAAATTCAGCGATCCCGTAGAAAAATACGATCAATGAAACGACATATATTCGTTCTGGCTCTTTTTTTTGTTGTTGTTATATGTAAGGATGCAACATTAAAGGGTCAACCATCCGAACAAATAAATGTTGCCGAAATCAGAGCCTTTGGCGAGCATCTATTTGCCCAGGGTGATTATTTACGAGCGGCCATGGAGCTGGAGCGGTATTTGTATTATACCCAAAATCCATCGGATTCAGTCCTTTTTAAGGTTGGCCTATGTCATCAGCTGCGCGACCGCTATGATTTCGCAGTCAAGAGTTTCCGTAAGTTAGCCGCGGATTCAGCCAGTCAATTATATCATCCGGCCCATCTGGCATTATGCTACAATTTAATGCAGTTAAACGCATGGTCACAACTGCGAGCTCTGGATTTTCATGATGACCAGGAATTCTATTTTTATTATCTGGCCACGGTGCATCTGGACGACAGTCACATAGGAGCGCCATTTTTTGAAAAGGTTGATAATGATTCTTTGCGCCAACGCTATCTATCCCTGGAAAGAGAAAGGGCCAGGTTAAAGGAAAAGTCCCCGCTGGTGGCGGGGGCATTGTCGGTTATATTACCCGGAGCGGGAAAATGGTATTTGCAGCGCCGGGGAGACGCTCTGTTTGCCCTGGGGATGACTGGTTTGGCCGCCTTTGTATCCTACAAGGCTTTTCAGCGTGATTTGAATATCACGGGTGTGATCACCTCAGGAATCACCCTCTCTTTTTATTTGGGGTCGATTTACGGTAGTTATATCGGTACTACATTATTTAATCAGCAGCAGAAGCAGGAGTGGTGGCAGAAAGTGGATCAATTGAATCCCCTGAAAAAAAATCCCTATTGGCACATATGGATATCCGACGCATAATATTATTAGCGATAGTTACTATCCCGACGCTGCTTTTAACCCAAACCCTGGGTGATTACTATGCCTCTCAAGGTCATTATTTCGAAGCGATCACCGAATACAAACGGCAACTGTTTCTAAAAGAATATTCCAGCGCTGATAAAATTTTATATAAAATCGGGTCGGCCTACTATTCCGGAGGTAAAACCACTGCTGCGGAAGCGCCACTCCTGGAAGCTCTCGGTAATCCGGAACAATCGACTGCTGATGTCAAATGTTTACTTCTCTTAGCTAAAATTCACTGGGATCATTATGATTACGAGGCCTTGCGGAATACCCTTGACTATTTAGCACAGCAGAGTCCGATAATAGCGCGATCAGAATTGGACTATATTAAGGCCTGGTCCTATTTTTACGAAGCCCAATGGCAGGCAGGTCTGAAGATTCTGGATACCCTGGAGATGGAGCATAAAGCAGGTTTAATACAGGGCCTTGCAGCGGTTGATTCCGTGCCTCAGAAGTCCAAAAAATTGGCTTTGATCATGTCCACTGTATTTCCGGGCAGTGGACAGTTATATGCGGGTGATTATAAAAATGCCGTCTTTTCATTTCTGCTGGTCGGTTCAATTGCCGGCTCTATGGTCTGGAACATCTATCAGCAGGCCTATTTCATCGCGGTTGTAAAATACTTGTTCCTTTATACCCGTTATGCCAAAGGTGGTTTGCGCCATTTAGCGCGTCATATCGATCGGCAAAATATTGACCGTATTGGTACTTATTTAAAAAAATTGGCAGAAGACTATCCCGAACCAATGGAATTGCTGTCGCAAATGCAAAAGCAGATTGAATTGCAGGTTTCCAAATAACTTTCGAAAGCCACGGCAATATTAAAATAGAGTCCTCTTTCTAATCGACCACAATTTTTTCTCAAAGGCAACTTTTTAGGCTTTGTCCAAGTCATATAAAAGATGTGGCGATTTATTTCATGGGAGGATCAATAATGTTAAAACAGACAGCTGTATTGGCATTCATAATGCTGCCGTTGATGGTGATTAGTGCTTTATCGGTCAGAGAGGAGCCCGCAACAGCAGCCAAGTTTCGTAAAGTCCAGGCCAAATATATTGATAAGAAAATAACAATCGATGGTGTTCCGGATGAAGTCGCCTGGCAGTTTGGTGATTGGCAGGGCGGTTTCTATCAGCGCAATCCTGATGACGGACAGCCGGAAACCTATAATACGGAGTTCTGTGTCCTTTATGACGAAACCTATCTTTATGTTGCGGCGCGGGCGCATGATCCGGAACCGGATAAGATAATTGCCATTTTATCGCGGCGCGATAATTACACTGAATCGGATTGGCTGTATGTTTCGATTGACAGTTATAATGATAACCGCACTGCTTTTGAATTCGGGATTAATGCCGCTGGTGTCAAACATGACATCCGGCGCTTTGATGATGAAAATGTGGATTGGGATTGGGATGCGCTCTGGGATGGTGATGCCCATATTAATGACCAGGGCTGGTCTGCCGAATGGCGTATTCCTTTTAGTGAATTACGCTTTTCATCGGCGGCAGATATGAACTGGGGCTTCCAGGTTTACCGCGAACTGCCCCGTATAAATAATGAGTTGTCAGTTTGGAGTTATTGGTCCCAGTCCGAGGAAGGGTTTGTATCAAACTACGGAAATCTGGAAGGACTACAGAATGTCCGCGCCAGCCAACCGCTTTATTTCTCACCCTATTTTGCCAGTAAAGCGAAGGTATCTGATAATTTAGTAACTGAAGTTCATGCTGAAAATTATGATTTTCTTTATAATCTGGGAGGTGATTTTCGGTATTCGGGTTCCAATGGAATCACGCTCAATGCAACCCTTAATCCTGATTTTGGTCAGGTGGAAGCCGATCCGGCGGATTATAATCTGAGTAATTACGAAACCTATTTTCCAGAGAAACGGCCCTTTTTTAAAGAAGGTGGTAATATCTTTAATTTTCCGCTGGGTTTTGGTGACGGTGGTATGGCCAATAACAGTTTGTTCTATTCCCGTCGGATTGGGCGGGCGCCACAAGGATTTGCTCAAACAGATATTAATAAGGATGTGGTAACAGTTGAAAGTCCGGATGTCACCAATATCCTGGGCGCCGCTAAACTAACCGGCAAAACTGACGAGGGGATGTCCATCGGCGTTATGGAGGCGCTGACCTCCGAGGAACAGAGCACAATCTACTATCAGGATGGCTCCCGGGAGAATAGTGTGATAGAACCCCTGTCTAATTATTTCTTAAGTCGGGTGCAGCAGGATTTTAATGAAGGGCAGACCACTGTGGGCGGCATTTTCACAGCGGTAAACCGCAGACTGGATCATACCGGGATTGATTATTTACATCGCGCCGCCTATACTGGTGGAATCGATCTCGATTACGAGTTTTTTAATCGTAAATACGGATTTTTGGCAGCCCTGGCAGTCAGTAATGTCCAGGGTGACACCACCGCAATCCAGAGTACCCAACTCAGTTCCGCCCGTTATTATCAGCGTCCCGATGCTGATCATCTGGAATATAACCCGCAGTTGCGTAGTCTCAGTGGCTATGCCTTTAAGGGCATTTTTACCAAAAATACGGGCCACATTCGTGGAGCGGTTGGAATTACCGGCTATAGTCCAGGCTTTGAGGTCAATGATATGGGCTATATGCGCAGTGTAGATAATATTTCGCAATTTTCCTGGCTGCAATATTATCAATGGGAATCCAACTGGATCGTGCGGGAATACCGGATCAACTTGAATCAGTGGAGCAACTATGATTTCAGTGGCATGCGCAAGGAATTAGGGGGTAATATCAACATGCATTTCACTTTCCAGAATAACTGGCGCCTGGGTTATGGTTTCAATCGCAATATGGGCGGCCTGTCACCCCGTCAGAATCGTGGAGGACCGGCCTTGTATACCCCTAAAGGATGGAATTTCTGGGCTTACGGCAATACCGACCAACGCAAAGACCTCAGTTCCCAGGTCTTTGGATACTATTTTGAAAATGATGATCATGTCATCAGCTGGGAACTTGAACCAGGTATTACCTGGCGGCCGAAACAGAATCTGCAGTTAATGGCCGAAGTGGGGTTCAATCAGTTAAAAGATACCTGGTCGTGGATCGGGAAAACTGAGGATCACAACGGTGAAATGCAATACTTCTGGTCGGATATGGATCAAAAAACACTGACATTAACGTTGCGGGCTGATTTTACCCTGACCAATAACCTTACCATTCAATATTATGCGCAACCCTTTATCACGGCGGGAGAGTATTTCAACTATAAACGTGTGGATAATGCCCGGGCGGTTGATATTGATAAACGCTTTGAAGAGATGCAGGGCCGCATGCATTATAATCATGATAGTCAGGAATACATGGTTGACATTAATAATGATGGTCAAACAGATTATCAGTTCAGTGGCCAGGCGGATTTTAATTATAAACAGTTCCGTTCCAATCTGGTCCTGCGCTGGGAATATCTCACCGGTTCGGTATTTTATCTGGTCTGGTCGCAGGGCTTTACAAATTTTGAATGTTTTAAGCCCTTTCAGTTTCGGGATAATATGGATACCCTCTTCAGAGGACCCTCAGATAATGTCTTTATGGTCAAAGTCAGTCACAGTTTGAGCTTATGATTATCTCTCAATCTGATTTTAAAATTAGGGTTGATATGTTATCCAGATTGGTCTAAGCACTATGTTGTAAGGATCTTTTAAAAATATTGTTGTTTACAGGAGGATCACATGCAAGACGAAAAATTCCCGCGCGGATATTATGAGGAAATGGGAATAATATATGGCTTTCCGTTTGGAATGTTCCTGGCCTTTCTGTTGGGATTACTCTTTGGGAACATGAAATTATTGATCATTTTTGGTCCGGTTTTGGGTACATCCATTGGAGTTTCTGTTGGTGCCCGTTTAGAGAAGAAATACAATAATAGGCTGCGGCCTTTAACGGCCCGTGAAAGCAAGAATCGTAAAATATTGGCTTGGTTAGGCGGCACCCTCCTGTTTATGGGTCTTGTCGTTCTGATCCTTACCGCAATTAAATAAAATTCAGCTTAAAATAAATTCTGGTAAGTTGACTTGAGTCTGATCAAGGACTTGACTCAAGTGTTTTTTTAACCTATCTTACCAGGTATTTTTAAAAGTGTTTATATTCTATGCATATAATATATAGGTCCGAATGAAATCAGTACAGATGAAATTTTATTGGTCATTCTTAATTGGTCTCGTTTTTTCTTCCATCTTGATCGCCGATCCCTATCCGGATCAGCATTATATCCTGCAGGGTGCTGATTCTCTGTTAAAAGATGCTGTCGAGGTCAACAATATTGTCATTGCAAATGATAGTCTGAGTCTCGTATTAACGGACAGTTCCATGAGCGGTTATATCATTCTCCGGGAGCAGGCGTCGGCCAGTCCCTTTAATCGGGGACTGCCTTCCTGGAATGGTCAGGTAACCAATGATTATTCCGCATTTAAAATACAAATGCGATTTCCGGCAGGTGATAGTTGGTCGCCCTGGTTAACCGTGGGATTCTGGGAAGAGCATATCTGGAATAACTACGGGAGCACGGGTTACAGTGGCGGATTTATTGATTATGACTATGTCAAATTATACACTTACCAGAGCCGCTGGCAATTCAAAGTAGTTATGAAGCGATATGCTTTGGATCATGCCAGTCCCCGTTTACATAAACTGAGCTTTTTTGTGAGTGATACCCGCACAACGGAACAGATGGATTATACTGCCATCCTGAATGATAAGCCAGAAGAGATCTTGATTCCGACCACTTTTTTGTATCAGTATGCCCTGGATCCCAACATTGGGGGTAGTATTTGCTCACCGACCTCAGTCGCGATGATTTTGTTAAGCTATGGCATCGAAGTGGATGCGGTTGAATTTGCGCGGGATACCCGGGATCCTCATTATGGATTTTTTGGCGTTTGGCCGCGGGTGGTGCAAAATGCGGCGGAGTATGGGTTGGATGGAGCAGTTACCCGTTATCGCAGCTGGAGCCAGGCGCACCAGACACTAGCCAGTGGCGGGCGGATAGCCATGTCCGTGGGGCCGCCGCTCTATTCCGGACATTTGATGATGCTGGCTGGTTTTACGGATGGGGGGTATCCGATCGTCCATGATCCGGCCAAAAGCAATGGTTATGGTTATATTTTTAATAAAAGCGATCTTTCGCATAGCTGGTTTGATAAAGGCGGGATTGGCTATACCTTTTATCTGCGGGACAGCAGCATGGTTACCCGCCTTTCACCTGAAGAAAATTCTGTTGCTTCGGTTCCTGGGAATCATGAGCTGTTGCGGAACTATCCCAATCCCTTTAATGGCCGTACCACGCTTGCTTTTCAAGTCCCCGCACGGGAAAAAGTGCAACTTACGATATTTAATATTCGTGGTGAGATGGTGAGCCAATTGTTGAATACAGAACTTGCTGCGGGCGGATATCATATCATTTGGGACGGGACTGACCAGAATGCTGAAACCGTTAGTGCGGGAATTTACTTTGCCATTCTTAGGGTCGGATCCAAAGAAGACCAGACCCGTCTTGTGTTCCTAAAGTAAATTTTCAATATCGGTCTTCTAGATCAAATGCGCTTGCCGGGCTTCATTGACAGCCTGGGTACGGTTATTGACCTCTAATTTGCGATATATATTTTTGGTGTGAGTCCGGACGGTATTCAGGGAAATATATAACCGTTCGGCAATCGCCTGGTTGGATAATCCGGATGCAATCAAGCCTAATACTTCAATTTCCCGTTCTGTAAGGGGCGCTTCCCGGGAATTTTGCTCATCGGGAACAGAAGATATATGGCTGAGTATTTTTTCTAAGTATTGATGGGAAATATTAGTGTCGTTCCCGTTCCGGATCAATTTTTGATTGGTTTGGCTCAGCATGGCGTGAATCGGGTGATCCATCTCAATGAAGGGAGCGATATGATTCTCTTTTTGGGCTTTCGTCAGGGCGGTTTTCAGGTTTTCCAGGGCTTTTCGCTGTTCGTCTTCATGATAATGGAGCAGACTTTTTAAAAGCAGTAATTCTATTTCAAAATAAGACCACTCCTGTTGAGTACAGAAGTCAAGCAAGATCGCGATCATTTCGCTGGCCGGCGTGAAGTCGCGTTGTGCCAGGGTATACCGGATAAAGATGATATATTCCATAATCCGGATGATATTATGTGATTTTTCCCTATTACTTAACAGCTGATCTAGCTCAGCTGAACTTAATTGGCGTTGCTTTATCCAGCTTTCAACAGCCGGGTATTCTGCTGAATTGATTTGCAGCTGGGCTTGGTACAAGTCAACGATCAAATCATCGATTTGCATGGCATCAAAGGCCTTGGCCAGTTTTTGAGCTTCTTTCAGAAAATGGTGGGCTTGTTTGAATTCCTTTTTTAAACGGGCGATTCTGGCCAGCCCGATATATCCGTTCAGGGCTCCGATCTTACCCCATTTTTCAACCAGTTGAATCCCTTTCTGCAGATATTGAGTGGCTTTTTCCAGTTGATACCATTCAATTGATAAATTTCCCAAACCAATATAGGCAATGCCTGCGATGGGTATATCAGGTCCCAACCGGTCTGTTAAATAGTGGAGGGTTTCCTGATAAACGTTTTGTGCTTGGGTTAATTTCCCCCGGATTAATAAAATGTCAGCCAAGTGGGATTTTGCCAAAACCATGATAGTGTAATTACCCACTTGGCGACCGATATTGGCCGCTTCAGTGAAAGTAGCCCAAGCCCTTTTAAAATCACCGCTATAGAGATAGTCCAGTCCCAGGAAGCCATTGATAAAACTGCGTAAAAACAGGTTATTCTGTGGTAGCAGTTGTAAGGCTTTTTGAGCCAGCGCTTTACATTGCTGATGTTCGTTTTGATAAGCCGCGATCAAGGCTTTGAAAGCATGGATTTCGCCGCTAGCGGCTTGTTTTAAATCTTTTTTCTCGGCATTTTGAATGTAAGCTTGAGCCGCTTGTAAGGGAGATCCGTTTAGGACCAAAGCCATGGCATAGTAAACACTGAGACGAGGATAGTTGCTCAACAAATCACGCGGCAGGGCATCACACCAATTTTTAAGGGTCGTGGTTTCACTTTGCATCATCATGGATTCGATATTCTGTATGATCAGACCAACCGCATAGTCGTAGTCATGGGCTTGCAGGCGATGATGGATCGCTGCATGCATCAGATTTTGATCCTCATACCACTGACTGGCTTTGCGATGCAAGCCGGCAATATCCTGTTTTGAATCGCGGTGCAATCTATGTCGCAGAAGATCAGCAAATAATTGATGGTAACGAAACCAATTGAATTCCGTATCCAGGGCAAAGAGAAACATGTCTGCTTTTTCCAGTTGGATTAACAAATCTTGACTATCTGTGCGTCCGGTAACCCCATCACATAATGAACCATTCAGACGCTCAAGAATAGCAGTCTGTTTCAGGAACTGCTGGAGACTTTTCGGTTGGTGGCGCAGGACCTCTTCCAGTAAATAGTCGGCGATATAGTAGTGGTTACCTTTAAAGTCAGTGATGAACGTATGGGTATCAGTATATTGTTTTAGGGAAAGCGCAGCCAGTTGCAATCCGGCAATCCAACCCTCAGTGCGGAGCTGAAGTGCTTTAAGGTCTTCTGCGGAGAGCTCTAATTTTAACTTTTGATTAAAAAGAACCGCAGTTTCGGTTTCAGTAAACACGAGGTCACGGGCCCGGAGTTCATGCAGCTGATTGCCGGCCCGTAAACGGGCTAAAGCTAAGGGCGGATCACACCGGGTGGCTAAGATAAGATGGGCGTTCCGGGGTAAATAGTCTAAAATGAATTCCAACCCCTGGTGAATTCTATTATTTTCAATACTGTGGTAATCGTCCAGTACAAAAGCAAAAGAGTCAGGATAGTGACTGATATCATTGATCAAAGTGGTTAGGACGTGGGGGAAGCGAGGCATTTTCAGAAAATTAAATGAAGAGAACGTGGCTTTACCAATTTGGGGATCCAGACTTTGCAATGCTGTGATGAAATATTGAAAAAAGCGGACCAGATCGTTATCCGATGTGTCCAGTGCTAACCATACAATGCGGCCTTTATATTGATTTGCCCAGCTACTGAGCAAGGCGGTTTTCCCATAGCCGGCCGGCGCAGAGATCAGGGTGAGTTTATATTGCTCAAAATGATTAAGTCGTTCAATCAAATCCCGGCGCATGACCCAAGTGGGACGCGGTTTGGGTTGAAACAATTTCGTTTTAATAATTAAGGAAGCATTGGATTCTTTTCCGGAAGATTGTTGAGTCATCTCAGAATTTGATGCTTAAAGTAATGCAAGACTAATAAGTATCATTACCAAGAAAATATATTGACCCCAGGATAATAAAACAATAGCTAAGGCTTATCAGGGTCGTCATAATTTATCTGATTGAACTCGGTTAGTCATATTGGTTTACAAGGATGACTTTAAACGGTTCGAAATGATAATATCAGACGAAAAATTGGATTTCCATAAATAAACTGACAGCGATTTTTAAATATTAGCAAGAAAAAAGGCGGGCCGCTTTTTGGGGTTGCAATCAATTAAAAAATTTCTTATTATGCCGGCTCTGACCTCTAGTGAGTCTGTCATGACTTGACAATGGTCAGCCGGACAAGTCAATTCATCGTCAATAGTCAATACAGGAGCAGAAATGACCCAACCCAAAAATTTCCGATTAATGACCGGTTTAACCATAGCGCTAATTTGGCTGTCGCCGGCAGTGTTAGCTCAGGAAGCTCCGGTGATCAAAGCCCTGCATACAGATCAATCCATTGAAATTGATGGGAAGCTCACGGAGAAAGTCTGGCAGGGTGAAGGCTACCCGTATTTGATTCAGCTTGAACCCCGGGAAGGTGCTGCGCCAACTGAACGAACAAGGGTGTATATCGCTTATGATGCCGAGGGGCTCTACGTTGCCGGTATCTGTTATCACACAGGGGCAGACTCTATTGCCGGTGGGATTGGCCGCCGGGACGAGGAGATTGAGTCAGATTGGTTTTGGTTCTGGATTGATCCCAACCGGGATTTCCAGAACGGATTTGGTTTTGCAGTGAATCCGGATGGATCTATCATTGATCAAAAGCTCTATCAGGATATTTACAGTGACAATGACTGGGATGGATTGTGGCAGGCAGCAGCGGTCAAGAAACAGGACCGCTGGACTTTTGAAATGGCCATCCCGTTTTCGCAATTGCGCTTCAGCCGCCAGGCGGAATATGTCTGGGGTGTTAATTTCATGCGTTATATTTTGTCTAACGCGGAAGAGAATTATTTCGCCCTGGTTCCCAAGGAGGAAAATGGCTTTGTCTCCCGGTTTGGAACGCTGCGCGGTTTACAGGACATTACCCCGCCGGCCCGGCTTTTTATCACCCCTTATACCATGGGCAAAGTGGTGTATGATCCCGATATTTCAGGCAGTGCTTTTACGGCAAAACGTAAATATCACCGTAATCTGGGTGTAGATATTAAGTACGGACTGACCGGTAATTTAACCCTTGATCTGGCAATTAATCCGGATTTTGGTCAGGCAGAGGTAGATCCGGCCCAGATCAATTTGTCTGCCTTTGAAACCTATTATCAGGAAAAGCGGGCCTTTTTTATGGAAGGGTCTGACATTTTCCAATTTGGTGCTAATCCAGCCGGCGGCACCTGGGGATGCTACTGGTATAGTCCCGATATTTTCTACAGCCGGCGGATCGGCCGGGCGCCTTCAGGGATTAATCTAACCGGTGGAGAGACTTACACCCCTGAACAGACCACAATCCTGGGTGCGGCTAAAGTCAGTGGTAAAGTTGACAAATGGTCGTTAGGTAGTATCAGTGCGCTCACCGAACGAGAATACGCTTTGGTGAAATCCAGCGGATCACAGTCCAAAAAAGCAATCGAGCCCTTGAGTTATTATGGTGTTTACCGCGGTCTGCGCGAATTTAACCAGGGAGATCAGGGTCTGGGATTCATGGTCACTCAGGTAAACAGAGATAATCACACGGCGTATCTGGATCAGCGAAATAATCGCCAGGCCTATGTGGGTGGCCTGGATGGATGGCATTTTTTCGGTGACAACCGGGACTATGCATTCATGGGCCATGCGGCCTGGTCTATGGTGGCGGGTTCCCGCGCCAGGATATTGAATCTGCAACAGTCATCGACTCATTATTTTCAGCGGCCTGATTTTCAGTCTGCTGAACTGGATTCAAACCGAAATCAGCTCAGTGGATTTATGGGGCGCTTTGGATTTAAAAAAATGCGGGGACAGTTTACCGGTCAGGCGGCTTTGGGCATTATTTCACCCGGTTTCAATACCAATGATTTAGGCTTTTCATCGCGTAACAATGTTTATAATATGCATGTTGTGGGCGGCTATCGCTGGTTGGTACCCAGTAATTGGTATCATCGGATCGGATTTAACTTAATGACATCACGGAATTATGATTTTGACGGTAACCTGCTTTTCAGACAATTCTATGGCTCTGGTTATTGGGTGATGCCCACTTATCATGTAATCAGTGCCTCGCTGCAGCTGACACCGGCAGGATTGGATCTCTATGCCACGCGGGGTGGACCGATCATGGCCTATCCCGGCTATCTTAACGGTTCTGTTAATTTTCAGACGGATTCCCGGCAAGTAATCCAAATCACGACCGGTTTTTCCGGACAGTCGGTGACGGATGGCGGCTATTACTACCGATTCAATCTGGGGTTAGTGGGCCGCCCGAGTCCTTCTTTGAGACTGTCAATCTCAGCGAACCGCACCTGGGCAGAAGATCATCATCAGTGGGTATATAACCAGATGGATGCCGCAACCCCTTTTGGCTATCATCATATTTTCGCTTCTATTTTACAGGATCAGCTATCAGCCACTTTCCGGATTGACTGGGGCGTAACCCCCACACTCTCAATTCAGGGCTATTTCCAGCCCTTTATAGCTGTGGGTGATTATCACCATTTCAAGGAGTTAACTGAAGCCCAAACCTACAATTATGCACCCTATGATTTTATCCTGTTTGATCCGGATTTCAATTTTAAGTCTTTCCGGGCCAACCTGGTCATCCGCTGGGAGTATTTACCGGGTTCCATCCTGTATTTGGTCTGGACCCAGGACCGGGATAATTACAGCCATCCCGGCAATTTTGGCCTCCGGCGTGATATGGGGGATTTACTGCATTCAGAATCCACCGATATTTTCTTTTTGAAGGCCAGCTACACTTTTCAGAAATGATGCTACAACCTCTGCTTTTGGACCCATAAAATGGTCAAATAACTGGGAAATATTTACATTGTCAACTGGTTAAATACGCTTATTTTTATAAGTAATTTTGATTTTTTACCCCGCCAACAGAATGCCACATCTGTAAAGGTGTGGCATTCTGGGCGGGATTCCGCTCAGATGCGAGGTCACCGCCGGTCAAGGGCCCAGTGGAACACCAGGCATATGACTGGCTCCTGACGGGAAGGTGGGCTCGCGAAAAGGAAGGGGCCACGTCCGTTAGGGCGTGGGGCTCCACCTATTATAAAGGTTTATTCTTAAGCTGCATTGCCAACAAGGCCTCCAGAGTTGATTCAGCTCCGGAATTCTGGTTGATTTTATCTTCAGAAACAATACCATCCCAGCAGATCCCAGTAGTTGGATAATACATACGGGTGCCCGCGATGTTCTTTCCGGCGAACCAGCCCAGAAAATGTTCGGCGTTTTGCTTATAATTTTTTTGCGGATCTAATTCAGCGAGAAATTGAATTCCGGCATAAGTGGCATTAAAACCATAGGCAATCTGAGGAAACAAAAACATCTGATATGTGCCATCCGGATTAAGTACAATTTTGCGCGGGAAATTATTGGCAATCATAAAAGGCAGGAAATGATCAGCCCATAATTTGACGCTCTGGATAAAGGTGGAATCCGCTGTTATTTCAAAGGCTTTTAGCAGTGCAAACGCCTGATTGTTACCCCAGTGATGCCAGGTATTTTCCCAGCACAGATACATACCATTAAGGTCACTATCCTGGTATTTTATTTGATAGCCCTCAATTCCGGCAGCTATTTTTTGAATGATAGGTTTAAAATCAAATTTTCCGGTTTCCTGCAAACTGGATAGAGCTAAGATCAATTCACTATTCATATCCGGGGCATTCTTAATCAACCAGCCGGGAAATTTGCCCAAAGGTGTATCTATATATTGGGGATAATTTTGGAGCGATTTTGATATATGTAAACAGGACGCATTAATTCGTTGGGCAATAGTATACACAAGGAGTGAATCTTCCGGATTGTGTTGAAAAATGTGATAGGCGGCTGCCAGCCCTCGTAAACCACGGATCGCCCACCAGCCAAAATCTGCCTGACTGTTGATATGAGTTTTATTAATGCTGCCGTCTGAGTAGATAAAGTTGTACCACAATCCGTCCGGTCGACTCATGTAAAGTAAGAAGTGTGTTATTTTACGAGCTAACGGGAGATATTTATAATGGCCATTGCGCAAAATTTCCGTCTGCAGAACTTCCAGGTAGCGGCCAGCATCATCGACGCAGGCAATGCCTTCATGATCAGCATCAACGGGTTGGTAATCTGGATGATCGGCATAAATCCAGATGAAGGCCTTGGATTGACCATCAATAACCAAGGAATCAGTCAGAACAAGGGCATGATCAAGATTCACTGAGAATTGGGCTGAGCTTTCATGTATATTGCAGTTAAGTCCTAGTAAGAATATTAATATGGATATTAGACTAATCCGATACATTTAAGTCAGCCAGTCTTTTTTATTAAATATTACATCTGATTTTTTAATGTAGGCAGCGCCTATGAGACTGTCTGCGCCGGCATAGATAACGACATAACGGTCATTAACATCCAGAGTCGCGCAACTAAAGATCACGTTGGGTACAAAGCCATCCACTTCCCAATCCAGTTCGGGTTCGATCATAGGTCGTGAATAACGGGCTAGTAGACGTCGAGGGTTATCCCAGGCTAAAAGAGCAACTCCAAGTCGATAAACATTGTTTTTATTAACGGCATGGTAAAAGAGTAACCAACCCTCCGGGTGAGGCACAGGTGGTCCTGCAATACCAATGCGATTACTTTGCCAATTATCATCCAGGGGACTCATGATCTTTGTATGATCATAAAAGTTTTGGAAATCTTGAGTGCTTGAGATCCAGATATCCGGATGAGGGCGGTGGAGTAGCAGGTATTCATTCTTAAATTTTTGAGGGAAGAAAGCTGCGTTTTTGTTTTCCTGCTCCAAAATGGGTCCTTGGCGCTGCCAGTGCCATAAATCTTTGCTGGTGGCAACACAGATGCGATAGTCACCTGGGAAACGATCACCAAAGCCGGTGTATGTCATATAAAAAGTTTCATCAATTTTAACAATACGCGGATCTTCTGGACCCCGCTGCTCTTCAGGAACATCATTACTTAAAATCGGATCGTCATATCGATGCCAATGAAGTAGGTCTTTACTAACAGCATAACCAAAGTAGTTAATATATCTACCGAATCTGGAGTGACCACCCACATCAGTGGCCCGATAGATCATATGATAAATTCCTTTTTCATATATCGCAGCGGCATTAAATACAGCTGCTTTTTCCCACGGATGAGCAGGTCTTGGTTTTAAAATCGGTTCAGAAGATATTCTGGTTAATTTCATCTTGATTCCTTGTGCTTTATGGATTCATTACTATCATAGTTTTGAGTGATTTCTGTTGTTGGTGATGATCTATTGCAACTTCAATTTGATCAAGGGGATAGGGAGCAATATCCAAAGTGTTAAAATCGAGCTTCTTATTGTTTAGCAAGCCAATGGCAGTTGCAAAAGTAAAGGGATTTAAAAAAGAGCCCCGGATCGTGATATTTTTTTGATAAATATCATAAGGGGCAATGGCCATGGTTTTATTTTGATCGGTGACTCCGAAGATCACAACCCGGCCACCCGGTTTAATCCATTCAAGCGCTTGTTGATTTGCGGTTACAGTCCCAGCGCATTCGATGATCTTGTCCGGCCCGCCGTTAGTCTTTTCAATGATTTTTTCGCCACAGGATTTATCTTGAGGATTGATTACCAAATCTGCTCCTAGTTTGTCAGCATGATTCCGCCGCTTAGAATTGATTTCACTAACAATGGTTTGGGCTGCGCCACTATTCTGAATCAGTTGCAGCATAATCAAGCCGATCAGGCCACCACCAATGATCAGCACATGCTCTCCAGCTTGAATGTCAGCCAGTTGCAGACCATAGAGGGCACAGGATAGGGGCTCAGCCAGGGCAGCATTTATGTTAGGTGTCTCAGGTTGCAGCAAATAACACTGTGAAGCTGGAACTGCACAATATTCAGCAAATCCACCGTTAACATCAACACCTAAGGCTGTCAAGTTTGCGCATAAATGTGTTTTACCTTTCCGACAAAACTGGCAGTGGCCACAATAGATATTGGGATCGATGCTGACATAATCACCAGGCGATAAGCCAGATACACTCCGGGCGCATTTTTCAATTATCCCACAGAACTCATGACCCAGTACAACCGGTGGGGAGGCGTGAGAAACCCCGGCCAGGATTTTGACATCAGTTCCACAGATTCCGCAGGCAGAGACTTTCACCAACACCTCGTCGGGTTGGATCGATGGCCTTTTCTGTTCAGTGAGTACGAGTTTGTTTTTATTTTGAAAAAGAGCTGCCAGCATTTTATTTTCCTTATCCTTTTAAGCCTGAAGTTGCCATACTTTCAATGAAATACCGCTGAAAGAAAGCATATACAATAATGATTGGTACCGCTAATAGGGTAGCCGCCGCTAATTGGGCACCTAGTTGACTTTCGGCTTGTCCGCCGGTCGCAAAGATAGTGACCATCTGAGGCATGGTCATCAATTTTTCGGTACGGATTACAATCAAGGGCCACAGGACATCATTCCAACTGGCCATAAAGGAAACTATCCCGACAGTGATCATGACTGGTCTGGAAAGGGGCCAAAAAATACGGAAGAGAATTTGAAAATCATTGCAGCCGTCGATCCGGGCTGCATCCACCAGATCCTGTGGTATATCAAGGTAAAACTGACGGAACAATAAAATACCAAAAGCATTGATCATGCCTGGTACAATGAGCGCCAGATAGGAATCTACCCAACCAAATTTAACCATTAGTATATATAAAGGGATCATTGTGATCTGAAAAGGAATTACCATGGTAAAAAGGATAACACTAAGGATCAGGTTTCGTCCGAAAAAATTTAACCGGGACAGGGCATATCCCACAATTGATCCGAAAAGGATGACAGAAAAGGTAACGGAGAAAGAGACCAGCACGCTGTTCAGCAGAGCTCTTCCGATTGGAATCTTTGCAAAGACCTGCTGATAATTTTTAAAGGAAAAATGTTGGGACCATAACCCGATCTGTCCAATCTCAATTTCTGGTTTAAAAGTAGCTGAAATCATCCACAGAAAAGGATAAGCAAACAGCAAACCGCCGATTATTAAAACCGGATAGATCCAAAGTCTTTTCATGACAAAGTTTCCATTTTTATGATCGCTTTTCTACTGCTTTTTTCTGAAATAGAACAACCAAGAGTACAATGAAAGCAAAAAAGAAACCCAGGGCGGCCGCATAACCCATGTGGCCAAAATAAAAAGCCTGATTGTAAATATAGAGCATGGCCGAAAGTGTCCGATTCATGGGTCCACCTCCGGTCATCACAAAAGGTTCAATAAAGAGTGAAAAGCCCCCGATGGTGGAGAGAATGACCACCAGTACCATAGTGCTATTTAATGAGGGAAGGGTAATATGGAAAAATTGCTGAGTTTTGCTGGCGCCATCAATTTCTGCTGCTTCATAGAGATAGCGCGGAATGCCCTGAAGTCCAACCAGAAAAAGAACGATATACAAACCCACATTTTTCCAAGTCGCCATTATCGCGATCGAGGGCATGGCCCAATCGGGCGAATTAATCCAGGGAATTTTATCCAGTCCTAATTGGTTTAGTAACAGATTTAGTAATCCGGTTTCATAAGCATATAATTGTCTCCACAGAATAGTGATCACGACTCCAGAGACAATTACTGGTAAGAAATAGAGGGCTCGAAAAAAGCCCCGCATAAGGATCTTTTGATTTAAAAAAACAGCCAGAAACAAGGCAATCGCAATCTGGAGAGGAATATGAATGAGAAGAAAGATTACAGTGTTCAAGATAGCTCTGAAAAATTTGATATCCTGAAATAAGCGGGCAAAATTGCCTAGTCCAACCCATTCCATGGGAGTAATGATATCCCATTTATGGAAAATAAGGATAAAGGAAAATACCAAAGGAAAAGCAATAAAAAGGAGGAAATACAGCATATAGGGGGCGCTCATTAAATAACCGGTAGGATTACTGTTTTTTAAAGTGGATGGTAGCAATTTCATCGTGATTGGCTCCACTTCATAATCACCTTGGTGCGTTCGACAGCCCTTTCAAGAGCTTTCTCCGGCGTCCTGGCACCATAAACAGCACAGGCTTCGTATTCCTGAGAAATGGCATCAAATATCTCTTTGAGATCGGAAATTCCATCCACTCCCCGGGTATAAGGTGCTTGTTCAGCATATTTTTTTATTTTCGGGTGATCTTTAAAATACGCTGCGAAAAGAGTATCCGTAGTCATATTTTTCCGGATTGGGATTTGATTACACAATTCCAGCAGTCTGAGATCGCTTTGTTTACGGATCAGAAATTTTACGAATTCCCAAGCCGCTTCTGGGTGATGGGTATTGCTGAATATGGAAATGTTTTTATGGTCACCATAGGTGTAGATTGGCCCCTCATAATGATCAGGTACGGGAATCGGAGCAATATCATATTGAAATCCTTCGGGTTTGAATTTTTCAACATGGGCAATATTCCAAGCGCCGGTGATCTGGGTAGCTAACCTCCCAGCGATAAAATTATCACCCTGAAAAGTGGTAATCGGAAAGTATCCTTTAGAGTAGACCTCACGAAAGAAATCAAAAACCTGGATAGCGGCTGGATTGTTAAAAATAATATGCGAATTCTCGAATAGAGTCTTACCACCGGAAGCGGCAATATAAAAAGTGTAAAAATCAAAGAGACGCTGCCACCAAATCGGGCGGGTATCCCGGTAACCCATCCATTGATCATAGTCGCCATCACCATCTTTATCAAGCGTGACTTTTTCAGCCGCTGATAAATACTCTGAATAAGTTTCCGGAGGTTGATTCACGCCAGCCTCGCGAAACATATTCACATTATACATCAACATGATAGGATTGGTTTTCCAGGGCAACTGATAATAGTGACTATCCGGAGCCTGAAAAGTACATAATAGGTCACCGGGAACCCGTTCACCGACCGTTGACCAGAAATCAGGGAAGCGGTCTAACTGCACTAGTCCCCCTGCGGAAGTAAAATCGTCCATGGCACCGGGCCACATATTGGAACAAATGTCCGGAGTGGTCCCCCCGGCAATCGCAGCCAATAAAACTTCTTCAGAGGATTGACTGGCTGGTATTGGTTGCAATTTGACTTGAATGGAATCATGTTGTTTATTCCATTTATTTACCAGCTCTTCAGCGAGTTCAATTTCCTGTTGGTTTGAAGAGCACCAGTAGGTCAAGGTAATCGGGAAGCTTATTTCTTTATGCTCACCTGTTCCTTTTTGGCCACAACCGCAAAAAAGGATCAGGATCAATGGAAATAAAATGGTTTTTATATGATCAATAGTCGCCGTGTTTTTGTTTTGATACATCTCTCCAGTTTCCAAGTTAATATTGTTTATCTTCTATTCAAAAACAAGGTTCATTTGTATGTTTGGCTGTTTATGTTTGAATCGGATTGTATTTTCGTAGTAAGTTTCGAAATCTTTACATTGCCAATGGTCATATTTTATACCATTCAGGAATACCTGCTTAAGAGGTGTTGGAGAATGGATTACGGACTGGCTTTTATGATCCTGAAATGCTTTTAATATCAGAATGAGATGATTGCCTTTAGTAATTTTGGCTTCAACTAACTGGGAGTGAGCGGATTTCAAGTAGGGATGCTTTATTTGCCCTAAATCCAACTTTATGATCTGGGGAGTCACTTTCTCAGGGATCACTAGAGAGGGATAGGGGATCCCATCGTATCGAATTTCAGAGAGGGTTTCACTAGCGGAATCGCCGGATATCTCAATGATGGAATTTTTGCTGTTTATTTTTAAAGTGGTGACGCATTTTTTTTGCTGAGTCAATAAAAAAGGGGCTAATTGTATATTCCAACTGTTCTCGTGCAACCCATATAATTGGTACATTGCATAAAGATACCAGCCCGCCGCCCATAGAAATTGGGGCTTGTCTACAGTACCATAAGTAGTGGGGGCGTTTTTATTGGCATTGCGAACTTCATAATAGGCGGGTTGACCATTGGGTCCTCCCATAATGCCATACAGAGATATGGTGTTATCGATAAATTCTGCAGCTGCCTCTTTTTCTTGATTGGCAATCAGAGCAAGCGCATACCAGGCATTACCCTGGGGCCAGATACCACCGTTAAAATAATGATATTTTACTCCGACTTCATTGACTGAAAACTGCATGAACTCAGCCCATTGATCAAAATCCATGGGGAAGGCATTATAAATTCCCACAGCCGGATCAACCATTTTTTCAGTAGCGGTCTGAACGAGCAAATGACTTTTATCCTGCTTCAGTAAACCATAGTGTGCCGCTAATAATGATCCGATGTAATAGTGTTCGTCTAAGGAACCATCATTATGGTAATTTATCAGGAAGTGCATCTCATCATGCCATAATTTTTCGTTTAGTGCTGCTTGCATATTCTCCACTAAGGAACCATATTTGGACAATTGATCCAGATTTTTCCCCAAAACGGTTGAGATGAACATATAATCCTGTAAAGTTTTGATTGCCAGAATGGTCATATAGCTGCGGGGACCATAATTATGTCCGATATCCCACCAGTCTGGTCGGTAGGACCATATCAGGTTATCATCCTTTAAGTTGAGCAGCGCACGCTGCACACTTTTTTGGATACAGGGATATAGCGTTTCAACAAGCTCCTTGTCACCGGAATGTCGCAGGTATTTGGCGCTTACCTGTATGAACCAGAAGTTGTTCCAATTGTCGGTGTCAGCATATTCGGTAACATATTTACCATCTCGCCAATAATAGGCATGAGGAATAATTTTTTCCGGGTTGGCATGTCGGATAATATATTCCAGATCTCTTTTGACTCTTGCCAGATCAAAATATACTGCAGCTAGATCCGTGACTAAAGCGTCGTGCGTGAAATAAAAATTGTATTCTGCCGGACAGGGCATGGGTACAATTTCTCCGTCTAGATAATGGGCATTAGCGGCTAATACTGCTTTGGCATAGGCAATGGAATGATCGGTTTGAGGACTGCCGGTCTGGATTGTATGGTTTGAATATGCTTTTTTAAGCACATACTTTTCATAGTTGGCAATTTCAATCCGATAATTATTTTTTAGATAGCGTACCAAAGGCTGAGTTTCATTACGGGCGGCAGAACCTATAATCTGGACAATATGCAATACTTCACCTGGTTTTAAGCGCTTCTGATAAATGAACTGAGTCACGGGTTTGGTTGGTTTATTTGTGGAAGGGGTTTGTTTTGCTTCCATGCTGTGCGGTTTGTTTAGATACCTGAAATGACTGTTACAATAAATGGGCAGCTCATCTGCATTAGCAACAAAAATGGTGGCTGAATTTGCTTCTGGATCATTAAAGTGGGTATAAATTGTGGTGCTGTCCGTTGCAGTCCGAGCCTGTTCCACCCAACGATAGCGATGACAGGTCCGGATGGATGCCCACAGACGGGTATCTAGTTGATAATTTTTTGTCTGATCAGAAATATTTGTAACACTGATTTCTAAGATCATGGCTGGCTTGTCTTTGCAAAATTGATAATGACTTTTTATAGAATAATCAGTGTCTGTCTGGACAAATTTTACAGAATAGGGCGTCAGTTCATATTCAGTTGCTTGGCGTCCAAGCGCAATGATTGAATCGTTTCCGATTTCCAAATACCAATCCGCTACAAAAGAAGTGTCTCTGGTCCAGTAATCACGACTACGATCAATACTATTGGCAACTGGATAGAAAAAACTGATCCTTTGGGGAATCATAGAGCTGTGATGAAATGACACACCAACATAGGGCCCACCGACTTCGATTTTGGCAGAGCCGGAAAAGTTTACATGCAACTTTTTATCATTGCGGTTTGATTGTAGGCACTGCACACACAACAATCCTACTACAAGCGGACAAATTCTAACCTGCCAGAGGATTGTTAAGCAACCTGAAATTATGAACTTATTGATGTGACCATTATATGGCATTGATTATTTTAATTTGATACATTTGCGCACAGCGTGATGATGATCGGTTTGCAGGGAAATAAAATAAATCCCAGAGCTAATCTGACGCGCATCCCAAAGAAGCCGGTGATACCCGGCTGGATAATTGTTATCGATAAGCATCACAATAAGACGGCCGGATAGGTCGTAGATAGCCAGTGAAACATGATCTGGTTGAGGTAATTGAAAAGATATCGATGTTTGGGGATTAAAGGGATTGGGATAGTTTTGCTCGAGAGCAAACCTGTCAGGCCTGAAGGATTGGTTATGGGTGTTGTTGATCCCGTCATTATAAATGGTTTGGATCTCAGCTGGTGTCAGCGCCGTGTCATAAAGGCGGATTTCATCCAGAATGCCCTTAAAATTATAGTTATTGTTGCTTGGCAAAGCCTGCGCAATCATCAGATCAATATTTGTGGTCAGGATCTGTCCAGAAAAGTTACTATGTCTATCGAGTACGGCATTAATATATATCTCAAAATCATTACCATCATAAAGGGTGGTAATGAAATACCATTGGTCTGCTTGCAAAATTGTTTCCGAATCCAGATCCTTGATACCACTAGTTGATTTGACCGTCCAACGGAGTCGCTTTTCGGGGATGATAGAAACCTTCCAGCGGTTCTCCCAATTGCCATGTGAGATGGGATAGGCTTCCCGGGTGGAAAATAATTCTGTTGGCTTCATCCAAAAGCACAAAGTGATTGCATCCTGAAAATTGAGTGTTTGATTACTAGTAACTGTAATGTTGTCATTAATGCCATCAAAATAATAGGCACTATCAGCAGCGCCATTGCGGTCGGTTGTCAGCGTAGCTCCTTGGACAGCGCCATGATTACCAAAACCACTTAGATCATTACAATTGCCATTCAAGGGTAGATAGAGCACTGATTCACCTGCCAAAACACCTGAAAGGTCTCGGACAATGATTCCGATACTGTCCATGTCCGTTGCGCCGTGGGTATCCCTAACCTGACATTTTAGCCAATAATAGCCTTCTGAATCTGGTGCAGCCCAGGTGATCAGCGAATCAGCTCCGGAAATCTGACCATAATCGGTTTGCCATTTAAAGCTCAACGTATCTCCATCCGGATCACTGGCGTGACAATAAACCTGGCTTTCTGCCTCGAGGTCAATTTTTTGGGGAGTGGCGGTCATACTTTGAATGACCGGAGATTGGTTTATGAATTCTACCGCTGTTAACGTTATTGTTGCTGAATCGCTTTCTGCTTCCGGATCCTGAACACGGCATTGGATGTGATAAATTCCTGGCGGTGATGGCGCTGTCCATTGTATGGTCGGCCCGGTATGAAGGATACTATCGTTTTCGAGTGTCCACTGATAATCCAGACTGTCTCCATCCCGGTCTGTAGCAGTGCAAAACAAGTCTATTGTATCAGTTGTGAGGATCGTATCTGCAGCCGCAGCTAAACTTTGAATGCGGGGTGGGTAATTACTCACAGTTTGACCAGCATGATAATCAATGAATTTATTGTTAACCAACACCCGATTCAGCGAATATTCTAGGGTACTGTTCGGTGGTAATAAAACCAGAATTGCGGCCTGATCCGCGGCTAGAGAAAATGAATCGGTACCCGTAACATTAGTCTTTATCATGGTGTTAGAAACCGATTCATAGATGTCATAATTTTCAGAACTCAGCTCTAAAGTGATAACTTTGGGATTTGCATGAGGATTGTAATAAAGGAAGGAAGGATAAAATGATGATTGAAAAAAGTCGGTTTTGTTCAGATTCAACTTTAGGATTCCGGGGATACTAGTGGTATCGATGATACCTCCCAGAATACCCACATGGGAAGAACCATAGAGGGTCAGATTCGTTGGTCCCCAATTGTTGCGGATAAAATCACCGGTAGCATAGGGACTGATTCCAGTATAAAGAGCATATTCACGGAGGGCTTCATGGGCAATATAGGAATTCGGATCATATTCGTGAGACCATTCTTCGCTATCCTGGTGATCATCCGGTAAGAAACGAGTGTAGAATAATCGGGAGGCATTAGCCAGATTAAGAGCCCACTTAGCAATAGTGCGGGCAAAGCGGTCATCATAGCGAACCAAAGGTATCAGCGCACCAAATTGTTCCATTCCATTCATACAAAAAGCATATCCATCATATTTGGCTTCTCCGATCAATCCGTAGCAGTCATAACCGCCCCAATTGCCGAGGGTTGACCCCCAGTTACGAACATTACCAGTCGGTGTAAAACACCAGTTCAGTAATTTTTCAAGGTTATAATCAGTTAATAATTCTGCATTCATCCGGGCGGCAATATATGCACCATAAGGGAGTTGTAATTCATAGGCCGGATTGGTTTCCCAGTTATCCAGGAATTCCAGGCACCATTCTGCTCCAATTCGGTATTTTTCCTGCTGTGTATTGAGGTAGGCATGGTATAAAAGCCATCCAATGGCACCGGCTGCTTCGGGTTGACGTACGCCACTGGCTAAGGGTTGCATGGATTCGAAATCCCAGGCCCGGTAATTCATATAGGGAGCTTGCCAGGGGGTCGTATTACCTCCCATAGCCTTTACAGCTGCTAACCAGCGATCAGCAACTATGGTTAATTGCTTGTCAAAATAACCGGTTTGGGGATAGAGCCAATATAATTGATAAAAAAAGACGTTAGGCATGGTTTCATACCACCAGTCGTGACCACTATTGCCGACAAAGTTGTTCAGGTAAATATTTTCTTCCGGACGGTTATTAAAGAATTCTTCACACATTAATACCCAGTTATAGCCTCCTTGGTAGGATTTATCAATACCATTCAGAGTAGCACCAATTACAGCTGGCAAAACATTAATGGCTTCCGCATTATGGGGATAGGGGGAGCCCACAACGGTGTGTAAACCGAAACGGTTGTGTTCCGGATAATTAACACTATTATTATCAACCCAAATCAAAGGCAGATATTCTCCGCTTAAATTGAGATCAAAAACCAATGAATCGTATCCTCTGGCAACCTGATGCCAGTTGCGCATTTTATAGGGAGTTGGCATATTAGGCATTTCGGTAATACGTTCGATTGAGATTTGCTGGGTCAAAGCAATTGAACCAAGGAAAAACAGGCCGACTAGCTTTTGACTGATACATTTTAATTTCACCGATATACCTCTATTGAGTATGGCATAACTAGAAGAGGATTGTCTGGACCGAAAATTTAAAAATCTAAGCGTAGCGTGAATCGATTGGCTTCTTGCAAACGGCCGAAGTCAGCATAAGCATAATCCAATTTTATGTGAGACTGTCCGAAAAGTTTATATTTCAATCCGGCCCCCAGGGTTAAGCCTTCTTCTGAATCCAATTGACCCAAGGCTTTGTACCCTCCCCGCAGGAATATCATATTGAGGATTGAAAGTTCACCGCCGATATTAATGCCTTCGGTATTATTCACCGGATGAAAGGCATCAATGGAAGTGGTTAATTGTGAGTATTTGCTTTTAAATACATCATAGGCAATACCAAGCTGCATATTGAGAGGCAGCGGCCAGTCATCAGTCATCAATTTACCCATAATCTTTTCATTATTACCCATTTTCAAAGGGGCGGCATCGTGATAGATAATTAAATCACTGCCGTCCAACTGCATATTGGGCCCATAGTTAGTGATGGCTGCACCAATACGCAGACCCTCTAAGTGAGTTTGATACCAAGTCCCGACATCAAAGGCAAAGCTTACTGCTTTTTCATGCCAGATCCGTTCGGAAATATATTTTAAATTAAAGCCAATAGAAAAGCGGTCCGTTAACATCTTACCATAGGATAGACCAAAGCAGAGTGAAGCAGCGTCAAATTCCTCACCAGTGCCTTCGGGATAGACCACAGTACGTACTTTCATGCGGGGCATTGACATGGAATTTACAAAGCCACCGATTGTTCCATAGCGACCTATGGGTATCATAGCGGCTATGTAATTAAATTGGATACCGGTTAACCAATCGATCCGTTCAAAGATTAATTCCTGTTGATTTACCAACCCCAACCCACTGGGATTCCAATAAATCGCAGATACATCATTGGCAATACCCACATAGGCACCCCCCATACCAATGGCGCGTGAGCCAACACCAACTTCTAGGAAGGAGGCGGCTGTGGTAGCCACATTAGTCAAACGTTCTGCTAAAGGAATTTTAACTATGGCAATGTAAATAATGCTCACTAAGAGGTATTGTCGTATTTTTTTGGAACGCATCGCGAACTCCTTATCATTACTGAAGATATTTGGCAAAGAAATCTATTTTCCTTGGCAATCCTTCATCTGATGTTTGGATTGCCATCAAAATTTCCTTATCAATATGTATTTCCGCGTTATTTCTTAATTTTTGAATTAAATGATCAAGATTGGCTTGATAAATTTGCCAGATTTCAGAGGAGTCAGCACAATTCTGAACTGATTGTTGGTGGATAATTTTTTTCATTTCGTTAGCTAAAAGCTTTTCCCGCCATTGTTGTGCTTCCCGCTTAACTGTCAGACATTCATCCAGTCCTTCCTTTATTCCAATATCGGCAAAAACAATATCTCTGACATAAGTAGCGATCGCATTGGTTAAACTGCTTTTAATATGCTTTTTACTTTTAAAAGAAATTACCTGAGGGTTTAGACGATAGTAAAATAAGAAGTCAGCTACGGTTAAATTTCCAGCGCTATAATCAGCGATAATTTGGTTTGATAAATTGATTTTCTGTTTAATCTGAGGCGCTATTTCTTTTATTTTTATGTATTGAATCTCCTGTCGTTTGGGTCGGTTTTCTGACCAGATGAAATCAGTCAGACCTTGCAATACTTCTCCCTTAATAACCAGGTGTTGGGGCTGCATAATGCGCTGTACAAATTCGAAACCCCGATGATGTTCTTTTCTTTTCCGTATTGCACTTTCTAAAGAGGATTTCCGGGACATATAGTTATTCTCAGTTGAGATCATATTCTTTTCCTGATCCAATACCTGGAATATATGATATATCCCATCGTTCCAAATGGGTTTGGATCGTTGATAGAGTGGAAGTTCGTGAAGCAAATTTTCCCATTCCCATTGAATATTATTCCAGGTAATTAAATCAACTTTCCCATAGGGTGGTAGGGATTTAGTTTCAGTAACAGGGGATATAGATTGGTGTCCCGGTGTAATTTGGCCTGTAGAAATTTGCTTTGCTTCTTGATGATTATTGGTTTGATAGTGTTTCACATATAGAGTGATAAGGCTGCGTTTGTAGGCCTGGCGTAACTCAGCATCTCTGATTTGTACGCTATCGCGGATATGTTTGTGATAAAGCTGGCGGTTTGTCTCTGCACGTTTATAATATTCGACCGTTCTTTTTATTTGTTGATTAGCTAGGTTTAGTCGCGCTGCCTCCTTAGCCAATAGGGTTTGATCAATTATTTCCTCTAAAATGAAGTTCAGCGCTTTTTGTTTACCGAGTTGGGTTATCTTACGTGGACAAAGCTCATAAGCAAAGCGGATTTCGTCAGCGGTAATTAGCCGGTTATTTACTTCGGCGACAGCCTGAAGGTTTTTATCAGGTGATATTTGTTCACAGGAGCATAATAATCCCAGTAAAAAAAGACCTAATATGATAGGATAAGTACGCATAAGTTATTTTATAATGGCAAAACGTCCTATTTTTTCACCCACGTCAGGGGCACTCACATGATAAATATAAAGGCCATAAGCGATTTCATTGCCATCCTTAGACACAATATTCCAGCTCGCCATTCCATTATCGGCGGTACTATGGTGATGGATAGTATCCACGAGATAACCTCGCAAGGTATAAATCCGGATCGTACACTCTTTAGGAAGGTTGAAAAATTGTAACTTTCTGATACCCCGGCCAAACTTAAAGGGGTTAGGAGGTTCCCACGTAGCGGTTACTACATAGGGATTGGGTACGACATAAATATCGTCCAGCTCCCTTTTAGCCAGGGAATTACTAGAATCAGCACCTTGCAAAGTAAAGCGGAAAATATCACCTTGTTGGTCAACCACGTAGCTGGTGTCATAAATGGTATTTCCTTGGGATTGAACTGTGTCTATCTTTGTTCGGTAAATAGTAGAACGAAATGGTTTTTTGATGGCTAGGTAATACTGATCTCCAGTATGGGGGGGGTCTGTCGTGAGCCAGGTGGTATCCGGAGGTGATTTTGTGGTGTCTACCTCAAATTTACTTTGAAATCGGATTGTCCAACTTAGATAGAGATTAAAAATAAAGTCATCATCGGGTACCACCACCACCATGTCATCTCCATGGCTGTATTTACCATTTTGGTCATTATCCATCACAGCATAGTCAACTTCCACTGAATCAGTAACATTATAAATACAAACTTCCGAAGGTAGGGATTTTAGCCCAAAGACCGGATTTGTATAGGTATAAATGGAATCATAGAAAGTGATCAGGTAATCGGCCGGTTGATTCAAGTTTAATCGGTAGCCAGCCAGATCCTCCCAATCCGGATTCAGACGCACCTTGACATGATAATCAGATTCACCGCTTTGCCAGTGGCTGTTTTCTGGATCCATAGTAATTGCGGTATCGTTATTAATAAAGACAACAGTACCATTAAAAATAGGACTTTCCTGACCGGGAGTATTGAGGAGAATAGAGTCTAAAACAACAGTATCCTGGGAAACATCCCGAATGCTATAATGGGGTTTAGTAGTGGTATTATGTTTACTGTTTTCATAAAATTCTATTTCATAGGTGGTATTGCCAGGTGGAATACGGTGTTTCTCTACAATTTGTATTTCTATATTTCCGGTACCCGGACCAATATGATCCACTTCACCATTTAAACTCGGCGGGGAATAGCCAGCAGCAGCTGGTCTTGGTGTCGCTAGACCGGTATTGATGTCCTTGAAGGTCACTTCGCCCAAGGCATTGGTTTTGATAATAGAAGAGCATTCCGAAGGAGCAATTCCTTCGACACCGTTTGGTCCGTAATTTACCAGACCATAGTCATAGGAAACCACAGTATAATAATAGGTCTGACCATTCTTAACGTCGGTATCAGTCCAGGTGTGACGTAAGCCAGTATCCTCTCCTAGATTGTACTTAATTCCATAGATATCAATGGGATGGGGACCCTTTTTACCGTCTTTTAGGTCAAATTGGGCCACTGGTTTACGGAAGGTCAGATTGCCATAGGAGTCTGTGATCACTTTACATTCCAAAAATTTTGGTTCCGTGCTTTTATAGATAACATAACCTTCAAAATCATATTCCTGGAGAAAAGGATCATAAGATTCTTCAGCGATATCATCCCATACTAAGGTGACCTCCTTATCACCGGGATAAATTTTGAGTGTTGGCTTTAGGGGTGGTTGCGAAAAACGATAATCAGCGTTATATATCTGCTGGACTGTCCGCTTGTTTTTTACCAGATCATCACGGTCTTCGCCAAATAACAAGGCCATGGAGTAGCGTTCTCGCTTGCCAGCTTCTAAAGGGAACGTTCCGGAAGAGAAAAACATTCCGAGGTTGTTCGGCTGCAGGATTTGATCCATAGGGAGAGGGGCTTTGGAAAATACCTGCCAGTTTTCCTCATCATTGGTTAATTCGTATTTATGTACGGGAAATATTTCAAAACCGGTTAAACCAATTTGATCTGACTCATCGGGATCAGTGGCGTTGTAGTTAGGTTCTCCATTTGTTGGAAGGCCATCGCCTTCGCCTTCATCAGGACCGATGTAATGTCGGTCATAGGGCCCCACACCATCGGCTCCCAAATCATCATTCAAAGGTTCATTATCGTCCCAGATCCCATTGCCGTTGAGATCAGTATAACCTTCCCAATCACAGTCTTCATCTTCGGCAAAATGGGCAACTGGATATCTTTTATAATACTGATAAAATTTATCCCACTCCGCTGGTTCGAATCCATAGGGGTGCTCGCCGAGATAGGGGCCGGGACCATCGCTGTATCTTTTTTCATCAATGATTCCATCATTATCATTGTCTTTGCCGTCATTGGCGATCCCTGGGCTTTCCAGAAAGGCATATCCTGCGTATCCCACCGGATACCAATTGCCTGGTGTGCCATACTTATCGGTATCGTAAGCATAAGCAATATCAAGTTGGGTATCGTATTCGCCAATATCATCAGCGCCGTCTTCCACTCCACCAACTCCCCAATCAAGATATTGGGAATAGATGGTTTTCTCGTAATCATGAGTAGATTCATTGGCGATATTGTAATGCCAGAAAATACAATCTTCTGCTAGAACATGGCTCCACTGGAAGCCCCTTGTTTTTACCCATAGGCCCAGTCCACCGCGGCTAGAATCAGTTTCATCACAGTAATAATTCATTTCCAGATTGGGTTCTTTATCAGGATCATCATCAAAAACAAAGACCGTTTCCAGATCAGCATTAAACATGCCTTTCCCAAAGTAGCCATTCCAGTATCCATCCCAGGATTCCGGACGGTCCAGCCAATGGAGGGGCCAGCTGTTGGGATCATTACTCATGGCGGGATAGCTGTTTTCCCTTTTATCCATATTAAACCAATAGGGACGAGGTTCGAATCCCCAAGGGATATCTTCTGGTGATTTATCCACGAATTCCCGGTATTGGGTTTCCATGGGATGAATTAATTCACCAAGACTGTTTTCCACCTCGACACTAACGATAATAGCCACGCCATCGCAATAGTGTTTTCCAAAAGAAGGCCAATTACAGGAGGGCTCATTGGGATAGTCAGTGACTTCACCATAATTTTTAAAAAGGGTCTGTACCAGATTACCATCCATTAAGCCAAGACGACGATATTGCTGGTGGCCTCGCATGCTAGCCGGTGTCTGAGCGTAAAGGAGAATACCGTGAAAAACCAGCCAAAATAAAATTAAATAGATCTTTTTCATGGTTTTTGATCTCATCTTAAAATTGATTATTTATTTTTGATTGAAAGTGATCGAACATCCTAAAAGTATTTTCCGGGGTTCATAATAGAAATCAGGGCGGGTATAAAATTCTTCTTGGCTTTGTATGCCAATATAAGATTGAAAGTTCATGTCAAAATCATAATCAGCCTGACCGCTTGATGAATACACATCACGACAATTTTTTCGGTCAAGCAGATTATATATCTTGATGAATGGCGAGATCACCATTTTTTTAACCTGGAAATCCTTGGTAACATTGAGATCAAAAGTAACGGTAGGGGGCTGACGTTCGCCATTCACAATCCGGTTTGAATAGCGCGGTGAAGAGCGGGTATAGGGCATGCCACTCCCGATTTGGCCGATCAAGCTGATATGAAATCCTTTTTGTGTGGTAGTCGCACTCAGATTCAGAGAGTGGGTTTGATCCCAATCCAGGGGACGACGCTTCTTTTCAGTTTGTATGGGCGGATCCTGTTGTTGATTGATCCAGGCGTCTTCCGGATTAGAGGCATTACCAGTGGCTCTTTGAAAGGTATAATCAACGGAGAAACCAAAATCAGCTCTTCGCTGTAAACGGTCTAAGGCAACGGTAATACCCTTAACATTCGCATAGTCGCGGTTAACATAGCGCCAATACTTGCCACCGAATATATTGGTGCGGGTTTCTTGTCCGATGAGATCGCGGATATCCTTATTATAAGTCGTCACATCGATAGATAGGAAATCGGTAATCGCTTGTTTAATGCCGATTTCGTAGCTGACTGTTTTTTCTGGTTTTAGTTCTGCATTTCCCATGATATTAAAACGTCCCCGGGGTGGCTGATCTCCACGTAACTGGATTAGGGAAACTTCAAAATCGGGGTTGATATAAAGATGCTCATAATTAGGCACCTGGAAAAAATGACCATAAGAAAAATGGATTACCCCTTGATCAGTGATCGGGTAGGCAATTCCCAGTCGGGGACTGAATTGCGCAGAAATTTTTGCATCTCTTTTCACAGCCGCTTGGGTATCATAGAATTGTTTAGGTACTTTCCCTGCTGGATCGAAAAAGTCATAACGTAATCCGGCATTGATAATCATGTCTCCCACCTCAATCTTATCTTGGATGTAAGCTGAAATTTCCCTGGGATAGTGGGTGTAATCATTATTATACCAGGAAGAATCAGGCGGGATCTTGATTTGATTGTTCTCATCAAAATAGAGTTGATACTCATGTAGTGCGAGTTTGCACCGCTTATAGCTAATACCTGCACCTACCTTATGGGCTCGATTGAGTTGACTGGTAAAATCCAATTTGGCAATATTTGTTCTGTTATCACGAAAATGGTGCCACATGCGCATGCCACCGGTGGAAAAACCATTGGAACCCGTTCCAATTAAATAATCGATCGGTACATAACGGGGATCATCTTTATCTTTATACACATATTGTCCATATTCGGTAAACATATTTGATAAGTTGAAGGTAATAAAGGTTTGTGAATTGAATATGTGATTATATTGTAGTGAATTTTGATAACTAAAGCGTTCACGTTGGTAATTACCATTGGGATTATATTTAAAAATGTGGTCATATTCACTAAAGTTCCGTTGTTGTAAAAAAGAGGAAACATTGAGTTTATCTTTGTCAAAAATTTTAAAAGTAAGTTTGCCCTGTAGTGATTTTTTATTACTATAGTTCATAGAAACATATTGGCTGTCTCCGGAAGATTCAATATAATTCCCGGCTTCACTAAAGCTACTTGAATCATGAGGTATGAAAATACGCTGTCCAAAAATCCAACCATCTGAATTATTCAGGCGACCTGTCAGTGAGAAATAGGCCCGTTTAATAACAGGTAAAGGCCCACTCACCGTTAACTGTGTATTGTTGATTGCAATTGGATTGAGGTCTGCAATATGCAAGAAGGTATGGGTGTGATTACTGGCATAATCACCGCCATAGATTGAAACTTTCCCGGTATAGTAGTCCTGCCCTTCTTTGGTGACAATATTAACTACTCCTGACATGGCTTGACCATATTCGGCATTAAATGTACCACTGATAACCTCGACCTGCTCGACTATATCATTTTCAACTTCAAAAGGAATATCTCCGGAATAGGCGTCATTCATTGGGATTCCATCAACAATATATTTAACCTCGCCACTCCGTCCTCCGCGGAAATGCCCCTCGATAACACCGGCTTGCAGCTCAATGACCTCGTTTAGATCCACCATTTGGAGTTGGTCAATCTGATTAGAGTGTACCCGGAAGGATGTAGAAGTTACATCCTTCTGAACAATCGGAGCTTGAGCAATGACCACTACTTCTTCACCTCTTATGGTTTCTGTGGTCATTTCAAAATTTATTTCAGTGGTTAGATCAACCATGACTTGTACATTTTTTTTAATAATCGTCTGATAACCGATCATAGTGGCTTTGAGAGTATAAATTCCAGGCGGTACATTTAAAATAGTATAATTACCATGCTCATTAGTTGCAGCTCCCAAGCTGGTGCCTTCAATCATGATATTCACACCAATCAATGGTTCACTACTCTCCTGATCTGAGACCATTCCGGTAATTTTACCAGTGACACCGGCTGACAGGAAGTAGTTATTAACTAATATAATTAGGGTTAATAAAAGGACAACGTGTTTCATAATAAATCCTTTCCGATTGTCCTGAAAAATGCAACAAAATTGAAATATATGCTAGTATTTTCAGAACAAGTTGGGAAATATCAGTTGGAATATTATGGCCTAGGTATGCAATCTGGAATACGCCAGCGGTAGAATCTTATACTCAGCCTTCCGATAGTCATTTCAACTACCGGAAGGCTGAGAGATTTAAGCGGATTACCGGATCAAGAGCATTTTTTTAACGATTTGTTGGTTATCTGTCTTCAGTACATAGAGATACATACCTGTGGGAACCGGATGACCGTATTTATCCAAAGCATTCCATTTGATCTGGTGATAACCCTGTGGTTTTTTCGCATTGACTAAGGTCATGATATTTTGTCCTAAGAGGTTGAAAATAGTTATGGATACATTACTATTCTTTGGAACATAATATTCAATGGTCGTCTGGGGGTTGAAAGGGTTCGGATAATTCTGCAGGAGCTGGAATTCGGTAGGTAAGTTGGCAGCTAACGGATCCGGATTATCGATAGCTGATCCTCCGCTGAGCACCATTTTTTCGATACTAAAGTCATCGAACCAGGCAGTTCCGGTCGGATTGGAAGTGAAGCGGGCGCGCACCGAGATACCGGTAGCTCCTTCGGGTGCTTGTTCAGCCACCGTATAATGGGTCCATCCCAGAGTGGAGTCAGTCTGATCGACATAGACGTATTTGTCACCACCCACCGTTGACCAACCTTCATCAATGACCGCGTCTGTATGAAAGAAATAACACAAGCCCAGGCGTTCATCCAGCCGTTCTTTGCGAATGTAAGTCGGTTCGAAGGAATCATCGGCATTCACATCTTCGGTCTTGACCCAGACGCCAATCTTGTACCATTCACCGGCTTCCACGGCGGTCGGGACTGAGTAGTAGACGATTTCAGAGGTAGAAGAGGTGGTATCAGGTTTAAACAGTTCAGCTGCATAGCTGCCGCTGTTGGCAGCATTATCAGTCACAATGCCATAGGAACCGTTGCTGGCGTCATACCAGTTCATCCAGCCTTTCACGGTTTCAGCACCGCTATTAAAAGGCCCCATGGACCAAGAATCCGATGTGTTACAGCCGATATCATCGAAATAGACCGTACCGGTGGCATCCTTGCCCATGATCAGTTTAATGACCACTGAGGCCGGTGCTTCGTTTAGAATAGCAGCGCCGGTAATTTGGGTCCAGTCCACATCAGCCGCACTCTGATCTGCCCAGACTGTCTGGGTGTTCAGTTCATTCCCGTCCGCGTCTTTGAATTCAAAGAGTATACCGATTTTTTCATCGTCATTGGCCGGACTGGTGTTAACCCCCACGGTTTTGACATAGCCGCTCAGGGCGTAAGTACCGTCGGCAGCATTATTCCAGTAGAGTTTGGCATTGTTGACCGATTCCCAACCGACTACATCAGAACTAGAGGCACTTTTGGTTACCTTAAAGGCATGGAATCCATTGTTAACTTCAGTGGATTCCCAGCCCAGTTCAGTACCAATGCTTCCGTTTAAAGGATTCCAAAAAGCTGGCTGTTGCTCCTCAAATCCAGGGTTGACCAGCAGTTGATCGCCAGTGACTTCAATTTTTTCGATACTAAAGTCATCGAACCAGGCAGTTCCGGTCGGATTGGAGGTGAAGCGGGCGCGCACCGAGATACCGGTAGCTCCTTCGGGTGCTTGTTCAGCCACCGTATAATGGGTCCATCCCAGAGTGGAGTCAGTCTGATCGACATAGACGTATTTGTCACCACCCACCGTTGACCAACCTTCATCAATGACCGCGTCTGTATGAAAGAAATAACACAAGCCCAGGCGTTCATCCAGCCGTTCTTTGCGAATGTAAGTCGGTTCGAAGGAATCATCGGCATTCACATCTTCGGTCTTGACCCAGACGCCAATCTTGTACCATTCACCGGCTTCCACGGCGGTCGGGACTGAGTAGTAGACGATTTCAGAGGTAGAAGAGGTGGTATCAGGTTTAAACAGTTCAGCTGCATAGCTGCCGCTGTTGGCAGCATTATCAGTCACAATGCCATAGGAACCGTTGCTGGCGTCATACCAGTTCATCCAGCCTTTCACGGTTTCAGCACCGCTATTAAAAGGCCCCATGGACCAAGAATCCGATGTGTTACAGCCGATATCATCGAAATAGACCGTACCGGTGGCATCCTTGCCCATGATCAGTTTAATGACCACTGAGGCCGGTGCTTCGTTTAGAATAGCAGCGCCGGTAATTTGGGTCCAGTCCACATCAGCCGCACTCTGATCTGCCCAGACTGTCTGGGTGTTCAGTTCATTCCCGTCCGCGTCTTTGAATTCAAAGAGTATACCGATTTTTTCATCGTCATTGGCCGGACTGGTGTTAACCCCCACGGTTTTGACATAGCCGCTCAGGGCGTAAGTACCGTCGGCAGCATTATTCCAGTAGAGTTTGGCATTGTTGACCGATTCCCAACCGACTACATCAGAACTAGAGGCACTTTTGGTTACCTTAAAGGCATGGAATCCATTGTTAACTTCAGTGGATTCCCAGCCCAGTTCAGTACCAATGCTTCCGTTTAAAGGATTCCAAAAAGCTGGCTGTTGCTCCTCAAATCCAGGGTTGACCAGCAGATTTTGCGCCGCTAGCGACCCCACAAAAAAGACACACAACACGATTAACCATTTACGATTTCTCATTTTCCCTCCTTTGAGTTAATTCTGCATATACATTTCTTTTCCTGACTCAGTCCAATGTACATGATTGGATCTCAAATACACACACCCCCTTACGGGGCAAACAAAAATGATATAAGCTAGACGGATGTTTTTTATATTCAATTGAACATGATATTATTTTATCTTTCTTATTATTTAGGGTTAATTTTCCCTCTGTAGCGCTCCAGGCATGGTTTAAGATCACGATTTTACTGGCATGCTTAGCTTCAGAGTACCATATACCCATTTCCAATCCATCACCTTCTAAGATAAAATCTCGAGAAACCGTTTCTCTGTAAATTGATTTATATATTTTTAACAGCGCCGATTTCCAAGCGCTGTTATTGTCATGTAAAGCATACATTTCTATGGGTTGAGTCATAAAATAAACAGTTCCCTGTCCGTAATGGTTTTTGATTAAAACCGGGTGGCTATTTTGATCTTGCAAGATTATCTCAGCCCTGTTTTCAAGGATTGGACAATAACTGAATTCAGGGTGTTGGGTTTTTAAAGGCATTGAAAAGTGCTCATTCTTAGAGAATAATTGCCATTCTTGGGGAGCGATTACATCTAATTTATCTGCGGAGCAGAACTCAGGCACGCCAAACTTACAATCGGTCTCAACGCCAGCCAATTTTTGCCAGTCTAGAATCCAGCTGTCATGGCTAAAGCTAAAATACAGGTTACCACCATTTTTCACATATTGCTCTAAGAATCTTGTAAATGCTTTGGTTAGATATTTAAAACGGGGTGCAAATAATAGTGGGACATGGACTGGATCTAGGGTTGCATCAGGAATAATAGTACTCTTATTATTAAGTTCTACGGCTGGTTCAAATAGACAGCGGAGTTCGATATTCGCCCGTTTCAAAAGGGAGAAACACTCCAGATAGAACTCATAGCGTTTATCAAAGTCTGGTTTGAACAGGTAGGGATAAGGGTAATAATAATAGGAAGGAATAAGCAGACTGGCTGTGGTTTCCACTTTTTGGTAATCGGTACTTTCAAGAGAATCCAGAAAATTCCGGAAAGATTTAAATTCCTGCCCGGCAGGTTTTATGGAATGATCGGTACGAAGGATACCAAAGCGTTCTTCAAAAGTATGATGGGAATAGGGCCGGAGGTTCTCAAAATCGAAATCATTAAGGCACCAAGAGAGGACACCATGGGAATTGTTTATTAAGGCGCTGTAAAAAACAGAACGATAATAAAGGGCTTGATTTTCAGGTGAACAGAGAGTTGTCGAGGTACCGAATTCTTCTATGATCGCCGGTCTGCTCCATTCCTGCGCCATTCTCAAGCGGAAAGCTGTGGTATAAGTATGGTGCCAGGAGGATGATGTACGCGGATAATAATGTAATCCTACAAAATCCTGAAATTGGTTGATTTCCCGTAATTGGAAATCCTGTTGCTTTCCATCTATTTCTGGTGCCCAGCCACCATCACCAATACATACAGGCCGGTCCGGATCCAGGGCTTTGATTATTGCGACCATTGTGGATACCCAGGCGGTAACATCATCGGATTTTTGGGGACCGATATAATTTGGTAGCTCGTTGGAGAGCACCCAGGCAATGATATGCTGGAAATGCTTGGTTGTATTAACAACTGAACGGATATATTCTTGGGTGATTGTCACCAGGACAGGATCGGTAATGAAATTACGGTTCTGGCGCCAATCAACATCCCAATCTTCTCCACTCATATGGCCCACAATGAAACTGGGTAATGAATACAGTTGATACTGTTCACATAAATCAAGAAATTGATTCAATCGGGTCAACATAAGCGGTTCGACCTGGTGATTCGTTTTGATAAAGTCGGGCATGAATAGAAAAAAACGGACACTATTCATCCCTAAATCTTTTATAATTCCCAATTCTTTTTCAATTTCATTCGGCCGCCAGTCACGCCACATATGGATTGCAGTCGATTGTGGCCAATAATTGACACCCAATAAGAATAATCTTTTGTGATTAACTGTAAAGAAAATGAGCTCCTTACTTTTAACTGCTTTCCCTTTTTATCAATTTAACTGAAATGGTACGGGTCTGCGGGGGAGAAACAGGTTTGTCAATCATATCGGCGAGTAATTTATAAGCCTCTTTGCCAATGGTTAATTTAGGAACTTCAACAGTTGTTAAAGATGGGGAACTGAAGCCAGCTGAGGGAATGTCATCAAATCCCACCAAGGCAACATCCTCTGGAATCTTTAACTGTTGCCTTTTTAATTCTTGCAGCGCACCGAGCGCGGTGGAATCATTGCCGCAAAAAATGGCATCAGGTCGGGGTTGCTTGGAGAGTAGCTGCAATGTGCCTTCCTGACCGATTTTTGGTGATGTCTCGATCGCCACTAAATAGGAGTATTTTTTAATCACCTTCGGATCAGAAATACCGGCTTTGGCGAGGGCGGCTTTATAACCACGATAGCGTTCTTTAATGGAAGGATGAAAAAAAGTACCGGTAACAAAGCCGATCTTTTGATAACCGCTTTCAATTAAATGTTGGGTGGCCTGGTAAGCGCCGTTGAAATTATCAATTAGGACTGAATTATAATTTTTATCAGGGATACCATAATCAACTAAGACAAGAGGGATACCCTGCTTTTCAAGATAACGGATTAGGGAGTGCGGAACTCGACCGGCCAGCGCTACGCCGTCAACATCATTGTATTTTAGAAAACGGGGTAAATCGGTCTTGGGATCAAAATCCTCTTTAACAGTCGTTAAAAGAATATAGCGATCACTATCTTGGGCGGCATACTCCATTCCCAGAAAGATCTGGCTGTAAAAATTTTCAATTTCAGTGAAATGAGCACTCCAGACAATATATCCGAGATTACCGGTTTTGCCAGTTGCCAATTTACGTGCCGAATGTAAGGGTTTGTAGTTCATCTCTTGGATTGTCTTAATAATCCTTTCCCGGGTAGAGGCAGCCACATAGCCCTTATTATTGATGACGAGGGAAACTGTGGAAACAGAAACGTTGGCTTTTTTTGCAATATCTTTAATCGTTGCCATAATATATCATTTGAAATATCGAAACGTTTTAATATATTTTATCATAAGTTATTTGTCAAGACCTTTTTTAAATTTTGTTAAATTTTTCGTGTAAGGAAGCTGGCAATGAAAAAATTATCTAAAGATAGAATCGTTATCGCTCCCAGTCATATCGATTTGACCTATAGCCCGCTGCGCAGCCAAATCAAAAAGCCCACTACTGTATTGGGTGCTTTCAATCCTGGCATGACCCGTTTAAAAAACGGAAATATCCTCTTACTAATACGGATTGCAGAAGCCCCGGTGCAACCAGAAAAGCAAACCCATTATCTATTCATTCGCTGGAGAGAGACTGATGGTTATCAGATTGAATCTGTTCCAATGAGTCAATTAGATCGGACTGATCCACGTAAGTATCGCTGCTTGAAATACGATACTAATGCAGTCTATATATTAACTTCTTTTTCCTGGTTACTACCGGTGGAATTAGATCCGGATGGGAGTAAAATTATCCATTACCATTATGATAAACCTATTATCCCTCAAAAAAGTTATCAGGAATTTGGCATTGAAGATCCCCGCATTACCCGTATAGCTGATCAATACTATATGACTTGCTGTTCCGTCAGTTCGGAAAGACATTGTACTACGCTTTATCATTCAACCGATGGGTTGAATTATGGATTGATGGGCATGATTCAGGATCACCAAAATAAAGATGTGATCCTTTTTCCTGAGAAAGTACACGGCCGGTATTTAGCCCTCACCCGTCCGCTCGGTGCCCATTATTTTGCTCCTCGATTAGTTCATCCAGGCGCAGCTGGTCCTTCTATAAATCTGGCTGCTTCACCGGATTTATACCATTGGCAACCTTTGGAAAAACCTTTAATCACTTGCCAAAGAAGTCCTTATTTTTCTCTCAAAGTAGGCGGTGGTGCACCGCCCATACTAACAGATCAAGGATGGCTGATTCTTTTTCATGGAGTGGAAAAGCGTAAGAGCCTGGGTATCTATCGTACTTTCTGGGGACTTCTGGCAAAAGACGATCCGGCAGAAATTATCTATCTAGAAGACAAAAAATCTTTAATTGATCCCCAGCCTGAACTTTTTAATAATTATCAGCATCAACCCTATGTTTCCGATATTGTTTTTACGACAGGCATCATTCTTAGTAAATATGGGTATCTAGTTGCCTCAGGTGAGAGTGATATGGGCTGCAGACTAACATACCTGCCTAAAGACTTTCTGTCTTTAAAACTTGACAGCTATTGATAAATAAGCTGTTTGGATTGGTTTCTCAGTATTGAATTACTGTTATTAAATGAATTATTTGCCCAACGGATGATTGTGAATTTATTGAGTCGATAATAACTGTTGATGAAATCTGTGCATCTGTTTAAAGCGATACAACAGGTGCTGGTTGGTCAGATACAATCCCTGCTGGTTGGGATCATCGGCATACCGGTTGCGGGCCCAATCATTTTCAATCCACTCGATTGCCCGTATACAGTCCTGATCGATTTTCCGGATTAATTTTTTATTCCAGCTCTGGTTCTCTTTTACTGCCGGAGCCGCCTGTAAATGTTCCAGCGTGATCTTCAGAATCTGGGCGGAACGCTCAATAGCCAGCCATTCCCGGCCATGTTTTGTGATTCCGGTTTCTAAAGCTGCCAAGCTGGCAATGATATTTTTCAGAGTGTCGATATAATGATCAACCTCCTCTGTGTGCTGCTGATAAAGTTCAATGGCCTGGATCCGGCTCTGGTCATTGCTCCAGCAGCTGATATTAAAGTTATCTCGATGCCATATAATGCTATTGAAGGAATGCCAAACAGTCTGAAATTCAGTTCCTTTTTCGCTACCGAAGAAGTTCTGCATAAACTGATCATAGAATGAATTTGTCTGCCAGTTACTGCCTGACCAGGCCTGTACTCCGGCATAGGCGATACCAGTCCAGAGCACATCGGACATATAGCGGGTCGGGATCCAAATAGTGGTGTTCACGCCCAGCAGATCATGTTCCCGGGCCAGCCGGGTAAAGCGTCTGATGTTTGCATAGTTATGCTGGTCCGGCCGGATCATATGAGGATAGCAGACCAGGGCCGGACAGGCGATAATGTCAAATCCTTTTTCAGTAAAGGTGATGATCGATTCCGGTGATACATCCGGACGGTAGTGCCAATCAAAAATGATGGTATTTTCTGGGGGTAATTTATCCAGTGCTTGGGGATATTTTAGAAGCATATCACCCCAGAGAGCCAGCTGGCGATTGTTTTCCAGAACCCGGGTCCGGCATTGCTTTAAATGAGTGCGGATCCATTCGCTGGCAGATATCTCTCCAAAGGCATCTTTACATCGCTGGCAATCAGTAATATCCACTTCATCAAATCCGATATGTAACCAGGGATGTTCAAAGCCTGCTGTGGCGCGCTGGTACATTTTTTCTAGATAGGTCCGGGCTTTGTCACTGGCCGGGCAGAGCACATTGGTATATCCCGGTATGGCGGTCCCCGACCAGCCCAGGCGGGCTGTGGTCTTTCCGGTCTGATGTAGATACTCTGCGTAATCCGGTAAACGGGTAAACATGCGGGAATGACCAAAAGATTCGATTTCCGGGATCAGAGCTAGATGATGTTTCTGCGCAAAGCTGACCAGTTCTTTGACTTCTGACAGATGCCAGGCCTGGGGATGCATCAGCGGCTGATAATCCTCATGATAGAGGCAAGCGGTCTGGTCATCGGTCAAATGTAACAGGATCGCATTAAATTTGTAACGTGCTGCGAACCGGATTACCCGGCGATAATAGCCGAAGTTTTCGTTCTGCCGGGCCGGATCCAGCATGATCATCCTTACCGGCAGATCCGGCCAATCCGTGATTTCCAGAAAGGGAATTTGCGGTTGTGCATTGATCAACTGATCCAGGGTTTGAATACCATAAAAAACGGCGGCTCGACTGGATCCTGTAATTTGGATCCCCTGAGAATCGATCCGGATGGAGTAGGCCTGTTTTATAATCCGATCCCGGTACCTGGATGAGATTTCCGGTACATCCAGGCTGTCGATCTGCAAGAATATGGGGATACCATTGGTGTCGATCTCAATTGCATGGTTCTGGAGAGTATTAATCAGAAGTTCTCGTTCATTGTTTAACGTTTTTGGATCGATGGAAATAAAGACCTTGGCCACAGCCAGTGAGCCCGGCTGAAATTGAACATTTTTTACAAAAGGAATTACATTCGCTGCAATCATTATGGACAGAGCGCAAAGACAACCGGCAATTTTAAATGCTTTCAATGAGGGCCGAACCAGCTGAACGAGCAGGGGACGTTTTGTTTTTTTTAAAATAGAATAGATTGCAACCAAAATTTTTAGACTCATAAAGCACTCCCAATGTTTATTGACTGATCTTAGCCAATCAGGGTGTTAAAGTCAAATTTGTTAAATGCATATTACTACTCATACCCTGGGGAATGTGAATGCTATTTATTTTTATGCTTAATATCTGAGGCGGTTAGAGGTAATTGATAATTGGCCTCAAATAGTGAACACCTTTTTTTAAATCCACCCTTAGATTGTAAACACCGCTTTTTAAACCTATAGAGAATATTCCTATTCCTGAATTAAATCGAGAAAAATAAATTTTCCCTTGACAACTTCAATAAAAATCACTTAAATGCAGTGGAGTAGTGAGGACGTCTACTCCACAGCTGAACCGTTTTTACTATCAAATGAAAGTAGGAAAAATAAATGTATAAAAACATTCTGTTTATTAGTTTAACCTTTATGGGTATAATTATCAGTGCACGGGAAAATAACCGGAACTTCCACGCTGCATTGGTTCCGAATAATAGTACCAGATCATATTCAGAACAAACCAGATTCGCCAAGTATAATCCCAAAATTCGGTTCAGAAAGGATAACCATGCGCTGGTTCGGTCAAATCTCTTGACCCAAAGTCGTTTAGACATTCCCCCTCGTTCATCCGATGCGGTCGAAGGGTCAGAATTTATGGAATCGATCAAAAATATGAGTTTTTCCAACCGGGAAGATGCTATTTTAAATGAGCTACTTGCCGGAAATATCCCTAACTTTTTAAGGGAGTTGGTCGAAATTGAGGCCACCTTTAACGATGCGAACAATAATTCTCATCAGGTCAAATATTGGGTTATGCCTGACTATCTCGCCATTGGTAGTGACAGTAATTTTTGCCGAGTTCCCATGGGGCCTATAACCGCCCAAAAAGCAGCCGATGTTTTTGGGGCCTGTATGCCAACCCGTAAGCTGGTTGATAACATTTATCAAAATGCCGAAATTAAATTGGCACCGGTAACCTATAACCCTGATATTTACGATATCGACCACGTGGCAATGTTCATTGAACACAATAACGCCATTCAAGCCCAGTTTAATGCGACGGAGGGTGTCCTGGGACAGTTGGTCGGTGGTATTAAAAAAGATGTGGTCCTCAGCAATAAGATCATCGACCCTTCTCGTCCCAACCATGTGGTCATCTATGGCTGGCATCAATTGAATGGCAACCCCATTCAGCCCTTAACCAACATTCATGGTAATTATTATGTGGATTACAGTCACGGGATCCGTTTGCTTGATTCTGATGTCCTCATTGATGGAGATTCAACTACGGTGGCGGCCATATTGCAAGATGAGATTCTGTATAAGGTCTTAAGTGATGAAGCCGAGCCCATGTATTATCCCACTTATATCTTCGAAATTAAAGTACCCCCGAAGCCGGCCTCCTTTGGGGTTAAATCGGAATATGAAGGCCAGCTCAAAGTGCTGCTTAAACCGGATTCAACGGTTCTGAATTACAATCTTTATCTGAGCCTGGATGGAGTAAATTTCGGTCCCACCATCCCTTTTGATTCCGATGAATTTGTTTTTGGGGGATTGCCGCCGGACTCAGCGATTTTTATAAGACTCACCGCGGAGAATAGTTTTGGCAAGTCCCGATATTCTGAAGTCTTGGCGGTATTACCGCGCCCTTCCGAACGCCCCAAAATGCTGCTCGTCAATGGATTCGACCGTAGCTCCGACGGCAACACCTATAATTTTTGTCGTCAACATGCCAGCGCCATTATAAACCAAAATATATCCTTTGATGCCGCCACTAATGAAGCGCTGACCGATGGCCTCTTTACCCTGGAAGACTATCCGGTGGTTGACTATATCCTCGGAGATGAATCCACGGCCGATGAAACTTTTTCTAATACTGAGCAGAACTTAGTTAAAGAATTTCTGAAAAAAGGAGGCTGTTTATTTGTTTCCGGTTCAGAAATCGCCTGGGATCTGGACTACCAGGGATCCGTCAGTGATAAAGCCTTCATCTATGAATATTTAAAGGCGCAATACTCTGCTGATGCACCGGGTGGGGTTTCCGGAGTATACTATGTAGCGGAAGGTGTCTCCGGTGAATTATTTGAAGAATTAACGGAAATCAATTTTGATGATGGTACGCATGGCACAATTGACGTTAAATACGCTGATGCTTTGCTACCTCAGGATGGGGCCAAAGAGATCATCCGCTATCAAGATGTTTCAAACCATAACATAGGCGGGATTCAATTTGAGGGCACTTTCGGAACCGGAACCATTCCGGGGAAATTGATCTATCTGGGAGTCCCTTTTGAAACCATATATCCCGCCTATGCCAGAAATCTCATGATGGGCAAGATCCTGACTTTTTTATACCCGGATGGCACCGCACTGGATAGAGACGTCAGAGCCCACCCGGAAGAATTTTTACTAGCCCAAAATTACCCCAATCCCTTTAACCCCCAAACAACGATTAGGTTTAGATTACCACAAGATGGCAATGTCAAACTGGAAGTATATAGTAGTTCAGGAGCAAAAGTAGCCACTTTAGTCAACAAAGATATGCACCGTGGGTACCACAAAATAAAATTTAACGCGGAAAATCTATCCTCCGGGATCTATTTTTACCGTCTGCAGGCTGATTCCCATGTTAAAACCCAGAAAATGGTGCTGATGAAGTGAAGGGATAGTCTGAGCACTGTTTCAGTTTTAGAATATATTGATTTAAAGTCCACGAGTGGATTTGTGTTTAAAAAAATAAGATTAGTGTTTTGTTCTGCAATAATTTTTTCCGCCCTGGTCAACAGCGAACTTCTGGCCTGGGGGTGGGACACCCACCGCTATATCAATGCAAAGGCTGTCGATTGCCTACCCTCTGAAATGCAAATCTTCGATGACCATCGCGATTATCTCAGGGAGCATTCAGTAGACCCGGATCAGTCAGGATTACCGGGATATTACCATTATATTGATATTGATTATTATGATGAGTTCCATTCCGAAACCCTGCCTCATGGCTTGGATGAGTTGATGGATCTGTACGGCTATGATGTGGTTATTGATAAAGGAACGGTCCCCTGGGTCATAGAGGCGTGGACAGATAGCTTGGCGCAGCTAATGTCCATAAGGGATTGGAGTTCTGTCTGGCAGATCGCAGCTGAGCTGGGCCATTTTATCGCCGATAGCCATCAACCGCTACACCTTACGCTGAATTATAATGGTCAATATACTGGTAATGATGGAGTTCACTCGCGCTATGAATCAGCGATGATCAATTCCCATTTACCGGATTTGATCCCTCCCGATTCGACGGGTCATGATTGGAATAGCGTAATTGACGCGGTCTTTCTTTATATCCAAGAATTGTATCCTTACGTAGATAACATTATGGCAGCTGATGATAGTGCTAGTAGCCAGGACCCATCTTATGGTTCATCATACTATGCTATCATGTGGAATATGCTGGATACGCTAACAATCGATGCAATACACCGGGCGGTTATGGATGTGGCCAGTATCTGGTACACTGCCTGGTGTACTGCTGACCGCCCAACCACGGTTGTTATTGGCGACTCGCACCAACCCCACGCTTATCACTTGTACCCCAATTATCCCAATCCCTTCAATCCAGTTACAATTATATCCTATGATATTCCCCAAAGATCGGATGTGGTTCTTACGATTTATAACACGATGGGTCAGGTTATCGATATTCTTGTCAATCAAAAACAAAAGCCGGGATTCTACCGTGTAAAATGGAATGCATCGCAGGTTGGAACCGGCGTCTATTTTTATCAGCTTCGAGCCGGTTCCTATCTCCAAACCCGTAAGATGGTGCTGATGAAATAGGCTAAAACCAGGTCATTAGTAATATTCCGGAGCAAGTTTGAAATTGGCCTTTAAAAAAAATTAATTAAATAGAATGTCAAATGTTTTTTTATTAAAAAAAAGAGATACCTTAAATTTTACCATTGCTCTCCAAACAATGGGGAAAACCTAAATGAGCGCAGCATATATTGAAAAATGAATCAGCTTACCCGGCACCAGGCCGGATGGTAATAAGTGTATATTTAAATATAGTGCAGTAATGGTAAGAGTAATAATATAGGAGGAGATTATCATGGCACGAAAAAGTATGCAGCTGGGATTGATCTTATTTATTTTTAATCTGTCTGTAACTGCTGAAATAGTTGAAAGCCGGCCGGTGGGACCGGGTGTTATGTATTATCATGAATTTCGGGCAGCTGGACCCTGGCATTTATATGTTTTGGAGATTGAGCTGACTAATCAGTGGACTCAGCTGGAAACAGTAACCTCTGAAGACAGAGTGTCTGGTTATGAAAAAACCTCCTCCATGGCAGCCAGAAAGGATCACGAGGGACACCAGGTTATTGGGGCTGTTAATGGTGATTTTTATATGTCGGGTGGTATTCCCACTAATACCCAGATTTTACAGGGAGAGATGTTAAAACGGGCGGATTATGAACGGGCTGTATTTGCTGCTTCTGACAGTAATGAACCGCTGATCGGTATTTACACCTATACAGGCGAGATATTCTGTCAAAATGATTCCACCGCAGTGCTTGATGGGATCAATGAAAGCCGCGGTACAGATCAGATAATTTTATATAACCGGTATTACGGAAATACCACCGGAACCAATCAATATGGTACCGAAATCATGGCCCAATATATTTCCGATCCGATCGCTAATGATACCGTCTATCTGAAAGTTACTGCTATGGATAGTATTCATACCGACGGACATGGGAATAATACGATCCCTGATAGTGGCCTGGTTCTTTCGGGACATGGGATCAGTGCGGACTTTTTGAAAGATTATGTGACTGTCGGGGATACCCTCGGTGTGTTGTTGAAATTTGCCGGATGTGAAAAGCGGATCAAGGAATTGGTCGGTGGTAATCCGGTCATTATTACCAATAGATCCGCTACGGTGCCGGGTGGCAGTTTCTCGTCTGACAGGCACCCGCGGACTGCGGTGGGATTTTCACAGGATTCTACAGTCTTATATATGTTTGTGGTTGATGGCCGTCAAACCGGCTTCAGTGTGGGCATGTCACTCTATGAACTGGCAGATTATATGCTGGAGTGGGGGGTTTACAATGGGATTAATCTTGATGGAGGTGGTTCTTCCGCTATGGTGGTGCGTAATGAGGTCAAAAATAGTCCTTCGGACGCCGGAGGTGAGCGCAGTGTTGCCAATGCGTTGATGGTGGTCAGCACCGCCCTCACTGGTGAGTTGGCCCATTTACGGATTACTCCCCGGGAAGTTTTCCTGTTAAAAGACACTCAAAAACAATTTCAGGTGACCGGATTCGATCAATATTATAATGATGTGCAAGTCCAGACGGATCAGTTAGTGTGGACCTGTGATACAAGTCTGGGAAGCATCACATCAGAAGGACTGTTTACCGCTGGAGATGATACATGCTCCGGATTTGTAACCGTGGTGCTTGATTCTGTTATGGATTCGGTAAGGGTTTATGTGACTGATATTGCCTCCATTTTTATTCAACCGGATCCAATTATTCTAAAGGTTGGTGAACAGCAGCAACTCACGGCGGAGACACGGGATTATTTTGGAAATGTTGTCGATCTTGACACGGACCAATATGATTGGTCCGTCACCGCTGATATTGGGACGATCAGTACATCCGGTTTATTCACTGCTACCGCTGTCGGCGAAGGAGCGATCATCGCCGCCTATGATACAGTTTCGGGCAGTGCCTCTGTTTCGGTAGGTGCCTCAGTAACTGTTATCCTGGATAGTTTTGATAATGTAAACAACTGGTCCCTGACCGGTCTGCGGGTTGATTTGGATAGTTGCAGTCTGACTATTTTAGGGGACCAATATGTATCGGATCCCACTTCTTCTCGGTTGGCCTATAAATTGACTACCGGGGGAACAAGTGTCTTATATATGGATTGCGGGCTTCCGATTTCAGGCACGCCCAATGCAGTCGGTATACATGTTTATGGTGATGGTAAGGGACACTGGTTGCGGGGTGAATTTCAAGATAAGGATAGCGAGAAATTTTTAGTAGACTTTACATCCTCTGATCCGGGGATCGATTGGCAGAACAGCTGGAAATATTTGGAAGTATTGCTTGAAGATGCCGTCCCCAGCTGGTCGAATCCCGCAGCCAGCTTGAATTATCCGATTACTTGGACGAAAATATATCTGGCGGAAGTGGATGATAATAAAAAAGATAGTGGCGTTATATATCTGGATGATTTTACCGCCCAATTCGTTGAAACAGACATTGAAGTGGAAAAAGGAGAAGTAAATCCCTCTGCCACCAGTTTTCAACTGCAAAAGCACTATCCCAATCCCTTTAACAATAGTTCGCGTTTTAAGATTAAACTGTACGATAAAGGTGATGTCACTTTTATATTTTATGACATCAACGGCAAAGAAGTTGACCGCAAGATAGTATGCAATCAAAATCCTGGCACACAGATAATAAAATGGGCACCGAAACATTTGCCTTCCGGAATTTATTTATACACCATTCATATGAAATCCACAACCGTAACCAGCAAATGTTTGCTGCTGAAATAAGTGCTGACCTTAGCTGCGCTGATCACTTTTAAGATAGGATAATTTATTGCATTTTAGTGCTGTGGGCGCTACTGGGTTCCCTGTCTGATAGTCAGCCGCCGGGCAGGGAATCAATGACCTCCGGCTGGCAAGGTATACCTGACCCTTGGTTTTCCGTCTGGAAACGCAGCTTAGATGTATACCAGGATTTGGATACCGGTGGTATTTGCAGCATATCTGGTTGGATACCAGATGCTTAAAAGAATCAATAAGTCCCTGCCATAGTATCCCCCCAAAACCAGTCCTCAAGAGATAAAAACTGACCTCGTAACCGCCTGATAATCAAGGGGTTAAAAATGCTTTTCGGGGTTTCCGGTATACTACCCCTAAAAATAGAGCCTTCTCGTAGAGAGGGCTGTTTTATATCCAAAGAAATGCGATTTAATGGGTCTCAGATCGTTTCTGAGCGGGCTTATCGTTGAGAACTTTGGTAGTAACAGTCTCCTTTGATTAATGCTTGACTTAATAATGAAAATTACCTAAAGTATTTCGAAGTTGTTTTTGACATGCAATTAATATCGCAGCTCAAGTATCTTTCGGAATTTGATTTGAACCGGAAAGAGATCAACAACTGGTGCTTTTATGTTATGGACTCCATTAATTACTGAACGACACTGTAATTGAAAGTTAATTAAAACCGGGTGTGGGAATGTAAATTTATTTGTGAATTAAATTCAAGAACTGTGCTTGTAAAACTAATCTAATACCTCAACCTATTCCAATCCATGTACAATTACCCAGATTATATGAGAATAATTATTATTTAGCAATAATTAGAGAACTCAGGGAAAATTTATCATAACTAAAGCATTATCACGCCGTAAATTCATCAGACAATTAGGGCTGGGCGCTGTTAGTGTGTCGTTATCATCCTGTCGGCGCTTGTTGCGATTTTTACAGCCCAAGTTATCTTTACCCAATATCATCATAATCTTTACGGATGATCAAGGGTATGCTGATGTCGGCTGTTATGGTGCTGAGGGATTTCAAACACCCACCCTGGATCATCTTGCCCGGCATGGAATGCAGTTTACTAATTTCTATGTTTCTCAAGCGGTTTGTAGTGCTTCCCGGGCCTCCTTACTCACTGGCTGTTATGCTGAACGAGTGAGTGTTCACCAAGCGCTAAGACCATGGTCGATGGTTGGCTTAAATCCCGAGGAGGAAACCATTGCTGATCTATTAAAACGGCGGGGATATGCTACCGCTATTTTTGGTAAATGGCACTTAGGATCTCATCCTGAATTTCTTCCGTTGCAACATGGCTTTGATGAATATTTTGGGCTCCCCTATTCCAATGACATGTGGCCTGTTGATTATGATGGGATACCCGTAAAGGAAAAAAAATCAAGTAAAAATCAATGGCTACGGATTTTTCCTTCCTTACCGCTTATCGAAAATAACCGTAAAATTGAGGAAATTGAAACCCTTGAAGAACAGGCTGCACTAACCCGTCGTTATACCCAACGGGCAGTAAATTTTATCCGTAATAACCAAAAGCAACCTTTCTTTCTCTATCTGCCACACACCATGCCTCACATCCCCCTGGCTGTTTCAAACAAGTTCAAAGGGAAAAGTAAACAGGGCTTGTATGGCGATGTGATCATGGAGCTTGATTGGTCGGTAAAGCAAATTTTACAAACCTTGAAAAAACAAGCACTTGAAGAAAACACACTTTTAATTTTTGCGAGCGATAATGGTCCTTGGTTAAATTTCGGGAATCATGCCGGCTCAGCCGGAATATTACGCGAAGGCAAAGGAACCACTTGGGAAGGGGGCACCCGGGTTCCTTGTATCATGTACTGGCCAGGAACGATTCCGGCAGGGAAAGTATGTGATCAGATGGCTGCGACTATCGACCTTTTACCTACAATTACAGCTGTTACCGGTGCAGCCCTTCCCCAAAAAAAGATTGACGGGATCAATATTCTACCGTTGTTAAAAGGAAAAAAGGAGCTCAATCCGAGAGATCATTATTTCTATTATTATAATAAGGAATTACGTGCGGTTAGAAAAGGAGATTGGAAATTGGTTTTTCCGCATGCGTACCGATCTTATGAAAACGTCGCACCGGGTCATAATGGCTACCCAGGTCCACGATTGAAGCGTAAAACCGGACTAGAACTGTATAATCTAGCAAAGGATGTCGGAGAAACCCATGATATAGTGAATAAAAACCCGCAAGTTGTCCGAGAAATGCAATCAATTGCAAATCAGATGCGTAATGAACTGGGGGATTTATTACAAAAAAAGGAGGGTCATGAGATCCGCCCACCAGGCCGCATAGGACCGCAAAAAAAAGAAAACGTCGCTCACTTGGCTGTCGAAAAAAAAATTACACTTTCCACTCCTTATCATCAGGACTATACCGGCGGTGGTCAAATAGCCCTGATTGACGGAATTAAGGGCACCGCCCAGTATACGGACGGTGCATGGCAGGGATACAAAGGCCATGACATCCAAGCAGTTGTTGATTTAAAAAACAGCTACCAAATTAAGCGAATTTCTTGTCGGTTCCTTGAAAATCAATTTGTTTTAATTTTTCTGCCGGTGGAAATAAATATTTTCATTTCTGAAGATGGAGGAGCATATAAACTAATTAAACAGTACTTCAATAACGTAACAAAAAATAACGAGCTGCCATCGATCCGGGAATTCCCAGCAGTCGTTAATCAACAGTGGGCACGATTTATTAAGCTGTATGCCAGAAATATAAACATCTGTCCTCAATGGCACCCATATTCTGGGGAAAAGGCATGGCTTTTCATGGATGAAATAGTTGTGAATTAAATATTATATATTCCTTAATGCTTTTATATATTCATAGAAACTGGCTAAAAGCAGACAATTATTCAGCAATGAATAATTTTTTATTCAGCAGAATATATACCAAAACGCTTTTAATTAGTTGGCGGATATATTGATCTATTCAAAAATCTTGAATTTAGATAAATAATTAAAGGGAGAAATTATGCGACACAGTTTTAAATGTTTTTGCATAATAACGTTATTGTTGGTTTCTGTAGCCAAGTATTTACATGCAGATGAAGTAAAATGGATCTGTATAGGTATGCTTCACAATTGGTTTTCCAGTGCCGGATGTGAAATAGAGGTCGGCAGAAGACATCGCATCACCGATCAGCAAGATGGATTTAAATATCCGGCGCTGTATCGATGGCAGGATATGCAGGCGGCTAAGGGATTATTTATCGGTACTACAAATTATTCTGATCCATTAATGGATGGCTACACTTTTGATAATAAGGTAGTCCGTTCCGGTCCGAAAACCTTAGATGAAGCTACAGAATTTATGCCCGCGGAATTCAAGTTAATCGGGAAATTCAATCACCCAATGGTATATGTTGACGATCAAGGGGCATCAGAAGCCTTTTATCGTGATTATGTGGATGAGATTGATAAGGATTTGTTAAGTGATCGAATGCTTTACAATGTTGTTAATACTGCCATTGGTGTAACGGTAAAACGGAGAGTCTACGCCTTTAGTCAAAGCTATCATGATAACTATCATATTTTTGATTTTGTTTTCAAAAATGACGGGATTTATGATGCGAAGGGTAACAAACATAATTTAACGCTGACCGATGTAGTTATATTTTTGCAACATCGCTGGGCCATGACCAAATATCCCTGTGCTTACGGTTATTACTGGACTCCGCAAACCGCTACCTGGGGGCATAACACGGTCAATGAGCTGCTCCATCCGAAATATGGAGATCCCTACCGGGCTGCCTATGCCTGGCACGGACTACACTCTAAATATGAAGGCAATAATATTGGCGCTCCCAATACCGGGGGCGGTACCAAAGGGGCTGACGGGTTTTTAGGGGCTCCTCAATTCCCTGGCGTAATAACACTGCATGTCGATAAGTCTGTCAATGACAAATCTGATGATGATAACCAATTCATTTATGCTTCTCACCATTGGTCTGGAAGTGATTTTAATCGGATATTCGACCAATTCAACGCATCAAAAATGAATTTAGCCTATGAGTCCATGACCCGTGACATACCTGAGCAAACCCATGCCTGCGAATTAGGATATCCCCATAATCCCAGCTGGCAGGATGCTCCTTTTGGCGATACGCAGAATGCCGATGAACACCCCAATGCCGCTGGCGGGGGAATCTCACAAGGGCTCGGTTATGGACCTTATACCTTGGCACCGGGGGATAGTATTCATATCGTTCTGGCTGAGTGCGTGGGCAGTATTAGCTGGGAAAGACGGAAAAATGTGGGCGCTAAATGGCTGAATCAAATAACACCCTATATCCTGCCCGACGGTAGCGAAACGAACGATCCTGATCAATATAAAGATGCCTGGGTCTTTACCAGCCGGGATTCTCTTTTTAACACTTTTGAGCGTGCAATATCGACCTGGAATAATGGTTTGGTGACAGATCCGGCACCTCCGCCACCGGAGATGTTTACCGTCACATCCGGTGGGGATCATATCACTTTAGACTGGTCTGATAATGCCCAAAAATATTATGACCATTTTGGCGGTTACCGGATCTATCGTCAAGTCGGTACTCCTGATACGACCTTTGAGTTGATCTATGAGTGTGGTGAAGGCACTCCCAATCCTATTGATCATCAATATGAAGATTTCAACGCGCAGCGCGGTTTTGATTATTACTATTATATCACCACCTATGATGATGGAACTGTAAATACGATTGAACCCGGTCAGCCTATTGAAAGCAGTCTGTTTTGGACACGAACTATTGAACCGGCTTATCTCCGTCGCATGCCCGGCGAAAAACTGGCCGATATCCGGATCGTACCGAATCCTTTCAATATCAATGCCCGGAGCCATCAATTCGGTGAATATGGAAAAGATCGCATAATGTTCTACAATTTACCTCCGGAATGCGAAATAAAAATATTTACTGAGCGGGGTGATCTAATAAAATCTATTAACCATAACGATGGCAGCGGTGATGAAGCCTGGGATTCAGTAACCTCTTCCCAGCAGATGATCGTCAGCGGCGTTTATGTTGCCCATTTTAGCACCTCCAATGGAAAGAGCGCCCATAAAAAATTTATTGTCATCAGGTAATGTTGATTAATAGACCTTGATGATCATATAGTACTACAAATCTCTGGTTTTCTGAGATCACATTATTTTAGGTTATCAAATAGGTCTGAGTCGATACTTTGATACTTAACTATAAGCATAATAAAGTATCTATTACACTATAACTTCAGCTTATCGATATTAGTGCTAAATGGAGCAACCCCTCCCCGAAAAGGTGCGTTTTTGAGTTGATGGGTAGTCGGGCTTAAGGCACGGCAACCTCATATAAAACCGGAGAAGAGCGGGGATACTGCGGAAAACAACCGATTTATGAGTAGGCTTAGCTGCGGAATGATCAGTATTAGGATGCCTTTTTTGACCTAGCAGCCAACAAGACAGTTGCAATTAGATTCAATAGCGTGTATTTTTATTATAATTCACATTCAGAAGGCCGCTGGCAATGCGTTTTACAGGGCACATAAGACGGTTTTTCATTCCCGGGCTGTTTTCCAGCCTGATGCTGGTGTTGGCATTCAGCTGTAAAGAGTGCCCCACGGAACCGGATTATGATATCTTTCTCGCAGTGGAAGAGGTATTCTGTACTGCGGTATATCTCAAAGTCAGTTTACCAGACTCAGGTAAGATCAATCATTTTGAATTGGCCCGCAATGATTCCACGATTGCCGCTTATACCTGCTCCGATGATGACACACTGATCACCGATAATGACCTGACACCTGACACTGATTATACCTATCGTGTCCGTTTTCTGAAAAATGGAAAGACCAAAGCCCAATCCGGATCCATCACCCTGCACACTATGCCGACTAGTAGCCATAACTTTGTCTGGGAAGTCGATACGCTGGGAATATATGGGAGTTACTTAAATGATGTCTGGATTGTGGATGAGGATGACATCTGGGTGGTGGGTTATATATGGACTGAAGATACTTACACGTATGATTCACTAAGAGTATGGCAAACACCCTACAATGCTGCTCATTGGAATGGTAGTCATTGGAAACTGTCTAGATTCGAACGTGGTGTCCCACTTAATAGTATCTGGTATTTTAATGAAAATGATATATGGGCAAGTGGGGGTGTCCCAATCCATTGGGATGGTAATACCTGGGATTTTTATCATCTATGGGATATGGGAGTATTGGATCAAGACGATGGTGGTGTAGAACACATTTGGGCTTCATCGCCGGATGACATCTATTTTGTCGGCCGGAAAGGTTCCATTGTGCACTACGATGGATCAACTTTCCGGAAGATAGAGAGCGGGACGGACATCACCCTGACCGATATTTATGGCTATTCTGATAATAAGGTTTTCATCTGTGGGTATAACCGGACGGATGGCAGATGTATATTGCTTAAAGGTGATCAATCGGGATTTGAAAAAATTTACGAATCCGATAATTATGATTACTTCGGCAGAGTCGAACTCAGCAGCGTTTTCCAATCTGTCTGGATCAATAACCGTCAATTGTATATTGCCTCCAGCGCCGGTTTCTGGCAGCAACCTATATCAAGCGATCAAGGGTATTTGCGTCTCTGGAGAGAGATTATTCCGGATCGAATTTGGCCGAATTGCATTCGGGGAACTGATCATAATAATATCTTTATTGTTGCGGATATGGGAGATGTAGTTCACTTTAATGGTGAGACCTTCGTGAATTATGTTGGCAGCCGGGGGATAGAATTCGGTCCTCCGCAGCTCTATTCTGTTACCTGTAAGGATAATCTGGTTGTGGTCTGTGGAATCCTGAACTCTACCTATCAGGGGATTGTTTACAGAGGGCGTCACTTAGGTAGTGTCAAAAGTTTTATAAAAAAATGAAAAAGATGAATTATCTGTTTTTATTGGGGATAACCATTACTACAGTTTTATTGGGCTAGATCTACAAAATAGCTTATAAGAATGAGAAAATTTTGCTCAGACTGGTTATTTGCTTGATTTAAAAAGTAAAATGTTTTAAAGTATTGAAAATACGGATTTAATATGCAATTCTTACGGCACTTCAACTATTATTCAATCTTGAAAAAACACTGAAAAATAGGGGGAGACAAGCCAATAAACAACTATCTTTATGATTATAAATGAATTAAGGTACTAATAATTGAAAAACTTTTGACACTACTAAAAAGTTTGTTAGGAGCAAAAAATGATAAACCAGAACGCCGAAATTGTTGTACCAGAGAATATTCTGGAAAACTGGCAAGAAATCCTTAACATCCTATCTCACATTGCGAGTGTCCCTGCGGCATTGATTATGAGATTGTGCGCTGATGATATTGAGGTTTTTGTTTCTAGCCAGAGCGAAGGAAACCCTTACCACCCAGGTGACAGTGAGCATTTCCAAGGGTCTGGACTGTATTGTGAATACGTAATCAGAACGCAGAACAAACTGCTTGTGCCCGATGCTCTGGCAGACGACAAGTGGAAAAATAATCCGGACACAAAGCTGGATATGATTTCCTATTTAGGATTTCCCCTTTTGTTACCAAATAAAAAACCTTTCGGGACTATTTGTGTTTTGGATAACAAGCGCAATGAATACTCGAAAACAGTTGAAAAGCTCATGCAGCATTTCAAGATATTGATAGAAACACATTTGGAAATGATTTATGTGAATGCAGTTCTTGGCGATAAGAATAAGCGATTGACAGACTATTTGATGGAACTTCAAGCTCTACGAGGCATTGTCCCGATTTGCTCAAACTGCAAAAGCATCAGAGACAAAGAAGATAATTGGCACCCCATTGAACATTATCTTATTCGACACCCTGAAGCTGACTTTAGCCATGGTATTTGCCCCGAGTGCATGAAAAAGCTGTACCCGGAATATGTAAAAAGCTCCTAACAAGGCAAATTCACTCGGACGCCAAAAAGCGTCGCTTCGTTCTGCTTTTTGGCGCCGGTGATTTACGCCGTTATGCGAATAGATTTTTTCTTGAAAATTTGAATTAAGTGCTTGACTAATTAGTGGAATAGTTGTACAATATAGTTGTACAATAGAAGGAGTCTAAAAATGGCTATTCATACAACATATTCTAAAGCCCGTGCTAATTTAGCCAATCTTTTAACCAGAGCCTCAGAAGACAAAGAGGTTATTCTGATAAACCGAAGAAATGCTGAAGATGTGGCTTTAATATCATCTTCTGAGTTGTCAAGTCTTATGGAAACGGCTCATTTGTTACGATCACCAAAAAATGCACAGCGCTTATTAACGAGTTTAAACCGAGCCCTTAGTGATTCTGAATCTACAACTACTTTAGATGGATTAAAAGAAGAACTCGGGTTTGAAGAAGCAAAATAATAAAGCACCGAAATCTCGTGATGCCGTTTTTCAACCAGAGTTTCGAGAAGATTTAGAATATTGGATAAAGACTGATCGAAAAACATCTTTACGTGCGTTTAGAATAATCGAAGAAATGATGAGAGATCCGTTTAAAGGTATTGGAAAACCAGAGCCGTTAAGATATTTATCTCCGGGAACTTGGTCAAGGCGATTGACACAAGAACATAGAATAGTATATTTAGTAAGAAATGAGAGAATAGATTTTCTACAGGCTAGATATCATTATTAGAATCGAACTGTTAAAGACGTATAACCTCCGTTGCGCCGGACAGCATGAGCTATGGAGCTCTTGGAATGTCATCTTTCAAGTTTATGGAAGTCATATTTTCCAGAGTCGGATCGGACAAGGTTAATTTGGCAGGGGTTTCGACGGCATGGTCACTATTCCAGATCATTTGCAATTGCCGACTGTTCGTCACAGGCTGCGCGCCTGCCCCGACCTGTCGGGGGTGAACTGGGGACGTTAGGCATTTTTTTCTGGTGAATTTAACTATCCCGGAATTAGGAGTATTGAAAATGATTAAAGAACCAGATGAAAAATTGATCCTTGAAAATGAAAATTAATCAAATTTATGTTATGAAAAATTTAAAATCAGGTATCAAAAAAATTCCTGAAATCCACAAAAAAACATCTCCTACTGGTACAACTTTTAGGGCGAGCCTCAACTATAATAGCAATCACACTTTTTCTCGTTTTAGCAGTAAATCAACTATCAGCTACGATAGGAGATGAAACATTTCAGAATTATGATTATAGATATTATGATGATGTTTATCATCCTATGTTAGCTAATTCAGGCTGGACAGCTCATTTTGGAGGTCATCTCCAACTAAAACAGTTAAGTCTGGATTTTTATTATTCAAATTATCCCATAACATTCAAAATGGCGAGTAACTATTTGCGAATTGATGAGAGCTTGCAATCGTTTAATGTCTTAATGGGCATTAAATTTTAAAATATTTAAATATAAAGCATCATCTTTAATAATATGTGATGATAAAAATTTATATCTAAGTAAAATGTTAAAACAGACACTTTCATTATTTATTAAGAAATAATTGATTCAATTGAAGAAAATCTAATTGTATTACAACAATTTTAATGAGAGGATTTTAAATGTATAAAGCAATAATATTATCTGTAGTTTTAGCAAATATAATTTTTTCTCAAACAATTCCCGGTATATCCGATACCAGACTTGTAGATTGGAGTAATGCTGGATTATTAAATGAATCTCAGAATACTGCCGATAATGTAATTGACATAACTAAATATTCTGGTTCTGATTATTATAAAATAACAGCTGCAATTAATGATGCTAACAAATTACCAGGTTTACATAAAAGAAGTTATCGATGGTCCGCACCGATCTAAGTGATTATTAATTCGGGTGGGGATAAATCTATTTATTTTTCAAACCATTCCTCCAAATTGCGGTTGGATACCCGAAGTTGGATGCCGCAAATTTGCCTTGAAAGTCTCGACGAGCTTATTTTCTTTAAAATACACTTTGCTGCATTAAAATTCGCTTAAATTCAGCTAAATACAGTCTCTATCAGACTAGCTAAGTTATTGTTAATTAGGGATGTGGGCGCTACAAGATTCGAACTTGTGACCTCCTGCTTGTAAGGTATACCCAACCCGGTGTTTCTCGTCGGGAAAAGCGCTTTTGATGTATACCTGTATTGGGATACCGGTGGTATTGAGAGAATGATTGGTGGGATACCGGTTGATAAATCGCTAATATATATCTTCGCAGGAGTTTTGGTGATGGGGGCACTGATCTGGCTTATTACTACATAACTAGGTCTCATAGGCGAAAAAGTGGCTTTGTAACTCGCTGATACTCAGGTACTTAAAAATGTAGTTTTGGGGGTGTGGGTAGTCTACCATTCAAATGAAAGCCTCTCGACGGGAAACGTGGTTTTAAATTAACAAAATGCCATTTAAGGGGTCTGAGAGCGTTTCTGATGGGTGCTACCGTCGAGAGAGTATTATCCAGATCAGAGTAGAAGTTATGTGGTGTAAATAGTGGGGCTAGAACTACAAAATAGCTTATAAGATAGAGAAAATTTTGCTCAGACTGGTTATTTGCTTGATTTAAGAAGTAAAATGTTTTAAAGTATTATAAAGACGGATTTGATATGCAATGCTTACGGCACCTCAAATAACTCACGGAACCTGTTTTAAAATGGAAAGAGGTCAACACCGGAAATTTTATTTTCAGAATCCTGAGACTGATAAATCAGTAGGTGAAGAGAATAGTCGCATATTTTTCCGTGAATTTTAGCAATCGCCGATATGTCTGAATCTTACTATAAATGGTTTTTTTGGGGATGAAATTCGTCCATTTTTCTAGAAGTAACCAGTATTTTATGATTTTTTTAAGGACACGTCATTGCATTAAAACCTATGTGTTATCTTGAGAGATGATAAATTCAAATAATGTGAGGCAACCTATGCGTACTAAGTTTCTAATTGCTGTCATGGCAGTTTTAGTGTTTGCGGTCGGTTTTTATACTTGCGAAAAAGACCCTGCCAGCTCAGAAGATGAAAAGACAGTGACTGACATTGATGGTAATGAGTATGAAACAGTTAAGATTGGCGATCAATGGTGGATGGCGGAGAACCTGAAAGTGACTCATTATCGTAATGGCGACCCCATTCCCCATGTGACCGACGGGACCGAATGGTCTAATCTAAGCAGCGGCGCTTACTGCGAGCATGGCAACAGTTCCGATAATGTCGCCACGTATGGTCTGCTGTACAACTGGTATGCCGTGGATGACAGCCGGAATATTGCCCCGGAGGGCTGGCATGTGCCTAGTGATGCGGAGTGGAAGCAGCTAGAGATGTATCTGGGAATGAGCCAGTCAGAGGCAGATGATTATGGCTGGCGGGGCACTAATGAAGGCAGTCAGCTAGCTGGCCAGGCCGATTTATGGGAAGATGGCTCTTTAGAGAACAACGCTGAGTTTGGCACATCCGGCTTTAATGCGCTGCCCGCGGGTTATCGCTACAACTATGGTGGTTTCGACGATATGGGCAATGGCGCCTACTTCTGGTCGTCCTCGGAGTACACTAGTCATAGTGCCTGGAGCCGGTACATGGGCTGTAATAGTTCAGAAGTCAGTCGGTACGACGGCAATGAGCGAGACGGGTTTTCAGTGCGTTGCGTCCGGGATTGACCCCGGTGAAATATGTGCTACGCAAATTTCACAAGGGTCAATCGGCCCATATATTTACGATTATAAAATTCCACTCATTGGCAACACCTACAAAATCAGGTCTCATAGGCGAAAAAGTGCCCTCGTAACTCCCTGATACTCAGGCACTTAAAAATGCGGTTTTGGGGGTGTAAGTAGTCTACCATTCAGAATCAAGTCTTTCGACGAGAACACTGATTTTGAATTGACCAAATGCCGTTTAAGGGGCTTCAGATCGTTTCTGAGCGGGGCTGTCGTCGGAAGGAAATGGGAATTTATGGGGCTAGACCTGCAAAATAGCTTATAAAATTGAGAAAATTTTGCTCAGACTGGTTATTTGCTTGATTTAAAAAGTAAAATGTTTTAACGTATTTCAAAGACGGATTTGATATGCAATTTTTACGGTACCTCAAATAGCTGGCAGTACTTTTTTGAAATTGAACGAGGTCAAATCCAAAACTACTATTATCCCAGGGATCTTAAGCAGGAGATTAATCGATTTGTCGCATATTATAATAACTAGCGCTATCATGAGTCGTTGAATAACCTGACCCCAGCCGATGTATTTTATTGCAGAAGCCGTAATATTTTAACCAAGCAAGATATGATAAAGCAAAATCTGGGTGCCAAAGCGTGTGTTTAAATATCGGTTGTAATCAAAGAAACGCGCTTTTAGATTCAAATCCAGATTGTCCCAAATGTTTTGACTATATACAATTGGGTCGTGCTATAAATAATTTCAGACAGGAAAAGTACCATGAATTATAAAAAAGTTTTCCGGTTGGTATTTCTTTTTTTTCTAACTATGAGCTTTTGTGAAAAATCTCCGACTGAAAATGAAAGCAAAACATTGATGGAGACCTGGGAGTTGTATCATTCGAGCGGACTGAGTGGGGAATATGTGCTGGAGAAGAGTTCTTCTGAAGAGATTACCATGTACGGGAATTGGGAGATGGTCTATTTTGGGGATCTAGTTAAGTGTCCCTTTCACGAAGCATCTGTGACATTTAGCGACGACACGACTTTTTCTTTTAATTCCAATGGCATTGCAACAAATCTCGCTCTCTCACCTCCCCATGATACCAGCACCTTTGACTTATCGGTTTCTGGTGTCATGAAATACGGGCAGGGTCATGGCGCTTGGGATATCGAATTTTCTGCAGAGGAGTGGCCGTCCAAGGTATCCGGAGAATGGAATGCAATTCGGATCAGTGGAGAGGGTATAACCACTGGCTCAAATCAGATCGATACTTCAAACGGGTCCGGTAATGATGCTGGCACCTGGGAATATTTGGGGGAAGCAGGTGTTTCGGAAGCGGAAGTGGAGAATATATTTTTGGCTGCCGATAATGCAATTCCCTATATTGCATTTCAGGATGTAGCTTATGGAAACCATCTGTCAGTCATGAAATTTGAGAATGATAGTTGGCAATATCTCGGTGGTCCGGGAATATCTCCTGATCCCATTGGTAAAGAAGCCTGTATTAGAGTCAATAATGGTATTCCATATGTCTCCTTTAGTGATAGAGCACGCGATTATAAAACAACCATAATGAAGTTTGAAAATAGTGTTTGGTCGGCCTTAGGATATCCCGAATTTCAAGAGAATCGATTTACATTTCATGCAGATACCCCTGCTGTGGTTTTTGAGACTAATGATTCACTTTTCATTGCAAAATACAATGGTTCGAGGTGGGTATATGAGGGATCGTCTTTTGATACCAGAGCTGACGATTTTTTTCTCTGCTATGTGAATAATACTGCCTACGTGGCATTTCGGGATTGGGATCATAACAATCAATGTTCAGTGATGCAATATACGAGTAATGGGTGGAGTTATGTTGGCAAACCAGGCATATCCGATGATTATGATGGTGACATGTCCCTTCTTGGGAAAGCGGGTTTACCATACATTTGTTATAGTGATGAAAGCTATGGAGACATTTACGGGAAACCGGTGGTGAAAAAATATGACGGTGCAAAATGGACTCTGATTGGACAAGCTGGATTCTCACTAGGCGGTGTGAGTTACTTATCATTTGATGCGTCAGATCAATACTTATATACTGCATTTAAAGATCGGGCGAATGGATATGGCGTGACAGTCATGCAATATGATGAGGGCTCATGGGACTATGTTGGTCAACCGAGTTTTTCTGATGGGTCTGCCAATTATATAAATCTTGCTGTTTCGAATACTCTGCTCTTTGTAGCATTTGCGGATAAAGCCCATGCCAGAAAGGCTTCTGTGATGGTGTATCATGACTAGAAGCCCGGACCCGCTCCCACAGCGTGTCCAGTCCCAGGGCGTCATAGGATGTATGTGCATGTCAATCGGCACATATATTTACGATTATAAAATTCCACTCATTGGCAATACCTACAAAATCGAGTCTCATAGGCGAAAAAGTGGCGTTGTAACTTGCTGATACTCAGGCACTTAAAAATGCCAAAATGGCCACCCCGGTATGATACCAT
>CAZXFH010000012.1:0-77044 GCA_964640055.1 uncultured bacterium | reverse complement strand
GTCGCTTAGGTTTCTAACCGACTTGAATAATTGATTTTTAAGGCTGAGGCCTTGCGTAATTCCTGGTGGATTTTCCCCATAACCTCCATATCTACTTTTTTGTCGGCCCGAATGGAAACAATTAGCTGCGGATCGGTTTTGACTTTGGCATACATGATATTGCGAATACTGGGAATATTTTTAATTATTTTTCCGTCGATGGATATTAACCCTGCCTTGTTGACCCAGATATAGGTAACATGGACGCGGGATTCAAGCTTTTGGATCTGTTTGGCTTCGGGTAAAGAGATCGGTAATCCTTCCGCAGTCCGCAATACCGATGAGACCATGAAGAAGAAGATCAACATGAAGATAATATCCGGCAAGGCTGTGGTCGGAATCTTGGTATTACTGTCACTTTTACGCTCTAATTTCATGGGTCATTCCTCTTCTTATTGCGCAATGGAAATGTTTTTGGCCTGGGCGGCTTTGAGTTGGTCCAGAACATTGATATAATCTTGATAAGGGGTACGGTCATGGGTTTTTACAGAAAAGATCATTTTCGGCTTATTGGCCAGCAATTGCTCTACTTTTTGCCTGACATTTTTCATTTCCACTTCTTTCTTATCTAAAAAGACCTTACCCTTCGGATCTACTAGTACAGTGGTGATTCGATCTTTGGGCAGCTCTTGTTCCTCTCCTTGGGGAGGCAGAACCATGCCAATACCGCGATCCATATCAATGGTCGTGGCCACCATAAAGAAAATGAGAATCAAAAAGGAAATATCCGCCAGGGAACTCATGGGGATTTCAGTATCACTTTTGTTTTTATCCTTTTTAACTAACATTTTTTACTCTTTCTTACCTTCGGCTTGAATCACAGAGATTGAGTCCACCAGATCAATGGAATTTTCTTCCATATCAATGATAATCTTATCGATACGCGAGGTGAACAGATTATAGAAAAATTGAATGATCATACCGACGATCAAACCAAAAAGAGTGGTTAGCAGGGCTTCTGAAATACCGCCGGCTACAATCGCCGGTGAGATATTATTAGCGGCCTCAATGTTGGCAAAGGCCTTGATCATGCCGGCCACCGTACCCGAAAAGCCCAACATGGGAGCAATCACAACCACGGTGGATAACCAGATCATTCCTCTTTCCAGGAAGGCCGTCTCAACGGTCCCTGCATTTTCAATTGCTTTTTCTACCGATTCTACGCCATATTTCGACCGCGAAAGACCGGCATGAAATATTTCCGCCACTGCGCCCGGTGTCTCTTCACATACTTGCATGGCTTTTTTTATCCCGCCTTCTTCCAGTGCTTCTTTCAATTTGGGAATAAATTTACGGGTTGCCAATGTAGATTTGGTTAAAGTATAAATGCGTTCTAAGCAAATCGCCAGACCGAAAACAAGTAAGCCTAAAATTGGCCACATGAAAGGCCCGCCCTTAATAAAAAGTTCTACCATTGGTTATTAACCTCCATTCATTTGTTTTACTTATAACAAAGTGCTGACTATTTTAAGATAATAATGGAAAAAAGTCAACAGTAATTTCCGACGGGTAAAAAATTAATCCGGGTTGATACTTTGCCCCACATCGGCATAACCACGTACCATATTCTGAGCTTCATCCAGATGGGTCATGGCTGCGGCCACCTGATTGTCATTCTGTCGCAAAATTTGGTAGTACTCATCTTTACCCCAGTAATCTTTGGCCATTTCTGCTTTTAAGATCGTAAGGATGTAGTGACGGTCCTGCTGTAATTGGTCGCTATCAAATTCCAGTTCTTTGGATTGAATTAGTTCGGTTAAATCACGGAACATGCTGCTGTCGGGCATGAATTCCGACATGAATTGGTCCTTTTGCTCAGTCCATTGCGGATGTCGCGCGCTATAGTCGGAAGCGAATTCAAACAGGATGCGCCCCGGATCACGTAACAATTGTTGAGTGGCCGTGGTTAGACTATCCCTGTAGGGTACAAAATGATCGGGGGTAATACCGCCCCCGCCATAAACCACACGTCCGCCTTGGGTGTGATACTGGGGGCGTTCTTCCAGGGAATCTTGGGCCGCTAAGAGTGAGTCCCGGTTAACCACACCAAAGGACTCGTAATAGTCTTCCAGATCTCCATTGTAGGGGCGCTGGATCAGCCGTCCACTGGGGGTGTAATAACGGGCTACCGTGACCCGGATAGCCGATTCATCCCGCAACGTATATTGTCGCTGGACCAGACCTTTACCGAAACTTGTCTCTCCGATAATAATGCCGCGATCAAGATCCTGGACGGCTCCGGACACGATTTCACTGGCGCTGGCCGAGCCGCGATTGATCATAATGACCAAGGGAAAAGGTTGATAGGCATCATTTTTTCCGGAATAAAATTCTTCATTGACGCTGGGGTGACGTCCCTTGGTATAAACGAGTTGTTGTTTCCCCTGGATAAATATATCCGCGACCTTAACTGCTTGTTGCAACAAGCCCCCGCTATTATTGCGCAAATCCAGGATCAGCCGTTGCATCTGCTGCGCTTGTAATTTCCGCAGGGCATCTTCCATTTCCTGGGTCGTGGTTTCTGAAAAGCGGTTTAAATAGATATATCCGGTACTGTCGTCCAACATGAAAGCAGCGGAAACACTGTAGATAGGGATTTCATCCCGGATAATGGTCACTTCAAAATTTTTCGTGCCGGGACGCTTGATTGTCACTTGCACTTCTGAGCCCCGGGGACCACGCAGTTGATTAAAAACCTTTTTGCGTGTGATTTTATGTGCAGATTCACCGTCAATTTTGATGATCTTATCCCCGGCCTGTAAACCGGCCCGATCGGCCGGAGAATTGGCGATCGGTGCAATTACAGTGATATACCCACCCAAGATATCAAACTCGATTCCAATGCCTTCAAATTTACCTTCGAATTGTTCCTGAATATCCGATAATTTGTCTTCCTTGATATAGACAGAGTGGGGGTCTAGACTTTCCATCATACCGGTAATCCCCTTGTCGACAACCTTATCCCAGTCAGGTACTTCAACATAATATTCATTGATAATACCCACAATGTCTGTCAGAATTTTTAATTTCAGGTATACATTGGTGCCGGCAGCCCGAACCTGCTGGCCCACGGGGGTCAAGAACAGCGTGCCCGCCGTAATAGATAAAATTAATAAGACAATGCTTATTTTTTGGGTTGCTTTTTTCACGAAATTACCCCTTATTTTTAGCCGGAAAAAATTCCAGCGTTGGTTTTATGGAAAGGTTCAGTTTATATTCCGAGCACATTAAAATAGCTCTGCTACTGTATTACAGACTTTTTTTAAAAATGTTTCATCTCTTTGTGAAAAAGGTGCGCTTTGATGGGAATCAATATCCAGGAGCGCGACCAACCGTGCCCCTTTGAAGACGGGAAAGACGATTTCTGCTTTTACGTCCAGACTACAGGCCAGATAATTAGTCAAAGCAGAGACATCCTGCACAATTTGGGGGGAGCGGCTTTGCGCAGCAGCACCGCAAACACCTTTGCCATAGGGGATCTTCGTGTGTTCGGTGACCGCGCCCACATAAGGACCCAAGCGGAGCAGACGCTGGGTTTCTTCGGCCAGATAAAAGCCAACCCAGTCATAATGGGATACTTTATCCTGTAGCAGCTGACAAATTTGTAACAGCTTGGTCTTTTGATCCTCATGGGAATGAACAATTTTATTAAGCGCTTTTTCTTTAATATAATCCATGTCTGCCTGCTGGGATTATTACACTTTAATGAATATTTTCTTATAATAGAGTACATAAGCCAGAATAAACCAGATCAGTAGATAGCAGACGGCATAGGCCAGCGAGGCATTGACTGGATTCAACCAGGTTGCGAATATATTCTGATAGAGAAAAGTCTTCATACTAATAAGCTGGCTAGCCGGATGGGGGACTTTCCATAGGATAGCCAAAACCTTGGCGGTAAAACTGGAAATGGTGTAGATAATGATCGCATTGGAGCCAAAGACGATAAAGGGCTTGGCCCAGGACTTGTAATTATGAATGTCAATTAACCAGTAACAGATGGCTAAAAAAAGTAGGGCCATACCGGCCATGTATACGGTATAGGAACTGCTCCATAGATTTTTATTGATCGGAAACCAAATGCCGATAATAGTGCCGGCCAACAAGGCCAGACAGCCGGCGACGAACATACCATTCACTTTAACCGGATCGGTGTGCTTGGTTTTGAGCCAATGACCGGTCAGTACTCCCATAAGTACTGTTGAGATGGCCGGAAAAGTACTCATGATACCCTCAGGATCAAAGCCGGGCGCCGGCGCATGTGTCCAGGTATGCCCCCGCAGTAAAATGCTGTCAACATACCAGGCCAGGTTGCCTTGGGGCTCAAGAACGCCGGCACCATATCCGGGTACGGGAACAGTTTTCATTAGGATCCAGTAGATGATCAGGATACCAAAGGCAATATAAGCCTGCATCCGGATGTTGGTGTTCAGCACGATAATAGCGGCTACCGCATAACAGACGGCGATGCGTTGCAGTACGCCGGGGATCCGGACTGTAGCAAAATCGAACCGCGTAAAGCTAATGACAATGAATAGCAGTAGTAATATTTGCAGCCCTCGTTTTAGGATTTGAATATATTGCGCTTTCCGTTCGGGATGCTGTGGGCTCAAAATGGCAACGGTTACCCCCAGCGCTAATGCAGCGGTAATTAATATCCCTGCGATGGTATTCGGAATCCCGGCATAGGCATTCAGAAACAATCCCAATCCAAATAAAATGAGGGTTCGTTTAAGTATTTTAAGGTACAGGTCCTTTTTTGATTGTCCTGATTTCAACCGCTTGTGGAAAGCAAGCACAATGGCCACCCCTACAATAAACAGGAAAAAGGGAAAGATCAGATCTGTAAAAGTCCAGCCGTGCCATTTGGCATGCAATAAGGGCGGATAGACCGCGCCCCAGTTACCGGGGTTGTTTACTAAAATCATCATCGCAATGGTGATACCGCGGAAGGCGTCCAGAGATGCCAGACGGCGGGATTTTTGGGCTAAATCTGGGGTGGGCATAATTAATACTCCGATCTTAAATGCTTATTTAGGCCTGCTATTTTCAATCACTCCCTGTGCGGCAATTATGCCGGTCACTGCGGAATATACAATACCACGACTATGACCACTGGCATCCCCGGCTACAAAAAAATTATCCTGAGATGTTTCCATGTTTGGGGAGACCTGGTAGGTGGTATCATAGAATTTTATTTCGGGTGCGTATAGCAGGGTGTTATTGGAGCGCAGTCCCGAGATGATCTCGTTCAGTACGTTTAAACCTTCAATCAGGTTGGTCACAATACGGTGCGGAAAGGTCATGGCAATATCACCGGGCGTGGCCTTTTGCAGGGTGGGGATGATCGCTGATTTACCAATCCGGTCCCAGGTGGAGCGACGTCCGGATAAAAGATCGGTCAGACGCTGGATGATGGGTTTGCCTCCGCCGATGGTAGTTGCCAGGCGGGCAATATCGCGTCCATATTTTGTCGTATCTTCGACCGGGTCGGTTAGAGTTATACGGGATAACAGGGCAAAATTGGTGTTCTCGGTTTTGGAATCGCGTTTGGAATGGCCGTTCACCAATACAAAATCATCATGGGTTTCTTTGACAATATAGCCATGGGGATTAGTACAAAAGGTCCGTACCAAATCATCATAGGATTTACTGTAGAGCCGGAACTTGGCATCATACATTATTTTAGCGATTTCTGTATAGATTACGGCCGGAAATTCCACCCGGATACCGACGTCGATGGGACCGTAATGGGTGGTGATTCCCAGGGCTTTGGCCTGTTCTCGCAACCAGTAAGCACCGGCCCGGCCCGGAGCGGCAATCACAGCCTTTGACCGAAAAGTGTCGGATGATGAGCGGAGCTGAAAAAGACCCTTTTCCTGGGTAATTTCGATGATCCGGGCGTTGGTGTGAAAGCGAATGCCTTTATCGAGCAGGCGTTGATAGAAATTCTGGGTAATGTTACGCAGACGATCAGTGCCGATATGTCGCTGTTTGGCATAGATGAATTCAACTCCCACAGCATGGGCAGCCCGCAGCAATTGTTGATGATCGCCATTGTTGGCACCCGAATACCCCCCTTGCGCACCCAGTTCGGTAAAAATTTGATCAATTTTTTCAATGAGGTTTTCAACCTCGTGGGAATTACGGCCAAAACTCTGTGGATCTCCGCCAATATGACTGGTTAAATTTAGCTTACCGTCCGAAAAGGTGCCAGCCCCTCCTATACCGAAATTCATATCCTGGCGCTGCAACGGTTCCTTGCCACGGTCAATGATCAGCACTGAGATATTCTGCGCAGACAGTTGTTCGGCCGCGAAAAGTCCGGCTGGCCCAGCACCGATGATGATAACATCATACGTCATGTTTTCAGACATGACCTGTCCTTTTGCTTATGATTGACTGTCATTTAAGCACCCTGCCTTACTAAGATCTAACCAGGCAAAGTTAGTGAAAAAATTGTTTTTTGGCAGGTTTTATTCAAAAAAAAGTGGGCTAAAAAGGTTTAAATTCCGGTAATTGTTGCATTTGAACCAGTTTGTTGATAAAATATAATCGGTTTTTGGATATTATGGCAATTCGCATATGGCAGTAATTTATATTATCGATGATGCAGCAGCGATTCAGGATACGCTTGAGGAGGTGTTGCAGGCAGAAGGGTTTGAGACCAAGGCCTTTGGCACCGCCGAAGGGGCACTGGAAACCCTGCAAAGAGGGGACCCCGATCTAATCCTGCTGGATTTAATCCTGCCGGGTATGGGCGGTCTTGATTTTTTGGAATTTGTCAAGCGGGACAATAATACCATTCCGATTGTAATTATTACCAGTCATTCGGATGTTAATTCTGCCGTTAAGGCCATGAAGCTGGGCGCCCATGATTATATTACCAAACCCTTCAACCTCGACGAACTGGTCTTGGTGGTCCAAAAAGCGCTGGAGACGAAACAGAAAGAAGATCATCTGGCATATCTGAAAAAGAAAAAACGGCCTCTGGGTTTTGATAAAATCATTGGCCAAAGTGATGAGATCAAAAATGTTTTTGATTTTATCAAGCAGGTGGCCATAACCCCGAAAACCACTGTCTTGATCCGGGGTGAAACCGGTACGGGGAAAGAGTTGGTCGCCCAGGCGATCCATAATAACAGTGAACGGGCCGAGCGACCCTTTATCGAAGTCAATTGCTCCGCCTTTCAAGCCACCCTTTTGGAAGCCGAGCTGTTTGGTTATGAGGCGGGTGCCTTTACCGGAGCCACGCGCCGCAAGAAAGGGCTGCTGGAATTAGCACACCGGGGGACCTTCTTTTTCGATGAAATTGGCGATATGGATGTGGATCTGCAGGCTAAAATCCTGAGTGTGATCGAGAAACAATCATTCCGCCGGATTGGTGGGACCAAAGCGGTTAACATCGATACTCGCATTATTAGCGCCACTTCCCGTAATCTTGAAAAGCAGATCGCTGAAAAGAAGTTTCGCGAAGACCTCTTTTATCGGTTGAATGTCGCCTCCGTCGAATTACCGCCGCTACGCGACCGTGGGGAAGATGTGCTGCTTCTGGCTGACCATTTTTTAAAAAAGTTTAATAATGAATTTAAAAAAAATATTAAGGGCTTTAACCGGAAAGCCTGTCAGGCGCTGCAACAACATGGATGGCTGGGAAATGTCCGTGAATTGAAAAATATTATTGAAAAAGCCGTCCTGTTTGAACACGGGGATTACATTTCCGAGCACCGCTTGGATCTATATCAAGACAACCACGCATTGTCAGACCAGCTGACGCCGGATCTGGGTAAATTTAAATTTCCGACCAATGGAATTTCGCTGGAGGATATGGAAAAACAGCTGATCAAAAAAGCACTCCTTAAGACCTCCGGTAATCAAACCCGGGCCGCTAAAATGCTGAATATTTCGCGGGAAACGCTTAAATACCGGCTGAAAAAATATGATATTTCTCCTCACCAGTGAGCCTTAAGGTCGGCTGGGCCAAATCCCCTTTCTGGTGTATATCCCCCACAAGATTATTATCCAAGTAAATAAATATAGCCAAGGAATATTAGTGGTAAGCTGTTTGATATTAATCACATACAAATATAAATATAATGCCTAGATAGTATTGGTATATGCTTTGCATAAAGAACCAAGGCGATGAAATTGTAGGTTACCAAGAATAGGAGGTTACCAAGAAATGAAACGTAGAGTTTTCTTATTAGCATTTTTGCTTACCCTATGTGGGTTGGTTTTTTTCCTAGGCTGTTCTGAAAACAGCTTGACACAGCCCAACCTGGATAGGCAGGCAAGTGTATCTGTGGAAGAGGTTCAGTGGATTCAATGGGAACCCACGGTTGCACAGAAGATCAAAACCGAACTTGCGACCGGTCTGGCTAAAAATGTGGTTGAAAAGATCTACCGGGCCGAGGGCGGTGTTATTGGGGGTGAGGACACCTATGGCATCTCAGTTACCGTGCCACCCTATGCATTTCCAGAAGACAAACGAACCATTATTGCCCATATTGTTAGCTGGGGGAATGGCGGTGAGGGCGCCAATGCAGGCGTGGATTTCTTACCCAGCCAAAGTTTTGACAAGAATGTTAAGATCACGGTTTCCTTTACCAATCAAACTTTACCGGAAAACACCAGTCTGGAAGATGTTAACATTTACTGGTTTAATGAGGATACCGGTTTATGGGAGTTTATTCCAGATCCACAGGTTGACTTAGAAAACCAATCAGTTAGTGTTTACATTAACCATTTCACAAGATTCGGATGGGGTATCTAACCTTGCTTCGGGGATGGAAACGAGATTTGGAATGATTAGAATTAAAGTAGGAGGGACAATCCGTGATAAGTAAAACATACCTTAACAAGGTATTAAAGCAAGCCGAACAATATTGTGGCAGCTCCCTATCCGAACAATATACTGCTCTCAGGTCCGAGAGAGAACGTTACTTAAATGGTATCTGGCGGAAAGATATTATTCCGGACAAATTGGAAGAAAGGGATCAACATAAGGTTTTACGGGAGATCGATTTCGATACCATCTTGTATCTGGCTAGTAAGACCCTGGATACCCAGCAATACTATCGTTTAATTTATGATTTTGCCACGCTTTCGATCAATTTCGGAGAGTTTAAACGCAGTGAGAAATTGCTGTTGTTGATTATCCAGAATAGAGAGCAAATTCCTGAGAGAAATTTATTAGGCAGCGCCGCACACAAACTCGGTAATGTATATTTTTACGTGAATAATTATAAGGAATCCTTGCGGTATTATAATGATAGTCTGATTGTTTTTACAGAGTTGGAATCAGATGCGGAAATAGGACAGCTTAAGAATGCTATTGGCGCCCTGAAAGTTGAACAGGGGCTCTATTCAGAAGGGGAAACTTTTTTCAAGGAAGCTGAATTGCTCGCTAAACGCAATAAAACCCCTGACGTGCTGACGGATGCATACAACAATCTGGGTAATATATACTGGATCTGGGGCCAGATGCACGAGGCCCTGAATTACTATGAAAAATCCTTGCATACCCTGGCCGATAATGAAGATTCCATTAAATTAGCCCGGATTCATATTGACATCAGTATTGTCCACCGCTTCCAGAAGAAATTTAAAGCTGCCCATAAGGATTTGGATCAGGCCTTAGCATTGATCAATAAGACCAATAATAAGTATCAGAGAGGCTTGGCATATTTAGCCAAAGCCGAGGTAGCCTGTTTGGAGCAGGATCTATCCTCCAGTACAGCTTGGGTAACCAGTGCTTTCTCTATTTTTTCCGATCTTGGTGACCGCCTGAGCGTTGCAGATGCTTACCGGATCATGGGCATGATCAACCGGAAGCGTGAACAATACGAAAGCAGTCTGGCCTATTTAGATAATAGTATCCGCATGAGCGAAGAATACAATAATACACTTAATTTGGCTGAAGCACAGTTAGAAAAAGGCTATTTATACAAGGATATGGGTGAGAAAAAGCGAGCTGCTAAGGCACTGGAAAAGGCCAATATACTGTATGCTAAACTGGACTTAGACGCCAAACGGGAGGAGATAGATAAGCTTTTATCTGATCTGAAATAATAGCACTTGACGAGCTATCCGGCCGATTCGATTAAATTACAAGCTAAAAGGTATTCTCCCTTTTAGCTTGTTTTTTTAACTTTCGATTGAGATATTGCAGTGGGGGTTCCAGAACTACATGACGAATAAGAAACAAGCCAAAGTGCATAATAAAGCCAGCTTAATATTCGATTACCTGACGGATATCATTATTCTTTGCGATAAGGATTTTACTATTCTGGAGTCCAACCGGCCCGCTGATGTCATTCTGGGGAAGGGTGAACACATCACCCAAAAAAAGTGTTATCAATTATTAAGAAATCAACCCAGACAATGTCCTGATTGTCCTTTAAATGCTACCATAAAAAGTGGTATTATTGTCCCGTTGGTCTATTACGATCAGCGCTATAATGAATATTTTGAAGAGCGCACCCATCCGATCCTCTCCGATGAGCAGGATCTGCAGGGATTCGTTTTGACTTCCCGCAATATAACCAAGATGAAGGAATTTGAAAACCGATCTGCACAGTTTAAGAAGTTATCTGCGCTTGGAGAGATTAGCGCCGGAGTAGCCCATGATTTTAATAATATTCTTACCATCGTATTGGGTCGCGTACAATTGATGAAACGAATGTTTGATGATCCCAAATTGGCTAAAAACCTGGAAAAAATAGAGGTGGCTGTTAAGGATGGAGCGGATAAAGTACGTAAGATCCAGGAATTCGCCAGTCCCGAGAAAAAAGGGGAGAAACAGATCATAGATGTAAGGGCATTGATCCTGGATGTGGTCGAGATAGCCAAACCGAAATGGGAACGCGCTTCAAAACGACGCGGAATTCTCTTTGACGTTAAGGTTAATTTGGCAGAGGGTGTTTTCGTGCTCGGTTTTCCATCGGATATCAGGCACGCCTTCACCAACATTATTTTTAATGCTGTGGATGCCATGCCGGATGGAGGGGTGTTTTCCATTAATTCCCGGGTAGAAGGGGAGGTGGTCACCATTGAATTTTGTGACACCGGCATGGGCATGACCGATGAGGTTCGGGAAAAAATATTTGACCCCTTTTACACCACCAAAGGATCCTCGGGCACCGGCATGGGCATGAGTGAAGTCTACGGGATCATCAAACGGCATAAAGGCAAAATATCCGTTGAAAGCGGAGTGGGCAGAGGGACGATCATTACGATCCGTATGCCCTGTCAAACCAAATTTGTTCATAGGCCCGGTAAGGCGCTCGCTTCTATCCTGGTGGTGGGCGGCGAAGACTATGTCCTGGATATTCTGGAGGAAATCATTTCTGAATTGGGCTGTACAATAATTACGACCGGTAATATTGTAGACCGGGTTTTGGCTCAGATCAAACAAAATGACATCAGAATTGTGATCATCAATTTAGAAACCCGGGCCTTGACAGGTCTGGATACGGCGCAAAAGATCAAAGAGATAGAGAAGAGCACGGAAATCATTTTTATCACCGATTTTGCCCTGAATGCGCCGCAAAGTCGTCAGATCGAAGCACTTACCGATCAGGTGATTAATAAACCCATTGCCAGGGAAAAAATTGAATATGCGATTTCCCACGCCAAGCGTAAAATTAAAAACAGGAAAAATTAGGTAGTCATGAAAGATAAACTGATCTTTTGTCTATTCCTGGGTGGTCTCTTGATCTGCTGTGGAGGTAAGCAAGAGAGCCGTTCGGCAAGTCAGTCCGGCAGCAGTGAAAAGCCGGAGGCGGGCGGTAATCTCTTGATCGGGATTAGCGGTGAACCCCGGACGTTGAATCCCTTGTTAGCTTTGTCCAAAACAGAACGGAATATGATCAGCCTGATTTACCGCCGTTTGGCTGATATTAATGCGGATCTGGTATCCTTTTCCCCTCAATTGGCCAAGAACTGGCATTTTTCCGGTGATAGCCTGACCTTGATTTTTGATCTGCGCAGGGATATCACCTGGCATGATGGGCACATTTTTTCCGCTGCCGATGTGGTTTATACCTATACCATGCAGACAAATCCGCAAGTGGCCTGGGACGGAATTGCTTATAAACAAAATATTGAGCGGGTTCAGGCCCTAAATGATTCCACGGTTGCCTTTTACTTTACTAAGCGCTATCCCAATATGTTAATGGATGCGGCGGAAGGTTATATCATCCCGGAACATATCTGGTCGCAGGTAGATGTTTCCGCCATCCATACTTCTGATTACAATCATAATCCCATCGGTTGTGGCCCTTTTGTTTTTCAGCAATGGGCTCCCCAACAAAGAGTGATTTTGAAAGGATATGAAAATTATTATCAGTCAGATCTGCCTTATCTGGAGCGAATAATATTCAGGATCATCCCCGATAAGGTGAGTATATGCCAGCAACTACTCAGTGAGGACCTGGATTTCATGGAATCCATGCCACCCAGGAATTTTGCCAATTTGCGGAAAGACTGGCAAAAAAACAAAACTCCGGTGCGCCCGGTTAGCTATCTGGGGCGCCAATATGATTTTATCGGCTGGAATCTGCTTGACCGCGACCATTACCACCGGATGTTACAAAAGTATGGTCAGGATCTGGATCACATCGCGGATTTTATTGAACCTCATCCTCTGTTTGGTTCCCAGAAAGTTCGGGCAGCACTAACCATGGCCATCGACCGGCAGGCCCTGTGTGAAACCGTTAATTATAATATGGCCGTCCCTTTGCATGGTCCGATTCCGATCATTCTGGATGTTTATAACGCCACCGCCAATGTCACCTGGGAATATGATCCGGGGAAAGCACAAAAGTATCTTAAAGCGGCAGGGTGGACTGACTCAGACGGAGACGGCATTTTAGATAAAAACGGCCGTCCCTTTGCCTTTGAAATGCTGACCAATAGTGGTGACCTGCGCCGGAAACAGGCGCTGACCATCATCCAACAGCAATTAAAAAAGGTGAAAATAAAAATGATACCCCGCTTGGTTGAAGGTAGATATCTGGTGGGTGATTTACTGCCTAACCGAAAATATGATGCCATTCTTTTCGGCTGGAATGTGGGGCTTAAGATGGATTTAACCCCTTTGTTCGGGCGTTCATCTTTCTTTATCCCCTTTCATTTTACCGGTTACTATTCTACCCGGTATGATAGTTTGGCCACCCTGGTCCGTCAAAGTACCAATCGGGCAACCCGTCAAAATTATTATAATCAAATTGCACATCATTTATCTGATGAACTGCCTTATACCTGGTTATATTACGAAAAGGAAGCCACCGGGCTTCATTCCAGAATCAAAAATGCCCGTTTCGATCGCAGGGGGGCCTATATTAACCTGGAAAAGTGGTGGATTCCTACAGAACAACAATTCAGAACCCTTGAGAAATCAAAATAGATAAGATGAGGCATGTTGGCCTATATTATTAGGCGTCTATTCGCTATCGTTCCGTTGGTTATCGCCGGCCTGACCCTCACTTTTTTTGTCATTCATCTGGCTCCGGGTGATCCGGTCAGCCGATTTTTTAATCCCAGCTTTAGTCCTGAAGTTAAAGAAAAAATAGTGGAGCGATTCGGTCTGGAAGCCCCCCTGCCGGTTCAATACTTTAATTGGCTGGAGCGGGTGCTCTTTCACGCTGACTTTGGTTTTTCTTACAATAATGGACAGCCCGCGACTAAAATAATTCTGCGCGCCTTGGGCCCTACGCTGCTCTTGTCGTTCGCAGCCCTGCTATTTGGTCTGCTTGTCGGTCTACCCACCGGTATGGCCGCAGCCCTTAAAAAAGATAGCCTTGTGGACCACAGCTTAACCACTGTGATGCTTTTTTTCTACTCCATGCCTGCCTTTTGGCTGGGTTTGCTGTTACTGTCATTGTTCGCTATCAAACTGCAGTGGTTTCCTTCTGCTCAGTTGACTTCGGTATGGCACGAACAGTTGGGCTTTTTCGAAAAAACCTGGGATTATGCCACCCATTTATTTCTACCCATGCTGACGCTGGGATTGTCTTTGGCGGCCACCTTTTATCGCTATATACGATCCAGTTTGAACGATGTGTTAACCACAGACTATATCCTGGCGGCCAAGGCACAGGGGATCACATGTTCCAGGATCATATTCCAGTATGCCTTACGCAATGCCATCCTGCCGATCATTAGCCTGCTGGGGATTTTATTTCCCATGTTGTTGAGTGGTACTTTGATTATCGAGGTGATTTTTAGTTTGCCAGGCATGGGGCGGGTTATGGTCAGCGCCGCATTAGCCCGGGATTATCCGGTTATTTTGGCTGCCAGCACCCTGGCCTTTTTGACAGTGATTGTGGGCAATTTTATTGCTGATATCCTTTATGTTATTATTGATCCGAGAATAAAATTAAGTCGCCATTGAAATGAAATTAAAAAGAAAAACCGCTCGAAAGAAAAACGCAATAGTTGGTGCCACTATTGTCATTCTAGTCGCTTTGAGTGCGCTGTTAGCCCCCTGGCTGACGCCCTATCAGCCCCAGGCCCAGAACCTGAACCAGGTGTTATCCGCACCCTCCAAAACCCATCTATTAGGAACTGATTTTTACGGAAGAGATGTGTTTACCCGCCTGATCTATGGGGCCCGTATTTCATTGTTGATCGGTTTAGTTACGACCTTATTTGCGATTTTAATCGGGATTATGATCGGTTTATTAGCGGGCTACTTGGGCACGTGGGCTGATCGCATCCTTATGCGGCTGGTTGATGTCCTTTTAGCCTTTCCCCGTATGTTTATTATGCTATTGGTCGTGGGGCTGGGCCGACCCTCCCTTCAGACTACTATATTTGTTTTGGTTATCTTTTCGTGGATGGAGGTGGCGCGCATCACCCGCGCGGAGGTAATGGCGGTTAAAGAGAGCCTATATGTTAAGTCTGCCGTCGCCCTGGGATTAAAGCCCTTCCGGGTCTTATTTTCCTTTATTTTACCCAATGTCAGTACCCCGATCATAGTCTCGGCCACCTTGATGATAGGCAGTATGATTCTGCTGGAGGCCGGGCTCAGCTTTTTAGGATTAGGCGTACAACCGCCGACCGCCAGCTGGGGGACCTTACTCAAGCAGGGCCGCCTGGATCCGGTCGGTGCCTGGTGGCTTTCACTTTTTGCCGGTTTGGCTATTGTCATGACGGTTATCGGACTTAATCTACTGGGGGATGGATTACAGGATTACCTGGATCCCAGAGCAAAAAAGAGTGCTGGTAATGGCAGAAAAGCGGCCAAATAACGCTCCTTTGCTGCAGATAGAGCAGCTGCGGATTACCTATGGCAGGCAGAGCTGTCTGGGGTTTCAGAAGAATGTCACAAGGCCTGCGGTTAATGATGTTCACCTGGTTCTGGAACGCGGGAAAAGTCATGCCGTTGTAGGAGAATCCGGATGTGGGAAAACATCTCTGGCGATGGCTATTCTGGGGTTTGTTACCCCGGCGGCCGGGCGTATATACTTTCGGGGCCGTGATCTATTACGCTTACCGGCGCAGGATATGTCCTGGTTTCGCCGTCAGGTGCAGCCTGTATTTCAGGATGCAAGCGCGTCGCTTAATCCCCGCCACACCATTGTCCGTACCTTACTGTTGGCTACTGATCAGAATCTGGCCCGTACAGAAAAGATACATAAAATTGAAGCCCTTATGAGTACTGTGGGACTTACCCGTGAGGTTTTAACACGCTATCCGCATCAACTGAGCGGCGGCCAGCAACAGCGGGTTTGCTTGGCCCGCGCCCTGCTCCCTGAACCTCAGCTTCTGATCTTGGATGAACCCATCTCCTCACAGGACATTTCCATCCAGAACCAACTAATCCATCTATTGATGGAACTGAAAGAAAAATATCAATTAACCTGCCTACTGATCAGTCATGATCTAAAGGTTGTCCGTTTTCTGGCCGACGAGGTGAGTGTTATGCAGGCCGGGCACTTTGTTGAAACAGCTTCCTGCGAACAATTGTTTAACCATCCCCAGGCCGCCTATACCCGTTCCCTGCTGGAAAATATGGAGTTAATTTCCCCACATGAAAAATAGTGCACTACTTCAGATACGTGACTTTAATTTATCTGTGGCTAATCAACAGACAGACATCGCGCTATTGAAAGAGATCAATCTTGATCTTAACCGCGGAGAGAATTTGTCCATAATTGGTGAATCGGGCAGCGGTAAGAGCCTTTTGTGTAAGGCCATGCTCGGTTTATTACCAACAGAGAGCCGATACACCGGAAAAATTTTATTTCATCAGGATCGCCAATGGGATATATTGAAGAGCAGTGAGCGGGAGCTGCGTTATTTACGGCGTCAAAAGTTAGCCCTCCTATTTCAGGATACAGCTGCTGCTTTAAATCCCTTAATGCGCTGTGGCAAACAGATTACAAATAGCATTATGGAGAGGGAGCATGAGAGCGTAACTAAAGCCCTGCAAAAAGAATATATAATTGATTTATTAAACAGGGTTTCCCTGTCTGATCCGGAGCGGGTTTATCAAAGCTATCCCTATCAACTATCGGGAGGGGAAAAACAGCGCGTAGCCCTGGCCATCGCCCTGGCCGGCCACCCGCAACTATTGATTGCCGATGAACCGACCACTGCACTTGATGTCATTACGGGTAAAAAAATATTGGATGAACTCCAATGGTTAAGGTCGCAGTATGGCTTTGCGCTTTTATTGGTTACCCATGACCTTAGTGCGGCTTTTCATTTTGCAGAGAAGATCGCAGTGATGTATGCCGGCGAAATAGTGGAATGGGGTGGCAGTCAGCTGGTTGCAAATAATCCGGCCCACCCTTATACCGCCGCCCTGCTGGCTATCCACCGATCGTTTAAGGAAAATAAAAAGCCGCTCACCCTTGCGGGCGATATTCCGGCCATGACCGATTTACCTTCCGGATGTCCTTTTCATCCCCGCTGTAAACAGGCGACCACCCGATGTCGACAGACAAAGCCGCCTGTATTAAATTTGGAAAACAGAATACGGGTACGCTGTTTTCATCCGCTGGAAAACTAATCTATCTCGCTGGAAAGGATTAATAAACTTTTTATCACATACTCCGGGCGAGAATAAAAGTGGTGATATACCCCTTGCGCTTATTAGAGCCGCTGTCCAAAGCGGTGCAGCGGGCAATATACATGCCGACCCTGGCTTTGCCGCCATAGTTACTGTCTCCGTTCCAGTAGACTACACCCTGGGAAGCGCTGGAGAGGTTATGGGCCGGACGGGCAATTAAACGGCCGGTCAGATCATAGATTTCAATAGTCACCTTGGCTGAGGGAAAAGGCAACCGATATTGAAAAGCGATTTCATCCTCCAGGCCGTCTCCATTGGGGGTAAAGGGACTGGGACTGGCTGTTATTCCCGGTTTAACGCGTTCTTTTTTGATCACGATGCTATTGGGCTGGCCCGGGGTGCCACCGTCGGGAGCGACCGAGGAGCGCCAGTTGTTATGTTGGTTGGGATTTTGTAAATACACCTTTTCCTTAGAGATGCCCGTGCTGAACTCCCAGGCGGAATAGTACCACAGACTGTCAATTGATTTATCGGTGGGACTTTTCAGGATGATGGCATCTTCGTCATTGTTTAGAGTCGGCATTTGATCTGAAATAAAAGTATTATCAAAATTTAAAGCGGGATAGTAAAAGACTGATGAATCGGCTGCAACTATAAAATAGCTTTGTGGTGCAATCAAGTATTCATCGGGAATTACCAGGGGACGTCCGGTATTCTCATCTGAGAGGTGCCAGCGACTAAAATCGAGTATCTTATCGGAAGGATTGTATAGTTCAATATATTCGGCAATGGAATTATCACCGGTATAGACATCATAGGGCACCGGCATGAATTCCGTGATAATCAGATCCCCGGTGGCAAAGGTAATGGTGATCTCAAAGCGCAGGGTGTCATTCAGAGCGTTTTGATCAGCGTCCCAATCCAGGACAACGGCTAATTTGTGAATCCCTTTTGCGAAAGGACCAATTTCAGTTACTAATTGCTGCATAGCGCCACTGCCAATTGGACCGGCCGTAAGGGATTTGAGCATACGGGTGTTCCGCAGGTATGTGTCAAAGATTTTAAGCCCAACTTCCGGACACTCTTCTTTGCCACGGTTTTCGTATAAAATGGTCAGGGGGATGCAGGCACTGGTATCGCCGTGATCAATTTGCATCAAAATGGAATCCAGCCCGATATCCTGAGAAAAAGGTGAAACACTGTTAAAGGAGCCGGGAGTTGCCCCTTCGGGAGCAGTACATAATAACCAGGAGGAGGCATTGTCCGAGGGTAATTCCGGCATAAATTTTTCCAATGAGACGGACTGACTGACAGGCCACAGATCATCATAGGATAAGGAATCTATGGTCGCTCCAGTGAGATCAGACAGGCGGATTTGGTCGGCATCATTGTTTAATCCGGGCCATTTATCCGGAATAATAATTGTCGGGTCATTAATCAGGAAGTTATCAAAAAAACTGCTGTCCCGGGCAAGGATCACAAAATCATGGGGTGTGACAATAAAGGGTTGCTTAATGGTAACTGTCCGGTAGCTATCGGCTAATTTCCAATGGTATAGATTAATGGTCTGGTCGCTCAGGCTCAACAGCTCAATGAATTCAGTCTGCTCAGTACCGGGCGCGGCCAGAAATTCATTCAAGACCAATATACGGGGAGGGAAGGATAAGGCGATCTTTGTGTACGCCCGGTTATTAGACGGGTTTTCATCTTGTGGGCAAACAATTTCGGCAATGAAATGGTTCTGACCCGAACTAACGAGCGATAGTTCCCCGTTGACTTTGAGGCTGGTATCCGGCGCCAGCCCGCTGGGCTGACTAACAGCCCAGACTTGTTCATTAGTCGTGGTAACACTATCCTGATTGTGATCATTATAGAGAATAATATCAAAAGCCGGAGCCGGTAAGATACCGTTGTTTATTACTTCCAGAGAAAAGTTTACGGTTTTCTCTTGAGCGATGGTGGCAACATCAAATTGGAAGGATTCTGCAATTACGGCCAGGTCATGATCGTATTTTAGGATGGAGTTACTTTCACCGGGAGTGGCTCCCTGTGCTCGCTGACAGCTGCCCCAGTTGTCGGGCTGTAAGGCCGCTTGATAGGGATTCCGTCTTTCAATGGATATGCCCTCCGCTCCGCCCCAGTTACTGCGGTAATAGACCGTATCAACCGTATGCAAACCTCCGTCGCGTAAAAAAAGCGAATCGGAGGTATTGTTTAAGATGGGAAAACTGTTGGGGAAAAACACAGCGCCGTCAAAGTCAGGGAAACTCTGGTAAAAATCCCGGTTGGCCGCTATAATCGCATAACCTTTGGGAGGCAGAAAAAAGCTGGAGTCCTTGATCATCTGCCAGGCGGAACGGGCGTCACGGTAATGCCATAACCCCAGATCGACAGCCTTATCGGTTGTGTTAAATATCTCAAACCATTCGGCTTCTCCGCTGGGAGGGGCGTACATAAGTTCGTTGAGCACTACGCTGCCGGAGGGATAGCCAACGGTTAACCATTGGCTGGATTGATTATCTGCAAAATTTCTGTCCAGCAAATTGATCGCCCGGGCGTCAATTTGCCAGTTGCCGCCTGAGATAGAAGTGATGTTTATTTGGGTCACAGCCGTATCTCCTGATTTGAGCGAACGGATGATATCCAAGTTTTGGGAGACAATGTGCTGATCCGGTGTTTTGGGCCGGAAAACGCTTATGATCAAGTTATAATTATCCAGCGGCTCAACACCGGCATTTTTTACGCTAATACTGACACTTAAGTCCTGACCCGCTATCAGAGGATATTGCTGTGGATCAGCATAAATCGAATCCAGTGCCAGATTATAATCGGCTACACATAGAGAGTTAATCTTACCTGGCGTGGCTCCGGTACCCTCTTTTGATAAGCCCCAGTTGGAGGCGCGATTGGTGGGCCATTTGGGGCTCAGACGTTCCAGAGATATACCGCCTACGTCCCCCCAGCTGGCTTGATAACCCAGACTGTCAATACGCTGTTCTACCGGATCCAAGATAACGGTTGAATCGGTCGTGTTGTTAAAAATCGGATAGGTTTCTGGTATGATCAACAGACCGCTGAAATCAGGATAATTGTCACTGAAGTTGTCATTTTCTGCAATGATCCCATAACCATCAGCGGGTAATTGGATTCTATCGCGGGTTATATAGTGAACGGTGTTCTGGGCATCTTTGAAGCGCCATTCCCGTAAATCGATCGTGCGTTCGGAGCGGTTATATAATTCAAACCATTCCGGATAGCCGGTCTCCGGATTGTACATCAGTTCATTAATAACCAGACTCTTAACCGGATAACCGGCATTTAAAGGGGCAATAAATGAATTGTTGGTAAGGTCAAGATCGGCATGATAAACAAGGCCATAGTGTAAAAAACCGGCGCCATACCAGTCAACCGGAACGGCTAGGGTGTCGTTAAAAGTGTCAAAGGATAATAAAGAATCTTGATAGGTTTTTTGAATCAGCAGCTTACCTGTGCTGGCTGAATCGGCCCGCCTATGGTGCCGGATCTCAATCCCATAATTAAAAGCGGTTTGCAAACCAATGTTTTGGATGACAATTTTAATAAAGAGAGTCTTAGGCGGCAGGATTTGCCATGGAAACGTCGCCACACTATCGATGCATATTTTTAAGTTCTGATCCAAAGCCATGATCGAATTGGCAGCCCCGGGCGTACCGCCGGCTTCCCATTGGGACAGTCCCCAGTTATCCGGATCGTTGCTGTGTAGGTAGGGATTGCGCCGTTCCAGGGAAATACCCTCCGCATATCCCCAACCGGGACTGTATTTCAGAGCGTCGATATTTTGACCGGTCAGATCGGTAATGATAATGGAATCGCCTGAATTATTCAGACTCGGCAAGTGATTGGCACAGGCTAAAAAGTTACCGTTGATGTTCCAGACATTTAAAAAGGAAGAATCATTGGCCAGGACCACATATTCATCCGCCGGCAGCATATAGTTTTCATCAGTGATGATTGTAGACCCGCTCTGATCAGCAATTGACCATCCCTTTAAATTAAGCGTGTCTGGGGAGAGATTGACCAGCTCCACCCATTCGCCCCCACTGAATGAACGCGGGTAATACATGAATTCATTGAGCGCCAGGCAATCAGTAGGGTAGGGGACTTTCAACGGATACGACTTTTTATTATTTGACGGATCTTCATCGGATACAAAATCTACTTGTGCGATCAAAAGCATAATTCCTGCCGGGCAGTCGGACAGTGTAGGGGTGAATATGGTTGAGTCTCCGGCTGGAAGGGTAATGTTGGTAGAAAATTGGATTTCAGTGTTATGCAGTAGGGAGTCGGTATTGTGATCAATTCCGAGATATAAATCAGCTGCATGACAGTCGAAACGGCCGATATTGCTTACCTCGATTTTAAACCTGTATGTCTGGCTGGTCAGGCCCGTGTCGATCAGGCTAAAAGCGGTGATCGCCAGGTCATGATCCCGGGGAGTGATGCTGTTGCGGAAACCCGGCGTTCCTAAGCAGTCTTTACTGTTACCCCAATTGTCAGTGGTATTCCCACGCTCCGGAAGGATCTTTTCATCGGAGTGACCTGCCGCTTGATCAGGGGTGGTAATCACAGAACTTAGGGTATCACTCAGGGGAGAAATTAAATGGAGCGAATTGGGAACTGTATTGGATAATCCTCCGCTACCAAAGGAAGCCGACGGGATTGTCAATAAGAGTGCTTCTGCCGGAATGAGATCCTGATAAAGTTGGGAAGCGCCATCAATCAGATAGCCACGGTCAAGAATAAGTGCGTAGCCTTTGGCCGGGATCGAATATTCATTCACGGGAGATTGTAAAGAATCAAGTACTCCATTGACCACCAGCTGACATCCGGCCAGTGAGACGGCCTGATCTCCATAGTTGTACAATTCAATAAATTCATCGTAATATTCACTGCCTGCCGGATCGAACATAATTTCATTAAGGCTGATCGTTTGACCCGTCCCATATTGCATGATAAGGCAGCAGATAACGAAAAGTTTATGATATCTAATAAAATGCATTAATATCCGTGTGCAATCTTTGTAAAGTTTATACCCGGAGCAGGTCAATGTCAATAAATATTCAGATCCATCACTGATTTTTTTATGGCATAGACCATTAGCAAAAGCTTATTTTTAACTTGCTTTTTTTTCAAGGAGTGGTTAAACAATAGCAGGGATATCCAGTAAAAGGATTGAGGCATGTCAGCTTATCACCAAAAAATATTTTTCAGGCTGTTAATCGTGTTGAGCATTAGCGCCGGCACACAATATATTGTAAAATGTCGGCCACAGGATTCTGCTGATCAAAATTATCGGACCCGGCGCCAAGAAATGGTGGCTCAACAGATCGTCGCCCGGGGCATAAGGGATCAACATGTTCTGAAAGCCCTGCGCAAAGTACCCCGCCATCTCTTTGTTCCGCCAGAGTACCGTAAGCTTGCCTATACGGACCGGCCTTTGCCGATTGGTCAGGGACAAACCATTTCACAACCCTATATTGTAGCACTCATGACGGAGTTATTGGATTTAGGGGGTCATGAAAAAGTTCTGGAGGTGGGCACTGGCTCCGGTTATCAGGCGGCTGTGCTGGCAGAAATATGCGACAGTGTTTATACCATTGAAATTTTCCCCGAATTAGGACATCGAGCGGCTGCGCTCTTTGATAGTCTGGGCTATCATAATATTCAGGTAAAGATCGGCAATGGGTATCAGGGCTGGGAAAAACAGAGCCCCTTTGACAGAATCATTGTTACCTGTGCGCCCAGCCATATCCCCACACCTTTACAGGAGCAGCTGGTCATCGGCGGACGCATGGTTATTCCGGTGGGTGAACGTCATCTTCAGCAGCTGGTATTATTAAAGAAGGCCCAAGACCAACTCAGCAAAAAAGCGGTCATCCCGGTTCGCTTTGTGCCTATGCTTGAGGAAAACAAGCGACCCTACTAAGAAAATTATGATGGAAGAAACCAGTTAACCCAGAACAAGTTAAAAGAGATGTGTAACATATTTTTTATCCAGCACACCAGGTTGTTTTTACATAGTATCCGCCAGGTTAAAGACTCTGCTATCATGCGACTGATGGTTATAATGGCGCTGATTTTTTCATGGACCCGCGCAACAGAGACACGTCAATTTCATTTTGATAAGCAACTGTTGAACTGGCAACAGGTCCGGGGCTATGATCAGCTGCGCTATACCGGTCTTGAGTTATTACAACAGCCCGGATATCCGCAAATACCCTTTAAGATTGTACAATTTCCTGTACCGGCCGGGCAACGGTTGGACAGTATTAGTGTAATCCGGGTCTCCAGCCAGGAACTCCCGGGAGAATATGATTTACCACCCGCCTCTCCGCCCCAGGTATTATCAGATCCCAGTATCCCCCGTCCATTAAAGAAAAATAGTGTTTATTCCGGCAGTACTCCTTTTCCTGCTGAAGTGGCACAAATAAAATCAGCTGGATCTATCGCTGGCCAACAAATTGCGGGTATATGCCTCTATCCTGTGCAATATTTTCCCGAACAGCGCCGGGTAAGGTTTATTTCTGAAATGACACTCTCTTTTTTTTATGCATCAATGGATACGCTGGCAAAAACCAAAGAGCGATCTCGCTATGCACAGTCTATTATTAATAAAAATTTGAGATCCATCACCACCCAAGAGTTGGCTGCTGAATCACCCTTATTCAAGCCGGGCGATGGTTCATTTCTAGTCGCCCCGGAAACGCATCCCTATGTAATTATCACCTCCGAGCAGTTGTTTGATTCTTTTCAGCCCCTGAGAGACTGGAAATATCAAAAGGGCTTGGGTGCCAGGATAGTGACCACGGAGTGGATTTACAATCAGTATCCGGATCCGGGTATTGATAACCAGACACAGATCCGGAATTTTATCATTGATGCCGCGCAAAACTGGCAGACCCTCTGGTTTCTTTTGGGAGGTGATACAAATATTATTCCCGATCGTAAGGTCTTTGCCTTTGACTGTGAGTATGGCGATTATAACGATAACTATATTCCTTGCGATCTCTATTATGCGGATCTGGATGGCGACTGGAATGCCAATGGGAACAGTATTTACGGGGAAATAACTGATAATGTTGATATGTATGCGGATGTTTTTGTGGGACGCGCACCGGTGGAAAATGGGATCGAGGCCACCGCCTGGGTCAACAAGCAATTAAACTATGAAAAAGAACCCCCAGATAATCATGCCCTGAATATGCTCTTTCTGGCCATGGCCCTCTGGCATAATCCTTATACCAATGCCGGAGAGAGCAAGGATTATATTGATAATCATTATGTACCGGCCCGTTTCGATCCGATCACAAAGCTCTATGAAGCGCTTGGGAACGAGAATCGGAGTAGTGTCCTGGCCGCCATGAATCCGGGTCAGAACATAATTAACCATAACGGTCATGCCTGGTATGGCGGCTTAAGTGTGGGCGAGGGTTATATTTCCCGCAATGATATGATGGCGCTGGAGAATGAGAACCGCTATTCTTTGCTCTATTCCATTGGGTGCTGGCCGGCTGCTTTTGATAAGGATTGCGTGGCCGAGCATTTCCTGACCAATCCCGCAGGTGGCGGGGTGGCTTTTGTGGGCAACTCCCGCTATGGCTGGGGCAGTCCGGGGAATCCACTCTATGGTTATTCCGACCGCTTTGATCACCAATTTTTCAAGCAGCTTTTTACCGAAGAGATCCAGCATACCGGCACGGCTTTAGCCACCGCCAAGGCCCGGTATGTGCCCCTTTCGCAGGCGGAAAATGTCTATCGCTGGTGCGAGTATGAGATTAACCTACTGGGGGATCCGGAAATGCCGGTTTGGACGGATGAACCGAATACGCTTCAGCTGGTATTCCCCGGTCAGTTAAGTTTCGGAGAGAATGCTTTCACTGTCCATACCACCAATATTCAAGGTCAACCACTTAAAGATGTGATGCTGTGTGTTATGCGGGACAGTACCCTATACCAAACCAGACAGACAGGTTTAAATGGCACCGCCGCTTTCAACCTTACCCTGGAACAATCGGTGTCGCCGCTGATTTTGACAGCTACCAAACATAATTATATTCCCCGGATAGATACTGTAATGGTAGCCAGTGACAAACCGCTGGTCACTATTAAATCCTTTCAGCCTCGGAAACTGAATCCGGGACATTTTTACGGGACCGACACCCTCACGGTCAGCGTGGAATTAAAAAACTGGGGGAATGACACTGCGGTGGCACCACAACTTCAGTGGCAGGCCCTGACATCAAATGTTACTGTGGTTGACACACAAGCCAGCATTAATTCAATCGCCCCGCAGGAGTCGCTGAATCTTACCGCGACCCTTACCCTTAGAAAAGCAGCCAGCTTGGCCAATGGGGATGATATCCGGCTGAAGGTGGTTATTACCGATGAAAATGGTTATCAATGGCAGGACCGGGTGGTTTTAAGCTACCAAACGCCCGGGTTGACTTACGCTGATCATATCACCAGCGAGACGACGGAAAGCAACGCTAATGGATTTGCCGATCCCGGGGAAACCGTTCTGCTCTATCTGGTAAGCAAGAATCAGGGCCTGGCATCTGCCGACTACTGGAACCTGGAGTTGGATACACAACACCACGCACTCAGTTTTCCGAGTTATCACAAACAGACCCGGGATAGCTTGGGTCCTGGTGATTGCGATACGGCTGCTATATATTTAAATATTGACGTTGAGTGTCAACCGCAAACTTTTCCCGAAATTCAATACCGCTATCAGGATCAGTATGGTCGCTATTCGTCCGGTTCTTTTCAGATATCCGTGGGACAATTTGGGTTTGCCGACGATATGGAAACCAATGACAATCAATGGCATCATACCGGCTCTCCCGATCAGTGGCACCGTTCCACCCTACGTCACCATTCGGGTGATTATGCCTGGTATTGCGGACTTGAACCCCAACGCAATTATCATATCAATACGCAGGATAATAGCCTGGCATCGGAAGCTTTTATTACGGGCCAGGCGCCTCAACTTTCCTTCTGGGCCTGGTATGAATTTCCCAACTATGGAACAACCGGTTTCTATGTGGAAACCATTTGCGAACAAGACAGTCAGTGGCAAACCTTGGATTTTATTGGCAGCGGTGGCGCCTTGGATATGTTGCCCACGGGAAATGACTGGCTGAAGTACACCTATGATCTGGCGCAATATTCACCGGGTACCGTGATGCAGGTCCGCTTTCGCTTTCAGAGTGATGATGAAGCCGTGACCGAAGGGGTTTATATTGATGATGTACAGGTCTATGAACATAGTCAGCAGATGATTTCGGGCGGTTTTCCCCAGCCTGCGCAACTTCCGGATAAATTTCGGATCTTGCCTAATTATCCCAATCCCTTTAATATCAGCACCACCATCCCTTTCTATTTACCCGGGGCTTCCCGTATCAGTGTGCATGTTCTCAATATCAATGGAAAATTAGTGGATGTCTTGCTGAATAAAGAGCTGTTCGGACCCGGCTATCACCATATTGACTGGTCGGCGCAACAGTTCAGCTCCGGAGTTTATTTCTACCGTATAAGCACACCAGAGGCAAACAAGACCGGGAAGTGTTTATTATTGAAGTAACTTATAATAACCTATCTATACCCACCGCTCACACGGATGTTCCGGATCGGTTGCGGCCTGGAATCTAGTACCGGGCAGTCCGACGGTATGACCCGTAAATAAGCACCCTCAATTTTCAACTGATTTAAGCCAGTTTTTCCGCAAAATTTAAATCGTATCGATACCCATCGAACCAAAGTCAGCTTAATATGACCAGGTACAACTGGACCAAAATTTGTAGAACAAATTTGTAATTTGTTTTTTCAAAATTCCCGGGAGGGATTTTGAAAGCTATGTAGAATAAATTGTTCGGAGATCCGGCGCCTGACGGATAACCTGTTTATCAAATTCCTTTGATAGAAGGATTTGATTACTTTGAAGAAAAGTTTATAGGACCTTTGATGGACTGTCGCTCTGGAAGGTAGCCATTTTCCTGTCGGAAAAATGGCTAAACAATTTGTAAAATTGTTCTACAAAGGGGTTATGACATCCCTAAAAATCCCAATCCCCTTAAGCTTATGGCCGCCATCCGAATATCAATCCATTTTTCATAGACCATATTCCCGGATTTTTTGATTGTCAATAAGTTCATGAGTAAGTAACTTGACTCTTATGACAGATTTCACACGGAAGCAGACCAGAAAGATCTTTGTTGGGGATGTGACTATTGGTGGTGATGCACCCATACCAATCCAATCCATGACCACGGCCCACACCGATGACCTGGATCAATTGCTGCCCGAAATAGACCGGTTGGAAGCCGCCGGCTGCCAAATTATCCGGGTGACCGTGCCCAATCAAAAGGCCTTGCAGGCGCTGCCGCAAATCAAGCAACACATGGGCGTCCCACTGGTAGCGGACATCCATTTTAACTACCGGCTGGCCCTGGGTGCCATTGACAGGGGCGCTGATAAGATCCGTATCAATCCCGGCAATATCGGTGACCAGAGTAGGGTCAAGGCCATCCTGGAGCGGGCCAGTGCCGCTGGAATCCCAATTCGGATCGGTGTAAATTCGGGCTCTCTGGAAAAGGACCTGATGGACAAATATGGCCGACCCACAGCTGAGGCTTTATTTGAAAGTGCCCGGCGCCATATAGAGTTTTGCCAGTCACAAGGATTCGAGGATATTATTGTTTCCCTGAAATCCAGTGATGTTCGTTTGATGATCAAAGCCAACCGTCTTTTCAGTCAGAAATTTGATTATCCCTTGCATCTGGGGGTTACCGAAGCCGGGGCTGTGTGGGGCGGGACCATTAAGTCGGCCGTTGGGATCGGTACCCTCTTAGCCGAAGGAATCGGGGATACCATCCGGGTCAGTCTGACCGGTGATCCGGCAGAAGAGGTGCGCGCCGGGTTTGCCATTTTACGGTCCCTGCATCTGACCACCGGGGGTATCAATCTCGTATCCTGTCCGACTTGCGGCCGGGCTGAAACAGACGTAACCGGCATTGTCAACCAGTTGGAGGAAAAAGTGCGCGGCCTGAAAAAACATCTCACCGTGGCAGTGATGGGCTGCGCGGTCAATGGCCCCGGCGAGGCCCGTGAAGCCGATCTGGGAGTGGCCTGCGGCAAGCACAAGGCTCTATTTTTCGAAAAGGGGCAGGTTGTTGAAAAGATCGATACCACTGATATACTGGATAAACTAATAACGGAAATTGAAAAATATTAAACAAGTATATTCACAAGGGAGAAAAATCATGCGCTTACCTAAAATTATATTAATCACCCTCGTTTTACTGGTTTTTGGTTGGTCCCAGCAACCGGCAAAAACCGATTATTCGTCTATCGGCCAAATGATCTACTGGCGAACCCTGAGCACAAGCGAAAAAAAGGTTTTTCTGCACACCTACCTCTATCGCACTAATGAAATTTTGAAAGAGATGCAGGACGCCCGCACCCTGCGGCACTGTACCCCGGCCTATAAGCAGGAAATTCTGGAGCCCCTGGTAACGATCTATGCCCAACTGGATTCTTTGCAAAAAAATAATCTTATTTACTGGATCGATACTTTTTACAAAAGTGAATTAAACCATGGTAAGGATTTCAAAGCCGCCCTGGATTATGCCTATCGCAAGCTGCAATCCGAGCTGTCGGCCGAAAAGCCCTCCTCTCCGCAACCCCTGACTGATGATTAAATTGGCATGTCTGCCCGAAAATCAACCCAATTGCGTCATTTTGTCGAGTACGCAGCTATTTTGCTGGTGCAAAAGCTCTGCTGCGGCACGCAGCTGCATACCCGCCATGTTCTGGCCCGCTGGCTGGGACTTGTTTTTTATTATCTTATCCCTTTCCGTAAAAAAGTTATTAGCAAAAACCTGCGGAAGGCTTTTCCGGAAAAGTCTGCTCAATGGCGTAAAAAGACAATACGTGCAACCTATATCCATTTCGCCAAGGTTTACCTGGATCTTTTCCCGGTTTATCTGGATCCGCCACAGCGTTTCAACCAGTATGTGGTCTGCGATAATCCCGAACTGGTAGAGCAGGTACTGCGCAAAGGGCGGGGTGCCCTCGCCATTCTCTTTCACCTGGGCAATTGGGAGGCCGGCAGTGAATGGTTTGTGCGCCAGGTGAATCAAAAAGTGGCCGCCATTATCAAACGCCAAACAAACCGCCAGGTGGACCGCCTGATCAATTTTGCACGCTCCTATTACGGCGGCATCGTCTTCAAAAAACAGACCGCGCCTTTAACCTTGTTACGTTTTTTAAGGCGGAACAATCTGTTGATCATGATCGCGGATCAGGATGCGCGTCGCAGCGGAATCTTTGTACGCTTTTTTAATCAGTGGTCTTCCAGCTATCGTGGTCCGGCTTTGTTTGCCTTAAAGCAAAAATGTCCGGTGCTCTTGGCCAGCTGCATCCTGAACGAAGCGGAAAAATATGTGGTACATCTGCAAGAGATCAACCCCCAAACTATATTAAAAACAGCCGCGGATCCGGTCAAAGCCTTTACCCAGTATTATACCCGTTATTTTGAAAAAATCATCCGTCAATATCCCTCCCAATATTACTGGTTTCACCGGCGGTGGAAGACCAAACCTAGAAAGACATCCCAGACAGCCCATGGCTGAAGTAATATCCACTGCTAAGCTGACCGAAACTCAGATCAATCAGGTCGTACAGACACTGCGGTCCGGCAATGTGATCGCCTATCCCACAGATACCATTTACGGACTGGGGATAGATATATTTAATTCCCATGCCGGAGATAAATTGTTAAGTTTAAAAGGGCGGGAAAGTCACAAACCGATTAGTGTGCTCTATCCCAGCCGGCAGCAGGTCCTGACTGAATTCGAGCACCTGAACACCTATCAAAAAGCAGTGGTAAAGCGCTTGCTGCCCGGTCCGCTAACCCTGATCTTGCCGCTGAATAATAAACAGTTTCCCTGTTTATTTACAAAAGAAGGTTATATTGGTATCCGTGTCATTCAGCATCCCGTAATGAATAGTATTTTAGCTTGTTTTAAGGGGCCGCTATCCAGCACCAGCGTGAACCCCGCTGGTCATGAACCGGCGCGCTCCGTTGCTGAAATCAAAGCCTATTTTGATGAGCAGCTGGCCCTGATCCTGGACGCCGGACCCGTAGAATCATCGCAGCCACCTTCCACAGTCATAAAAGTATTAGAGGAAACCTACCAAATCTTACGAGAGGGAGCTGTCGGAGCAACAGCCCTCAATCAGAGGATCGGTCATTTATGAAAATTTTTATGCGCATGTTAAAGCTGGCCACCCCTTACTGGAAGATGCTGATCCTGGCTATTCTGACTTCCCTGATCTATGTGGCGCTGAACAGTGGTTCAATCTGGCTCACCGCCTCCTTTGTCAAAGTGATCTTCCCCGAGGAAAACACCCAACAACTCTTCCCCCAGGAACTCACCCCTGAAAAGGAGAGTGCTCAGCTCAATCTGAACACCAAAATGAAACACTGGACCCGCAATCTGATCCGCTCGGACAATAAGTTCGACACCTTAAAAAAATTGTGCATTGCCATCTTTTTGGCTTTTCTCCTTAAAAATATTTTTCTCTATCTGAAAGGGATTTCCTTCGCCTATGTCCAATTGCACGCCATCACCGATTTACGCAATAAACTATACCAACATCTTCACCATCTGTCACTCTCTTTTTACCACCGCAAACGCAGCGGGGAGATCTCCTCAATCATGATCTATGACATCAGCAATATGCGCAACACCTATTCGATTTCCTTCAATAAATTGCTGGTAGAACCGATCAATATCATTGCTTTTGTAGTACTGTTGTTCATTATTTCATGGCAATTAACCCTCATGGCGATCGTGATCCTGCCCCTGTCCGGTTATCTTATCCGGGTGATCGGGCAAAGTATCCGTCGCAAATCGATCCGCACTTCGCGTAAAATGGCGGGTATCATGTCCATTATGAATGAAACTATCAGTGGAATCCGGATTGTCAAGGCCTTTGCCATGGAAAAATTTGAGATCCGGCGCTTCATTGAAGAGACCAAAAAGTATTACCGGTTGCTGTTCCGGCGTAAACGGTTGAATGAATTGTCCACCCCCTTAAATGAGATTTTTGCCGTGCTCATCGGCGTTGTTTTACTCTATATCGGTGGACGGCATGCGCTGTCCGGCACCGGTTTGGAATCAGAAGATTTCATTCGCTATGTCTTTCTGATCTTTGCCCTGCTGGATCCAATTAAAAAACTGAACAAGGTGAATGTAAATATTCAGACCGGGATCGCCTCGGGTTCACGGGTTTTTTCCATTATGGACGAAAAAAGCGATGTGGTCGATCAGCCCGGTGCCCGGCCGATTACCGATTTTAATGACTGTATTACCTATAAGAACGTTTATTTTCAATATGAAAGTTCTGACGACAATGTCCTTTCCAACATAAATCTGGAAATCAGGAAGGGCGAAGTTGTGGCCATCGTAGGTCCTTCAGGGGCCGGTAAATCAACTCTGGCCGATCTGCTGCCTCGTTTCTATGATCCCACCCATGGCCGCATTAAAATCGACGGCACTGATATCCGCTCCTACACCTTGAAATCCCTGCGCTCCCTGATGGGTATTGTAACTCAGGAAACCATTTTGTTCAACGATACTATTCTCAACAATATCGCTTATGGGTCAGATGAAGTGGATATACAAAAAGTGCGTCAGGTGGCCAAGGCTGCCAATGCCCTGGAATTTATCGACGAGATGTCAGCCGGATTTGAAACCGAGATCGGTGACAAGGGTGCACGTCTCTCCGGCGGGCAGCGTCAGCGGGTGGCCATTGCCCGCGCCCTGCTGAAAAATCCACCGATCCTTATTTTAGACGAAGCCACCTCCTCACTGGATTCGGAATCGGAACAGAAAGTACAAAAAGCCATTGAACTGCTGATGCAGGATCGCACTGCCATTGTGATCGCCCACCGGCTCTCCACCATCCAGAACGCTGATAAGATCGTACTATTAGATAACGGAAAAATTGAGGAAACCGGCACCCATACCGAACTGCTGGAAAAAGGCGGTAAATACAAATACCTTTATGACACCCAACAATTGATATCCGAAGAGGAAGCCGGAGATACAACCGCTCAGGAGCGTTAATTTTCTAGCGATATACTGGTTTTAATTTTAAAATACCGTGGCCCTTGTTTAAGCGTAGCCGCTTTTATCTCTGTATCGTGGGGAAATATCAGCTGCCAGTTATGCCTGACAGCCTGAACGAAAATATGCTCTTTTTCCTTTATCAGGGTCAGTGGATAAAGATCAAATGCACTGATCCAGGTGGTGGGTATATGCAGTGCTGACGGGCACAAATCAGCGCAAAAAAAGAGCGGTTTGTCCCGGTCCCGGATCAACACCATTTGCTGACCGGGGGTGTGGCCGTGACTGACAAATAGTTCTATTCCCGGAAAGAGCTCTTTTTCACCGTCTATCAGCTGCAGTTGTCCGCTTTTTTCCAGGGGGATAAAATTATCCCGCATATAACTGGTGCGATCCAATACCGAGGGTGACAGGGCCCATTCATAATTACGGCGCTGCACATAGTAGGTCGCCTGTGGAAATAAGGGCTGCCGTTGAGCCGTTCCCCGCTGAACAGCCCCGCCGACATGATCAAAATGCAGATGAGTGATGATCACATCAGTGATCTCTGCCGGGTTGCACCCCAGCTGCTGCAGAACATTTCCCAACTGATCCGCGGAGGAGTTAACCCGATAAAGCCGTTTCATTTTTGCATTCAGACAGTCACCGATCCCGGTATCCACTAAAATCCGGCGCTGACCGCCCACAATCAGCAAGGACCGCAGAGCCATGGGAACCCGGTTGTGGTCATCCGGCTTTATCTGTTGCTGCCATAAAGCTTTGGGGATCACTCCAAAAACCGCACCGCCATCCATGGCAAACGTGCCCAGCTGCAGCAGATGAACCGCATAATCAGCTGTGTGGAACACGCGCTTCCCTTTCCTTAAAAGTTATGATTAAGTCGCCAGTTTACCCTGATAACTATGGCGCTGTGCCAATTCTGCGATAATCGCATTAATAATTTGCATTTTAGACAGTTTCCAACGGGGCGCGATCAGGGTATCGCCCCGGGCGTCACCGACCAAGCGCTGGATGACAATATCGCCCCGCAATCGCTCTAAAAAATCACAAACCAGCGTGATCCACTCCCGGGTACTAAAGAGGTCAAAGGGCGATTGGTGATATAGGCTGGCCAGGGGGGTGTTTTTGACAATATGCAGATGATGTATTTTGATAGCATCCAGGGGTAAAGCGTTTAATAGGTGTGGGGCCGCGATCATTTCCGACCGGCTTTCCGTGGGGAATCCCAGAATATAATGGCCACTGACATGCAGTCCGACCTGATGACACTGCTGAATAGCCCTGCGGGTTTGTTGAAAATCATGCCCCCGGTTTACCCATTGCAGGGTTTTATCGTAAACCGATTCAATGCCCAGTTCAACGGAAACATAATGGTCCCGGTTGAGCTCTTGCAGCAAGTTCAGCACTGTCTGACCGACACAATCAGGGCGCGTACCGATACAGATTCCCACCACCCCAGGGAATTGCAGGGCCTTATTATAAAGTTCCCGCAAGTGTTCCACTCCGGCATAGGTATTGGTGTAAGCCTGAAAATAGGCCAAAACCTTTTTTACCTTGCGCTTCTCCCGCAGATGCGGCATTGCCAGCTGTAATTGGGTTTCAATTGAAGGAGGTGGTGTGTCTCTTTTTTGGGGCGCAAAGCTGGCATTATTGCAGTAAAGACAACCGTCCGTGCCCAGGGTGCCGTCGCGGGTAGGGCAGGTAAAACCGGCATCCAGTGAGATCCGATAGACCTTTTCACCAAAGGTATCTTTTAAATAGCGATTGTAGCGATGATATCTGTCCTCGAAAGGAAATTGCATCAGAGGTCACTGTAGGACTTTTTACCCAGTAAGAAGGCGCTTATGGGAATTGCCCCCTTATAGAGTTTTTGCATCAGCTCCCGATCTCTTATAACCCGCAATTTCTTGACTTTCAGGCGTTTTTTAATGATGAACAGGGGATGGGTGAGAATATAGCCGTGAGCCTTGAGAATCGCGCCGGCCCGCCCCCCGTCCCGGCGTAAAAGCGAGAAAAAGAGGGCCATATAATCCAAGGCCAGCCGGATAAAAAGTAGGTAGCAAGTCGTTAGCAAGCGGTAATTGCTCAGAAACATTAACAAACTATTACGGTGATTGAGGTATTTTTTAAAGGGTGCCTCGGCTCCCAGAGTATATCCGGACCGGTGCCAGACCACTGCTTCCGGTACCACCTGGATCTGGTAGCCCAGCAAATGCAGGCGCCATTGCAGATCAATCTCCTCCATATGGGCGAAGAAATGTTCATCAAAAAGCCCGGCCTGCATCAGGCGTTTTTTACGGGCCAGAAAAGCAGTGCCCGAAGCCCAGAATATGGCGGGTGGGTGTTCATCATACTGGTGTTGATCCCGTTCAATGAACTCAAAAATGCGTCCGCGGGCAAAAGGAAACCCGAAAACATCCATTTCACCACCAGCCGCCCCGGAATAATCGAAGAAACCTTGCTTCTGGTAGGAGAGCAATTTAGGTTGCACCACAGCGATATCTGGGGCGCTTTTGATCCGATCCAGTAGCTTTTCTAACCATTGTTCTGCATGAATAGTATCATTATTTAAGATAAGCACATAATCGGCAGAAGCCGCCCGGATGCCCACATTACAGCCGCCGGCAAAGCCGTGATTTTCTTGCAGCGAGATGATTCGCACCCCAGGAAACTGCTCTTTAACGATGGCAACACTATTGTCGGTAGAGGCATTATCCACCAGCAGGACTTCAAGAGCAACGGCCGTGGATCGATAGAGTGAGCGCAGGCAATCCACCAGGATTTGTTCACCATTATAGTGGGGAATGATGACCGATACAATGGATTTCGGTTGGCTACCCGTCATTAAGCTTTATTTGAATTTAGGATAATCAGACAATTTATCCGGTTGTATCCGCGCTGGTATCGCCGCGTTGTCTTAACATGGACTGATATTGATCCCGCATTCTCTGCGCTTGGTTATCCTGGGGATTATTTTCCAGCCACTGATCCAGTAATTCCACAGCCCGGGCATAATTGCCCATCTGTTCATAGGTCTGGATCAGCATTCCCAGGACCCGCGGATTGTTGGGATACTGATTGTTCAGCTGATTCAGAATATCCAGGGCGGTATTGTAATCTTTGAGAACTTCCATATAAATTTGCGCATAGCGCAGCTTATCCTGTACGCTTACCCGGGGTCGCCTGAGTAATTCATCCAGTCTTTCCGCCAGACCCTGAGGTCTCTGTTTGATCAATTCACGATACTCCTCTCCGACCTCTTCTTCCATTTCCAGTTCGCGGAGCATCGAATCACCGCCCACTTCATGATAGAGCAGGCCCAGTTGTAGGTAAAGATCTTTATTGCGAATAGGCAATACCTCTTCCGGTAATTTGGTTTGCATAGAGTCCAGGGTGGTCAGAGCCGCCTTTTTATCACCACTGCGCAATTGTTGGATCGCCAGCTGGAAAAATCCGGAACGGTAGTTGCTGACCAGCTTTTTGACATTTTCATTAAAATAAACATCGGGATTGTCCAGGTTGCGATAACGGTACACTTCCAACAAATTATGCCGCAAGGCCTCGGCATTGACCCGGGGCACCCTTTTCGGAAATACCCGGAAGGCCAGTCCCTCCATTTGCAGATAGGGATCCAGTCCCAGTTTGTTGTCCGGCGAAACAGTGACCGCAAAATAGATCGGTCGTTGCCAGCGGTTGGATTCGATAATTTGCCAGATCATGATATCCTGCACCCGTAGTCCCCGGCCCATAATGGTCGGTTCCAGGGTCCATTTAAGGGGTGGCAAATCACCATAAGGAGGGGGGGATATCTTTACCTCCTGCTTCTCCCAGGGAATTACCGATAAATTTTCTATTTTACTGTCGGTCAAACTACCCAGATCGAGCTTGGGCTCGTTATTTTTCAACTGTTTGATATACCAAGGGGTATTCAACAGACTCAGGTTAACCACCCTTACATCCTTACGGACCCCTTCCACTTCCTGTAGATACCAAAGCGGAAAGGTGTCATTGTCGCCATTGGTGAAAATAATGCCGTCTTGTTCACAGGTCTGCAGGATGTTATAGGAGTAGTCCGATGCCACATAATTCCCGCTGCGATCGTGGGATTCGTAGTTGGCCAGCATCACATTGAGCGGCAGTACCAGGACCAATACCGCTGTCACCACATATACCAGCGGTTTGCGCAGCCTTTTCTTTTTAAATTCCAAAAATTGTCCGATCAGGGCGGCCGCCCCGATCCCGATCCAGATCGAAAAGGTGAAAAATGAGCCCACATAGGAATAATCCCGTTCCCGCGGCTGCGGATCATCCTGGTTCAGATAGAGCACAATCATTAGGCCGGTGAACAGAAAAAGGGCCAGTACGGCCAGGGCTTTATTTTGATCCTTTTTAAAATGTGTCATTAAGCCGTAGACTCCAATTAAAAATGGAAAAGGCAACAGAAAGGCAAAAGGATCTACATTAGCCCCCTGGCGGCCCACAAACTGCCAGTTGAAATAGCGGATGTACATTTTCTTGATCTGGTAGTTCCAGAAGTAATTCCAGGTACTTTTATCTTTCCATTTATGAGCGGCTTCGGGTTTCCAGACCCGGCGGTCAAAGATATCCGTAAAAGATCGCCGGCCATACTGTTCACGCTCCAGATAGGAGATAGCCCGCTCTGTGGTTTCCGGGTTGTTCTCATCAATGACCGGATCCTGATTACTACGAATGAAAATAGTGGTATAGGTGGAATAGCCTACCATAATCAATACCAGGGACATCATTACCAGGGCCAAAATATTCCGTTTGTGGGTAATCGCCCAGGCCGTCACGCCCAGAATAATAATAACAACCGCCGGCAGGGCCCATAACCCAATTTCATGGGCGATTTTAGGCAATCCGCGGATTACGCCACCGTTAATCAACAGAAAACCCGCCGAAGCCAAAAAGGCCATCGTCACATTCTTAGCATGCTCATGATAGCGCGGCTTCTTAGATTTCCGATAAAGGGGTATATAAATGGTCATAAAGACGGCCAGGGTCAGCAAAGCCTGGATCAAAAAGGGGATATCCAACTGTAAAAAGAATAAAAATATGATCCCGCTGATGGCCAAACCAATAATCAAATCCCCAATCAGCCACCAATTGGAAGAGATCGAATACCGTTTGAAATATATGATCAGGGCGATAAAAAAGATGGCCAGCAAATTCAGCAGGTGGATGCCGATCGCCAGTCCCATGATATAGGCAATCAATAACAGATAGCGCTCATGGCCTGGCTGGCCGTCTTTCTCTTCCCAGAGCAGGATCAACCAGACCACAATGGCCGTCAGAAAAGTGGAAAAAGAATAGACCTCCGCTTCCACTGAATTGAACCAGTGGCTGTCGGTAAAGGCAAAGGTCATGGCGCCAATAAACGCCCCGCCGTAGAGCGATATTTTGGCCAGCTGGGTCTTGGGTGCTCCCCAACGACTTAGCAATTTAACAACAATCAGATAAAGAAACATAACCGCCAAGGCACTGGTTAGCGCGGAAATAATATTCACCTGGTAGGCAATATCACTGCTGAAGGGCAGCATGGTAAATAAGCGTCCGATAAGCAGGTAGAGCGGGCTGCCTGGTGGATGGGGGACCCCTAAGGTATAGGAAGTGGCAATGAATTCACCGCAATCCCAAAAGGAAACAGTGGGTGCAATCGTATCCATGTAGACAACAAAACTGATCAAAAAGGCCAGGGCCGCTAAGATGACATTAACCTTGTTCTGTTTAATCTTTTGCATGACATCCCTTTAATTAATCTTATGGTTATCTATTCTCTGAGGGATCGCTGTGATCCCTGACATCTAGTCCGATTTTTGAAAAATCTTGTCACTCATCTTAAAGCACATCAACAAAGGCCATGTATTCAGCGTAATTATCAATCAGATGGGTGCGCATGGGCTGATGATCGCTTTTCCTGAGGTGCGGATCATTCTGCAGCAAGCCTAAGGCTGCACGGCGGGCGGTCTGCATCAGTTTCTGGTCAGTGATCAGGTCCGCGATTTTCATTTTCGGAAATCCGTGCTGCCGGGTGCTGTAAAACTCACCAGGGCCACGTAATTTAAGGTCTTGCTCAGAGATTTCAAAACCGTTCGTGGTCGCTGCTAATATTTGCAAACGCTGGTGGGCTGTTTCACTATGTTTTCTTTCCACTAAGACGCATACCCCGTTGGCTTGACCACGGCCGATGCGGCCGCGCAATTGATGAATCTGGGTTAGTCCGAAACGCTCGGCATTCTCAATGATCATTACGGTGGCATTGGGATTATCCACCCCTACTTCGATAACGGTTGTACTGACCAATATATCGATAGTTCCGTCCCGAAAAGCATGCATAATGTGATCTTTTTCAGCCGTTGCCATACCGCCGTGCAGGAGTGCCAGACGGTATTCATTAAAAACCCGTGCCTTTAAATATTCATAGCCCTGAATGGCAGCCTGCAGGTCCAGCTTTTCCGACACTTCTATCAAGGGGTAAACCACATAGACCTGGTGTCCTTTTTTAATTTGCTGCTTCACAAAATCATAGACTTTGGCCAGCTGATTTTCATGCACAATTCTGGTAATTATTTTACCTTTACGAGCCGGCATTTGATCAATGACCGAAACATCCATATCGCCATAAATAGTCATGCTGAGGGTACGGGGAATGGGGGTAGCGGTCATCACCAGCACATCGGGATGTAACCCCTTCTCGATTAACTGTCCCCGTTGCGTAACCCCAAAGCGGTGCTGTTCATCGATGATCGCCAGGGCCAAGCGATCAATGTCTACTGATTTCTGGATCAGGGCATGGGTGCCGACGATCAGCTGGTGTTCATTGGCCCGGATCCGTTTGAGAATATCTTCCCGTTCAGTTTTCTTTTGCCCGCCGATCAGGAGCGCGACTTTGATCCCAGCCGGTGTTCCCATTTGCTTAAGGGTGGTATAATGCTGTTCGGCCAATATTTCCGTGGGGGCCATCAGAACCGCCTGCAAGCCGTTGCCAATGGCGATACTGGCACTCAGCAGGGCCACCACGGTTTTACCGGAGCCTACATCGCCCTGTAATAACCGGTTCATCACCGTTTCTCCCTGCATATCCTGCCAGATCTCGTGCACCACCTGCTTCTGGGCTTTGGTCAATTCAAATGGTAACGCCGCATAGATCTTTTTGATCAGTTTACCCGGCGAAGGATAGCGGAAATCCTTTTTGACGGCCTGGATACTACGGCGCTTGACCCCTAAGAGAAGTTGCAGATAGAACAACTCTTCAAATTTAAAACGTCGGCGGGCTGCTTGCAGGATCTTACCGGACGCGGGAAAATGGATCTGATGGATAGCCCGGTTCAGAGGCATCAGGGATAAACGCTCCAGGATCTCAGCCGGGATCAGTTCATCAAAAGTAAATTGATAATTGGCAAAAACCTTGCGGAATAAGCGGCGAAATCCGCGACTGTCCAGTCCGACTTTTTTCAGTTGGGCTGTGGCGGGATAGAGGGGGATAATCCGCGCTGTGTGGGTGGTATCCCATTCCCCTTTTTCCAGTTTGTCATAATCGGGGTGGACCAGCTGCAACCCGCGATAGAATTCTACTTTGCCGCTCAGGGCCACCATATCACCATTCTCAAAAACCTTGCGAATATACTGGATCCCGTTGAACCATATACATCTGATATGCCCGGTTTCATCCCCTACCAGCAACTGGTAATAGCCGCGCCGCCGGGTTTTCACATAGTTCTGGGAATAGACTTTGCCTAGGATTGTAGCGAAGGTGTTCACTTTTAATTTGGCAATGGGTGTGATGGTACTGCGGTCCAGATAGCGGCGGGGAAAATGGTACAACAGGTCCATAAATGTTGCGATCTGAATTTCTTTCAGGGCTGCGGCCCGTTTGGGGCCCACACCCTTCACATAGGTTACTGCAGTGTCTGCATTCAGTCTGGTTTTCGGATTGGGTGTACTGGATCCTTGCAAACTAATAAAATTACCACTCTCTGGTAAAGGTATAGGTAATTACATCACTGGAATTGGCTTTTAAAGTCAGCGGAAAAACCAGCTGGCGATTACTCTTCTGTTGATAGTCATGACTGGCACGCTGCAGATACCAATCGCCGCGATGGAATTCTTGGACTTCGGCTTGCACCGCTTGATCCTTGCGGTTGTAGAGTATTATTTTGACACTGATCGTCTCCGAATTCTTGTTCCGCTTCCGGTCTGTAATGTGCTTTTCACCACGCACATCAAAGGCATTTCCCACAGTCAGTGCAAGGGTATCCTGTTTAGCCGTATGCCCGATATTGTCCTCGCCAATCAGCTGCAGAGTCTGATCCACATCCCGCTTGAAAATTCTGACCACTCCCCTGGGGATCGGAAACCCCATTTGATTGGACTGTGTGTTGGGGATCCGTAGAACAACCCGTAAAAGAGCCTGATATTCTTGCGTGCTGTTGCCCTGGAACAGATATATCTTTTCACCCCGGGAATATACTTCTTCAAAAAGAGTCACCTGTTTGATCTCGTTATTTTTCAGGGTAACCGGCCATTGCAATTCATAGAGGTGGTAATCAAACAGCTCCCTTTCCGCAAAGGGTTGTTCTGCTTCAACGGCCGCCTTGAAAGCCATAACCGCATGTTGGCGCTCCCGCTCATCCCGGGCACGGTGGATATCTCCGGCAATCAATTTCATGGTGGCGTCGGCATAGGTAGCCCCGGACTCATTATTCAGTGAAACCCAGGCCGCCAGAGAGAGATCTGTCTCATTTTCCGACAGAATCAGTATGTATTCTGCATGCCAGCTAAGTCCACCGGTCAGATAACTGAGTTCAGCGATATGACGCCCATGATGACGGGATTGCACCTGCCACTGCAATGTGGGGGTCAGAATCAAACCCTCCGGCAAGGATGGAAACTCATAATCCATGATGCTTTTCCCCGAGGCAATCCGGATACCTCCTTCCGGCAGGGCCAGAATCAGATTGCGGCCTTCCACACTTAATATTTTCCCCGAGAGCTGGGTACCGTCTTCCAGGTGATAAATAATGGATTCGCCGATATATTTCTGAAAAATCCGGCGGGAACTGACCAGGTCATAGAGATAATTTTGCTCCAGAATGGTCACTTCCCCTTGCAGCTGTGGAAAAGTCAGGCGCACTGAGGTGGGATCAACCTGAGCGGATATGCCCACGATCCGAATTTCCGAAGACTTTTTTTCTAAAATGACCTCCCGGGTTTGCCGGATCAGCCCCAAATCATTATTATACACAGTCAATTGGGTGTTTTTCACTGGTTGGGCAGAAAGATGAATAATCAAACACAGACTCACAAAGCTGCCGAGTCCTTTAATCTGTACTTTTAGCATATACCGCTCTTATTTAAGTCAAAAGGTTTATAAATAATATTTCAATGTCAGCCGGAAATCAGCTCCAGATTTTGGGTTAATTTTTTCAGTTTTTCCTGATAGTCCTTTTCTTTCTGGCGTTCCTTCTCAACCACCTCCCGGGGTGCTTTATTTAAAAAGTTATGATTTTGCAATTTGGTGCGGATGCCCTTTAAACGGCCTTCCAGGCCCTGAATTTCCTTTTTTAAACGGTTCTTCTCCGCGGCAATATCGATCACGCCGGCCAAAGGCAAGTAAAACTCTACTCCTCCGACTACCACTGAAGAGGCCGGATGGGGGCGTTCGGCCGACCCGGCCTGCAATTTTATTTCCTTGATGCGGGCCAGATTGCGCACATACCCGGCAATCTCCTTAGACTGCATCAACTGCGCTACCGGCTGTTCGGCATGCCCTTTAATGATCAGAGTTAATTCCGTGGCCGGCGGTATATTGATCTCACTCCGGGCCGTGCGTAAGGCGGTGATCACTTCCTGGACCATGGCAAACTCTTTTTCCACGGTCATATCCCGCTGTTCCGGGGTATATTGCGGCCAGAGCGAAATAATCAGATCCGGATCATCAGGTGCTTTTACCTTTTGGTAAATTTCCTCGCTGATAAAGGGCGCATAGGGATGCAACAGTTTCAGAATGCGCTTTAAAACAAAGAGCGCAATTTGTAGCGCCTGCCGCCCGGCCTGCGGCGACTGATTATAGAGCCGCTCTTTGATCAACTCGATATACCAGTCACAAAAATCATTCCAGACGAAATCATAGATCAGGCGGGCGACTTCATCAAAGCGGTAGCGCCGGAAATATTTATCAAAAGCCTTAATGGTGGCGTTCGAACGGCTGAGAATCCATTTATCGGCTAAACTCAGATCTTCCGGTTGCGGCTTAAAAGGCTCACTGAAAAGGGTGTCGTCCTTGATATTCATCAAGATAAAGCGCGAGGCATTCCAGACCTTATTCATGAAATTACGGCCCACTTCCAGCCGTTTTTCTGAAAACAGAATATCCTGTCCCTGCGGAGCGATCAGCATCACTCCGTAACGCAGGGCATCAGCACCGTACTTCTCAATTAAATGTAAGGGGTTGGGTGAATTGCCCAGGGATTTACTCATCTTACGGCCCTTGATATCCCGGATCAGGCCGGTGAAATAGACATCGGTAAAGGGTACCTCCCCCATGAATTCCAAACTGGCCATGATCATGCGGGCCACCCAAAAAAAGATAATATCCGGCGCCGTAACCAGATCATCAGTAGGAAAAAATTCCTTTAGATCTTTGGTTTCCGTCGGCCAGCCCATGGTGGAGAAGGGCCACAGCCAGGAACTGAACCAGGTGTCCAGCACATCCGGATCCTGCCGCACCGTTCCGTTACACCGGGGGCAGCGCTCAGGATCTTCCATTAAAGCATCCTGCCAGTCGCACTCGTCACAGTAAAATACCGGGATGCGATGGCCCCACCATAATTGTCGTGAGATACACCAATCACGAATATTGTTCATCCAGTGGTCATAGGTTTTATACCAGCGGGTCGGATGAAAGTGGATCTTATGATCTTTAACCGCCTGAACGGCAGGCTCAGCCAGAGGTTTCATTTTGACAAACCACTGCGCTGATAAATAGGGTTCGATCATGACTCCGGCCCGCTCGCTATATCCCACACTATGGGTGTATTCTTCCACCTTCTCCAGCAAGCCCAGCCGTTCCATTTTTTCAACCACTTTTTTACGGGCTGCAAAGCGATCTAGTCCGGCAAATTCTTCACCCGCATTGCGGTTCAAGGTGCCATCGGGATTCATAATATTGATCTTTTCCAACCCATGCCGTTCCCCCATGGCAAAGTCATTGGGATCATGGGCCGGCGTGACTTTAACTGCTCCGGTACCGAATTCCGGATCTACAAAATCATCGTCAATTATGGGAATAACACGGTTTCGGATCGGCAGTATAACCTGTTTACCGATTAAACTGATGTAACGTTTGTCTTTGGGATTAACAGCCACGGCCGTATCGCCCAGCATGGTTTCCGGTCGGGTGGTGGCAATCAACACATGGCCGGCATGATTGTCATAGGGATAACGAAACTGCCACAGGTGTCCCTGGGTCTCTTTGTGGATCACTTCTTCATCAGAGAGTGCGGTTTGCGAAGCCGGACACCAGTTGATAATGCGACGGCCGCGATAGATCAATCCTTTTCGGTAGAAATGCACAAACACTTTTCGAACCGCCTTGCTCAAGCCTTCGTCCAGGGTAAACCGTTCGCGGGAACGGTCAAAAGAAGCGCCTAATTCTTCCAGCTGCTGAAAGATAATCGATTTGTGCTTATAAGCCCACTCCCAGACCCGGTCCACAAAGGCCTCCCGGCCCAGATCCTGGCGGGTTTTGCCCTCTTTGCGCAGCTGTTTCTCGACCACACTTTGAGTCGCAATCCCGGCATGATCGGTTCCCGGGAGCCACAGAGTTTTGTAGCCCTGCATCCGAGCGTAGCGGATCAGAATGTCCTGGATGGTGTTATTCAAAACATGGCCCATGGTCAGGATCCCGGTCACATTGGGAGGTGGAATAGTGATCACATAGGATTTCACGCTCTGTGCTTCCCGGGGTTTGAAATAATCCTGGGTTTTCCAGTATTGATACCATTTTTTCTCGACATTTTCAGGCCGATAGACTTTATCTAATTGCGTACCCAAAATACTCCTTTGTTTATTTTTCAATGATCAGACTGAAGGCCGTGGTCAATTTAAGCACATTCTGGTTGGCCTGGGTCAAACGGTGGGATAGCACCTTGGCGATATTTTGCATTACCCGGTTGCCCACTTCCGGATAATCATTGCAAATATGAAAAAAATCCGTTTTTGCAATACGTCCGATATCACAATTGGTGGCGGCCTTGACCGTGGCAGTCCGCCGGTCATCAGGCAGAAACAGGGACATTTCTCCGAAAAAGGGATGATTCTCGTGTGACAGGCAGATTAAATTTTTTTCCCGGGTATCCCGTTGAGGGTGGGTGCGCAGGGTCAGGGCGACGGAAATTTCCACTTTGCCATTTAATAGCAGCAAAATGGAATTGCCCTTCTCGCCTTCCCGGATAATGGTATCGCCTTTATTGAAATTGATGGCTTTGATCACCTTGCAGAACCATTGAATCTGGTCCTCATCCAGGCCGTTGAAGATCTCATACTCTTTCAGATCTTCGGGTTCATATTTGAACTTATCTTTTTTACGCTTCATTTGATGATGACCGCCCGTTCATTTTCCTGGATAATATAATCATCGGCAGGATTTATATTGACAAACACTTTGTTTTCCTCTTCCAGTCCTCTACCGGCTTCCATCAGCTTTCTTTCGATAAAGGCATCCAAATGGGAAGTATCCGCGGACAGAAAATCGGATATGCCGACGGATTCGAGTTCCGAAACCAATCCCAGGGTCAGATAGCCATACTGCTTTTTAAGGGCCTGAAATAACTCCCGGAAAGGTTTATGGACGAACTTGGCTGGAATCTCAATGGTGGTCAACAGATGCTCACTTTGCGGGCTTAAGAGTTCTGTAATCACATCGGCCAATCCGGGTTTGAGTACATTACTGGCAATAATAAAATCGGTGAACTGATCACTGATAAATATTTCATCGGCTTTAGCCCGTCGAACATGGACTTCATTTTCCGGATTCATAATAAAGGCGACGACTTTCAGTTTGGGGAAATTAGTTTTAATATTAAGCGTTGCCAACAGGGTTTTTTCATCGGCGGTCGTGGGCTCGTATTTATCCAGATTGGGTAGTAAAATCACCACCTTGGCTGCGCCGATACTGGCGCGCTCCAGAGGGGCATGACGCGTATAATCGCCCCGGATAAATTTGACCTTGTATTTTCTGAATTTATCCAAAACAGTGTTAATCTGTTCTTCCGATAATTCATTCACCAGGATCATCTTAAGATGTTTTTCCGGGTCCACAGAAAAAATATGTTCAATAATGGCTTCCGCATGACTATTCCAGCCACACAGAATAATATGATTATCAAAATCTATGGTTTCCAATCCGCGATCCTCCCTGATTTTTCTGGCTACAAAGATAGAGGAGATTGTAGCCGTGATTAATGAAACAAGGTAAATGCCGGCCACCATCACCAACATAGCGATCAGGCGTCCTCCCACGGTAAGCGGTGTTTTATCACCATATCCGACTGTGAAAATGGTCACAACAGCCCACCAAACCGAGTCCCACAAGTTTTGATAATCAGTCCCCGTTCGCTTCACTTCAAAGATCAAAACCAGTGAGGCGCCAATCAAAGTAATAGAACCAAAGAGAAGGAATATCCTGATAAACCGGTTTTTAAAAATGTTCTGTAGAAATGAAAAATTTATCATCCGGACGATCTCCATCCATATCAGGTGAAATTTTAGTTATATTGGTCGCTAATGTCAACCCTCCAGATGCGGGGCTTCGGATAAGCAGAACAATCGGTCTTCAAATAAGCCCGGAAAAGCCTCGGCCCTGAAGGTGAAAGACAGCCAATCCCATTTTGCGGACAACTAGACTGCTTTCCGCGGCCGGACTTGCTTTAATTTCAAGCCGCTTTTCAGCATGGAAAACATTTTTTCCGGATCATTGGTGGCCATTAGCTGATACTTGACTTTCGGTCGCAGCATATAGCGGGCAATGGCCGCCACAATCTGCGCCTGGCGCCCTTCCTCTTTTTCAGGAGTCAGTACCAAGAACACAAAGCGCGCTAACAGCCCATCACGTGCATCCCAGTCAATACCTAGCTTGGCGCGGCCAAAAGCAATCACCGGAGTCTTTAAATCCTTAAGCCGGGCATGCGGCACGGCAATTCCCTGTTCCAATCCGGTACCCATGACTTCTTCCCGCGCTTTAACCGCGGCCACGATTTCAGCCGGATCATAATGCAGCACCTTAGCGCTCAGGCTGTTGCTTAATTCTTCTATCGCCCCCCAGCGGTCCGGACTTGCTAAATCCGGTATAATAGCTGTTTTTGCAACAAAATCTCCGATATCCAGGTATTTACGCCGCTCAAGTGACCAGGCCAGTAGCGGCCCCACCAGAACCGAGGAAAGTACCGCGGCAAATACGATCGCCACGAAAACTACATGGGAGATCAACTGCATCTCCAGGGCCAGCAGTCCGATTATAATTTCCATGGCCCCGCCGGGAATGTGGGCAATACCGATGGAAACCGCATCTTCCGGAGACATCTGTGCCCATCTTCCGCCTAACCAGGCGCCGACGAACTTACCGACAATAGCAACCAGTGTAAATAACACAATCATCAGTAAATCCAGATTGCCGATAAAATCTATTTTCAGGCCGATAGAGACAAAAAAGAGCGGTACAAAGATTGCATGCACTACCTGCGAAATGATTTCCCGGTTACGTTCTGAAATCTCGGCAGTGTTACCGGCCATAATGCCGGCCAGAAAGAAGCCCAGAATGGCATGTATGCCGATCCATTGGGTAATAATCCCGCACAACATGCCCAGGCAGGTGATCAGGGTCAGGATCGTGGCTGTTTGGGGCAGCGGCGTCTTTTTGATCCACCGTGTAAAATGCCCTATGATTTTACTTCCGATTGTCAGGCAGAGGGCACCAAATAGCAGGATCTCGAAAAAGATCCGTAATGGCGGATTACTGGTAATCAGTGTGTGAGTTGCCGCCAGTCCCAAAACCACGGCAAAGACGATCCAGCCCAGAATATCATTGATCACAAAGGCTGAAATAGTGGTCAACCCCAAATCACTTTTCAGGATCTCCAGATCATGTAATATTTTGGCAATTACCGGGATAGCACTAATTGCTGCGGCCGTGGCCAGGAAAAGAGTGAAAATAACCCGCCCGGAATTGACCCCCCAATAACTTTCCGGTATCCAGTAAAAAACCAGCAAACCGATCAGGAGCGGGATCACCACCCCCACCACACCAATGGTGAGGGCCGCCTTACCCTGTTTCCAAACACTGGACAAGCGCACTTCAAAACCGGTCACCAGCAGCAGGAATAGGACCCCGAACCAGGAAACGGTCTCTAACATATTTTGCTGAATAAGATCAGCGGGGAAAACAGTGGCATACAGACCCGGTAGCAGCCGTCCGAAAATAGTCGGCCCGAAAATGATACCACATAAGATTTCTCCCACCAGGGCAGGCCATCCCCAGCGCTGGATCAGGCCGCTCAGGAGCTTGGCAAAGGAGAGCAGGATCAGGACTTGAATTAAAAATATATGTATGTTTCCTTCGGATAAATAATGAAATGTTTCCATACGCATGCTCCCTATACTAACATTAAAGTCATTCTACGATATTCATATTAATAAAATAAATCCATAAATCATAAAAATCAATTTAACTTATCTCCGCCTCTGTCTGGTATAAATGTTTTCTCACTAGTCTGTGGCCGGTCATACGGATGCTGCACCATACCGGTATTTAGGTCCCATAACCAACGGGCTGCGGAAATATATCACGTTCTGCTCCTCAATTCGCTTGACATTAAAGGTAAATTTGCCTAACATTTTTGGCGTTTTTGATGTATATTGATGATAAGTCCGTTTAAAACCAGGTGGTTGTTTTCAATACAAACGAAATAATCGTCCAATTTATTACCATTATTAGCTAATTAAAACTCCCCAGTATTTGGGTTAACACCACTTTCATTAAGGGTGATAATACAATTGTGGATATTTTAATCGCCTCCCAAAATCAAGATAAGATCGCTGAAATTCGAGCTATTTTCCGTCTGCCGGAGGTAGGCTTGCGGAGCCTGGATGAATTCCCAGGAGCTCCGGCGGTCAGCGAAGACGGGAACACGCTTTATCAGAACGCATTAAAAAAAGCGCAGGTATTGGCAGAATTTTCAGACCTGCCCACTATTGCTGATGATACCGGCTTGGAAGTGGATGCCTTAGCGGGTGCTCCCGGTGTTTTTGCGGCCCGTTACGCCGGAGAAAATGCAACTTACGAAGATAACATTGAAAAATTACTCTATAACATGAAAAATATTGCCCTTCCCGAAAGATCCGCCCGGTTTCGCACTGTCGCCCTGTTTTACCGGCCGAACCAGATAATCTCTGCTACAGGAAGCGTGGAAGGCATGATTTTAACCCATAAGCGGGGTCAGGGCGGGTTTGGTTACGATCCGGTCTTTCAGGTAAAAGAAACCGGCCAAACCTTTGCTGAAATGAATCCGGAGGAAAAAAACCGGATCAGCCATCGCGGTCAGGCCTTTCATAAATTATATCAAAAACTGTACAAAGAATTATTCCCAGTCAAATATGAGTGAGGTTTTACCCTAGAGATTGCTACCGCTTTAGTTCGTTAAATTAAAAATATTACCGCACATAAAAAGTTAAAAGGTGACTGTAATTCATCCAAGGACAGCTAAATACATTTTTATTTTTATTATCATCTGGCTGTGTCGCACGCAACTGGGTGCCGGGGCTACCGATTCTACCGGCGTGGTATTTCCGTTACAGGTGAATTGGTTGGCCGATAAATATGTGAGCACCGACCGGGCAGTCCCCCAGGGCATGCATTTGATCACAGAAAATTATATGACTCTCAACCGCCATCTTTTTCCCGTCTCTTTTCCCGGGCTTCGCAAGCAGACGCATACCGATAAGGACAATAAATATATCATCTTCCAGGAATCTCTGGCGGAACAGGATTTCCGTATCCCCCGGGTTCTTTCCATCGACTATTACTATCAGCAACGTAAACGAAACTATCTACATGATAAACTGGTCGAACTGACCGTGAAGGAGAGCCTGCAACAGGGCCAGCAGAAATCAGGGGGGAAAATCGAATTGATCAGCGCCGACATTGCCGGTCAACGAGTCGCTTTACAGGTGTCCGGAAACGTGAATATCAATGGTCGTTTGCAAAACCAAGAGCGTTCTCAGGTCGCTGCCGGATATCGCGAAGGCAAAACCACCTCTTTTATCGTGGATCAGAAGCAGCAGCTCAATATCGAGGGCAAGATCGGCGACCGCATCAGTATTCTGGTAGATCAGGACAGTGAACGGGACTTTGATTTTGAAAACAATTTGCGCATCCATTATACCGGTGAAGAAGATGAGATCGTCCAGGGCGTGCAGGCCGGTAACATTTCGCTCTCTCTCCCGGGGACCCAATATGTTACCTTTTCCAGTAAGAGTAGCGGTTTGTTTGGCATTAAGTCGGACATGAAACTGGGCGGTATGGATATAACCGCTATTGCCAGTGTTGAAAAGGGTGAAAAACAAAAACTGAGTGTAGACGGCGGTGCTCAGTCCACAGAAAATTCAGTTCAGGACTATGAATATCAACGTAATTTATACTTCTTTCTGGATAGTACCTACCGGGCTAACTTATACCGGGGATTCTTTGAAAACGGCGGGCGTTTTACCTTTGATCCCAACCGGATAGTCTCTGATCTGGAAGTCTATAAATCCGTGATCATTGAGGCCGCCGGTACCATGTATGGTAAAGCCTTCGTCGATCCCAATGACACCACCCGGTACCGTGAACAAACCGAACAGCGGCTTTTTGAGCGGCTGACCCCGGAGCAGGATTACACTTTTAATAACAACCTGGGGTATATCCGCCTGAACACCCAACTCCAATCCAATGAGGTCCTGGCCGTAGCCTACCGTACTGTCTATGTGGACAATAATGATAAAAAACAGACGGTGCAGGGTTTTGGCCAATGGGATCGCGAGCCCACCGATACCACCAAAATCAATCTGAAATTGATCAAACCCCAGAACATGCTGCCCGATGATCCCACCTGGCCGTTGATGTTCAAAAACGTCTATTATCTGGGCGCCACCAATATTAATCCGGATGGCTTTGAGTGTAAAATCGTCTATATCCACGGCCGTAGCGGCGATGAGGAGCGGGATAAACAGGATGGAGAAACCTTCCTGTATAAATTCGGGCTGGATGAGATGGATGAAAGCGGAAACCTCTCACCAGACGACCAGCTGGATGTGAACAACCCGGCAGTGATCGATCTGCAGCGGGGTGAATTATGGATTCCCTTTTTGCATCCCTTTGAATATGGCAATGATGAATTGGGTGAAAAGAATCCGCGGCTCAGTGATGATTACAGCTGTCCGAAAATGTACAACTTGAGTTTTCACAACAATCAGAATGAAATCAGCGAAGATTCAAAGTTCAAGGTGACCTATAAATATGAGAACAGAAGCTCTATTATCAATCTCGGTCCCATGGTCATCGATGGTAGTGAAAGCGTTACCTTGAACGGTACCCAACTGACCAAGGGGGTGGATTACACCATTGATTACTTTAGTGGCACCCTGACCCTCTTGAAAGATGACGCCACTAATCCGGATGCCAACCTGGACATTAAATATGAAAAAAATCAATTCTTTCAGTTAGACAAAAAAACCATTCTGGGTGCCCGCGCCCAGTATGATTTCGGAGCGAATAATTTTATCGGTGCCACGGCGCTCTATTACAGTAAATCGGTGATTGATGAAAAGGTCGATGTGGGCTATGAGCCCATGCGCAACTTTGTCTGGGATGTCAACGGGCGTTATGATAAAGAGCTGAATTTTCTGACCCGGGCGATCAATAAATTGCCGCTGGTACAAACCGACCGGCCCTCTTCCTTTTCCCTGGAAGGGGAAATCGCGCGGGTGAATCCCAATCCCAATACGATCAGTAACGAAGCCACCGGCGATTCTCATGGCGTTGGTTTTATCGATGACTTTGAAGGTGCCAAAAGAGTGACTTCACCGCCCATTATGCGACGCTACTGGACCCAATCCGCGGTACCGCTGGGTAAAACCGATTGGCAGCGTGGCCATATTAATTGGTTCAATCCCTATGGTGGTGTGCCCACCAACAGTATCTGGCCCAATAAAGAGACCAGCACCAAAGCCCAGAATACCATTACCGAGATCATGATCCTGCGCATGAATCCCGCCTGGGCCCGGGGACTTGGCAAAAATGCCACGAGCAGTCAGAAGAAAGAGGCCTGGGGCGGGGTAACCTATTTCTTACCGGCCAGTTACCGGGATCAGTCCAAATCCAAATTTCTGGAAATATGGGTGCGGGGTGATTCCGGTCTCCTTCATATCGATCTGGGGCAGATCAGTGAAGATCAGATTGCTGACGGGCAGCCCAACACCGAAGACCGGCCCGAAGAAGGCAGCGGTATGAAATTCGGGAACGGTCTACTGGAAGATGGGGAGGATACCGGACTGGACGGTGTTTTTGATACGGAAGAAACAGTTATCGTACGGGACCCCTACAGCGAAATCATCGATACACTCGGTTATGGTGATAATCGACTGAAGACCTATGCCCGGGATCCTGAGGATCCGAACTCGGATAACTGGTGGTGGGAAAACGGCTCCACCGACTATACAAAAATCAATGGTACAGAAAACAGTAAGCGCGATGTGGCCGGCCGCTTTCCGGACACGGAAGACATGAACGGTAACTATGTATTGGATAAAACCAATGATTACGTGACTGTGGAATTTCCTCTCAGTGAAAAGGATCACGAATACATAGCCGGACGCACCGAAAACCAAAGCGGTAATGATACCGGTTGGAAATTATACCGTATCCCCCTGACAGAGTTCGACGCAGTTAAGACCGACCCCTCCTTTTCCTGGGAATCGATCGAGGCGTGCCGCATTTGGATGGATGGAGTTACCCAGAAGAGTGCCCTTGAAATCGCTAAAATTGAAATCGTCGGCAATGAATGGCAGGAAATGGGCATTGCCCAAGATGATAGCAGCACCTACCGGGAAGCGAAAGAAACTTTTGCCGTGACCGTCGTCAATACTGAGGATAACCCGGATATATATGATTCTCCCACGGGGGTACAGGGTGAATATGATCGCATCAATGAAATTCGCGCCAAAGAACAGTCCCTGGTACTTAAAATATACAGTCCCCGGGGCTTGAAATACCAGGAGTTGTGTGCCGCGGAAAAGGATCTGCTGGAGGAAACCAGTTTTATTACCTACAAAGAAATGAAGTTGTTTATCAATGGCCATGACATTCGCAATCCGAGCACTCAATACAAAGAAGGGGATAAAACCCCTTTGTCATTCTTTATTCGCTTTGGGCGTGGGGGTAACAATCCGCAATTCTATGAATACCGCCAGCCGGTTTATATGGGTTGGGATAAACACAACCAGATGACCATTGATCTGGACTTTCTGACCGGTTTAAAAGCCTATACCCATGCGACAGACTTTCCTACCCGAAATGAGGAGGGCTTGCAGGAATTCTGGATTGAACGGGACAGCACCAACGCCATTCAGAAGCGGATTTACAAAGAGGTAAAGGAAGGCGAGTACACCGGCAAGGAGATCATCATTCATGGCAGTCCGGCCATTTCCCGGATCATGCGTCTGGAAATGGGGTTAAAAAACCGTGGCGCTGAAACTGTCTATGGCGAAGTCTGGCTGGATGAATTGCGCCTCTCTGAAGTGCGTCGTGATCCGGGGGTGGCCTACCGCTCCAGAATGCAGTTCAAGCTGGCCGATGTGGCCAATTTCAATGTCAATATCAGCCGCCAGGATGCCGACTTTCACCGGGTAGAAGAGAAACCCAGTATGAATACCCGGCAGCTGAACACCTCCAATCGCATGGATGTACGCGGCAACCTTAACCTGCATAAATTCACCCCTTCCAAATGGGGTCTGAATATCCCGGTCTCGGCCTCTTATTCCGAAAATAAAAGCATTCCCAAATACCTGCCAGGCAGTGATATTCTGACCGGCGACAGTCCCCCGGACAGTATCATGAGCATCAACCATAGCTACGGAGTAAACACCTCTTTTTCTAAAAGTCGCTCGGACTTCTGGCTGACCCGTTACACCCTTGACGAGATCAGAATCGGACTGAATGCCAAGCGCACCCAAAGTTCCAATGTGGAAACCCGGACTAGAAAGGCGACTACCTATGCGGGAAATCTATCCTACGAGGTCCCCTTTGGCCGCGATAATTATCTGGAAATCTTCAAATGGATGGAACCGGTACCAGTTCTGGGTGAAAAATTCAGTGCCTTGCGCTGGTACTATACCCCCAATCAATTAAGCTACAGTATGAATGCCTCGGAAAGCAGAACCCGCAACGTTCCCCGCTGGGGAGAGATCAAGGAAAATTACTCACTGGGCATGAGCCAGAAGTTAAACCTGGGCTACAAGATGTTCGATAATCTGAATTTGTCCTATACCCGTAATTTGAAAAACGATATGAATGAGATGCAAGGTCGTAAAGCCGAGATCCTTTCTGATTTAAGTTTCGGTACTCCGATCAATATTCAAGAAAACTATAACCTGACCTATAATCCGAAAATCTTTTCCTGGTTTAATCCCAGCATTAATTACGGCTCTAATTACACCTGGAGCGAATCGGTAAATTCAACGACCGTCAGTGTGGACCAGATCAGCAATCAAAATCGATTTTCCACCTCCTTCGGTCTGAATCTGTCACAAATTCTCGATTCTTTTTATTCCCCCGCGACCAGTTCCTCCAGTGGTTCCAGTCGTGGCAGAACCGGCAGCCGTACCGGTAACCGCACAAGCGAGTACCAACGCGGACGGAGGACCACCCCTGACAAGGATCAGGAAGAGCCGGAGTTAGAAAAAGAACAACCGAAAAAAGAATTTCAGCTACTGAAGACCGTTAGTGACTACCTGGCCAAGATCCAGACCATTCAATGTAGCTTTTCACTGAATCAAACCGTTAACAGCCGTTATCGGACCGGTGAGCCGGGCATGAGTTACCGGCTGGGTTTTGATCCGGACCCCCATCTGCCCGTGGTCGCCGAAGAGGCTGGTGTGGGTAAGGATAATGTATCGCAGAATCTGGATTTTTCCCTGCGCTCCGGACTTAACATTACTTCCAATCTCAATACCAGTTTCAACTTTGCGCAAAATGTCTCTGTTTCCGAACGACAGGGCGAGAAGAGCCGCAACTTTAATCGTGACTTTCTGCCGGTGGGTCAAACCGGCCGGGACGGGATTCCCTTTCCCGGGTGGAGTGTGCGCTGGTCCGGACTGGAAAAGATCGCTATTCTATCCACTGTTTTTCAAAGCCTCTCCCTGGATCATGGTTTTTCCGGCAAAGAAGCCCGTACCATGCGTAACGGTAAGGAGCAACAATCCTCTTATAAAATGTACTTTCAGCCCCTGATCGGGTTGAGTATGCGTTTCAAGAAAGATATCAATGCCAACATGCGTGTTACGCACGGCCAGACTATTAATAATCGTTCCAGCGGAACCGCTATCATTACCGAACAAAATATCACCACTTCGATAAATTATAAGAGAAAAGGCGGGATTACGATTCCTCTGCCTTTTATGGAGAACAAGCACCTGGAAAATAACATTGACTTTCAGATGAGCTTTGACTACAGTAACGCCGAGACCCGGGAGCGTAATAAAGGGGGCGGTAAATTTTCAGTGACCAATAAGAACTCACACTGGAAAGTAGCCCCCCGGATCAATTATTCCTTTACCAAGAAAGTCACCGGGGGCATCTTCTTCCAGTATGGCGTGAGCCGCAGCAAACAGACCGGAAAGCGGACCACCCGGGACGGGGGGTTTGATGTGAATATTGCCATTCGGGGATAATGTGTATAAAAAAATAATGCTCAGTCTGTTTCTAGTTTTTATCATGGGGTGCAATCAGCAGGCCGGCGCCCAGTTTGACGGACAAGCCGCCTTTGCATACCTGGAACAGCAATGCCAGATCGGCCCCCGTTATCCCGGGTCAGCCGGACATACCGTGGCCCGTCAGTTATATGTTCATTTCTTCAATCAGCACGCTGACACCTTACTTCAGCAATCCTTTACCCGTTATGTCGAGCCCCTGGACACCACCCTGCAAATGACCAATATCATCGCCGGTTTCGGACCGGAAAACCAAAACCCCTTATTGATCGGCGCTCACTGGGATACCCGCCCCTGGGCGGATCAGGATCCGGATCCGGCCAACCGCAACCGGCCTATTCTGGGTGCCAACGATGGGGCCAGCGGGGTAGCGGTGTTAATGCATCTGGCGGAACATCTGATCCAAACCCCACCTCACCGCCGGGTCTGGCTGGTCCTTTTTGACGGGGAAGATATGGGCCTGCCGGGTGAAACCGCTCACTTCTGCCTGGGCTCGGAATATTTCGCGCGCCACCTACCGATCCCCAAGCCCACCGAGGCCATTATTATTGATATGATCGGCGATGCTGACCTGTCCCTGCCCATCGAACGCTTTTCCTTTCACTATCATCCCCGTTTGGCCAAAACCATCTGGAAGCTGGCCCGCCAAAGGGGATATCAACCCTTTAAAATGCATCTGGGGGAAGCGGTCTATGACGATCATGTGCCGCTGATCCAATCGGCAGAAATACCTGCCATCGATATTATCGATTTCAACTATCCCAATAAATTCTATAATTACTGGCATACCCTGCAGGATACGCCTGACAAATGCAGCCCGGAAAGCTTGCAAATGGTGGGACAGGTTCTAATGGATTATATCTATTTACATGATGAAAAAGCTGTTGAAAAAAAATAACCCCCCCCAATGGGAAAAATATATCATCACCGGCTTTCACTCCGACCGGGAGCAATTGATCGCCTGTCTGTACGGGATGCACTGTCTCGGGTTGGAAGAACAGCCAGACCGCCTTGAAGCCTATTTTGACCGTGATGCCGCGGTCGAAAGAATCACTAGCCTGAAGAGTTTTCTTAGCCAACAAGGGGACCGACAGGCACACATCCAACAAGAGCTTATCCGGCCGGCCGACTGGCACTTGCGCTGGCAGGAACGCTTCAAGCCTATACAGTTAACCTCCCGTATCGCCATTTCTCCCAGCTGGAATAAGACCCCGGTGCAGGGTGATATACAACTGAAAGTCCACCCCGGCATGGCCTTTGGGACCGGCACCCATGCCAGTACACAACTGACCCTGATGTTGATGGACAAGCATCTGAAGCCCGGTATGTCGGTTCTGGATGCCGGCTGTGGCAGCGGTATCCTGACCATTGCAGCGCTCAAAATGGAGGCCGCCCGGGTGGATGCCTATGATAATGACCCGGATATCCGGGAAACCTTTAATACCATGTTAAAACTGAACCAAATTCACACAGATTATCGGCTCGTTATCAAGGATGCGATCCGCATCACTGATTACCATCCCTATGCTCTGATTCTGAGTAATATTCAAAGACATACCAACCAAATCCTGCTGAAAAAGTTAATGCAACACTCCTTTGCGGGCCAGGTGATCTTCAGTGGTATTCTGAAAGATGAAGGTAGGGAATTTGCCGCCGATGTTATAAATTCCGGCAATATTATCACCGAGCAGAGCGTACTCGGTGAATGGATCGCCTTCCTGGTGGATTTTCATAAAAACAAATGAACGTTAAAAGACCACATAAAAACCCGCTAATTATCCGGCTTCTGCTGAGTCTCCTGGCCCTGGTGTTCATGCTTATTGGTTTCCAATGCCCGCATCAAAATGGGGTAGAGCCCCGGGCAGAGGAGCCGGTGGTAGAAGCAGTTACCCTCAATTATTCACAGGAACAACAAACCCTGTTTATAGCCGCCAGGGTGAGTGATCCCCAGGGATACAACACGATCGATTCCGTGGGTTATCAGCTCTACTTCAAAGCCGCTGACAGTCTTGCCGACGATCAATGCATACAAAGCGGACCGCTGTATAACAATGGCACCCGGGGCGATATTATTGAACAGGACGATGTTTATTCCTATTTGATTACTGATAGTGTGGATCAGGGGCACTACCGTTGTATGGTGCAGGCTTTTGATCAGGAGGGTCACCCCAGCCTACCGGTTTCTCAGAATGAGGCCGCAATCGCCAATAGCCCTCCGCAGATTTACAAAGTGGCCGCACCAAGCCGCTTTGAAAAGGGAGATACCCTCTTTTTTGAGATTAGGGGCACCGATCCCCAGGGGATCAGTGACATCCTGGGTATCACCTATTTTGTGGAACTACCTAACGGCGACTTCCGTACCCATGCCAGCTTTCAATTGCGAGATGACGGACAATTCGGTGACCGGCAAGCGGACGACGGCATTTACAGTGTCAAACAACCCTCTAATGCAGAAAGTGAACTGCAGGGGCTGTTCAGGTTCTACTTTTATGCCCGGGACATGGCCGGCGCCTTCAGTGATACTCTTAAAGTCGCGATTACCAATCCCGGAGTGACGCTGATCGCCCCTGATTATGCCGACACCCTGGAGGCCGGCGAACAGTACACGATTGCCTGGCAAAGCGCCTATATTGAAGAATTAACCCTGGAATACACCCTGAATGCTCAGGAGCCAACGCCAACTTATGAAAACATTATCCGCGTAGATGCGGCCGACAGCAGCTATAACTGGGCTGTCCCTTCCGGAATCAGTTCCGAGAACTGTAAAGTAAAAATCTATGATACAGACCGGCCCTCGCGCTATGATATCAGCGATCGGGCCTTTGTGATCGAACCATGAAAAAAACAGTCTTAGTCAGTATCACGGTCATCATTTTTTGCATGGCTGTCTACGGTCAGGCAGGACTGCTTAACAAACCCATGCTTATTCAGAGTGATTCCACCTATCAGGGGTTGGCCAGCAACGGGGTCACTCAAATTGCTGCTCAGGGAGATTCGCTTATCTGGCTGGGCACCGGCCGCGGATTAAGCTACACCCGGAATTTTGGTGAAGATATTTTGAGTTACTTCCCGGGTGATACCAATCTGCCGCGTGGGGGCATCTCCGCCCTGGCAGTACGCGACTCTGTTATCTGGGTGGCCAGTGTCTTTGATTCGACTACTGACGTAGGGTCTCAGCAAACCGGCGGCGGACTAGCCGTTTCCATCGACAATGGCCAAAACTGGCAACATATTCCCCAACCCGTGGATGCGCCGGGCGATAAATATGAAATCTGGGCCGGGGATACGGTCAATTTTCTGCCGGTCGTCACTCCTGTCAGCAATACCACCTGGGATATCGCCCTAACTGAAGAATACGTCTACATCGTCAGCTGGGCCGGCGGGCTGCGGCGCAGTAAGGACCGGGGAAAAACCTGGCAACGCTTGCCCCTGCCTGCAGATGAAGATTTCAGGCTGAGCTGCGATTCCATACCCTATCAGATCAATCCCCGTGATCCCCCCCAAGGCAATCACAATCACAAGGGCTTTAGCGTCCTGGCTTATGGTGATACCCTCTGGGTAGGCACGGCCAATGGGATCAACCGGGGGATTATCCGGTCGGACAGGTGCATCTACTGGACCAAATACAATGCCAGCAACTCCGCTATCTCAGGTGATTTCGTGGTCGCTCTGGGACGGCAGCTATGGCAGGGCCAAGAAACCATCTGGGCGGTCACCCTGCCGACCGCTGAAGCGGGCCAATATCAGGCCATCAGTAAAACCCGCGACGGCGGCATGACCTGGTCCACTACCCTGGTGGGCGAACGGGGCTACGGGTTTGCCTTTGATGACTCCCTGGCTTATGTTTGTACAGGAAAGGGACTGTATAAATCCTATGACGGTGAAAATTGGGCTCGCTATCAGCCGGTAGAAGATATCCAAACCGGCAAAAAAATCTTTTCCCACCGAGTCTATGACGCCATGGCGGATGACCGTGAAGGCCAATCCTATTTATGGATTGGCACCGGGGATGGCATTGCCAAAACCGCCAATGACGGCCGCAACTGGCAAATTTTCCGGCAATCCCTCGCAACGACCGCTGCGGATCAACCGGCCATATATGCCTACCCCAACCCCTTTTATCCCAACCATCACAATCAACTGCACGGTGAAGGACATGTCCGGATTCAATATCACCTGGAAACCGCCGGCGATGTGCAGCTGGAAATATATAATTTTGCCATGGAACTGGTTTTTCAAGGTCAGCGCCATTCCATTGCCACCGCCGGGGATCACAGCATTGTGTGGAACGGAAAAAACACGGCTGGCGATCTGGTGGCCAACGGCACCTATTTCTGCAAGCTGACCCGCAAGATAGAGAACACAGAAAAAGTGAATTGGACTAAATTAATTGTGGTGAAATAATAATGAAAGCGCTGCGGACTTGCATAATAGTCTGGATCATGCTGACGGCCCTAATCCTGGCCGGGCAGGACACTCACGGCGGTTATGCCGGGGCTTTCCTGCGCTTTGGCATGGGCGCCCGTTCGGTCAGCATGGGTAATACGGGTGTGGCCTACTCGGAGAACGGCTTTGCCCCTTTTTACCAACCCGCCGCCCTGCCCTTTTTATCCCAACGCCATTTCAGCCTGAGCTACTATTATCTGTCGCTTGACCGTCAGCTGCACTTTAGCGGCCTGAGTGTGCCGGTGAAACCCTCGGCTGGCGTAGCTGTCTCCTGGCTGCATGGCGGCGTAAAGCAAATTCAGGGGCGCAGTTTAACCGGCGATCCCACGGAAACCTATGAAACCGGTGAGGATGTCTTCATCCTTTCCTTTGCCAATGCCTTTCATCCCCAATTCTCTTTGGGAGTCAATTTCAAGATTCTGCGACATCAGCTGCTGGAGCTGACCGCCCAGGGACTGGGCTTCGATGTGGGTCTCCTGTTCAAACCCTGGTCCGCGATTACCCTGGGGCTACAGGCCAAAGATATGGGCGCTGGCTACACCTGGAATACCCAGAAGTTATTCGATGAGGAGGGCAGCAATTATACAGAAACCTTTCCCCGGGTCTATAAATTCGGGATCGCCCTGCAGCAACATAATTTTGTATTCACCGGTGATGTGGAATACTCCAGCAAGCAAGTGTTGAAAACCCATTTCGGCGGTGAATATAACTTTCAGAACCTGGCCTATCTGCGTCTGGGATTTAACGATCGCTTTCCGACTTTCGGTGCCGGACTGGCTTATGGGTTGATCGGGCAGCTGGATACCCGCCTGGATTATGGCGTGATCTTTAACATCGCCGGAGAAGGGGAAACCCATATATTTGCCTGGGAGTTTCAGTTTTAAAAAGGAACATAACGATGGGTACTACTCATCGGGATCGATATTATTAATCGGGATAAAATATGACAAAAAAAATACATGTACTACTGCTGCTAATACTCTTAATCTCGGGAACGAGTCCGGCCGCCACAGAAGGAGCGGGACTCTCCTTTCTAAAACTACCCGCGTCCGCTCAATCCGCCGCGGTAATGAGCGTTTTCTCACCCATGGAAGGTAGCCCCACCGCGCTGTTCGAAAATCCGTTGGGCATTCATACCCAGGTGACCCAGGGCTGTTTCAGCCACCATGTATGGTTTGCAGATGTCACCAACGATGTGCTGGCCTTTCACTTTCCATTGAAATCCGGCACTCTGGGTAGTGGCCTTAATTTGGTCCGCATACCAGGTATCGAGGTGCGCGATATCCCTAGCGACGAGCCCCTTAACAATATCGAAGCCCAGTATCTGGCCGCGGCTGTAGGCTATACGCATAACTTTTTCAAGCAGATCCAGTTGGGGCTGACCCTAAAATACCTCTATGAATCCCTCTATGTCCATGACAGCCATGGCGTGGCCCTGGATCTGGGAGCCATGTGGCGGGCACCCAGCTCGCTGAACATCTCCTTTCTATTGCAGAACATGGGGAAAATGAACTCCTTGCATAACGAAGCCACACGCCTGCCCGCTACCCTGCAGATCGGTATTATCCGACCCCAAATATTCACTGAAGGGCCGCTGGGCGTCTCCATCGGGATCAACCTGGAAACCAATCTGACCAGCGGTGATGCCGGCGCCCAGGTGGGAACAGAAGTCGATCTTTACGAACACTTTATCCTGCGGGGCGGTTACGAACGAGTGGGCGATACCGACCGCAAAGCCCTGGGCTTCGGGCTCCGTCTGGATCGCTTTGGATTTGATTACGGCCTGGTCATTATGCCTGAAGGGCTACCCACCCCCCATCTTTTTTCCGTGACTTATCGGTTTACCAAAAAATCCCCATAGCCGGTGACCGGGAAGAAAAGACCACTAAGCCCTTTCAAAGGTGTACATGAGAAAAAACGGTTAAACCCCATCGGGGATTGCTTCTGATTTCCAACTGGAAATTGGTAGTTAATGATTTACCAACCAAAATGAACGTATTCCACTTATTTACTTGACTTCATAAGTGATTTTTACTCCTTTATTTAAAACAACGGTATTGCCATAACCACAGATAGACATTCAAATTAGTTCCTACACATCCGGCTTTGTTTTGCAAAAAGGGCGCAATGCCACATAATCCTTGCATAGGAATTAAGATCATCAACATGGGAGTCAATATGCCAGGGCCTAAGCTCATAACAAGTGTGATCATAATAGTGTTGTGCTCATGGGTAATATATGGACAAACCGACCAAACCGCTGAAAAGGAGTAACGGGTACACCGCTTATTAAACGATACTTCCTTTGGACCCATAACAGGACTAGCCTTCATACCTAAAGCATTATATGATCAAAAGATCAACGTCTCAATTTACTCTTTATTTGGTGGGCAAATGGATATTCGCTATGGCTCAACAGATAACGATCTGACCGGCTATGTCGAGGGTGGTTTATTACTGGCTGCCGTAGAGCAAGGTGTGTTTTATCCTGAATTTTGGGGCTATATCGGTATTATCCAGCCCAGCGGATTCGGTCTCGGTATCGGTCCCAACTTTACAAAATATGGCATTGGTTTAGGAATATCTCCCAAGTTTTATATTGAATCCGGGAATTTATTAATCCCGCTTAAGTTGAATATAGCAATCAGAAAAGATGAGGCCAGAATCCAGTTAATGACCGGATTCAGTGTTGCTCAAAAACAAGAATAATGGCACCCATATAAAAAGGAATTTTCAGAATGATAGCCACTTTACGCTTAAGGCTGAAAAAGTGGAAAGCGAGTGAGCAAAGAAAAAACCCGAATTATCCCTGTTCACTGTTATCCCCGATTCCAATAGAGTAGTTGCTCTGAGTGGTTATCTTTTAAAAGGTGTTCCCATGCAAAGTATTAAAAATATATTACTTGTGATCCTCATGCCAATCGGGATCACCACCACCCGCGCGCAGGAGACCCTGGCCCATTATCATCCCGACCAGCTGGTAGACTGCGCCTATATCGCTGATCTGGTCAACTTGGGGGTGGTCTTTCACCCCGAGAGTAGTTGGACCGGTTACCGCGCTCTAAGCCTGGCAATCCTGTATGCGGACAGCACCTTTAACCCTGGAGAGCCGGTGGTCTTTTACGCTTACACCGATCGCTTTCCCGGTCGGGAAATAGACACCGTGTGGGCTTTAGGACCGGATACAACCGAACCCGATCTTTATTGGGTGCGTTGGGATCTGCGGGACAGCCCCGCCTTACAGATACTCTCCGGAGCGCTCAGCATCACCGGACAGGCCCTGTTCTCCGATTTATGCGATTAATCACCAGTGCTCCAACCCCAAAAATTGGCAGTTAATACCGCTGGGAATAAATTTTATCTTTTAAAATAAAAATTTGGATAAGAGACAAACTGTCATGCAACGGTTTATCCCGGGAGTTCAGTGGGAAGGCACAACTTTTTGCAGCAAAACCACAAACAAGACTGTTACCGGCAGCAATAGCAATGTCATGCTCCCATAATGCCCGGGACGGACAGCCCAGGCGCCAGTGCTTAAAATAGCATACCCGAAGACCAGCGCAGAAAAATGGACAATGGCTAAGTTCATCAGTCCCAGAGAGAGCCATGTTTTTTTATGGGTGAAAAAACAATACAAAAAATAAAAGGAAAGTCCTACGTTCAGGGCATCAGCTATTCCCATACCCAGTAATAAATGCACGGTTTGCGCAGACCACCCAACCTTGGGCGGTGGTACCAGCCAGGCCAGACTTGCCTGGTGCAGATAGATATAGAGGGAAAGGATCAGTAAAGTGATATGGATCAGTTGCAGCAGTCCAAAATAAATGAGCAAGCCGCTTAAAAAGTTGTTTTTCTCTTTAACTTTAACTGGCGGATACAATCTATACCAACATAAAATCTGATTTGCTGCGGTCGTTTAGATCACCGCTCCGGAGCTTTCATCGAAATAATGGACCTGATCCATATCAAAGTAGACCGTGACCACGTCACTGATTTCCTGTTCAGGATCAAAGGTATCGCTTTTGCAGACCAGCGGCGTTTTACCGGTGGTGAAATAGAGCACGGTCTCATTGCCCATAGGTTCGAAGACCTCCAGGTTTAATTTTACGGGCGGATAACGGCCTTCCCTTTGCTCCATGTATATATCTTCCGGACGGATACCAATAACGATTTTTTGTCCCTGGTAGTCGTTTAATTTGCTATGGTCTTTTTCCGGAATAGGCACCTGGATTTTGCCCTCATCAGCAATCAGGGTATCATTTTGTTTCAGGGTGGCATGGATAAAATTCATGGCAGGACTACCGATAAAGCCGGCCACGAACAGATCTTCGGGATGGGCATAGATCTGCATTGGCGTATCCACTTGGTGAATGATACCCTCCTTCATCACCGCAATTCGGTCGCCCATGGTCATGGCCTCCACCTGGTCGTGCGTAACATAGACCATGGTGGTCTGTAATTTCTGATGCAATTTTTTGATCTCGGTCCGCATTTGTACCCGTAATTTGGCGTCCAGATTGGACAGGGGTTCATCGAACAGAAAGACGGCCGGTTTGCGCACGATCGCCCGGCCCAGGGCCACACGCTGCCGCTGTCCGCCGGAAAGCTGTTTGGGTTTGCGCTCCAGGAGTTCTTCAATTTCCAAAATTTCAGCGGCCTCTTCAACGCGGGCTTTGATCTCCGGTTTTTTATATTTACGCAGCTTTAATCCGAAGGCCATATTGTCAAAGACTGACATATGGGGATAGAGGGCGTAATTCTGAAACACCATGGATATATCGCGGTCTTTAGGCGGAACCTGATTGACCCGGCGCTCTCCGATATAGATCTCTCCGTGGGTCACTTCTTCCAGTCCGGCTACCAGGCGCAAGGTGGTCGATTTACCACAGCCGGAAGGACCGACTAACACTAAAAACTCGCCGTCTTTGATCTCCAGGTTGATGTCATCGATCACCTGTACATTTTTCTCAAATTCCTTGGTCAGCTCTTTTAATTGAATGCGTGCCATTGTAGCTCCTTGGGTTAACCTTAAATTTTGTATAAGCCCGCTACTGCCTGATTACCAAGGATAATATTAGGGAAATCAGTAAAAAAAGACAACGCAATTCATACTGTTTGTAAATTTCTATATAACCGGAGATATTGTTGCGCGGAACGCTGCCAGGAAAAATCTGCCGACATGCCATTTTGCTGTAGCTGTTGCCAGCTCTTTTTTTGCCGGTAAACCCCCAAAGCAGTATGCAGCTCCTTTAACAGAGCCGCACTCTTGTAGGAGTTAAAAAGAAATCCGTTACCCTGTTTCCCATCCCAAGGCTTGATGGTGTCAGCCAGTCCGCCAGTCCGATGGGCCAGGGGTACGGCGCCATATTTCAGAGCGAACATTTGGGAAATGCCGCAGGGCTCATAACGCGAGGGCATTAAAAAAAGATCACTGGCGGCATATATTTTATGAGCCAGGGGATTATTGTAGGCAAATTCCAGATAGAAATGATCGGCATGTTCGCTTGCTATTTTTTGGAGCGCACGATGATATTTCTGCTCCCCGCTGCCGAGGATAATCATGGCAATATCCGCTTTCAGGATCTCCGGCAGGCTCTCAATCAGCAAATCCAGACCTTTTTGTTCTACCAAGCGAGAGACCATCCCGATCAGCGGCTTGCGGTGCAGCTTATAGGCCAGGCTGGTCTCTTTGAGCAGCTGTTGTTTATTGACTTTTTTACCGGCCATGTCGGCGGCGGAGTAAGCGGCATAGAGGTGCGAATCGCGGGCCGGATCCCATTCAGTATAATCCACGCCGTTCAAAATGCCTTTTACCTTGTCCGGCCGACTATTGATCACCCCTTTCAGTCCGGCACTCAGCTGTTCATCGGTGGTAATTTCTCGGGCATGGGCAGGACTGACCGTGGTGACTATATCGGATAGGCGAATACCGCCTTTCAAAGGATTTATCTGGCCCCACCATTCCAGGACGGCCATGGGTTTGAACAGGTAGTCGGGCAACCCCAGCAGATCCTTTTTTTTCAGGGAACAAATCCCCTGATAGGCGATATTATGAATGGTAAAAATGGTTTTCACATCAGCAAAGCGGTCCACGTTCTGTGGAAGGGTTTTGAGGAGAGCGGGCACTAAGCCGGTATGATTGTCATGGCAATGGATAATATCTGGCTGATCCTGCAGTGTATGTAGCAGCCGGATACACGCTTTCTGGAATAAAAAGAAACGCTCAGGGTTATCAGCATAGGGCTCTCCCTGAGGGTCAGAATAAATACCCCGTTCGGCAAACAGGGTCTCATTCCGAATGAAATAAATGGTATAATTCTCTGTTTCGGGATGACAATACTTCGCGATCCGGCAGGGATAAGTTTGATCCCCCAGACCAACCTCGAACCGGATATGCGTTCCGGAAATATTGTGTTTCCGATAATCGATGCAGCCGTAACCCGGCGTAAAGAGCTGTACCTTATGACCCAGCTGCGCCAGGGTGGGCGGCAAGGCACCCAGTACATCGCCCAGGCCGCCCACTTTGGAAAAGGGATATACTTCCGCACCCAGCATTACCACATGCATCGCTACCTCATTCAGGTTTCAGGGCCATTTATATTATAATATTTTTACAATTAACTCAAATTGTAATGGCTGCTTTTCTCCGGGTGCCAGGGTCAGCTCGGTCCAGGGAATCACTACCGAGCTCTGGTAGCCCCGTTCAAATCCGGCTTCGGAAAGGGAGACGGTTTCTACGGGAAAACGCCAGAATTCAGCCGGCGTGGCGCTTTTCAGCTTTAGCTGAAACCCGTCATATTCATTCACTACAGAGAGAGCCCGTAGCGCTGCTTCCTTACCGCGGGAAGCCAATTTTTTAGCGGATAATTTGCGCCCATGAGCTTGGTAATAGCGGTCCGGAGCGTCGCCGCCCAGCATGGCAAAGTTGAATTCCGGGCCAAACCGAAAATGGTTGTCCTGATCCCCTTTGTTCTCCAGCGTGTAATTGACCACTAATTTTGATTTGCGAAGCTGAATGATCTTCGTAATGGCAAAGGGTTGCCAGTTAACCCAGCCGTCACGCATACAGGTGATCTGTCTGCGCCGTTTATCAATTTTATAGTTGTACTCACCATCGATAAAATCACTGTCTTCATAGTATTGACTCTGCTGAAACTGTGCCAAGGAAACCGTGGGTTTGATAAAATGGTCCAGCAGCGCTTTGCGCGGATATAGGTCATAATGCAGATATTTTTCCAGTCCTTTTTCCTTGGTGCGCACCATATCATGAATGCTTTGCCCTTGGGCCTCTTCCGTATCGGCCGTCTGGACCTGCGCATGATAGGATTCCTGATAGCGTTTAACCGTGTTAAGAACATTAAAGGCCTTGTCCAGCAGTGAAAATTCCTGTAGTATGGCGCCTCTGTGGGGTGCCAGCACGCTCAGCAGGTTCTGATTGCGGACCAGGATTTCCGGTTCACCGTCCCGGTCCAGATCCAGTTCTGCAAAATTGACGGCCTGGCCGTCGCGCAGCGCATAGATCAACTTTTCAGCGGTCAGCAGTTCTTTGTAGATCGCCCGACGCAGATGGGGCAGATAGAGTCCGCCGAACATGCCGTGCCAGTAGGCGCAATTACAACTGCCACGCCATACATGTTCCCGGGCCTGCCGCCACTGTTTTTTATCATCCTTACTCAGCTGGCGATCTTTTTCCAGCACCTGTAACTGGTCAGATAAATATTGCAGCTTTTTCTGCATCCAGTTGGCTTCGTCATAAATATAGAGAAAATTACGCCAGACACCGCCTTTGAAAAAGGGTTTCAAATCTGCAAAGCGACCTTCGGCTTCAAATTCATCCACATATTCTTTGAATTTACGACTGGCTGCACAGGGCAGGCTCCATTCACTCATTTCGAAATAGGAAGCGGTGGGCAGATAGATGCGGCCTTTGGGCGGATAATTTGCATAATATTCTGCAAAGGTACATGTTTTTAGCCAATCCTGGTTTTCGGAAAGAGCCTCAAAAAAGCGTTGCAGCCACTTCCTCTTAACAACCACTTCATGGGTTCCCGGCCAGACGCCGAATTTTTCACCGTCATCAGCCATTACGATCACATTGCGACCATCTTCCGTGGCATATTCCTTCAGATAATCGATCGTGACCTGTGGCTCTTTAAAGGGGATGGCATAACGCAGAAACTGATTGATGGGAAAGATCCACAGGGGGTAACCTTGTTCTTCGGTAATAAAAGCCCCGTCCAACTCCTGCTGCTGTTTGCCAGCGCCCAGAAAATGGTAGTCATCCACAGTCACATACTTGATGCCGGCCCGGGCGATCGGTTTGGCCAGTCCCGGTTCCCAAACCCGTTCTGTCAGCCACAGACCTTGGGGCTGATAATTAAAGTGCTTGCGAATATAATCATTCATCATTTCTATCTGTCCGACCCGGTCCCGTTCCGGAATCATGATCAACACCGGTTCGTAGAATCCGCCGGAGATAAACTCTACATTTCCCCGTTCCACCAGCCTGGCGATCCGTTTGATCAGGGCGGGCTGGTTTTTCTCTATCCATTCCAGCAAACAACCGCTGAAATGGATAGAGATATGAATGTCCGGAAAATCTTCAAGAGCGTCAATGAAAGGGGCATAGCTTCTACGGATTGCATCTTCAAAGACATGGTCGAAATTACCTACTGGCTGATGGTTATGGATGCCGAAGATGAAGTTTACTGTTTTCAAAACTCTCCTTTTTCATTTAGCATAGGCGTAAAGATAGCCCAGGCACAAGTGATCACACTTGTGCCTGGCTGTCAATGTCTGAACTACATTAGGTCAACAATGCGCTGGACCAGGTCAACTACGCGACAGGTATAGCCATATTCATTGTCATACCAGCCGGAAACCTTGACCATTCCGGAGGGGAGTACCTTGGTCATCAGGGAATCAAAGGTCACTGAATAAGGCTCCCCGATCACATCGCTGGAAACCAACTCGTCTTCAGAGTAATGCATCAGTCCTTGCATGGGGCCTTCAGCGGCAGTTTGCATGGCCTTATTGATTTGCTCTACGCTAGCATCTTTCTCCAGTTCCAGTATCAGTTCCGTCAGAGAGCCGTCCGGAGTCGGTACCCGATAGGCCACACCGTCCATTTTACCTTTCAAGTCAGGAATCACCTTGCCGATGGCTTTAGCGGCACCGGTGGTGGTTGGGATGGTAGAGACGGCTGCTGCCCGTGCCCGGCGCAGATCCTTTTTATGCGGGGCATCCAGCAGATTCTGGTCCATGGTATAGGCATGAATGGTCAGCAGAAAACCCTGTTTGATACCGAAATTGTCATGCATGACTTTGGCCATTGGCGCTGCACAATTGGTGGTACAGGAGGCATTGGAGACGATCTTATCCTCGGCAGAGAGTTCTTCATCATTAACCCCCAGCACCAGGGTCGCGTCAATCTGGTCTTTGGCCGGTACAGTCAGTACAACCTTTTTAGCGCCGGCATCCAAATGGGACTGGATCTTTTCACGATGCCGGAAAACACCCGTGGCCTCAATGACTACATCCACACCCAGATCTTTCCAGGGCAGATTAGCGGGATCTTTTTCCGCAAACACCGGGATTTCCTTTCCGTCTACAACAATGGCTTTGTCTTTGGCAACCACTGTGCCCGGAAAAGCCCGATGGACTGAATCATGTTTTAAAAGGGCGGCCAGGGTTTTGGCATCAGTCAGGTCATTGATGGCCACAACCTCAAAATCTTTATCCAGGGCCTTATAGGCTCTGATAAAAGCGCGACCGATACGGCCGAATCCATTAATAGCAATTTTAGTAGTCATTTTTGCTCCTCTTTTTTACCGATTTCATCTTTACTATTTTAAAATTAATATCTTAACATTGAGATTAATACTAAACTACTCTATTTCAGCCTTGTAATATATAGGCTAAAAAACATTTTATCAATATATTAACGCAAGTATGAGATACTATTTTAGAGCAGCACGTTAGCCATTAAAATATTTAATGTTGAACGCTCCGGTTAAGCGCTGTTTAAACCCGGATTACCAAACGATCATTCAGCCGGCAGCCAGATTTCACCCTCCACCGCAGGTGACAGCCATTCACCATCACGAAATACGGCATGCCCCTTAATAAAGACGGTATGCACCCGGGGTTTCAGCAGGGGTGATTTGGAAAAAAGTACCAGATCAGCGATCTGACCGATCCGCAGGCGACCCCGTTGCGGTATTTGCCACCGGGCGGTGCGGGCCGCGCTTAAGGTGTGGATGCGATCTGGATCCAGGGTTCCGAACAAGGTTTTTTGACGGGCGGTGGAGAGCGCGCCAGCCGGTTTGTTGACCCACCGGGCCAACTGTAAAGCCCCCCGAGTACTATCCCGGGCTCCTAACCCCAGAAAGCCAGCCTGCAAGGCCTGTAATATCTGCAAGGAATCGGTTTGGGTGACCAATTCATTCTCCAGATACAAGATTCCGCCCACATTGCCGACAAAGCGGTTTGCAGCTAAGGCCCGGCGGAGCGCTTCAATTTGCGTTTTCTGTGCGGGGTTGACCGGCAGTAAAAAAGTGGTAAAGCCGGTCTGCAACATGCGGCGCATCTGATCCAGGCTTTCCGGTGGAGAAAGACCGGCTTCCGGAAGTACGCCTACCAGGCCGGGCGTTATAAACAGCTCACTGCCGATCAGCGTATCTTTGGCGGCAAAGTAATCCAGATCCCCCAGTTCAGCAATGCGCCCGACCTTTTCGCTATGGGGATCCTGTTTATTTTCAAAGCTGTAATTGATGGCGATATCGGTGCGAAAAGACGGAATACCGGTTCCGTCAATTAAAGTCACGTCCCGGATAATGAGATCGTACAGATCTTTATCATTTTCCGGGATGCGGTCGTAGATAGCCGGATTGGCAGCTTGATATGCACCAGTGGCTATGGCGTGCAAAGCGCTGGTGATGGCGATAAAATTCATTTTCTGTAAAAAATCATGCCGGTTGGTAGGCCAGCCACCCGATTCTAGTAAAATCGTGCTGACCCCCCAGTGCTGCATGGCATCGCCAAAAGCGCGCGGCATGTAATCGGCATCGTATTTGGCAATATGCCCATAGAGATAGGGGCCCATGGCGTCATAAATGACCGCCACGATTTTTTTAGCCCGCAGACGGACCGGATTATCATTGTCCGTGGCATCATAGGGCGGAGCCATCAAGGCGATGGCTACCTGTTTATTGGTATTCCCCACCGTTCGCCGGCCGCGCTGGTCGTGCAGATTGAACCCGAAATCAGGTTGATATTGCTGCTGCAACTGATAAAGCAGCTGTCCTCCCGGGCTCTGCCGCTCCCGGGCATCCCGGTTCACATCCAGCCCCTGGGCATTGCGCCGTTCGAAACGGGCCGCTCCGTCAGGATTAAGCATAGGAACCGCTAAAATAGTGAGGCTGTCCAGAATTGGGCGGACCAGAGGAGTCGACAGCTTTTTCAGCAGATAGTGAAAGATATCCAGCAAGGCTGCCGTAGCCGTGGGTTCGTCGCCATGCATCTGACTCCAGAGCAGCACTTTAATCGGCCCCTGTCCCAGCCGGGCCAGAAAAACAGGACGGTTTTCCACCGAGCGCCCGATTTCCTTAAAAGAGAAGGTGGATGAGAATTCCCGTTGCAAATCCCTTAGCATGGAATCCACATGGGTGATCTTCAAAGTGGGTAAGGGAACATCACAGTAGCGCAGACTGTCGTACTCCGCTGCTAAAAAGGGTAAATGGAACGTAACTGGCTGGCGGTCCGCACCCAGCGCAATGGACAACCCATAAAAAATGATTGCCAAAAGGATGTTGAATTTTTTCATTTTGCCTTCCTGTGAAATGATCAATTCTCCTTCTAAAACAACACAGCTAAATATAATAAATCCACATTAATTTTCTGATTGATTTAAACAGTTGTACCCCAAATTGTCAATAGGTGTAAATTAATGAACTTCGGATAGAATTCGGTTTGTAACAGCCTGGATTCGAGTTTACCGGAAATTGGGAATCGGGATATAAATATAATGGAATACGTGAAATAGAGCCCGGAAGGTGAAATGTTTGTAACAGAGGAAATCAGCATATGTTGATTTTTAATGATGTTATTCTTAATATACGCCAAGCTGACAATGACTTTGTAATTAGTCATGGTCCTGCAGCTAGGGGCTGAGAAAAGGATTTTTCTATCAGGAGAGAATAAATGTATAAACGAGTTATTTTTAAGGAGGATTTTACTATGCATCATATTAACAGAATATTTAATCAAGTATTCAAGATTCGGTTTTTGGCAATATTGCTGCTTGGTGTTTTGATCATCGCCCTGCTGGGTTGTGAGGATTTGATCAATAGTGAAGCGGTTGACGGGGATGACAATGGTGACGAGAATGTCGTTTATCATCAATCCACGGTCAGCGCCAATGAAACATGGAGCAAAAGCAAACGGCATGTGATTGACGGCTGGTTAAATATTGAAAGTGCTACGGTGACCATTGAAGCCGGAGCTGTGGTAGCGTTTACAGCTGAAGCATATATCCAGGTGAGCAGCGGTGGTGGCATCATTGCCGATGGCAGCAATGATACGATCACCTTTACCGGCCAAACCAAACAAAGCGGATTCTGGAATTATATTGATTTTGAATCCGGTGCTAACAGTGGCCAATGTCAGTTTACTAATTGTGTATTCGAATACGGTGGGGGTGAGAATGAAAACAGCGCCATTCTGATCATCAACGGCAGCGCTCCCACTATTCAGAATTCGGCTATCCGCAATAGCGGGGCGCATGGTATTCTCATTAATGATGAAGCCGATCCCAGCCTGACCAATAACTCCTTTGCTAACATTGCGGGTAACAATATTCAAAACACACATTCCGGTTATTTAAAAAAGACCATGACCTGGAAAGCCGACCAGGTACATTTGGTCACAAGCTGGTTGAATATTGAAGAAAAAACCGTCACTATTGAACCGGGAGCGACCATTCAACTGGCCCAGGGGGCTGACATTACAGTGCGTTTGGGCGGCGGATTGATCGCCGACGGCAGCAGTGACGCCATTACCTTTACCGGAACTATCCAGCAGCCCGGCTACTGGGACTATCTGGAAATTCGCGACGATGCCAATTTCACAGATTGTCAATTAATCAATTGCGTGGTTGAATATGGCGGTGGCTACAGTGAAGATGGCGCCATGATGTATATTGAAGGCCAGCCTGAGATAACCAATTCAATTTTTCGTCATAGTGGTTCCAACGGCATTAAAATTGAAGACGGCGCTGAACCACAATTAGCCGGGAACACGGTTACGTCCAACGCCTTAGCACCCATTGAGGGGTATTTTACCAATGCCGGATTCATTGGCGCTGGTACTTACAGTGGTAATACGCATGATTTCATTTATTTAAATGGTGCCGAATATCTGGAAAAGGATGCCACCTGGTTAAAGCATGATGTCCCTTATCGGCTTGACAGCTGGAATTATATCCAGGAAAATGCAACCCTCACCCTGTCGTCCGGTGTCACGTTGCAAATGGACGGTGGGGCTGATATCACGGTACGGAACGGCGGTGGCCTGATTGCCGATGGTAGCACAGAACAGATAACCATTACCGCAGCACTTCAACAAAACGGCTACTGGGATTATATTGAATTTCGATCAGATGCCGCCGACGCCAATTGTAAACTGATCAATTGTGTGTTGGAATATGGCGGCGGATACGGTGATAACAGCGCGATTGTCATTGTTGAAAATAAGGGCATTATTAAAAATTCGACCCTTCGCTACAGTGGTTCGCATGGTGTAAAGATCGATGATGAAGCGGGTCCGGAGTTTACCGGCAATACCATCACCGGCAATGATAAATCACCAGTTTATGGCGCCTTTGAAAGTGCTGGTTATATCGGCAGCGGTACCTATACCGGCAACACCCATGACTTCATTTTAATTGAAGGCGCGGCCTACTTAAGCAGTGATGCCACCTGGCTTAGTCAGGACGTGCCCTATCGGGTGACCAGCTGGAACTATGTTCAGGATAACGCCACTTTGACGATTGAGGCCGGCACGTTAATCGAGATGGATTCCGGTGCGGACATTACCGTTCGCAATGGCGGCGGTTTGATCGCTGATGGAACCTCAGCAACGATTACCTTTTCCGGAGTTGTTCAGCAAAAAGGATACTGGGATTATATTGAATTTCGATCAGATGCCGCCGACGCCAATTGTCAACTGATCAATTGTGTGTTGGAATACGGCGGCGGGGACGGTGATAACAGCGCGATTATCTGGCTGGACACCAACACACCGACCATTGAGAATAATACCATCCAATACAGTTCCAGTTATGGTTTAAGTTATGATGATGCCAACGGCACCCATGATTATGAGTCGAACAATACCTTTATAGATAATGATGCTGGTGCTGTCCGGGTTAGATAGCACGGCAGCAGACAATGAAATAAATTCGGCAAAGCTGGCGTAGCCGGAGAGTCATTTGCATGCATCAGACTCCTTAGCAGTACCTTGCGCTAAACGGACCGGCCAGCTCGGCCGCTTCTCTCTCGCAGACCGGCTTCCTTAGAATCAACGGTGTTTTTTTCATCCTTCCCTCTTTAATTTAGAATGTGCCCGTGTCGATTCTGCGGTTTTACACTACTTTTACAATATGGTTGCCTATTATTTTGTATTATAGGAAGAAATATAGAGAAAGGACTTAAATGCAGTCCATTCAAATGAAGGAGATTGAGTTTTGAGGTCTACGACACTACCCCCGTTGGATATTAATGGTTTACGAGTTGAAACTCCTATTATCCAGGGCGGCATGGGCGTTGGCATATCCCTGTCCGGTTTAGCAACGGCTGTGGCCAAAGCCGGCGGATTAGGCGTTATTTCTTCCGTTGGGATCGGATTCTTGGAAGCCGATTTTAAAACCAATTACCGGGCCGCCAACCAGCGGGCTCTAAAACGGGAAATCCGCAGAGCAAAAAGTCTCACCGACGGTGTGGTCGGCGTGAATATCATGGTGGCCATCTCTGATTTTAATGAGCATATCCAAATAGCCTTTGATGAAAAGGTTGATATTGTCTTTATGGGCGCCGGATTACCCCTTAAATTTCCCAAAACCCTAGCCATGGAAAAAATCCGCTGCTCCGCTACTAAAATGGCGGTCATTGTCTCTTCGGCCAAAGCCGCCCGGCTGATTTTTAAGTACTGGTGGCAAAAATTCAAACATGTTCCGGATGCTGTGGTCGTCGAGGGACCCCTGGCCGGAGGCCATCTGGGCTTTAAAAAGGCTCAGCTTACCGACCAGCACTACCGGCTTGAAAAACTGGTGCCGGAAGTCTTGACTGAAATTCAAAAATTCGAACACACCACCGGTAAAAACATTCCGGTCATCGCTGCCGGAGGAATTTATAGCGGCCGTGATATATATAAATTTTTGCAAATGGGGGCGGCCGGTGTGCAGATGGCGACCCGTTTTGTGGCGACCCATGAGTGTGATGCCTCGGCGGCCTTTAAAGCCGCCTATCTGAATTGTCAGGCAGAAGACCTGACGATTATCGACAGCCCGGTAGGCCTCCCCGGTCGCGCCATTCGCAATACTTTTCTCGATGAGGTGGCCCATGGGGGGCGCAAACCCTTTCAGTGTCCCTGGAAGTGTCTTAAAACCTGTGATTTTCGCCACGCACCCTATTGTATTGCTAAGGCCCTGACCAAAGCCCAGCAGGGGTTCCTGCGGGAAGGATACACTTTTGCCGGCGCCAATGCCTATAAAATCAACGAAATCATCTCTGTGGCCGAATTGATCAGGCGCCTGAAAAGCCAATATGCCCAGGCGGTAACCCCACGGACCACCGCCCGGTATATACCGGCCTGAACAAACAACTTATATCATATTAACCTTGAGATAACATTTATCTATCTGATTTATGAGTATGTTCTTTTTGTCTTGACGTCGGCAGGCCGGAACATCTTTTGTGTTTTTAAGATTTATTTTATATATTTTTGTAAAGATAATAAATCTGCGGTCGTTTTTTAAAAGCATGTCTAAAAACTATTTTACAGAAAGGATTTAAAATGGACTTAAAACAAATTAAAGCGGTCAAAAAAGACTTCCGGGCCCGGAACAGGGATTATAAAAAATTACTGGTCCTGCTCAATCTGCTCTCCAATAAAATTCGCTTCCGGGTGCTGTGTCTGCTCAAACAAGGTGAATATTGCGTTTCCGAGATCGTGGAGATCATCCAGGCCGGTAAGATCTCCAATGTGTCGCAACAGTTACAAATGCTGACTCAAATGAAGCTGCTGCGCAAGCGCCGGGAAAAGAAAAAGATCTATTATCGCTTAAAGGATGAGAAAATCGCCCGGCTGATTGATTTCCTGGAAGAAACTTTTTTAAAGTAAGCACGCGGACTGGTGGTGCGCTCTTCGGCCAGCTGTTTCATTTTTCTATAATCTTATTGGGGTGAGCCCGCTGGCGGGTTCATAATACCATCGGTTCAAGCATCCCGCTTATTTTCTCGCCTGATATGATTTAAAGCCGCTCTGATTTTCGCTCCGTAATCTCCCTTCCGGGAAACACCATGACCGCCATAGAGGATATCAATTTTATACCCCGCGAGCCGGCGCAAGGCCGTAATAAAAGCGGCGGAATAGTTTGCCGGGGGCGCCTCAAGAAAAAGATGGGTATCCCCGGTAAACAGAGCCGCTTCCGCCGGGCAATATAAGCAAATTGAATCGGTGGTATGGCCGGGAGTATGGATCACTTCTGCCATGCGATCCCCAATTTGCACCCGGTCACCATCTTGAAGCAACCGGTCCACCCCTTTTATATTGGCGGAAAAAGCATACACGCGGGGATTGAATTTTTGTTTGATCAGCGGCAGCAGACTGGTGTGATCGTAGTGATTATGGGTCAGGATGACTTGCTGAACCCTGTGCTTGCCCACCCCGGAGTCTGTTTGAAATATTTTCCGGATGATAACCGGATCCCGGCCCACGTCAATGAGTGTGTTGACATCGGCCAGTGTATTGTAATCCCCCAGGATGAAATAGACATTGGCGGTGTAGATTGAACTGGATTGGGATAGGTTGATGACTTTCATAATCTTTCCACCGTGCAGCCGGGCATGATCAGCGGTTGCATTGAATTGTAAACCTGACGGTTCTTACGGGCCTGGCTTCTTTTCCATCACACGCTTGCTGTATTCCGGGTAATATTTTTGCAAACACTCCAGACAGAGTCCGTGGGAAAAAACCGCATCGGAATGCTCGGCAATGTATTGCTCCAGATGTTCATAGTAGCCCTTATCATTGCGGATCTTTTTACAGT